>JAFQXL010000002.1 GCA_017406985.1 Candidatus Saccharimonadota bacterium
GTCGATGATAACCATGGTAAGGATGAGGTCACCAGTTCAAACCTGGTAGATGGCTCCATTTTTTTAGCTCAGTTGCTTGTCTGAGCGCGTTAGCGCGAGTAGATAGAATATCGCGCATCCCGCGTAGCGAGGATGAGGTCACGAGTTCAAATCTCGTTCGCGGCTCCATTTTTTATTAAGCTAATTTCTCGGTACTTCGCCTTCTGGCTCAGATAATAACTTCTTCGATTTAATTTCGTAGCGCTTTCCGTTAACCGGCGAAATATAGTAGTCCTCGTTAATTAAATTAACGAACATCGTTAAATCTTTATCGTCCTGGATAATAATCGAGCCGTCTGAATCGTCCGACATTAACTCAAGTTGCATCTCGTCACAATATTCAATTAACTGTTTCTGGCTCATTTCTTCCGCAATGTCGAGGTCGGCGAGCTTCTTTACAAGCGGTTTCTTATCTTGAAGAAGCGCATTTAAAGTTAAGCCTTCCGGGAAAGTCAATTTATATTTTTCTTCAATCGCTTTCGCTTGCGCATCGGCGAGCATCTGTGTCTTAAAATCATATTGGAAAAGCGTCTCAAACTTAGACTGATTAAAGATCACGACATTTTCTCCGATAATCGCGACTTGGTTATCTTCCGGCATCTTTAAAGCAATTTCCGCCGCAAACGGCTCGAAGCTCTCGCCGTTTAATTCCCAAGACGTCGCTCCTTTAAGCGCAGAAGACGCCGCGATTCCTTTCGCGATATAAAAAGTCTTTGCCTCGCCGCTACCACTACCTCCGAGATAAGAAAACTTTGCAAGAATCCCTTTAATCTTCTTAAACTCCGAACCACTTCCGCCGTCGTTAAAATATTCAATATCTTTATATTCTTTCTCGATTAACTCAATTAAAGTTTTCGCGCGAACGACATTCTCTAAATTTGTTCGATAAACGACATTTTTCTCACCGTCGCTCTTCTCATATTCGCGCTGTTCTAGACCTTTATCCGCCTCTTTCACGATATATGAAACCGCTTCCATCATAAACATCGCTTTTACCGAAGCAGTTAATTTATCTGAATAGCGAACCTTAAACGGCGTATAATTTTTATTGAATAAAAACAGTTCGCAGGAAACGTTATTTTTATACTCGTCGATTTCGTTCGCCCACTGAAAAACATCAAAATCTGTAATTTTAGAAATTTCTGAATTAGTAATTTTATCTGCCATAAAGCCTCCTTTAATTAACTACATTTGTTCTGAATATGTATCGGCAACAACCGTCGAAGGATCTTGCCCAAATTGCGCAAACGTCGAAAGAATTTCATTTCTAACTTCCTCGACTTTATCGTTTTCTCCGAGCTCTGCCTCAATTTTAGCATAATATCCCGCAACTCCATCAACTTTATCGAGGAACATTTTTGTCCCTTTTCCTAAAACTAGCTCTTGGCGACGCGAAGAAACCTCGTTCTGCGCCTCGAAGCCGAGCTGAAGAATAATATTCGCCGCTTCAGAATAATCACGAATAATCGTTGTATCAATAATGTCGATGCCGGAATCCTCAATGTGCCTACGAAGCTCGAGTTCATATTTCGCTGGCCTATCTACTGCTTTCATTTCTGTTCTAAGAACTAGGCGAGGGAACGACGACTTTCTTTGATAATTTCTCGGGACATAAATCCGCTCGTGGCGCCAATACATCGGCGAAAAATCCATATCGATTTCCGACATCTTCTTTTCGAAATCGTCTCGATTCTTCAGTTTGCATTTAACAATAACTTTTTTCATCAGACCTCCTTAATTTCTAAGTCTTTAAAAGTTTTTCTTTCTCTCGCATTATTCGCCCATTCGTCCGCTCGCTCATTTAGCTCTGTTCCAACATGTCCTCTTACCCAAACTATCTCGACTCCGCCTTTTTTATAACGAAGATAAAGCCTCTTTACAAGGTCTAGATTTTGAATCGGACCTCTCGACTTTTTCCAGCCGTTATTTTCCCAAACCCTTGCCCATCGTTCTAAAACATTTTTCCAAAACTCCGAGTCAGTACGTATTTCTACTTCCGGAAACGCTTCCATCGCCGCCGATATTGCCTCCCCCTCCATTCGAATATTTGTTGTCCTGTCCGAACGACCTAAAATAATTGGCTCGCCGGATTCTTCATCGATAACTGAAAACCCTCCCGGCCCAGGATTAGGAGACGCACTCCCGTCAGTAAAAACTATTTTCATAACTATATTCTATCATACCTCGACAGAAAAAGAAAAGTATGATATAATTAAAGTATATAGGGTGGTTAATACTACTAATCTTACAAGGAGAAATTCCGTGAAAACATCAATGAAACGAGTTTCAGCGGCTGCATTAGCGCTGGGACTTTTAGTGTCAAATGTCGCTCTGGGGGGGGGAGCAGTTAGCGCCGCAACAGCACATAATATTGCTTTTGGTCCTAATGTAGGAGGGGGAACAACCACCCTCGGAACTACTGACGACTACGTAGCTTTTATTAACGAAAAACGCGCTGCGTTTGATGCCGCAGTTAACGCTCAGAAAACTGCGCTTGAAGCGTCTTATACTACAGTTACAATCAATAACGGTAACTCTTATGACGATCTCTTTGGCTCAACTGATATAAATAATTTATATTATAATGAGCTCGGTTCGGTCTTCTCGACAGATGAGAATGAGACAATCTACGGCTTAAATACTTATTATATCGACTTCTCTGATGACGAAGTCGTTAACTCTATCGTAGTCAATGTCTCACTCCCAGCGGTCGGAACAACTGTCAATGCCGATACTGACGAGCCAATTATTACACTTGGTGAGCCAGATAAATACGAAGTCGCTTATACACAGTATAATAAAGGCCTTCCTTCTGAAGATCCTACTTATGACAACATGGCAGGAGTAACTTTCAAGATTAATGAAGGCGAAAAATATTATGTCGAAGTATATATCGGCGCTAAAGCTGGTTATCGCTTTACTAGTGATACGACTATGACCGTTAACGGCGTAAATCGCAAAGAAGCTGGCTGGGGAACTTCGTT
The DNA here is from genome assembly GCA_017406985.1 of Candidatus Saccharimonadota bacterium. GTDB lineage: Bacteria > Patescibacteriota > Saccharimonadia > Saccharimonadales > Saccharimonadaceae > Nanosyncoccus. The sequence continues at coordinate 3,024 of JAFQXL010000002.1, forward strand.
TTACGCCGAGCTTATCGCTGGCGGCTCGTCTTCGGATACAAGCGCTACGACCGCTTCGACCGTAGGCGCCCCAGACACCGGTTCTTTCAGTATGGAAGCTGTTAACTCTATTTCCGACAACTCGCTCTTTATCACTGTCGCGACAATCATGATTGCGATGGCAGGAGCCTTCGTTGTCTCGAAACGCTTTAACGCGCAAGAAGCCTAAAACTTAAACTTTTAAAAATCTCCTTGAAATATAGGAGATTTTTTATATCAAAATAAGCATAAGCGTGTTATAATAGAATAAATATATATGTTCTTAAATTTTGTGGGCAACACTAATAAGAAAGGAAATAAATGAAAAAATGTGGAAAATGTGGCGCAGATAATACAGATACTCTCGCTTTCTGTACTAATTGTGGCGCGCCGTTATTATCAAGTCCAGCTCCGGCTCCAACACCAACGCCGCCAGTCGAAACTCCAGAAGCTCCAGCGCCTCAAGCCGCTCCGGTTACTTCTGAACCAGTTATAGAAAACGCTCCGGAACCTCTTCCGGCTCCCGAAGTAACTCCGTCCGCTCCGGCGACTCCAAATCCAAATACAATCCCTACCCCGACTCCGGTTAATAACTCTACTCCAGCGACAAAACCAAAGAAAGATAATAAACTAATCTTAATTATTTTAATCGCGGCCGTCGCTATCGTCGGTATTATCGTTGCTATTATTATGATTATGTCGAGTAGCTCTTCGAGCCAGCCGACCGTTACGACTACCGCCTCTAGCTCGAATACAGCTTCCGAGGCTGAAGAATCTACTAGTGTCGTTACGAGTAGTACTTCTGCCGGAACTAATATTGTTCTCGGAGACTATACTTTAACTGCTCCAAAAAACTTTGACTATGAAGTAAAAGACGGACAACTTTATCTCGGCGATTCTAGCGAAACTTGGATGGCGGCGCTTTCTTATGCTTCGAACATCTCTTACGCTCAAGTTTCTCCAAACCTCGAAGCGCTCGCTACTGAAGTTGGAAATCTCGGCGCGACCGTCTTAAAGAGTGGCGCGGATACTGCCGCCGGACAACAATATTCTTATATTGACTATACCGAAAATCAAGTTACTATTTCTATGGGCTTCTTCAAAGCTCCGAACGACTCGACTTTTATTGTCGAAGTAACTAACGGTTCCGCCGTCGCGGATCACGGTCTCTTTACTGGAATTGCTCCGATTCTCGCTTCCGCTAAAGAAGCGACGACTTCGAAAGACTCCGATCCTTCCGTTAAAATCGGTAACGGTTTAATTAAAGATATGCATCTCGACATTACTTCGAGCATCGCTGAATAAAAATTATAAGATCCGCCTAAGTTTAGGCGGATTTTTCTATTCCGGTTACGTTTTTCGTGATATAATATATTTAATATGCCTGAAGAAGAATGGTCTGACGAAGAAGATTTTTCCCCTAATTCTGAGGGCGATAATGTTATCTCTTATTCTCGTTTTCAAGAAAAGGCTTCCGAGTGGGGAAACCGGATGCAAGAAAGAGCGAATAATCGTGAAGACGCAAAGAACTTCGCGAAGCTCGCAGAAAAAGGCGCTTCGAAAACCGGCTCCGCGACCGACTCTAAAGGGAGTAACTCTAGCTTCGCTTCTGCGGTTCAAGATGCGCGAAACGCCGAAAATAAATCAGGTTTCGCGAATAATGTCCAAGGAAAAACTTTAGAACAAGTCGCCTCGAAATCGATGCCGGGCGGAAAAATGTTTGTAAACCAAGCAAAGAAGCTCGGCCCGCTCGGAACAATCCTTTTAATTATCGGCGCGCTCGTCGGAATCTTTGCCGGAACCCAGAGCCTCGCTCCGTTCGGTCTCGTCGCGAACGGTCTCGATCAGTTTAATAATCTCAGAACTTCAATGAATAAGAGGACGACGTATTTTACGAGATTCTCGATGGACTCGTCTAGAAACGTCAAGGCGACTCGCGCAACAATCTTCGGCAAAGAAAAATTCAAGATTTCAAATAGTTTAAGCAAGAAACTCCAGAAAAATAATGTCTTCTATAAAGACGAAGGCGGAGTTAGATTTTTAGTTTATGAGGACGAAAAAACCGGAAAGAAATACGGTGTCGCCGCAAACGATGCTGACGCCGATAAAATTCCGAGCTCGGTCGAAGTTGAAATGTCCGACGGAACAACAAAAACAATCGAAATCGACACTAAAGTAAAAATCGACGACGCAATGATTGACTCTGACGATTTTTCTAATGCTTTCGACAGAGGAACTAGAACTCTTAAAGGGCATATCGCCGGCTGGTTCGACGATTTATCAGGTGTAGTTCATGGTTGGCTATCAAATAGCAGAAACAGATTTAAAGACACCTCCGATGTGGCAGACGACGAAGAGATAAAGACAAAAGCCAAAGCAAGTGGTATGAACGAGGATATAAAAGGAGACTCAAGTAGTTCAAAATACGAAGATGACGAACACCCCGTAAATAGAGGAACCGACGAGGATCCAGATTGGTATAACCCGACAGAAACAACCGAATCGGACGGTGGAGTTAAAAAAGGCGATACCGTAGGAAAGAATCCTGATAGCCCCGAAGTTAGGGGAAAAATTGAAGATTCTCTTCGAACTAAAGTAAAATCTATTTCTGCAGCAGGCGCCCAAGTTGCAAACCTCGGCTGTACAATTATGAAAGTTTATTCCGCGATTAACGCCGTAATTGCCGGTGTCCACATTGCAAACGTTATAAATTATATTACAGGTTTTCTTGAAGCGGTCCAAAGAACTCAAACCGGTGACGCCGGAAAGAATGAACTCTCTTATTATATGACCGGGATGTCCAAGAAAGCTAATACTGTAGACAGCGACGGGAATGTTATTCGAGAGAATACCTCGTCTCTAGAATCTACGGCTTGGAATCAGTTCTTCAGCGACGGAACCGTCGTCGTCCAAGCAAGTGATCCTATCGCTGAAAAATACAATGTTGAGACAGTCTCGGCAAGATCTATTGCAAATAGTGGTAGTGTAGGCTATATCGCTTCACAAATCGCAGCTATTGGCGGTAGCGCAACTTCAGCCGTAGCAGCATATAGAAACTGCTTGTATATTGATATGGCGGCGGCGGCAAGTGGAGAAGTCCTAGATTTAGTACTTGCGTTCTTTACTGGTGGAATTGGCAACGTAATTAAAGATCTAATAGGGAGTTTAATTAAGGCTACCGTGTTAAATGCATTAGTTCTCGCCGTAATGGCTCTCTTTACGTCCGTAGTAGTTCCACATATCGCTCAATGGATGGCGATGGATCTTATCTCTAATATGGCAGGAGAAGACGCGGCTTACGCTATTAACTCCGGTTTTAACATATACCTAGGAAAAGAGATGCAAGTCAGTTCCGGACTACCGTCTACAGAAGACAATCTTATGGCACACTGGCGCGCACAACAAGAAGTAATCGCCGCGGAAGCAGAATATGAGCGGTCCGAAAAATCGCCTTTTGATCCGACATCTAAGTATACATTCCTTGGCTCAATCGTAAACTCTCTCATGCCAATCGCAAACACTTGGAGTTCTCCATTAACTACAGTTTCAACCGCCATGTCAACAGTCGGAAACTCCTTTAAAAAACTCCTTCCAACCGCTAAAGCCGATGGCGAAGTCGTCTTCGAAACTTCCCTAAATTACGATTGTCCAAACCTAAAGAATATTGGTTTAGTCGGCGACGCCTTCTGTACTCCATATTTCGTTACAGAAATGGACACAATGGGTGAAGAGCCTTCGCAAATTATGGAAAATGTTATGACTGACGAAGACAGAAACGGCGGAAACGGAAACTTTAACTGGGATAATGTTGACGACGCCGAACATAATGGGAACCCAGATATTAACAAGGGATCTGAATTATCAAAATGGGTTGTCGCCTGTGCAGCAAGACAGTCTCAATTCGGAATAATCGATAGTAACGTTATGGATGCCGTATCCGGTTTGGTTCATACTGATAATGCCACACTGAATGACATAGTTAACCAAGGCGTCGGAGTTATTCCGCTAGTCGGCGATCTAGTTCAAATGAAAGACGATGCCTTCCAGCTAGCTAATCTCGGATGGGGCTCGGGTGAAGAATGTTTAAGCGCTCAATCCATGAACTACTCCCGCTACTCTGAAGACCAAAGATTAATGGAATCCGCCGGTATTATCGAACAATCTTCTGTCGCTAAGTTCTTAAATGAATATTACGAAGAAAATCCACTAGATAATTCTTACGAGGGGATTATTGCTAGATATTCTGGCTTAAGAAAAAGTGAAGTCGAAGAAACTTTAGCCTACATTGAATATTTCGACTTCATAGCTAATTATAATCCAACAACTTACGGTCCAGAAAAATATGAAGCACCAGACAATACTATTCATTTTGAAGAAACCGAAGTTATCGCTTCCGAGAACATCATCTTAAATAAATATATTGTCTATAGCGACGTCAGAAATAAAACTAAAATCGCATAAAAATAGAGCGTCTCATAATGAGGCGCCCATTTTTTAGAGGCCTTAATAGTTGGTTACACACATTGAAATAATATTTTCGTCGGCATACTGAAATGGATTTTCCTCATCCGGGTATTGCTTGATTAGCCACATTAAGTGATCGAGTGCAATTATCGGACTCTCAAACCAAAAATTGTCATGCTGATCAATAACTACAATATGACTACCCTTAGACTCCATATCCCCCGATGCGCTAACAACTGGAAGATAGGAATGTATAGGCTGGCTTGCCGGATTAGATGGATCGTCCTTGAAATACAGGAAAGAACTTCCGCTTCCAGCTATAGTTATTCTCCAATGTCCAATATTTGTTCTACAGAATACCATTTTTCCTTCTTCCGGATAGTCGATTACATCTGCTTTCTCGTCAAGATAGATAATCTTATCCGCTCCATTCATATACAGATATTCTTCCAAGTCAAAATAATCTTCGCCTTGCCAGAAATTATCTGCCGAGATATAGGTATCGCTCGCCGTCGGCGTCGTTTCCATTTCGACGTTTGCGTCGGAATAGTCTACGGTCGGCTCTTCGGAAGCCTCCTCATAAGTTTTAGCCTCCTCTTCGCGTTCCGCTAACTCCTCGTCGGTTGGAATCCCGCCTTGAACTTCGCCTTCGCCAGTATATTCAACCGGCTTCTCGGACGGAGTATTTTCGGTAGTTTTCTCGCCACAAGCCGTTAAAGCCATCGTTAACATAGTTACCATAAAAAGACAAAAATATTTCTTCATAATAACACCTCCAAATTTTGATGTGCAATCAAGGCGTGAGTAACGCCCGGTTCTTCCTATATTATACAACTTTTTGTCTAAAAAATCAAGTTATGTTATACTGAAGACATGAATAAGAAGCCGAAGAAAAACAAAAAAGATAAAAAACCTCTCTCAAAAAAGAAGAAAATCCTCATCTTTCTAATTATTTTCTTAGTTCTTGCCGGCGGCGCTGCTACCGCTTATTTTCTATTTTTTAGAAACTCTGAAGAAACTGGCTCCGAGAACGGTAGCTCCGAAAGCATTAAAACCGTCTCGAAAAAGTTTTATGATAACTTAACCGGCGAGACGATTAGCTATTCCGGAACTCAATATAACGCCGACGGCTCCGAAAAACTCGACGAAAATGGTCAGAAAATCGTCTATACCGAACTACAAGCGGAACAATATGCCGATAATAACAATACAAAAAGCATCTCTTGCGTACAAATCCCGAACGGAACCGACGCCCGTCCGCAGGTCGGGCTAACCGACGCGAAAATCGTCTTCGAGGCGATCGCCGAAGCCGGAATTACTCGCTTCGCCGCGATTTATCGCGGAAGTAACGACGCCGTAATCGGTCCGGTTCGAAGTCTTCGAATGTATTATCTCGAATGGGACGATCCTTTCGACTGTACAATCGTTCATGCCGGCGGGGAAGCAAACGCCTTAAATGCGGTTAAGTCTTATAAACATCTTTCTGAATCGAGAACTTATATGTGGCGCGATTATTCCGGTTGGACCGCTCCGAATAACCTCTTTACTTCTGGCGAGCTTTTAGCTAAATTTAATACCGACAATAATTATAATAGCTCAAGTCCAAAAGTCTTCGCACGCATGACTCCGGACGAGTCAAACGAACAGCTTAAAGAAATCCGCGCCGAACAAAATACTGAAAATTCCGAAAACGCCGAAGAAACGACGAAAAAATATACCGCCGCGAATAATATCTATGTCCACGTTACGACCGCCGCAAACTATAACGTAAATTATACTTACGACTCGACTACTAACACTTATCTCCGAAGCTATGAAGGAAGTTCCGGAAAACACATGGTTTATAGCTGTAAAAATCTCAATAAATCCGGCAATAATATTAAACCAAAACAAGATTGTGAGTCGGTCCAAGTCGCACCAAAAGTTGTCGTCGTTATGAAAGTAAGCGAACAAACAAATCAGATTAACCATTATCGCGAAGACTTAACTACGACCGGCTCTGGCGACGCTTACATTTTCCAAAATGGAATTGTTGTCGAGGGAACATGGGAGAAAGAAAAAGTCTCGTCCCAGCTCGTCTTTAAAGATAAAAGCGGAAATATAATTAATCTCGCTCCGGGACAAACTTTCATTACCGCTATCGCCAAGTCTTACGGCTACGTTAAATATTAATTTTATGATAGAATAAAACTATGTTACCTAAGCCTCTCAAAAAATTCAGTCTTGAAGATAAATATATTTTAGCTACCGTTTTTATTGTCGGAATTATCAATAACTTTTATTTTCTTATCTCAAACGGCCTTTCTCCGGACGCCCTCTCCGCGAACCATACTCATATCGCCGACCTCTGGGAAACACAACTCGGCCGTTTCTCGCTCCAGATTTTCGATAACGCTCGTTTCGGTTTCGTTAATCAGCTTATTGTAGTTGTTTTTTCGCTCCTCTGTATCTCCGGCGCGATATTTTTAATCCGCCGGACTTTTAAAATTAAAAATCTTCCGCTCCTTTTAATTTTATCCGCGCTTATTACCGTCGCTCCGCAGTTTACCGAAACTTATATGTATCTTTATTGCGCCGATTCTTATCTTTTCGCGTTCTTCCTAGCCTCGCTCGCCGTCTTCTCGATGTCGAGAATCGACAAACTTAAAAACAGTAAGCGTTTTTATCTTCTCGCGATTATCTCTTCCGCTCTTCTTTGTTCGCTTTATCAGGCTTATCTCGGCGTCCTCGTCGGGCTAGTTATCGCTTTTGCGCTCTACGAAATTATTACTTCCGATTTTAAATCCGCGTTTAAACATTTTCTTAGAAATCTAATTCTTGTCGGAATCGGCGTCGTCGGCTATTATGTCGTCTTTAGAATTATTTGTAAACTTAATCATACAAAACCTTCCGCTTATAAAGGCACAAACGCACTCGGTCTCGAAACGCTCCGCGCCCTTCCGGCGAATCTCGGAGGTGCCTTTACCGATTTTTATAATTTCTTCTTCGACGATAAGTCTATTATAAACAACAGTTTTTATAGTCGCCAAATTATCTATCTATTTCTTGCTCTTTTCTCGGCGCTCGGAATTTTCACTGTTTTAAAATCCGAAAAACGCGAAAAAATTATTAAAATCGTTTCTGTAGTTATTCTTCTTTTAATTTTCCCGCTCGGCGTTAATATTATGAACTTAATCGCCTCCGGCACGAGAATTAACCTCGTTACCGGCCCGGGGATTATCGTTACCGCCGTTTTATTTGCCGTTATCCTAAATACTCTTCCGAAAAATCTTTTTACTAAAGCTCTCGACCTCGGCTCGAAAACCGCTTTAATTGTTCTCGCTTGGACTTTTCTTCTTAGTAATATCGCGACTTATGTCGTTCGTGAAGACGAATATCAAGAGTTTAAAACGATTTCGAGCGATATTTATACTAAAGCAACTTCGCTCGAAGGCTATAAATCTAATATGCCGTTTCTCTTTAGCTACCTTATCGACACGACTACTTCCGAAGTAGATCGAACAAACGGAATGGTCACTTTAAATAATATTTCTTGGGTGGCTTACGCCGGAGTTCAAAGATACGTTTCTTTCTATCAAAAATATTATGGAAAAAATGTCGAACCTGCCGACGCCGAGACCTATGAAAAAATCGTAAAAACCGACGAATTTAAAAACATGTCAGTTTATCCTGACGCCGGCTCGATTAAAATTATCGACGAGACCGTCGTGATAAAAACCGCTGAAGAAAATTATCTACTTGAAGACGGGAGCGTTAGATTATGGTAAAAACTAAACGCGACCTTAGCTATGAAGTTATTCGCGTTCTCGCGATGGTTTTAATCGTCTTAACCCACGAAATCGGCCCTTACCTCGGCGATAACCCTACTCTCTCTAGCTTTACTGAAGTTATTACCGTTGTCGGCGTAACGCTTTTCTTCCTCCTTTCCGGAAAATTCGCCTTTAAACTTAATCTTGAAGATAAATCGCTTTATAAAAAGTTTTACTGGAAAAAGTTTATCGGCTTAATCGTTCCAATGTTAATCTTCATGTTAATTAAAGAAGCGCATGTCCTCGTCTATAATAAAGGCCTCGAGCTCCATCCAAAGTTCTTCGCTCATCAGTTTCTCCTCGCCCTCTTTAACGGCTTTAATTATATGGAATATTGGTTCCTTTATATATTAATCGCGAACTTCCTCGCCGTCCCGTTTACCGCCCGTATGGTTCAAAACTTTAAAGACCGTGATAAAAAAGCTTTTCTAACTGTCGGCTTAATCCTCGGAACGATTACGACTTTTCTTCCGCATATTTTAGGCGTCAATTTTGAAATTAGTTATTACTTTATCGGCTATACTCTCCTCTTTTATTCCGGCTATTTTATCGAAGACCTATTTAAAACCGAAAAATCCAAAAAGAAACTTTATCTCGTCGGGTTATTTAGTTTAATTATTACTTTAGTCCTCGTTCAGTTAAAAATTACGAACGGCTATAAATCGACCTCTCCGTTTTATTTCTTCTATAGCGTTGCGCTATTTATCGGCGTCCGCGAACTCTCTAAAAAATTCTTCGAGAAAAAGCCTCGCGAGCTTCTTGAAAAAGTTGTTCTCTTTATCGGAAAACATTCTCTCGCGGTCTATATGTTACACATGATAGTTCTATATTTTATTAACGACCTTATAACTTTCCCGAAAAATTTCTTTGGCTGGATTCTTAGCTCTTGTTTAGTGATTATCGCTTCGCTCGCCGTTTCTTGGATTTTAGACATAACGATTATAAAATGGGTTCAAAAATTATTTATCCGTGTCTTTAAACTCGAAAAAGTGTTAAAATAAAATTATGGAAGATAGTTCAAAAGATTTAGATAATTCATATAGCCTCGGCGTTCCGATTAAAGACGGCGCCCAAGATGTCGACGACTTAAGCACGGTCGACGACGATGTCGTTAAACTCGACGAAGAACTCCTCGACGACTCAAACTATAACGATAACACGTTTGACTGTGACTAGGGTATAAAAAATGGTGACTCCTGCGGGAGTCGAACCCGCGATTTTCTGGATGAGAACCAGACGTCCTGGACCACTAGACGAAGGAGCCAACAAATATATCTTAACATTTTTTACTATTTTTTTCAACTCTTTTCAAACCATAAAAATTATGTTATAATAAATACACTATGTCAAAGCAAAAAATCGTCGCTCTAATCGGCCAGACTAACGCCGGAAAATCGAGTCTCCTAAACCGCATGGCGCGAAAAAATATCGCGATTGTTGCGCGTGAAGAGGGAACGACTCGCGATAACGTCAGCGCAAAAATTGACGACGCCTTTTTATTGATTGATACCGCCGGTTTGAAAAATCCGGAGGACGATTTTGAAGCTAGTATTCAGGAACAAATTAACGACGCCGTCGAAGTCGCCGATTTAATTCTTCTCGCGGTCGACTCGACTAAATATCTCGATCAAAAAGATAAAAATATCGCTAAAACTGCCTTAAAGTCGAAAAAGCCGGTCTTTCTTGTTTTAAATAAATCTGATCTCGGAGAATCTTTAGACGAAACGGAGTTCTTAAAACTCGGAATTAAACCCGTTAATACTTTTAGGACTTCCGCTACGACCGGACAGGGCGTCGAAAATCTTAAAAACGCAATTAAGAAAACTTTAGATGTAAAGCCGAAAATAGAAGACGAAAAAGAACGCCCGATTAAACTCGCTTTAATTGGTCGTCCGAACGTCGGAAAATCTAGCCTCTTTAATAAACTCGCTAAAAAACAACAAGCCGTCGTTAGCTCAAGACAAGGAACGACTCGCGATATTAACCGCGTTGAAATTCGTTATAAAAACACGACGATCGAGATTCTCGATACTGCCGGCTTAAGAAAGCCGGGGAAGCGCGAAGTCGGAATCGAAAAGTTCTCTGCGCTTCGTACTCTTGCCGCAATCGAAGAAGCAGACATCTGCGCGCTTCTCGTCGACAGTACCGAGCCACATTCAAAACTTGACCAGTCTCTCGCCGGACAAATTGTCGAAGCCGGAAAGGGAATTATCGTCGTTTTAACAAAAACCGATTTATTAAAAGATGGAACCGACGAGATTTTAGATAAACTCGAATATGACTTCGATTTTCTTCCGTTCGCGCCGGTCTTAATTACGAGTTCTGAAACCGGAAAAAATGTTACGAAAATTTTCGACCTTATTCTTGAAATCGACGCGAGCCGCCATACTGAAGTTAAAACTTCCGACTTAAATAAAATTCTCCGCGAAGCAATCACCTCCCATCCTCCAGCAGGCTTAAAAAATACTCACCCAAAGCCGAAATATATTGTCCAGACCGACATTACTCCGCCTTGGTTTGTTATCCATGGTCGCGAAATGGAGTTACTTCACTGGTCTTATAAACGCTATCTCGAGCGAAAAATCCGCGAAGTTTATCCTTTTGTCGGCACACCGATTAAATTCTCATATTACAATGACAGAACTCAAGGTAAGAGAAAAAAATATTCTAAAAAATCCCGCGATAATTAGTTTTTCTATGCTATACTATAAGTATGTGGTGGGCCGGTAAAACGGCTCATTTTCGTAGTACATTTCATTATAAGGAGGTTTGCCTATGTCAAGACGAAAGAAAGGCAAGAAGTCGTATCCCTGCGGCCCTAATCGTAGAGAGATACAAAGCCGTGAAGCCAAAAAAGAGCTTCGAAATGCCCAATTTGGCGAAGTAGAAGAGAGTAGCGAGGAAATCGCCCAACAAGTCGATCGGGAACTCCGCGAGGAAGAATCCGTAAAACGCGAAGAAATATCGTCTTCTCGGCGTTGTTACGTTCTTGACACAAATTTAATTATCTCTTGTGTCGACATCCTCTATGATCCGGACGACGAAGATTGGCGCGAGCCGCTTGACTTTAAGCCGAGTCTCGATAACGCTCATATTATCATTCCTCAGGTCGTTTTCGACGAGCTTGATAATATGAAAGGACAAGCTACTCAGCGTGGTATGATTGCGAGAATCGCTTTTGGTCGGTTGAAAAAGCTTTTTCCGAACTCCGGTCGAACAATTGGCGAAATTCTAAACTTAGAAAAGCCGATTCCTACCGGTTGGAAGAACCAGCTTATTTCAATTCTTCCGCTCCATCGTAACTTTAGTAACTGCTTACCTTATGTCCCGAAAGACGACGACAACGACGGAAAGATTGCTCTGACCGCGCTCGAAGCTTCAATGATTCTTGAAGGACTTCCGATTGACGGAACCGCCGAGAATATTTTAGAGCGTAGTAATAAGAGTAGAGACGTTATCCTTTTAACGAACGACAATCCTCTGCTCTCTCGAGCAGACGCATATGCTGTTCGGGTTAAGTCTTACAGCTTTAAGCGCCGCCCGATTTATACCGGTGTCCGCGAGCTGACCGTTCCGGCGGAGATGTTTCATCGGCTTTACTACGGAGCTCCCGTAACTGAAGAAGAGTTCCGAGATTATATGCCGGACGAAACGCCTTTGATTGCGAATGAGTATCTTATTATGACTCCCGAAGATGACAACTATCCTCTTTCTTACTTCGCAGATAGCGAAAAGTATGCTTCAGTCGCGCGCTTCCATAAGGAGAACGGAAAGATTTGTCCCTTGCGTAACGTCAAGAAGGAAGGAAAGGAACCGCCCAACCTTGGTATCGCGATTTATTACGATGCCTTAAACGATGACGATATCCAAGTCATTAATGTTACTGGTCCTGCCGGAACCGGTAAGACCTACAACGCTGTCCAACACGCTATTCGCGAGATGAAACGCGGTAGATTTATTAAAACCGTTATCATTTCGACCTTACCGGCGAAAAATCCGCTCGGTGCTCCCCCTGGAGGAGAAGATCGGAAAAAGGCTCCGCTCGTCGCTGCGATTAAAAGCGCAATTGCGTCTTTTCTTAGTAATACGCCCGAATTTAAACGTCGGCGCGAGATCTTAAAAAAATACGGCGATCAGGATCCCGACGATTTTGGCAATCAGGAAGAAGCGAGAGGAGAAACCTATGAAGAAAAAGGTAAGGGAAATTACCACAATAGTAGCCGGAGTAATGCTAATCGCACGCTCGGTAGTTTTACCGGAAGCTTTGACGACTTGGACTTTATGGGCGACTATTCCCCCGAAGATTTCGGCGACCAACATTCCCGAAAGAAAAAAGCTAAGAAGAAAAACCGAGGAGCCGAGAATCAAGACCCGTTCAAAGGTGCCGATTCGAAGATGAGCTACAGCGATCTTCTCGAGAAGCAGACGAACTACATCTTTAGTCGCTACTTTAGGTGTGAGCCTTTCGAGATGGTTCAAGGCCTTAATCTCGAGGATACGCTCGTCATTATCGACGAGGCTCAGCGTCTGAAAATTGACGACGCCGATACGGCGCTCGCTCGTCCGGCAAAAGGCTCGAAGCTAATTCTCTGTGGCGATATTCGTCAAATTCACGACAGCTCGGAAGAAAAACGTTATCAGAACGCAATTGTCTATTCCCGCGAGCTTTATTTCGACTGGGAAGGTTGTGCGAACGTTCGCTTAACCGAAAATACGCGTGGCGACATCGCTCGTGTAATGTCCGAGAATCGTCGGAAAGTCCGTCAGAAGATGGGCTTAATCTAGAAACTATAAACCTCAGTACTTTAGAAAGCTCGGTTTTTTTAATCGGGCTTTCTTTTTATGCTAAAATAGATTTATGGAAATATTATTTCAAATCTTAATTCTTATCGTCGGGTTCATTATTTTAATTAAAGGTGCCGACGTTTTTGTCGACGGCGCAAGCGCAACCGCCGAAAATTTTAAAGTCCCGAAAATGTTAATCGGCTTAACTATCGTCGCTTTCGGAACGAGCGCTCCGGAATTTGCCGTTTCGGTAAAATCGCTTCTTTCCGGAAATACCGAAATGCTCCTCGGAAACGTTATCGGTTCTAATATTTTAAACGTCCTTTTAATCATCGGTGTCGCCGCCTGCATAAAGCCGCTAGTCGTTAAAAATAATACCGTTAAAAAAGAACTCCCAATCATAATTTTAATGACTTTAATGTTCGTAACCTTACTTTCCGATAGTATCTTTAATCCTGATGTTAGCGCGAGCTTCTCTCGCCAAGACGGTTTCGTTATCGTTATTGCGTTCTTAATCTTCGTCTATTATCTCGTTCAAATGAACCGCGCGAAAAAGACTTCCGAAGAGCTTAAAAAAGTTAATCAGACTATAGAACTTCTCAAAGGAACTGAAGAAAAAACTGTTGAGAAGAAAGAAGCTGAAGCTCCTTCAATGAAGCTCGGAAAAGCCTTAATTTTAACCGTTCTCGGAATCGGCGGAATCGTTCTTGGTTCGAACTTCGTTGTCGACTCTGCTAGCAGTATCGCTTCGCTTCTCGGCGTCTCCGCAAGATTAATTTCTCTAACTATCGTCGCGCTCGGAACTTCTCTTCCGGAACTTGTTACTTCTATCGTCGCGACAAAAAAAGGCGAAGTCGACCTCGCGATTGGAAACGTCGTCGGCTCGAACATCTTTAATATTGGCGTCGTAACCGGAATTCCGGTCGCCTTAATTGGCGGAATCCCGAATTTTAGCTTTAGTGTTGTCGATATTATTATGTTACTCGGCTCCGCATTCCTTCTTTACGTCTTCGCTCGCGACGACCGAATTATTTCTCGTCGCGAAGGCGCCATCCTCTTAACTTTCTTTACTGTGTATTATGGCTACGTTGTTATATCTGGTCTAATCTGATATAATAATTAAATAATGATAATCCGCGAAAATGTAGAAATTTCTAGCCTCTCGACGATGAAAATCGGCGGAGTTGCTCGATATGTTTTTGAAATTGAAAAAACCGCGGATATTTCCGAAATTCTCCCGAAACTGGAAGAATTAGGACTTAAAAAATATTATTTTCTCGGCTCTGGCGCTAATACTTTCGCGACCGATGCCGGCTTCGACGGCGCCATTATCTTAAATAAAATTAAGGGAATTGAAGTTAAAGAAAAGGAAAATAAAGTTTTATTCCTCGCTTATGGTGGCGAAAACTGGGACGATTTCGTCGAAAAGACCGTCGAGCTCGGCTGTACTGGCGTTGAATGTCTCGCCGGAATTCCGGGGACGGTCGGCGCCGCTCCGGTTCAAAATATCGGCGCCTATGGACAAGAAGTTAAAGACTCGATTTCAGAGATTTATGTTTATGATATGAAAGAAAATAACTTTCTTCATTTAAAACCGGAAGATTGTAATTTTTCTTATCGTCGCTCGATTTTTAACTCAAGTGAGCGCGGTCGCTATTTTATTTATGCAGTTGAGTTTATGCTCAAAAAAGGCGAGATGAAAACCGAGCTCTATCGGAGCCTTGCGACCTATCTAGAAGAAAAAAATATTTCTTCGCGCGAGCCAAAAGTTTTAGCAGACGCCGTCCGAAAAATTCGCGACAAAAAACTCCCAAAGCCAGAAGAAGAGGCTTCGAGCGGAAGCTTCTTTAAAAATATTTATGTTGAAAGAGATAGAATCGCCGAGCTCGACGAGAGAGGAATCCCTCATCACGGCACAAAAGTTAATACCGGTTGGTTAATCGAAAAAGCCGGTCTGCTCGGGAAAACTTTTTATGGCTTTCGAGTTTCCGAAAAAGCCGCGCTCGTTTTAATTAACGATAGCGCTAAAAGTTATAGTGACCTAAAAAAAGCCGTCGCCGAAATCTCGAAAATCGTCGAAGAAAAATTTGGTTTTAAATTAGAACAAGAGCCAAACGTAATAGGAAAAGAAAATGACTAAAATTTTAGACGGAAAAGAACTTGCCGGTTTTATAAAAGAGCGCCAAAGTCGCTATGTAAAAACTTTAAGGTCTAAAAAAATTAAGCCTTGTCTTTTAATTTTGCGCGATTCCGATAATCCGGTTATTTTAAAATATGTCGAACTAAAAAAACAATATGGCGAAGACATCGGCGTCAAAGTTATCGACGGCTTCTATCGAAATCTTTCAAAAGACATTATTAAAAAATATAACGAAGACAAGTCGATAAACGGGATTATTGTCCAGCTCCCTCTACTTGAAGATAAAAATACCGAAGAAATCGTCGGAGAAATCGCTCCCGAAAAAGATGTCGACGGTCTCGCGAATTATGAAAACAGGGAAGAAAATCGCGTTTTCGATTCGGCGACCGCAACCGCGATTAACTGGCTGCTCGCCGGACATAATATAAATCTCGAAGATAAAAAGATCGCGATTGTCGGGCGCGGAAAACTAGTCGGCGCTCCGCTAATTCGAATGTGGACAAATTCGGGTTATAGCCTCGAAGTTTTCCATCGCGGTTCCGACTTTAATAAATTAAAAGGTTTCGACATTATCGTTACCGCAACCGGAAATCCTCATCTTATTACGAGCGAAATGATTAAACCTGGCACCGTCGTTGTCGACGCCGGAACCGCGAGTGAAGGCGGACATCTCGTCGGTGATATAAACGACGAAATCCGAAATCGTGAAGATTTAACCGCGATTACCCCTAAATTCGGCGGCGTCGGCCCGCTTACCGTTTCCGTTCTTTTCGAAGACGTCTTAAAAGCCGCAGAAAATCAGTCAAAAGCTTAAGAAATATGTTACAATTAAACTATGTTAAGCGCAGGTTTAATTTCTTGGTGGTATAAAGACGGTTTTAAACTTTTTGCCGAGAAAATCTGGACTAAACTCGGCGATACGGTCGACTTTTTCTCGATTGGCTCGCTTCTTGGAACGCTCTTCGCTCCTTATCGCCAAATTTCCGCGAACGCTTCTGGAACTTCGATTGACGCTAAATTTATGGCCTTTCTAGACCGTTTAGTTTCGCGTCTCGTCGGCGGTGTCGCGCGAATCGGAATTATTATCTTTGGAATTATCGTTATATTTTTACAACTTATTGTTTCTTTAGTTAGTTTAATTTTCTGGCCGCTCCTACCGGTTATCCCGATTATTTGTATTTTCTTAAGCTTTTCTGGAGTAACGATATGGCTGAAATAAACCGTTATAATAAAAACTCTACTCGTGCGAAATATGCTCGGCTCGGTCGCGCGCTCGGCGTTCCGCTAATCTCTAAATTACTCTTTTTAATTTTTCTTTTAGCGCTAGTTTTCGGCGGGATTTTAGTCTTTTCTTGTAACTCGCTCGGTTGGCTCGCAATCGGCGTCGCGGATCTTCTTTTAGTCTTACTAATTTATATAAATCTTCTCTTTAAAAAAGTCCCGCTCGGGAAAACCGAAGATATAAACGATATTTTATCTAGTAATATTCTTTCTATCCTCGGAAGCGATCCTACTCCGAGTAAAATCGCAAAAAGCTTAATCGAAACTCGTTCTGGGCGTTTTCTCGCGCTCCGCTTCGGAATTATTCCGCGCCTCCTAGAAGGCGTCGCAAACGACCTTCCGGACGATATGACGCCGATTTTTAAAACTGCCCGAAAAATCGCTAAAAAAATTAACGCGAGCCAAATTTCCGGCGGAATTATCGCAATTGCGATTATCGAAAATCATCCGAACTGCGAAGAAATTTTATCGCGCATGCGCCTCGACCTAAACGATTTATACGAGGGAATTACTTGGTATAATTATCTTCACGGCCTCGTTAAAAACTCAAAGAAAAAACGTCGCGACGGCGGAATCGCGCGAGACTTTACTTTTGGATTTACCCCGCTTCTTTCGCGTTTCGGACAAAACATTTCCGCTTCTCGAAGCGGAACAATGAAGACACAACTTTTCCGCGCCTCGAACCAAGAAGCTCTTACTCAGATGGTTGATATTTTCAGTAAATCCGGTCGTCAGAACGTCGCTTTAATCGGTCCAGACGGCTCCGGTCGCTCGACTATCGTTAATGCTTTTTCCGAGCTTCTTCTCGATGCTAACTCGAAAATCTCTAAGAATCTAAAATATCGTCAAATCTTTAAGCTCGACGCCGGCGCGCTCCTTAGCGGAACGACAAAACAAGGCGATATTGAACGTCTCGTTACCGAGCTTTTAAACGAGGCTTATTCCGCGAAAAATATTATTATTTACCTAAATAACGCGCATCTTTTCTTCGAAGACGGCGTCGGCTCGGTTAATATTTCGAATCTCCTCCTTCCGGTGATTGAAGCTGGACGTCTTCGTATGATTTTAAGTCTCGACGAACAAAAGTTCCTCGAAATTTCCGCGAAAAATCCGAGCTTCGCGAACGCCTTAAATAAAATCATGGTCGGTCCGAGCAGTGAAGAAGAAACGATTAAAATTATGGAAGACCAGGTTCCGTTTCTCGAGTTTAAACATAAAGTTACCTTTACTTATTGGGCACTCAAAGAGGCTTATCGTCTCGGCGACCGTTACGTAAAAGACCTCGCTATGCCGGGGAAAGCGATTCGCGTTCTCGAAGATTCCGCTAGATATGCTAAAGACGGTCTCGTTTTCGGCGAATCCGTCTCGGAAGCGATTGAAAAATCCGAGGGAATAAAGCTCCAGGCTTCGACCGATACTTTCGAAGAAAAAGATAAACTCTTAAACCTTGAAAACTTAATCCACGAGCGTATGATCGACCAAGAGCCGGCAGTCCACGCCGTCTCAGATGCGCTTCGTCGCGCGGCGACCGGCGTTCGAAACGAAAATAAGCCGATCGGAACTTATCTCTTCCTCGGCCCGACTGGCGTCGGGAAAACTGAACTAGCAAAAGCTCTCTCTAGCGTCTATTTTAACGGCGAGTCGGAAATTATCCGTATCGACATGAACGAATATGTCGAAAGTTCGGACGTAAATCGCTTAATCGCCGAAGGCTCAAGCGACGCAATGTCTCTTACCGCTCAAGTCCAAAAACACCCGTTCTCGGTCGTCCTCCTCGACGAAATCGAAAAGGCCTCGCCTCAAGTCTTAACGACCTTGCTTCAGATGCTTGACGAAGGAATTTTAAGAGATACAAAAAACCGCGAAATCTCTTTTCGCGACGCAATTATTATCTGTACTTCGAACGCCGGCGCCGATATTATCCGCGAAAAAATTAGAAGCGGCGAAAATTACGAAACTTTAAGAAGTGAAATTATAAATAGCCTAATCGAGAATCGCGATTTTAAGCCAGAGTTCTTAAACCGCTTCGACGAAATCTGTCTCTTTAAACCGCTTTCTAAAGACGATTTAATTAAGATTTGTGACCTCTTAATCGCTGGCGTTAATAAAACCCTCTCTCCTCAAAAAATCTCTGTTTCGCTCGAACCGGAAGCAAAAGAACTCTTAATCGAAGCCGGCTATGATCCTTTACTTGGCGCACGCCCGATGCGTCGTATCGTTAGTAAAACCGTTGAAAATATCGTCGCTAAAGCGAGCTTAAGAGGAGAGATCTCGTCTGGCTCGACTTTGAATATTACTAAAGCTAAAATTGAGGAGGAATTAAAATGAGACGCGCCGTTATTATCTTTATTATAACTTTTCTCGGCATTCTCTTTATGCATAACATTACCGGTCTTGCCGGGATAAATCTAAACTTTTCTATCTCGAAATATGTCGGCCTCTCTTCGTTCTCGAGCGTCGCTTTTCTAATCTCGAACTCGATTGTCGCCTATATTATCTGGCGCGAGCTCAGTAAAGTCTCTCTAAAAAAGTTTCAGCGTCGCTTAATCGCTTTTATTGTTATCTGTCTAATTGGTCTCTCGATTTGTCCAATCGGACTTTATGATTATATTGTTCCCGAACCGGTTATTCTCGGCCGAACTCCAATTTCATTCCTTCATGTCGTCTTCTCTCGCGCAATGTTCGTCGCTATGGCGGGCTTTTCCGCTTACACTTTCTATCTAAACGACTTTAAACGAAAATATAAGAGTATAACGACAAAAGTCTCGCTCGCTTTCGTCGCGTATGCCGTAGCCTGTATCGCCTGTTATCTCTTCTTTCCGGATTTCTTCTGGAGTTTCGACTTAATTATTGAAAGTGTCTATCTTCTCGGCTTTTTCGCCGTCCTCCTAACACTCTAACTGTTGACAAAAACTATATAGTATGCTATAATAAAAACATAAAGGTTAACCAACGCAGATACACCTCTACCAAGAGGTGTATTTCCGTTTCTTGAAGAAAAATGTTATAATAATTTTATGAAACTAATTGTCGGCTTCGGAAATCCCGGAAATCAATATAACTTTACGCGCCATAACTTCGGTTTTCTCTCTCTTGATTTTTATTTTAAAATTAAAAACCTAAACTGGGAGAAAAACCCAAAATTTAACGCTCTTTGGAAAAAAGACGGCGATAAAATTTTTGTAAAGCCTCAAACTTTCTATAACGAAATCGGAACTAGTGTTCAGGCTTTTAAGAACTTCTATAAAGTCGAAAATAAGGATATTTTAGTTATCTGTGACGATTTTAATCTCGATTTCGGGACGCTCCGCGAGCGCAAAAGGGGAAGCGCCGGCGGAAATAACGGCCTAAAATCAACTATCGAAAAACTCGGAACCGAAGATTTCCCACGTCTTCGCGTCGGAACAGCGAACGACGCCCTTCGCCGAAAAATCGGCGATACTGACTTCGTTCTCGGGAAATTTACCGAAGAAGAACGCGAAAAACTCCCTGAAATCCTTAAAGAAATCTCCGATAAAATCGATATTTTTTAGATATTGCCGAGCGAGAGTCGAAAAATGCCAAGATGGACGGTTTTAATGAGAAATAACCCATTGATTATTATCTAAACTACGAATTACCCCTTTAATTTCTAGCGTCGTTACCGCCGCCATAAACCTCGACGCGTCGAATTCCGAATCGATAAACGACCGGATAAAGAGTAGAATCTCTTCATTATATCTAACTCCCGAATTAATCGCTTTAACGACTGCCTCTTCATCCGGATTGTCGATTAGCCTTTTCGAGGTTAAATTTTTAATAACCGACCGCTTCTTCGGTTTTTTAAATAATATCGCTAAAACATCGTCCGCCGAAAGATAAGCCGAAACTCCCTTATTAAATAATCTGTTACACCCTCTCGACATCTGTCGATTTAAATCCCCAGGAACTGCAAAAACCGGTACCCCTTGAGAAAGTGCGTGTCCCGCCGTATTTAAAGAACCCGACTTTATATCCGCCTCGACAACAATTACCGCATCCGCCACTCCCGAAATTAGCCGGTTTCGCTTTAAGAAACTATCTGTCTTCATCCGGCATTCTAATAAATCTCTCGGACCATATTCCGAAAAAACCGCCCCTCCAGATTTTAAAATCCGCGAAAAAAGCTCTCGATTTTGCGGCGGATAGCTATTTGTTATTTCTGTCCCGAGAAACGCAATCGTCTTCCCCTTGACCGAAAGCGCGCCCTTATGCGCCGCCGCGTCTATCCCCGCCGCTAACCCCGAAACAATAATAACTCCTCTCGAAGCTAGCTCCGCCGCCGCTTTATAGGCGATCGCCTCCCCGTAAGGCGTCATTTTTCTCGCCCCGACAATAGCCACCGTCTTCGGCCTCCCGACGCCCTCTTCCGGAAACCGCGTCGAGACCTCCGTCTCTCCATCAAATTCCGGAATTTCGCCCCAATAAAACAGTTTTTTCGGCTTATTTTCTAGATATTCTAACCGCGCTAAATAGGGCGAATTTTTCGGCTCTACCTCTTTATATTCCATACCATACTCCTTATGTTTATATTGTATAATAGTTGATTTTTTGAAATAAAGTCTAAAAAGTGTTGACTTTATTTTTCCGATATGGTATAATAAAGACAGTTAGAGGCTATAAGTGAATATGAAAATATCCCTACCTCTATACCGCACCTAAATAAGTCATAATTTCTGGTATTATTATACCAGAAGTTGCGTGTTCTTAAAACCCTTTCGGCTCATAAATTGTCTTTTTCTATCGTTTATGAGAGATATAGTATTACCTCCACTATGAAAGGAATGTTTAAGAACATAGCAACCCCTATAACCGGCGGGCCCCAATTTGTGTGAGGTGGGTCACGCTTCCGGGGTTCTCCCGGTGTCACTAAAAAGAGATGTGTTATAGGGATTACAAAGAGCCTCTAGTTGGAGTTAAGAAAAATAGGCGATGCCCACCCTTGCCTAAGTTATCTTAGCTCCAACCAGAGGCTTTTTGCTTTTTCTACAAAAACCTAGCGTAAGAAAAAGCCTTCAATCTCGCACGTTGAAGGCTTTTTTGGACTTCTGGCGGTCCGAAAGGGAACTAATTTATCTATCTGTATCGTAATCCGATATACTACTATAACTGTTCGTAACTGCCGTAACTAAAACCGAACCGTTATAAGTTCCTGCCGTTAAAGACGTATCGCCAGTCGCGCCGATTACTAAATTATTACACTCATAGTTAGTGCGCGCTACGCTATCGTCAGTCGTACAAGTCTTGCCGATAGTCGAGGCAGATTTATTAACCAAACGTGTTTTTACAGAAGACGTATTTACTGTTCCGTAAGCTTGAAGTGGATAGTAGGTCGAACCGTCCGAGCCCCACCCCCAAGTATTATTAGTCGAGAATTTTCCGCCCGAAGAAATCGTCTGAGACGAAGAAATCGTTGAGAGATAAGACGAAGAAACTGTCTCGTGAGTTAATCTCGTGTTTCCGCCGTTCGTTCCGGTAATATAAACCGAATATCCCGAAGCATCGTTCGTCGAAACACCGATTATTCCCGTTCCCGAAGCGAACGTTCCGCTAGACGACGGAACCGCCATACTAACGCTAATTTTATCTGGTGTAGCAAGCGAAATAACCGCCCCGACCGTTACTTCGACGGTCGTTGTGTCGCTACAAGTTGCTGCCGGACAAGTATCCGCAAATGTGCTACTCGCCGCCCCGACTAAAACCGTCGAAGCTACAGCAGCTAGCCCTAAAACAGGCAAAGCGATAAGTTTATTACTTATCTTTCTGTGGTTTTTTATTTTATATCCCACGGTAATTTTCCCTTTCGTTGTCACCCCTCTAGTGACATTACCGCCAGAATAATCCAAACTCTATATTTAGTTTACCACTAGCATTTCCAAAATGCAATACCTTTTTTGCTTGATTTTAAGCATAAATTATAATATATTATAAAAAGTATGGCAAAAAACTTAGTAATCGTAGAAAGCCCTGCAAAGGCAAAAACTATCGAAAAATACCTTGGTAAAGAATTTAAGGTAATGTCTTCGGTCGGCCATATCCGTAAAGATACAAAAGTCGACGTTCATAATAATTTTGATGTTACCTATGAAATCGATCCGGATCATGCTTCGATTGTTCGCGATTTAAAGAAAGCTTCGAAAGAGGCTGATCTCGTCTGGCTCGCAACTGATGAAGACCGCGAGGGAGAGGCGATTTCTTGGCATCTTTTAGAGGTTTTAAAGCTTCCTAAAACAACAAAACGTATTACTTTTCATGAAATTACCGAACCGGCTTTGAAAGAGGCAATTAAGAACCCCCGCGCTGTTAATATGGACATTGTCTCGTCTCAACAGGCTCGTCAGACGCTCGATATGCTCGTTGGTTATGATTTATCAGACATTGTTCGTAAAAAAGTTCCGGGCGCCAAATCTGCCGGCCGTGTCCAGTCTCCGGCGCTAAGATTAATCGTCGAAAGGGAACGAGAAATTGAAAAATTCGACTCTAAGTTTAGCTTTAAAGTTACTGGAAAATTCGCGAAAAACTCTCAAGATTTCGACGCTACCCTTGAAAAAGTCGCTTTAAAATCTGAAGAAGACGTCGTGAAATTATTTACCGAGTTTAAAGATAAGACTTTTATAGTTTCGAGCGTCGATAAATCCGAGGGAACGAAGGCTAATCCGGTTCCGTTCTCGACCGCCGCTCTACAAATTGAAGCGAACTCGCGTCTTGGTTTTAGTTCTAAAACGACCATGAACGCCGCTCAGGCTCTCTATCAAGCCGGTTTAATCACTTATCATAGAACCGACTCTCTAAATCTCTCGAAACAGGCGCTAGGCAGCATAGCTGGCTATATCGAAAAAACTTTTGGAAAAGAATATCTCCATGTTCGCCAGTTTAAAACTAAAGCCGCTTCCGCGCAAGAAGCACACGAGGCGATTCGCCCGACGAATATTGCGCTTGAGACAGCGGGGAAGAACGATTACGAAAAACGGCTTTATAATTTAATTAGAGCTCGCACTCTCGCGACACAAATGAAAAACGCAAAAGTCGCGAAAACTAATATCGCGATTACTCCTTCCGGAACTGATTATAAGTTTATCGCTAAAGGCGAAATCGTCATTTTCGACGGCTTTTTAAAGGTTTATGGAAATAGTAAAGATATAACTCTCCCTGATTTACATGAAGACGACGCCGTCGAAGCTAAAGAAATCTCCGCGAAACAAACTTTCGCGAAACCTCCTGCTCGTTATACTGAAGGTACGCTCGTTAAAAAGCTCGAAGAACTCGGAATCGGTCGCCCTTCAACTTACGCAACAATTATGTCCGGAATCCAAATCCGTGGCTACGCTATAAAAGGCGAATCCGAAGGCGAAGAACGCGAGGTTTTAGTCTTTAAGTTAATCGACGGAAAATTCTCAAAAGAAACCGCTAAAGAAAAGTTCGGCTCGAATAAAGGAAAACTCGTCCCGACTCCGGTTGGAGAACTCGTCTCGGATTTTCTCTGTGATAACTTCGACCAGATTGTCGACTATGATTTTACTGCCGGCGTAGAAAAGAAGCTAGATTTAATCGCCGAAGCGAAATTAACTCGATTAAAAATGCTCCGTGATTTTTACGGTCCGTTCTCAAAGTTAGTCGGCGAAGGCGCGATGGCTAATCGTTATAACTCCTCGACCGAGCTCGGCGTCGATCCAAAAACAGGGAAGAAAGTCTACGCAAAAATCGGTCGGAATGGTGGTTTTATTCAGCTTGGCGAAAACGAAAAAGAAACTGGCGAGAAACCGCGTTTTGCTCCGCTCCCGCCAAGAACGACCGTAAAAACTGTAAAGTTAGAACAGGCTCTTTCTCAGCTCGCTCTTCCGGAACTTCCGCGTTCTCTCGGTTCGGCGAAAGACGGAACCGAGCTTATCGCCGCAAACGGTCCGTTCGGACCTTATCTAAAAGCTGGACAATATAATATTTCGCTTGATAAAAAAGATCCGGCTCAAAATCCTTATAAAATCGACCTCTCTACCGCCGAAGCGCTCTATAAGAAGAAAAAAGACAGTATTATCGCCGACTGGGGAGAAATTAAGATTATTGTCGGCCCTTACGGCCCATATATTAAAGGTCCTGCGATTAAACCGGCGAACGGTCGTGGTCGTGGTCGCCCGAATAACGCGAAGATTCCGTCCGACCTAGATCCAAAGAAAATCACGCTCGAACAGGCGAAAGACTTACTTGAGAATAAACCAAAGTCAACCTCTCGCCACCCGAAACATACCCGTAAAAAGGCGACAAAATCTAAGTAGATCTCGTATTATTGACATAATTTAATTTTTAAATTTTAGAGTTTATCATACGGTTCTACGACCGGAATTTGTAGAACGGTTCCAAAGCCGAGACGGGAGCGAATTTTCGCACCTAAAATCGCAAACTTTTCTCTTTGTTCAAGATTCATTAAAACCGAAGTATCTTTAACCGAAACGCAATATTCAACCGGCGAAAGGTCAGTTAATTTATTTTTCTGAGTCGTCATCGAAATAACAATATTACCCTTTTCGTTACTTTTACAAGCAAAGTCGAAATATTGAGTCAAAATTTTCGCAACATCAGCATAATTTTCAACCTGATGATGACGACGTAGAACATCTAAATCGAGCGTATGTCCTGCGCGTTCAAGACGAATTGCATATTCATGATAAATCGGGTCGATAATATCAGAAAGATACATAAATTTTCGGTCAAAAACGCTATTATGAACCTTATTCGGATCTAATAATTTTAGGTAATCTTTTCCCATAGTTAGTTACATTATATCACATTTGACTTAAAAACAATAATTTGGGTAGGGATAGCTATGGGAGGAAAATTAGCTATCCCTTATTAGTAACTTTTTTTGTTTTGAAAGGATTTTCGACTCTCTTTGTGGAGGTATAAGAGCCGAATATGAAAGAAGAAAAACTACTCAATCTACTTTTAGGTCAGATGGTAAATCGAGCCAATGTGCTCCCACCGCACGCGGAACTATATTTATTTTTAAAAATAAGTCAAGCATAAGCGAGCGAAAATTTCTTGATATTCTTAATTTAACAGATAGAAATGTTGTAAATATTACAATAAAATCAGCTTAAAGCTAACGCTTATGGAAATATGCTTATACTTCAAAAATGCAACTTTTTTAATGTCCACCCCTGTTATTTTATGAAAATAAGGTGCATTTTTTGATTTTAAGGCTCAAAATTAACAGGGGTAGCACATAAGCGTTTTGAGGCTAAAATTGTCCGTTAAAGTTATAAAACAAAACGCTCATGTATAAATTTTTATAATATTTTTTTGCACAAAAGTAAAAAATTGTGGTAGAATAGTAATAGAAGTTCAAAAATTTCAGTACTAGATGAGATATTTGACATTAGCACAAAAATATGTTAATATAACATAAAATGATTTTATAAACAGGGGTGGAAATAAAGGAATAACTAATGGAAAAAAACGCGGAAGTAATCGCTAAAGCGATTGAAGGAAGCTTAAATATCATCGAACAAGACCGCGAGCGAGAGATTATCTCTCGTCGCTTTGGACTTACAACCGGGAGTAGGGAAACATTAGAGCAAATCGGTGAGATGCTCTCCATTACTCGAGAGCGTGTGAGACAGCTTGAAAAGGCGATTTTAATTCGCTTAAGAATCTCGGCCGAGGATAGTGTTATTCCGAACCTCGCCGGTGCTGAAAAAATCATTGTGCGAAATCTTACAGAGATGGGAAGAATTGCTCGCGTTTCCCAGCTCGCTAAAAAAATCTACGGCGATAAAGTTACCGAAAAACAAAAACTCGAACTCGCGTTTATCGGCGAAATCTCCTCGAACTTAACTATGATTGAAGAAAATGATAGTTATTATCAGTCTATCGGTATTGCCGACTATGGCGACGACGAAAAAGTTAAAGAAAAAGTCGATGAAATCGTTAAAATTATTAAGAAAAATAAGTCGCCAATGACGCTCGACGAACTTGACAATAAGCTAAATTATGAGCATCCAGACCATATAAAAGCCGTTGCGTCTATATCTAAAAATCTCGCGACCTTAAATAGCCTCTGGGGACTTGCAAAATGGCCGACTGTTAATCCGAAAAATATTCGCGATAAAATCTATGTCGTTCTCGAAGAAAAAAGGGAACCGATGCATTTCGAAGACATCGCGAACGCAATTAAAGACTCTGATTTTCGCCGTAAAAACGTTACGATTCAAGCTATCCATAACGAACTGATTAAAGATTCTCGCTTCGTTCTAATCGGTCGCGGAATTTATGCGCTCGATTCATGGGGCTATAAAAAGGGAACTGTTAGTGAGACTATTTCCGATATTTTAAAACAAGCGAAAAAACCTCTAACTCGCGAACAAATCGTTAAACGCGTCCTCGCTATGAGAAAAGTTAAAGAGACGACTATCCTCCTAAATCTTCAGAATAAAAAATTATTCAAAAAAGTAGATAAAAATTCTTATACTGTCGCAGAAATGTGATAAAATAAAAGGGTAATGCTAGCAGGAATTATCCATTTTATCTTAATGCCAATTTTTTGGATACCGGTCCTCTGTATTTTGGGCTTTTTAACTTACCGAAATTATAAAAAAATCAACCGCTTAAAAGTTTTAAACGTCGATTCCGTCCTCTTAATGCTCGAAATCCCGAGAACAAACGATAAAAAAGAGCTCGCCGCGGAACAGATGTTCGCTTCGCTTCATGGAATTTTAAGAGATGCAACAGAACTTAAAAACTCCGGCGGAGTTCAGGAACACCTAAGCTTCGAAATCGTCTCTACCGGCGGGCAGATTCGTTTTTATG
This sequence comes from Candidatus Saccharimonadota bacterium, assembly GCA_017406985.1. Classification (GTDB taxonomy): domain Bacteria; phylum Patescibacteriota; class Saccharimonadia; order Saccharimonadales; family Saccharimonadaceae; genus Nanosyncoccus. The sequence continues at coordinate 30,339 of JAFQXL010000002.1, forward strand.
TTTGGACTCCGAAAATTCTCCAGAGTTTCGTCGAGGGACAAATCTATGCTCAATATCCAACTGTCCAGATTCATACCTGTAAAGAGGACTACGTCGAAGCTTCAAAAGAGAAACATAAAATCGCTTATTCCGCCGAACTCGGCTTGAATATGAATGAAGCTCTTCCAATTAAGACCTTTGATACTTTCGAGGTCGATCCACTCGCTGGAATTACTGGAACTCTCGCAAAACTCGGAACCGAAGAAAACGAGGAGCTCTGGATTCAGATTTTAACTCGCCCGGTTTCCGACTCTTGGCATAAAGAAACTGATAAATGGATTACTTATATAAAATCTGGCGCGAAGAATTTTAATTTCTTCGGGATTGACTGGGCTTGGTTCGTTCAGGCTATCGCCGCCCTCTCGAGACCTCCTGCCGGCGGGACAAAAAGCGAAGAAAAAATCGAGCTCTCTGACCGCGCGAAGAGTCAGGTTTCCGCCGCCGAAGAAAAGGCGACAAAGCTCGGCTATCAGGTTAAAATTCGCCTTGCTTATCTCGGCGAAACCGAAATAAACGCTAAATTAAATATGCAAGCTATTGTCGGAACCTTTAAACAGTTTAACTCGACAAATCTAAACGGTTTTAAACAGCTCGGCGGAAGCTTTAATAAGTCCGACCTCGACGCTTATCGCCTAAGACAATTTACCGACTCTGGCTTTATTCTTAATATTTCCGAGCTCGCGAGCGTTTATCACTTACCTCATACTTCAGTCGAAACTCCGAATATTGTCTGGGCGACTAGTAAAACCGCCGAACCGCCTTCGAAGCTCCCTCTAATTACCGGTCGTCCGGAAAACGACGAAAATATTTCCGCCTTCGGTTTAACTAATTTCCGCGGAATTAACCATCAGTTCGGGATGCTCCGCCGCGACCGTTCTCGTCACGTCTATATTATCGGTCAGACTGGCGCCGGTAAATCCGGACTCCTTGAACTTTTCGCCCTCTCCGACACCTTTTATAATCAGGGTTATTGTATTATCGATCCGCACGGCGATTTCGCAATCGATAACCTCCGTTTCGTTCCGAAAAACCGCGTAAACGACGTCGTCTATTTTAACCCTGCCGATACTGGGTATCCGGTCGCCTTTAACCCGCTTGAGCTCTCCGACGCCTCGAGAAAGCCGAATGTCTGTTCCGAGGTTATCGGCGTCTTAAAACGTATGTTTGGCGATTCTTGGGGCCCACGCCTTGAGCATATCCTCCGCTATACCCTTCTCGCCCTTCTAGACCGTCCGGAAACGACTTTACTTGATATTTCTAGAATGTTAACTGATAAAGATTTCCGTAAAGAAACTCTCGACTACTGTCAAGACGTAACCGTTCTTCAATTCTGGAAACACGAATTCGGACAATGGAACGAAAAACAGGTTAACGAGTCAATCGCTCCGGTTTTAAATAAAGTCGGCGCCTTTACCGCAAACCCGATTATCCGAAATATTATCGGCCAGCCAAAATCGAGCTTTAACGTCCGTAAGATTATGGACGAAGGAAAGATTCTTGTCGTTAATCTCTCTAAAGGCCTAATCGGAGAAGATAACGCTGGAATTTTAGGCGCTTTCCTCGTTACAAAGATTCAGCTCGCGGCAATGTCCCGTTCTGACATCCCTGACGTCGCTAATCGTCGCCCGTTCTATCTTTATGTTGACGAGTTTCAAAACTTCGCAACTGAATCTTTCGCGGTTATTCTCTCTGAAGCGCGTAAATATGGCCTTAATTTAACTGTCGCGAACCAGTATATCGCTCAAATGACCGACCAAGTTCGAGACGCAGTCTTCGGAAACGTCGGAACTACTATTTCCTTCCGTGTCTCCGCCGACGACGCTCCTCTTCTCGTAAAACAATTTGAGCCGACTTTCGAGGCTCAAGACCTCTTACAAATGAATAACCGTAACTTCGTTATCTCTATGATTATAAACGGCGAAAAAGTTCCGGCTTTCTCTGCTACCTCTCTTAATATCCCAGAGACTCCTCAAGATAACTTTAATGAGATTATAATCTCTTCGCGCGAAAAATATTCTCGTCCGCGCGCCGATGTCGAAGCCGAGATTAAAGAGACAATCGAACAGTCTGAAAAATACAAAAAAGAGCTTTCCGACTCTGGCCGTCTCGCCGGGGAACAGGGAACTAAGAGCTCTTGGGGAAGTAACTATGGCGTCGAAAAAGCCCGCGTTTCAGAGGTCGAAGGCCCGAAACCGACCTTTATCGTTTCTCCGGAAAATCCTGCCGCTAGTATTAAAAAGGCTAAACTTTCTCCAAATAAAACCGTCGGGAAGGAAACTGTCGGCTTAAAAGATTTAAAGAAAATAATTGCTGAGAAAAAATCCGAAGAAAAAAGGGAAGAACCGCGCGTTTCCCTATCTGAAAAATTAGAAAAAGCGACCACTCCGAAGTCTAAGGAAACTATACTCGGAAACGAGACTAATAAAAATCCTTTTAAAGAAGCCGAAAATAAAGCTCGTCGCAAAAATAGAAATAAGCGCAAAAAACACGCAATTAACTTCGCTTCTGATCTCCATGACGGTCAACCTGGCGTCGCTACGAGCCAAAACGTTCCTAAAGCACATAAAGACGGTCTTTATCAGAGTATCCACGGACAGGGAAATACCGACGGAACAGATAGCGGTTTCCTCTCAATCCATCACTAATCTCTAAAAATCTACTAATTCCCCTCTGTTAACCCCTGTTAATTCTCTACCCCTGTTACACCCCTGTTAGTAGCTATCTAAGCTCAAAAAACTATAGAATACCACCACCGGCACATGCGAATTATATTTTAAAAACAAAAAATAAAATTTGAATTTAAAAATTTGAAAAATCGAAAATATCTCAAAAAACCCAGAAATACGAGCGGAAAATTGACAGAAAAGAGTTTTTTAGATAAAATAACTTTACGACAAGCTCTTTAACAACGGTTAGTTAATCGTCTTTTCAAAAGATTTCCAATGTCGCACAATACCTATTTTACGACATAAGCATAAGCGAAATCCGACGATTAACTTATCGTCCTAGTCAGTTAAAAAATAGGGGATTACCCTTATAAACCCACTAACTATTGTAAAATTTCGTAAAAGTCCGCGTTAACCAGGTACATCCTTATAAAGCTCTTCTGACCCCTCGGAGAAGAGCTTTTTCCACAAAAATCCCCCTCCACCCCTGTTATCTGGTTTGACTTTCGTGAAATTTCCTTGTGAAATCTCGATTTTTACCCTAAATTTCACAAATTTTCGCTAAAATTCTGGATTTTTTAATTCCCCTCTTCCCTCTTTATTTTACCCTTTTTGCGCCTAACATTAGCCGAAACTTGAACTTTAATTCTCTTCAAAAAATCCCCCCTCTTCCCTCTAAACCGAACAAAAACCGAACTATATTAGCAAGCGAAAGCGCTATTGCCCCAGTGACTGATACCAAAGCACCAAATCCTCAAGAACGCCAGGCTCCATCGAATCCTGTAACTTCTCTAGCTCAGCAACAAACTTCTTCTCTTGCTCCTGTAACCTCGCCATCCTATATCGCGTCCACTTTTTCTCTTCTTCTTCAGAAAGGCTATTCGGAAAATTACGCCCCTTATAATGTAATAATAGCTCGGAAAGTCGCGGGTCCTCAAACATCGGTTCGTAGTCCGCTAACCCGCTCGCGTCGCGCTCTCGAATATCTTTCATTTTTATCTTATCCGAATTCGGAACGAACCCCTCATAAAGCTGTCCGTCGACGTCCGAATCCGTCTCAAATTCTTCCGCTCGCTTCTCAAATTCGCTCCGCATCCTCTCGGAAAACTCCGGATGTTCTAATAAGGTCTTTAAGTTTCTCGAAACAGCTTCAAGACTCAACCCGATTTTTTCCCACCCCGTAGTTCCCTTTTGTTTCGGATTCGCAAGGTCACCCGAATCGGCCGTAGAAGCCGAATCTAAAACCTGAATCGGCGCTACCGCCGGACACTTATTTAACGCTAGCTCTTTTACAATCGGGTTCCAATAAAACTCGTCTGCCTCTTTCTCTTCCTCAAGTAACTCTTCTAAATTATACCGAAGGTCGAACACCAAAACGTTCCCGTTTTTCGAGCTCGTAAACGGAAAAACTACCGTCGTGTTCATAAAAACGCTCGAATATCTTCCCGAAGAATGAACAAACATCTGTTTATTTTCCAAATTTACGAGCCGCGAAACTTCCTTTTTCCCGCGGATTTTAAATAAGAAATTATAGAGCTTCGGTTGTTTTTCTGAAATCATTTTCGCAACCGAGATTAACGCCTCGACGTCCGAAAGCGCATCGTGTGCATGAGAATGAACAATCCCGTTCTCGCGCGTTAAATTCTCAAGTCGATTATTCGGTTTATAAAACTTCTCGCCGTCACGTTCTACTTCTGTTACTGGCCACTTAATTCCCTCCGGTCGAAGCGCCCGCGTCATTCGAACAACGTCGAGCAGATCCCAGCGACTTCGCCCGTCTTTCCATTGCCATTCATAAGAATCATAAAAATTCCGATAAAACGTATATCTCATGTGCTCGTCGTCAAACCTTACCGAGTTATATCCAACCTCAATCGTCCCAGGCGTAAAAATCTCCGACGTAACATATTTACAAAATTCCGGCTCAGAAAGCCCGTCCATTAACGTCATCTGTGGCGTAATTCCGGTAACGTTTATCGCCCCAGGACTCGGAAGTGTATCGTCCGGAAACTTCACTAAAATATTTACCGGCTCGCCAATCTGATTAAAATTTAAGTCCGTTCGAATCCCCGCAAACTGCATAATCCGGTCGTTTTTCGGCGAAAGCCCCGACGTCTCAAAATCATAAAAGAAAAATGTCGGTTCAAAATCTATATCCATATTTCTATTTTAGCATAAAAAATAGCCCCGTCGAGATAAACTCGGCGAGGCTTTAAATTATTGGGGGCTAAGCTTACCAAAGCAGATAACGTTTTTCGCCGCTGCTTTTCTGGCTCTCCGCATATTCTCGTAATACTCTTCCCTGAAAAATCTGTTGACTACTTCCTCGATTTCTTTCTCGTTTACCTGTCTAAGATAAACAATTAACATCTCGGTATAGTCACCAGTTTCCCTGTTCTCAAGTTTTACCCGCTTTAAAACCCTCCCCCTCGGCTTTATCGCGTTAAAGAGTTCTTCGTTGTCTCCTGCCAATTTCTTGGTTTCAATATACCAGTCGTCGTCCAGATCGGAATCTACCGGAATTACCAGGTATTTCTTTACGAAATCCGTATCCGACGACGTTAGTATATACTGGTTCTTAAAGACTGTTCGATTAACGCTAATAACTCTTTCCTCGAGAATCCTGTCGTATTCTTTCCCTAAAAATCCGTCGAGAACTGCCTCGAGCTTCATCTCAGGCGCAATACTCAGGTTCCAGATCGCAAGCTGAACACTTTGATCGATATACGCAACCGTATAAACAATTACGATAATCGACAGGAATAAAATCCCAATCAGTGCCCAACTCTGTGCCGGCGTAAGCGGTAAAAGAGTTCCATTCGATACCTTTTCCATAAATTCGTTCATTTTTTCTACCTCCAATAATGAAATGTTCTAGAGGGCTTCGCCTTCCGCTATTAGCTTCCGACTTTACCTCCGTGTGCAATACCTATATTATACCAAAAAACGCTAAATTTGTCAATAGTTGCGCATTCTCTAATCTGTGATATAATAAATAATAGGTTGGCTCTGTAGCTCAGCTGGTAGAGCAGAGGCCTGAAGAGCCTTGTGTCACTGGTTCAAGTCCAGTCGGAGCCACCATAAAATTATAATTCGCAGAGAAAATCACTCAGATTGGTGTTTTCTCGGTTCGAAGCGCTATTACTGATAGAGCGAGAACCGAAAAACGCCGAGCTGAGTGATTTTAATGCGAATTATTCCGCCGTTCCCTCCGCAGTCGCACTCTCCATCCTCGCCGCGACCGCCGAATTATTCGAATTTGCGATTGAAGTTAAGCGCGCTTTCTCGACCGCTAAATCTTCCTTTCTCGCTTCTAAATCATCAATCTCCGCGTTAAGCCCGGAAAGCTGATAGTCATACCCTGTCGCCTTTGCGCTCTGGTCGACATAAATTAGTCCAAGATTTAAGAGTAACATGAAGAAAACTCCGATTAGAGCGAACTTCCCAATTCGCCCGTTTCCGGAAAATCTAACCGTGTTTCGATTTCGAGAAAAACCTGTCGAAAACGCACCAAAATCTCCGTATGAACGGCCAGAGTTTTCCCGCCATTCTTGAGCCGATGCTCTTCGTTTTGCTGTATAGGTTCCGTTTCGCATTTTTCCTCGCTTAATTTTTATTTTTATATCAATGTCCCCAAACGGGGTAAAATTTCTTATTCATAGGCCGAGGTACTCTTCTAGCCGCACCACCGCATCGCTAGAAGGAGCCCTCGGGAAGGTCATATATTTTAAAACACTCTATAAACTCAAAAGGAGTGGGTCGAACTTTGTTCGTCTCCGAACGCCGTCCGATATTAGGGCGCCAAAAATAAGGATAAAGACGCCCTAGGGTAACTACAGTTCAAAGATTAACGGAAGTGAACTTTGATCTGCTCAGCACGAGAGTTGCTTTTAACTACGATTTGCTTTGGCATATTGCCTCCTTTTATTTTTTATTTTTCGATGGGCGACGCCCTTCGGAAAAAATTTTTAATTTTTATTTTATCAATCCAAAGCCTAGCTGCGCTTTTTATAAACTCGAAGTTTAGCGCTAGAAGCTCTGGGGTTGATAACTAACTCCAGTTCTCCGGCAGTTATTGGACTTTTAGTTAAGACTTCAAACTCAGATTCATATCCAAGTGAAGAAACCTCTTTAAAATACCTCTTTACTAGTCTATCTTCAAGCGAGTGGAAAGTAATTATTCCGACTCTCCCGCCCGGGTTTAAAAGTTTCGGAAGAAGAGGTAAAGTCTTTTCGATAAGAGAAAGTTCGTCGTTTACGGCGATTCTAATCGCCTGGAAAACTTGCGTCGCCGGATGTTTCCCGTGCCAACGTGTTCCTTTTGATTTCGAAATCCGCCCGTTAAACGCAATTGCGTTCGCTAATTCTAAAGTCGAATTAAACGGTCGTCCTTCGACGATAATTCTCGCATGCTTCTTCGCGAGTCCAGGTTTCTCTTCGCCATATTTAACGAAAATCTCCTCTAGTTCCCTCGGATGCCACTTATTGATAATAGAAGAAGCGTCTAATTTCTGGCTCTTATCCATTCTCATATCAAGCGGACCGTCAGAAAGGAACGAAAAACCTCGCTCAGCTTTATCGATCTGCGGAGATGAAACTCCAAAATCCGCCAAAATCACATCAAAAGTCTTTCCACACTCGATTAAGAGTTGCGTAGCGTTATAAAAGTTATCGTGGATTATCTGAACTTCACTCGAAACGTTCTTCGTTAGATAATCGATTGAAAATTCGTCTCTATCTACTAGAGTCGCACCTTTATAATTCTGCGTAACCGCCAAAATCTTCTTCGCATGTCCTGCATATCCTGCCGTGAGATCTAAATATGTCTCACCCAGCTTCGGTTGCAAAAATGCGACGACTTCCGATAATAATACTGGTTTATGGAGTTCTTCCATACCTTATATTATATCATAAGGTGTTGTTGTTTGAGCCCGGTCAACTAGAAACTTTAACATTTTTGTTTTTATATAATTTTTGTTTAAGTTCTATACAATAAATACTATAATTTTCTGCCCGCTTGCGCTTTAGACTTATGGATTATAGTAGTTGAGAGATTATTGTGTAGGGTTGTCTTTTGAGTTAATTGGGAGGTTTTTTGTGATAGATGTACTGAGGGCTTTGATGACGTGTTTCCTCAAACGCGTGTAAAAGCTCCTAGTTGACCGACCTCAAACGCTTTTAATGTGCCAAAAAGAATTTCCTTTCACCCCGTCAATTCTTTTTCGACAGACGAATAACTTCGTAGTCTAGCTCGTTTTGGTTATTCTTCGCCTGTTCTTTCATGTTTTATTCTTTTTGTTTGTGGTTTTTATTAGGTTGTCCACTAACTTAAGTATAAACATTTTCAAAAACTTTTGCAAGTACTTTTTTCAAGATTTTTTAACATTTTTCCTTCCCCCTCCAACTTTTCCACATCTACCCCTGTTCGCTTGTGGAAATTTCCCAAAATCAAGTTCATTCTGCAAATTTGTGGCAGATTTGCCACAAATTTTTAATAACCATAAGCGTTATAATATATGTGGGGGAACTCGCCCAGGAGCTATAGACACCTCCTCGCCGAGTAGAAAAGGCTCAAAAGCGCCCTATCTTATATACTTTTATGCGATAGGCAAATACTAATACTTATTATCTACGGATAATCTGTGATTTTAAAGACGCTTTCACTTTTTGCGGGAAGTTAATTCTGCCAGCGTATTGTTTACTCTGGGAATCACAACAACAGTGGTACCAATGTGAACAACCAGGGTTCCAACGGCAACTGGTGGTCATCTACAGCGAACAATACCACCAACCGCTACAGAACATACATCAACTCTAGCAACGCGAATGCCACCAACAACAACAATCGCAGGAACGGGAACTCCGTCCGCTGCGCTATCTTCTCCCAGCGCCTTTACTTTCCCCCTTTAAAGTTTAAAACCGATATTCATTCCCGAATTTATCAAACATCTTTTTAGTAAACTTTTTACTATTCATATGTTTCATATGCCCTAAATGTGAAGTAATGCTTTCTACCGAATTATACCCAATCCCGAACTTATATAACCCCTTATAAAAGTTTCGTTTTAATCTCTTTCCGGGGACAATCGAATTAGGATAAACTACTACTCCCATAAACGGAACTCCTTTCTTGACTTCTTGAATATACCTCTTTTTCGGATGTAGGGTTAAGCCGATTCTCTTCAAAAATTCGTCAATCTTTTTTAAATCTTCTAAAGCCTTTTTATATTCTTCACCCGATACAACAATATAAAAATCGTCGACATATCTTCCATAATGTTTATATCCGAGTTCTATCGTTACATATCTGTCCAACAAGTCCAAATAAATATTCGACAAAAGTTGACTCGAAAGATTCCCAATTACGATTCCCTGCCCAGGCGGCTGACAAAATAGACTCTTATTGTCCGGCAATCCATCCCATTCATGAACCGAACCTCTCCGTCGAACTTCCGCCGTCGGATCGTCAAAGATAATTTCTCGCCAAAGATACTTAATTAAATTTCTCTTCCATTCTAGTGCTTCCCCTTTAAACTGTTGGTCTAATCCCCAGCAAGCTCGCTCGAAAATCGCTTTTCTCTGTAAACTCATAAAATACCCTTGTATATCTAGTTTTATTACATATGCTTCTTTTGTCCCGTGTCTTGACACTGAATTTACATGGTGGCGTAACCTATCTATCGCAAAGAACGTCCCTTTGTCCTTTCGACAAGAATACGAGTCATAAATAAAATGTCTGTCCCACCATTCCGCAACCTGATTATAAATAAAATGATGGACAACTCTATCTCGGAAAGGCGCCGCAAAAATCTCTCTCATAACCGGATCATAAGTAATAAATGCAATTCCTCTTCCAGGTTTATATCGATGATTCATAATGTCATCTCGAAGTGTCATTAAATTTTCCATATAATTTAACTCAAAATTATGCTCGTCTGAAGTCGAACGTTTATTCTTCCTCGCATCAAGATAAGCATAAAATAATTCCCTTAATAGCCACTCGTCTATTTTATTCTCGACAGACATCTTTCCGCATCCTTTCTTAAATTTTCAATTGATTTTAAAAGCCTAAAAATTCTCTCCGGCTCGGCTAACCTTAACTCGGAGATAATAATCGTTTGAGACGTCATCCATTTTGTATTAACTAAAATCTTTTCTAAATATTCCTTCTCTTCCATTCCTACTCCGTTCGCCATCATACTATATTCCCTAACCATCCAACTCGCTCTCTCAAGCATCGGATTTGCCACGACCTCTCGAATATACGGCTCAATTCGTTTTGTATATGTATATAGCGTTTCAAGCAGTTCTCTTTCGGATTTAAAGAGTAACGGGTGAATCTGTTTTGGAAGAACGATACTGTTAATTTTTTCCCACTCAAGCTCTCTCGCCTTCTTTAGTCTCTCAATATCGTCTTTTGTGTATCTCTTACCAATATTAAAAATTTTATATTCTTCTTGCGTATCGAGATAATAAATTTTATTCGCTTCAAGTTTTGCCTCAAGGTCATAAATACTTTTTATATTTACTACACCCTCTTCCGAACGACATTCAAAATCGCTATCTTCCATCAGTTTTGAAGCATATTTTATTCTCTTTGCAATGTCATAGTGAAAAATTAAAGCCGAATTCCCGATCATCTTCCACCAGTTTTTCTTTTCGTGGATTACAAAAAGTTTCGAAAAATTTTCTTTTTCGCGCTCAAGCGCGAAGGCTTTAATTTTAAAATATTCCTCTCGCTGTTTTCTACCTTTTTCGCCGGCTTTAGTTCTTTCTGTTTTCGAAGCTCTATTTTTCGCTTTCTCCATTTTATGCAACTTTCTTTTTATTTTTCTTTAGAACAGTCTCCTGCGTCTTTACATTTTCCGTTTGAGCCCCAGGCTCTGGGAGGAAGATAGGCGCGCTAGCATAGCTAGCGCGCGACGCAGCGGACGGAGTACCCGTTCCTGCGATAGTTGCCGAGGGTGGCATCCGCGTTGCTAGAGGCGATGTATGTACTGTAGCGGTAGGTGGTACCGCTCGCTGTAGATGACCACCAGTAGCCGTTGGAACCCTGGTTGTACACAACGGTACCACTGCTGCTGTGATACCCAGAGTAAACAAAGTTAAGTGGAGAGCTTCGCATAATCGTCGAGCCAGCGGCGTCATTAGTAACGTTATAAGCCGAAAGAAGCGCAGCATATTCAGATTGCGACGGGAGTTTCCAGTTTAGAGGACAGACCGAATGAGACGCTTCAGTCGAGTTGCTCGAACCGGTAACCGTTCCCGCAGAAGCCGCAGCATAGTTATAATAAACCCCATAGCTCGTATTACCCGTATCATAAACCATTGCCGAATCATAACTTGAAGTCCAAGAAGAGATTGATGCCGGAAGAGCAAAGTCAGATGAAACATCCGAATCGGCACTCGTAAGCGTTCTCGAACCGATAAGCCTTAAGTTATCCGTCATCCAACACTTTCCATCTTCCGCCTTTAAGACGGTATAAGACTTACTATCGCGCGAGTCGGTTAAGGATTTCGTCGTCCCCTTAGCAGTCGCCGAACAAATCGAACTTGTCATAGCCTGCATTGTCGAGATACTCGAAATATCTTGTGCGGCCGTCGTAAACGTAAACGAACAAGTCGAAGCAGAATCCTTTGAGTTATTATTTATCGTTACTGTCTGTGCCGAAGTCGCGCTCGTTCCCGTAGTCATACCTGTAATCGTATAGCCGTTCGTACAAGAACCTGCCGAAAGATAATATCCACTACTCGGAGTTACAGTTAAGGTTGTCGTCCCGCCATAGCTAACAGTCGCCGAAGACGTTACCGAGCCGCCAGTCCCTGCGCTCCCGGTTACGGTATAAGTTTTTGCTGTCCACTTCGCATACCAAGTTGAGTTCGCCGTATACCCCTTCGCCGCGTTAATTCCGTCCGTAGTCGCATAGCCACTCGCTGTAATATATTGTGTTCCCGTTCCGTCGCTCCCAGAATAATACCCTCCGAACGTATAGCCCGTTTTTACCGGAATCGTAATCGCATTCGCTGAAGTCGTCATCACATTAGCGCGTGCAGAATCGAGATACAAATTAGTATTATAAGTAGTATAAACTGTCGCTGTGTTTTGAGTTGTCGCAGAGTTTCCGTTTAAGGTAATCGAGTAATTATTCGCGGTCCACTGCGCCGTAAGCGTATCCGTTATAAGGTTACTCGGGTTGACATCGACGCTCGTCTCGTCTCCAGTAAAGCTATAAGAACCGTTTGTCCACCCAGCAAAGGTATAACCGGTTTTTTGAGGCTTGTAGTTAGAGAGGTTGATTAGAGAGCCGTAATCGAGAGTCTGGTCGTTATAATTATAGGAAGAATTAATAATAGTTCCGCCGTCAGGATCAAATTTTAGAGTATAGGCATCACAGGTCGACGGAAGCGAAACGGTATAGACGACGTCGTTCGTATAATTTCCAGACGGAAGGTCGCTATTAGTCTTTACTCCGTAGACGACGTCGAAATATGAAGAAGAAGCCGAGCTTGTGCTAAAAAGGGCTACCGGGGACGCTGAAGCGGGCACGGGCGAAAAGCTATTTCCACTATCTTTCGAAAAACCCCAAGTGTTATCCGTCAGCGCGGTCCCGGTGCTAATTGTAGGAATGGTTTTTGTACCAGAATCAGACCCGGTACGCGTCAAACTTGTACTTGAACTAGAAGAAGCAAGCGTCACACTAAAGCCAGAAGGACAAGTATTTGTATAGTTAATGCGGTTTGTAGAGGTATAAACAGCCTGCGAAGCGGTAGGAGTAACCGGAATAGAAACAGTATCGTCGCTAGAAATCGACGCAGAATAAGAACCAACAGAAACAGAAGCGGTAGTTGTTGTCGCTTCAGACGGTAAATAACCTGCGATAATACAGGTAATTACAAATGTAGATATTAAAAAGAATGAAAAGATAGCGAGGGCAGTCATAACCCTAGTTATCGAAAAAGAGTTTATTTTTGTGCGTGGAAAGGCTTTCATATTACTCCTATTAGTTGTTATTTAAAGGTTCGTTTAGTTTTATTCCTCCATACTTGTTATGATTATATCACAAACCCAATTTTTTTTACAAGTTTTTTCTAAAAAATTGTTATGTTTATTTATAATACGCTCTGCCCGCTATCCTAATATCAACATACGAAGCGGTCTTCCCTCTCTCATCTAAATATTTAATCATTCTCGTCGCATCTTCCGCCGTCTCCGCCGCGCTCCTATCTATCTGACACTTATAAAATTCCGTTCTCCCCTCGAGATAAATATCTACTTCACGCGTTTTCCCCGCCGGAACAATCGCTTTTATAACCTTATATCCATAATCTTTAAAATCCGCTTCCGCCATTCCGACGAACTCTTTAATTTTATCTGTTACATATCCCGTTCCGCCTTCGTCGACAATCTCGACCGTCGGTGTATATTCTACTGTCTCCGTCGGCGTCGTCTCCGCTTTTTTATGTTTATAAAGCCCCGTGACAATAATTCCTATCGTTATAACGATAATAAGCGCTAAAATCACGAAGAAAATCGCAATCGAAAATTTCTTGCGTTTCTCCTCCTTTTTTCGCGACATCATTCGCTCGGATTCAGAAATCGCTTTCTCGCGCTCACCCTTTATCGTCTTTCCGATTCGCATCTATTCTACCCCGACCTCAATCAAAATATCCGCCAGTCTCTCCGCCGCGTCGGTTTTCGCCTCTACGTGAAGATTAGACGCTAGCTCTTCCCTCTTTTTCGGGCTTCTAATTAACGTTTTTATCGCCTCGAGTAGTTTTTCTGGCTTCTCCATCATTTCGCTATCCGGAACAACCATAACCGCTCCGAGTCGCTCTAATCTTTCCGCGTTTCTAGACTGATGATCCCCAGGTAGTTTTTCATACGGAACTAAAATTACCGGCTTCGATAAAACCGCCAGCTCCGCAATCGTCGTCGCCCCCGCTCGCGAAACGACTACGTCCGCCGCCCCGAGCAGTTCTTGCATCGTCGGCGAAAAGTTCCAAAGTCTAAAGTTCGACTGTAACTTTGCCTTATCCCATTCTTCATATTTCTTTAGATCGACCATGTCTTCATAGTGTTTTCTTCCGGCGACTAGCCCGACCGACGAAAACTTTAAAATCTCTGGTAAAATCTCTCTAGTCGCTAGATTTATATGTTCCGCCCCTTGCGAACCGCCCGTAATCATTACTAACGGCTTCTCCGGATTAAACCCAGCAGAACGCTTTAATTGTTTCTGAGACGACGCCGAAGTTTTCTTATATTCCGCCGCAATCGGAATCCCTACCCATACCCAGTTTTCTCGTCCGGCAATTCCCTTATCGAACGGCATCCCCATCGCTACGACTCTTGCCCGTTTCATTAAAATTCGGTTCGCTAGTCCCGCGACTGCGTCCGACTCGTGAATTACATAAGGGATTTTAAAGAGTTTCGCGATTATCCCGACCGGAAGCCCGACAAATCCGCCTTTTAGAAAAATCACGTCTGGACGATTCGCCTTCGAGACTAATCTAAAGAAAGACTGAAAAAGCCCGCCGAAAAAACCAAAAAACCCAAAAAGGTTTCCAAAAGTTACGTCTCTTAAGGTTTTTGCTCCGTCCGCAAAATAATTTTCTAAAGTTAATCCTGAATATCTATGAAATTTCCCTGCCGAGACTTTTCGGACTTTAATATAAGGATTCTTCTTCGAGCCGAGTTTATCTTCCTCTCCCCAATGAACTCCTATTTCCGTTGTAATCTTTACAACATTTTTATAATATTTCTTATCCGTCCAAAACTCAATTTTCGTCCTCGGGCGTTTTTCTAAAACTTCTCGAACTACCGCTACCGCCGGCGTAATATGTCCTCCAGAACCGCCCCCTACAACTAGGATTTTCATCTTCTCCTCCTATAGGTATAATTATTTGTCTCAAATCTCGAAACCGTTGTCTTCTCCGGTTCTCTCTCATTATCGATAACTACTTCTCTTGAAGTATATCCTGAAAGCTGATAAACTAGCCCGAGCGCTCCCGCCACCGCCATCATACTCGTCCCACCGTAGCTAAGAAGCGGTAAAGTAATCCCGGTAAGCGGCGTAATCCCCGTCATCGACATAATATTTACCACAAGATGTGTCATTATCCAAGCGAACACCCCGACGACGATTAAACTATTTTGAAAGTCGCGCGAATAATCCGAAACCTTTAAAACTCTAAATAATAGCCAAGCGAACAGGAATAATAAAGCGACTAGCCCGACAAACCCGAACATCTCCCCTAAAATCGCGAAGACCGAATCGTTAATCGATTCTGGAAGATAACCCGTCGCTTGAACCGAGTTCCCGATTCCCACCCCGAACAGCCCTCCTGTCCCGATCGCGATTAGCGCATTTTCGATATGATATGCGTCACCATCTTCCTCTTCTTCATTCACCGAAAAACCGAGATAAGTAAAGAGGCGTTCGCGCCTATGTCCCGACGTCATAATCGCTCCTACGCCTAAAATTAAAACCGCTAGAACGATTAGAAGAAAGCTCTTAACCGAAACTCCCGAAACGAATAAAATCGAAAGCGCAATCGTTATAATCGGTAGTCCCGAGCCTAAATCTTTCTGAATTACGACGACGAATAAAAGCGATAGCCCGACCGATAAAACATATCTCGTTAAGAACTTCATATTTTTCAGTAGTTCCCCACCCTCGGCTTTATATTTCGAAAAAATCGTCGCGAGATAAAGAATAATCGAGAATTTTAAAAACTCCGCCGGCTGGACCGAGATTCCCATAATCGAGAACCATCTACAAGCCCCTAGCTCACATCTCGCAATCGGTAGATTCGTAAACTGCGCTACCGCAAGTATTGCACAAAGCCCGAGCGAAATTATTAAAGCAGCTTTCGCATATTTTACAATTCTCTGATATTCGATTTTATTAAATAAATAGAACACTCCGAGCGCAAGCCCGACCGATAAAAGCTGATGCAGAAAGAAATAACTATCCGAATAGTTCGAGCCATAAGTCGCGTTTAAAAAGTTTGCCCTTGTCGGACCAATCGTATACATAACAAGGAGACCTACAATCATTAAAATAACCGTAAGCACTATAATCGAGACGTCTCCTTTATGTTTTCGCAACTTACCTCCTTTTTAAAATCTAGCCTTTAGACACAATTCCGCTTGTCATTGCTACGAATACTCCGATAATCGCAAACACCCCCGCAATAATCCAAAAGCGCATCACGATTTTCGCTTCTCCCCAGCCGATCGCTTCCAGATGATGGTGAATCGGCGCCGAAATAAAAATCTTTCGATGGAAAAACTTTTTCGAAATCATTTGAATTAAGCTTGAGCCCGCCTCGACGACGAGCAAAACTCCGATAATCGGAAGAAGAAATAGTGAATTCGTCATCATTGCGACTACCCCAAGTCCAGAGCCTAACGCGAACGAGCCAACATCCCCCATCATAAACCTCGCCGGCGGAACATTAAACCAGACGTATGAAAGGAGCCATCCTACGACCGTCATACAAAACGCAAATAGCTGAACCTGTCCGCGAAATAGCGCGATTATTCCGAACGCCCCATAGGCGATCATCATTAGCCCTCCGGCCAGCCCGTCTAGCCCGTCCGAAATATTTGTCGCGTTCGACGTCGCGACGACCGAAAACGCGAACACTAGCATCATTAACGCTCCGCCGATATTTATATCCCCGACATACGGAATATGGATTCCTGTCCAGCCTAATTTATAAACAAAATACCAGCCAAGCCCTAGTCCAATCATTGTAATCATAAAGAACTTTACCGGCGCGCGCAGTCCCGCCGCGCCTTTTCCCGTTCCGAACACGTTAATTAAATCGTCAATAAATCCGACCACTCCCCCGCCTAAAAATCCTGCAAGCGGAAGCCAAGTTTCCGCTCTATTCCAGTTACAAGCATAAGTAACAACAAGAACAACAATAATCCCGACCAACCCCGCCATCGTCGGAAAAACACGTTTAAATTTATGCGCATGAAGTTTCGTCATAATCGGGAGCGCATCCCCCGTCGCAGTCGTCTTTTTTTGTTTCTTCCACCATTTATTTTTATACGCAAAATGTGTATAAACCGGCGTTAAAAACATTGCCAGTAAAAAGGCTCCGAGCGCTAAGATTAGCCCAAAGAACGTTTCTTGCGAAGTTGAGCCACTATTAAACATACCTTAATTGTATCACTTAGCGTTTAATTTGTCATCCTTAAATAATCTATCATAAAACTCGATAGCTCGTCGAAAATCGGTTTTGCGTGCGTTCCTCCGTCCATCGCTTTCCCCTCTTCCCAGATTTTCGTTACGATTATGTATTCCGGCTCGGAATCTTCCGACGTCGCTCCGAACCCCGCATAAGTTCCTACCGTTTCGTCCATTACATACGCCCCGTCGCGAATCGCCTGCGCCGTTCCGGTCTTTCCGCCGATATAAAGCCCCTTGTCATATCCTGCTGAATTTTTAAATAAGTTTCTCGCCGTAACTAACATTTTTCTCATTGTCTTCGAAGTTTCTCGCGAGATTACTTCGTGGTCTGCGGGCGCATATTCGTTCGCTTTAAACTCCCCGTCGACCATCTCTCCTCGAACTACCGTCGGTTTAAAATATTCTCCGCCATTCACTACCGCCGCATAAGCCGCCGCGATTTGAAGCGCCGTAATATTAAGCCCTTGTCCAAAAGTCATATTCGCATAGCGCGCGTTCGTTCCGCTTTCATGATCCGGCGGAATAATAATTCCTGAACTCTCCGCGATTTCTATCCCCGTATTTTTCCCGAGCCAAAACTTATTATAATAATAGTCAAATAATCTCTCTTTTCCGACCGTCGTAATTTCTGTTTCCGAATCTCCGAGCAGTCTTAAAGCTTGCGTTGAACCGGTGTTTAAGGAATAATTTAAAGCCGTCTGCATCGTTATATTCCCCGTATGTCCTTTCGACAAGTTATTTATCGGCCACCCGTCGACAATCGTCTGATCCGTATTATTATATTTCGTATCCGGCGTCATTTTCCCCATGTCGATCGCCGCCGACATTGCAAACGTCTTACAAACTGAAGCCGGCTCATAAGCGTCCATCGTCGCGTTCGTCTGGAAGACTGCCGCGTCTTCGACTTTTCCATAGTTCTCCGCGTCATAATTCGGCGTACTCGCAATCGCCCAGATTTCCCCGTTCTTCGGGTCCATTACGATTACCGTTCCGTTATTAACTTTAAATTCTTTTGTCTTCGCTTCGAGGATTTGTTCCGCTTTATTTTGGATATTTCTATCAATCGACAAAACGACGTTTTTTCCGTCTTTCGCCGGAATTTTTACGTTATCGTCGCCAATCGTCAAAGGAATATTATTAACGTCTTTAACCGTCTTTAAAACTCCATTTTCTCCCGCTAAAATATCGTTCAGCGCTCCCTCAACGCCATATTGTCCTTTCCCTTCCGCATTAACAAACCCGAGTAATCCACTCGCCATCGTCCCCTCCGGATAAACTCGTTTCGTCGTCCCCTGTAAGAAAACCCCTGAAAGTTCTTCGTCTTTAATTTTCTGCGCAATTTTATAAGGGACGTTTCTCGCTACGACATAATATCTCGTTATATTATCAGAAAAAACTTTATTAAAGTCCGCCGTTATATAACTTCCCGCTTCTACTTTCAAGAATTTTTCAATTTCCTCTCTCGAATTTTTTGAAACTTGCGGATCTAAAATTACGCTCCAGACTTTTTCGTTTAAAACAATCGGAACCGGCTCGTCTCCGTCCATTACATAGATTTCTCCGCGTTTCGCCACGATTGTATTTTGCATCGTGTGTTGCGTTTCCGCTTTTGCGACATATTCGTCGTGTTTAATCACTTGGATTTTAAAAAGCTGAACGACAATCAAGGTCATAGCCGCGACAAATACGACTCTAAGCCAGTTTGAACGAAGCTTCAAAAAGTCTTTCATATCCCTATTTTATCACAAAATAGTTATTCTGCGTTCAAGAGGTCTTGATTCTGTGAATAATAAAGGACATAATATTGGTTCATTAACTCGTTATATTCATCGACTTTCTTTGTATATTCTTCTCCAGGATCAACTGCCATAATAAACTTAAGCGGCGAGTTTTTTCCTCCGCAAATTTCTTTCGTCTCTCCATAAGCCAGCTCTCCAGGAATTGCAATCTCGCGCACTCCACCAATCTTCATTCCGAGAACTCCGTCTTCCCATCCTTGGACGAATTCGCTTTCTCCCGAGGTATAAGAAAGCGGGTCAATTAGTGCGGTCGGATTCTCCCAGCTATCAAACGACGAGTCAAAGACGCTCTCGTCCGCACACCAGCCGATATAATAGCTATAATAAGAAGTCTCGCTCGTAATTTCCGCGCCGCTTCCAATTTCTAAGTCCTCTGTCGTTAGTCCAGAATTATTTACCGACGTCGCATTATAAGAGCGGACTCTCGAACGATAATTACTAAACTTTCCATAATAAGTATCCGAAAATCCTTTTACCATTGTCTCGAGTTCGTTTCTCTTCGCCGTTAATTCTTCTTCTACTTTTGTTAATTCTTTCGAAACCTGTTCGTTTTTACTCTTCGATTTTTCGTTCGATAAAACGATTAGCGCATAAACCGCGACCGTCGAGAATAAAAGTAAAAACGCAATAATCCCGATTATAATTCTCTGTTGCCACGAAGTTTTTAACTGTTTCTGATCCATAATACCTCCTTTAACTTCTAGATTTAAACTGTCAAAGCTCCTAGTCCCGAAGTTTTCTTTTCAATACTTTTCATTATATCAGAGATTTCGCTAGATTCTAGAGTTTTCTCCGTATTTGAGAATGAAATATGGAACGAAATATTTTTCGAACTCTTATCTATTCCCTGATAAATCGAAACCGGCGCGAGTTTATAAACGAGTTTTTCTTCTTTTCCTAACGCCTCTAAAATCGCTTTCTCTAATGCGCCATATTCCATTTCTGCTTTCACTTTCAAAGTTAAATCTCGCTCAACAAACGGGAATTTCGAAAGCTTTAAGTCCTTCACAATATTTCTCGGAACATCTACGACTTCGTCTAAATTAATTTCGAATCCTGCTGCTTCTTTAACTTTAAAACCTCTAAGAACTCTCTGTTTAATCTCTCCGACGACTCCGATTGTCTCGCCCGAAAGCATAACTTTCGCCGAACGAACACGCTCGAAATATGGAAATTCTTTGACGTTATTTTCTTCAAGTTTAAATTCAAGATTTAATCTCTTTCCAAGTTCTTCTAATTTATTTTTCGCGTCATAAAAATCTCCGGTCGAAATTAACGCTAAATGATTTTCGATTTCTGGAACTTTTTCTTCCGTTAATCCTAATTTTTTCGAAGTTACTTGATTAAATTCATAAAGCGTAAAATCTTTATATCCGCTTCTAATATTCTCATACATTTTATCGATTAAGCTCGGAATAATCGACTGTCTAAAGACTTGTAGCTCCGGCGAAATCGAGTTAACAATCTCATAAGACTCGCTAAAGTCTTCGCCGACTTTTTCTTGTAAATCTTTCGAAACAAACGAATAAGTTAAAACTTCGTTCGCACCGATTCTATCTGATAAAATCCCGCGGATTTCTCGTTTTAAGTCAAATAATTTATTTCTATCCGCGCCGATAAACGGACGAAGTGGTAAGTTCATCGGAATATTATCATATCCTCGAAGTCTTCCGACCTCCTCGATTATGTCTTCTTTAATATGAATATCTGTTCGCCAGTTCGGAGCGATAACTTTAATTAAATCGTCTTCTCCGGACATTACTTTAAATCCGACATTTTCTAACGTCTCGGTTACTTCTAGAGCGGTATATTTCGTTCCGAGTAAGTCATTAATGTCTTTAAGATATAACTCAACCGAAATATCATCTTCCGCAAAAGTTTCCGAAACTTCAAAATCGACAATATCTTTTGGAGTTTTTAAAAGCATCGCCGCGCATCTCGCTAAAGCCGGAACTGTTCCCGCTTCTGGCTGTCCTTTCGTAAATCTAGTAATCGCTTCGGAGAAAATTCCGTGCGCCATCTGCATTTTTCGCTCATGAATAAGGCTAAATGTCGCCGACTCTAAAATTACTTTCTTCGTATTTTCGTCGATTTCGGTCTCTTCCCCGCCCATCGCTCCCGCGAGCGCGACCGGCGTTTCGTTTGAACAAATTACGATGTCATCTTTCTCGACTAGCTCAATCTCTTTCCTGTCGAGAAGTTTTAGCTTCTCACCTTTTTTCGCCGCACGAACAACGATTTTCGGCTCGTCTAACCCGCCGACTTTCACGAATTTATCATAGTCGAACGCGTGTAACGGCTGTCCCGTCAGAAGCATCGTTATATTCGTCGCGTCGACGATTTTCGAGATTTTTCTCATTCCCGCTTTCGCCAAGAATACGTCGTCTAGAGTTAAATATTCGTTTATTTCTAACGCATTTTTTAATCCCGCTCCCGAAACTTCAAAAACTCCGGCGGTATATCTCGGACAGAGCTTCGTATCTTCTACTTCTACCCAAACTTTTTCCGCATCCGAAACATTTTCCGAAAGCTCGTCCGCCGAAAGCGTCGTCGTAATATCTAGATTTCCGAATTTTACGGTCGGTTCTTTAAATTTAATTCCTAAAATCCCCGCGACTTCTCTCGCAAATCCAATTAATCCGAACGTGTCCGGTCGATGTGTTAAAGATTTATTTTCAATATCTAAAATAATATCGTTTAGCCCGAACTTTTCCGCGAAATCGTCTCCCGCTTTCGCAAATTTCGGATCAATTTCAACAATTCCCGAATGGTCGTCGCCAAGGTCGATTTCGTCGAGTCCCGCGAGCATTCCGTTACTTTCATGTCCGCGCATTTTTCGAACTCCGAGTTCAAAATTCTCTCCGCCGTAAGTTTGCGGAACAATACAACCTGGTCTTAGCCAAACTGCGAGCATTCCTTTTCTTACGTTCGGCGCGCCGCAGACAACTTGAACTAAATCTTTCTCGCCCGCGTTAATCTGACATAAGTGAAGATGTGTCTCCGGAATTGCTTCACAAGAAACGACCTCAACAATTTTAATTCCCTTGTATTTCTTCGAAAGGTCAATCGTTCCTTCGACTTCGACCAGTCTCGAACCAATTAACTTTACCAATTCTTCCGTAGAAACTTCCGCCGGAATTTTAACTAATTTCTTAATCTCATTTAAACTAACTAACATTAAAATTCCTCCAAGAAGTTAAGTTTTCCGCTCTCAAAATAGCGCACGTCGTTTAACATATATTTCATCATCACAAGTCGGTCAATTCCCCCTCCCCAAGCAAAGCCTTTATAGTGTTCCGAATCGATTCCGGCGGCTTTTAAGACGTTCGGGTGAATCATTCCGCATCCAAGAAGCTCAAGCCAGCCGTCGCCTTTTCCGCCGAGCGATTTCGGCTTCTCGACGAGAAGCTCAAAACTCGGTTCCGTAAACGGGAAATATCCCGGCTGTGTCTTAATTTTTAGACTCTGTCCGTAGTAAGTTTCGAAGAAGTTTTTAAAGATTCCGAGGAGTTCTCCCATGTTCGCTTCTTTCGCAACATAAATCCCTTCACATTGATAAAAGGTGTGTTCATGTGTCGGATCGACGTCTTCGTTTCGAAAGACTCGCCCCGGAATTACGACCGCGATTTGTCCGCCGTTTTCAAGGCGCGATTTATAAGCCGAAAGCGCGCGGTTTTGCATCGCCGACGTATGCGCAATCGGGATAAATCCTTCGCTCGTCCTAAACGTATCATAGCCGTCTCTCGCCGGATGTCCTTTTGAGAAATTTAAAGAATCGAACATATGGAACTCGTCGTCGAGTTGTCTCGGTTCCATTACATTAAAGCCCATCGCTTGATAAATATCGACGACATGGTCAAGCTCGGTCATAAGCGGATGTTTCGAACCTCTAGTTTTGAACTCATTTTTTTTCGAGTTAATATCAAACGGCGCAGTTATATCGAGCGGTTCGGCTTTCGCGTCTTCCGCTGCCTCTTCGGCTCGCTTAATTTTCGCTAAAATCTCTTGCTTCTTTTTATTCATTTCAATGCCAAAAGCCTTGCGCTCTTCGACCGCAATCGTTTTAATTTTGGCATACTCTTGATTAAGCTCTTTGAGCTTTTCTTTCAACTTCTCAATTTCCATTACTTATAATTATACCACATAAGTAATGTTTTTACTCAAACTATTCTAATTCTATCGTAACTTGATTAATACCAGTCGTTTTAAGCTGTTTTCTAATCTCACTTTTAATATTAACCGGATTTTCGATACTACCCTCAATCAGCGTCCCGTCAATAACCTTCCCATCTACTTTCACAACCATCGTCGCGCAAAGTTTTTTTCCGTCCATCGACCATAAATGAATGTCCGAAACATCGACAACGTGCGGAATCGCGAGAACTTGATATTTTACAATATCGACCGAGCTTCCTTCTGGAACTTTCTCTAAGAACAACTCTAAAACGCGTTTAAACGCATTAAAGCTCGTCCCGATCAGATAAATCGAAATACAAATCGACATCAAAGGATCGAGCCAATACCATTTCGAAATCATCATTAAAATCGTTCCGAATAAGACGATTACCCAACCGATTACGTCTTCTAAAATAATCCCGTTAACCGAACCCGTCGTAATCGACTTTAGGACATTAAACCGACCGTTTTCCGTTCTGAACGTCGCTAGCGTGTTTAAGACTAGCCCGATAATCGAAAGGATTAACATAACTGTTAAGTTTACTTCTGTCGGATTAATCATTCGAAGAACCGAAATATAAATCATAAACGACGCCCCAACTACAAGGATAACCGTCGTTACAAAAACTCCTAAGACCGAAAATCTCGAATATCCATAAGTGTAGGTTTTGTCTGGACCGTGTTTCGCTTTACGCTCAAAATAGGTCGAAAACCCAAGCGAAATCGCATCTCCGAGGTCATGAATCGCATCGCTCATAATCGCCGCCGAGCCAGAAAGCGCCCCGCCAATAAACTCAAAAATCGAGAAGAAGAAGTTAACGACTAATCCGATAAAAACTTTTTCGGAAATCCCCTTTTTCTTCAAAAATTTCTTAAAAGTTCGTTTTTCCCTGCTAATTCTCGCGTTAGTATTCGCCGAAATCTCCGCTTTAATCTGTTCTAGGCGTTTCGCCTGTTCTTCAAGTTCACGAAGCGCATCTTCTTGGCGATTTTTCAAATCTTTAATCTTCGTCTCACGCAAAGTTTTTAGTTCATTTTTCGCGCTTTTCGCCGCCTTTTTCGCCTCTTTTTTAGTCTTCTTCTCAAGGAGCTTTACGCGCTCTTTCAAGTCTTTATCTATCTCACCCTTTACCATAAGTTCATTATATCATATATACAACAAAAAAGAGCTAAAAACGCTCACTTTTTATCAGAATCGTCTAGATTAGTAGTTTCTCGGTCTGAAGCGCGGTTATTGACCGAGCGAAGACCGAAAACTGCTAAAATAGACGATTTAGATGTGAATAAAAAACGAGGGTTGGCCTTTAGGGCCAACCCGCTCGTATAAAATGGCACCTTGCTAGTTTCCCGCTAATGCAGTATAATCGCCGCTACTGGGCTTGACTTCTGTGTTCGGAATGTAAACAGGTATTTCCCCAGCGCTATGGGCACCAATTACGCCCCTTAAAGTAGATTCTCTGAAGATCGAGGATCGATAACAAAGCGCATCCATTCAGTTATCAGAACAGCACCTAAACTTTAATTTGCGAGTATTGATGTCCATAAGGTGTTCAACAATGTAAATAAACTTACACTCGGTTCTAGTTTAATCCAGCACCGATTGCTAATTAAGTATATCAAACTATTTAAGCTAATGCAAGCATAAGCCTAAATAGTTTGAGCATAAAAAGGCAATGACTCTATTAGTATGCTTCGGCTCCACACGTTGCCGTGCTTTCACCTTGCACCTATCAACCAGATCTTCTTTCTGGGAGTTCATAGGGAATTCTTATCTTGGAGTGGGCTTCGCGCTTAATATGCTTTCAGCGCTTATCTCTTCCGAACATAGCTACTCGGCAATGCAGCAGGTGGCCACAACCGATACACTAGAGGTTCGTCCACCCTGGTCCTCTCGTACTAGGGGCAGATCTCCTCAAAATTCCTAACGATCATGCCGGATATAAACCGAA
>JAFQXL010000003.1 GCA_017406985.1 Candidatus Saccharimonadota bacterium
AAGGTTATCTTAAGGTTTGGGCTGTTCCAATTTCGCTCGCCACTACTTTCGGAATCATTGGTTATTCTCTTTTCCTCGGCCTACTAAGATGATTCAGTTCGGTCGGTTCCCGTCTATTTACCCTATGTGTTCAGGTAAATGCAATATGACATGACTCATATTAGGTTGCCCCATTCGGAGATTCCCGGATCAAAGCTTGCTCTCAGCTCCCCGAGACTTATCGCAGAGTTCTACGTCCTTCGTCGGTATTGATTGTCAAGGCATCCACTATCAGTGCCCTTATGTACCTTTTTATGCATTAGACTTAATCAGCAATCGAAGCTCGATTTATCGAACAAGATTACCAATCAAGATGCAAGTCTATTTCTAATCGTTGTCCAAATTGTTAAATGAAACACTGATTAAATATAGCGCTTTTTACGTATCTCTACGATGCGAGCGCTCTGAATTAACCTATAATGGTTGTTCCTCGCAGTATTCCTCTTTTTCGCAGAGGTTAGCAGGGCTAACTTGCTTAACTTGAAATCTATTGTATCACGTCCAAAATATTTTTTCAAGACCTTTTTTCGACTTTTTTGAGATTTTTTACAATTCAGTCGATTTAACTCGAATTTGTTCAGTCGTATCGCGATCACGAACCGTTACTGTCCCGTCTTCTAGGGTATCAAAGTCAATTACAACACATTTCGGCGTTCCGATTTCGTCTTGTTTTAAATAGCGTTTTCCGATATTCCCCGAATCGTCCCAAGTTACATTTCCATATTTCTCGCGTAAGTTATTATAAACTTCGCGCGCTTTCTCGACGAGCTCAGGTTTATTTTTGAGCAGTGGCGAAACGCAAAATCTATATGGCGCAAGATTTTCCGGAAGTTTTAAGACAACTCGCGTTTTTCCGTCTTTCTCTTCTTCGCTATAAGAGCTACAGAGAACCGCCATGATTAAACGTTCAACCCCAAAAGATGGCTCGATTACGTGTGGAACAAAAGATTCTCCCGTATTTTTATCGCGATATTCCATCTTTTTTCCAGATTCTCGCTCAATATTTTTCAAATCAAAGTCCGTTCGATAAGCAATCCCCATCAATTCTTCTCGTCCAATCGGATAGTCAAATTCAACATCAACCGTCCTTTTACTATAATGTGCCCGGTCTTCCTCTGGAACTTCAAGCTCATGGATTTTCTCAGGACTAATCTTCATTTTCTCTTCTAGGAAGAAATGGACATCTTTCAGTAAGCTTTCGAAACTCTCTTTCCAAGCATCCGGACGGACAAAATATTCAATTTCCATCTGTTCAAACTCTCGCGAACGGAACACAAAGTCACGCGGAGAAATCTCATTTCGAAACGCCTTTCCCTGTTGCGCTAGCCCGAACGGCAGATTTGGATAAATCGTATCGACAACATTTTTATAATTCGTAAAGATTCCTTGCGCAGTCTCTGGACGAAGATAAGCAATACTCGTATCGTCGACAATCGGTCCGACGTGAGTCGAGAACATCATATTAAACTGGCGTACCGCCCCCCAAGCCATCTGTCCGCAAGTCGGACATTTAATCCCCGCTCCGACAATCTGTTCTTTTGTTACATTTGCCGGAAAATCGCCGAGTTTATCCGCGCGAAAACGCCCGTGACAATTAACACATTCAATTAGAGGATCAGAAAAAGTCGCCGTATGTCCGCTCGCTACCCAGGTTTTCGGATTCATTAAAATCGCCGCATCCACTCCGAACATATCTTCTCTACCTTCAACCCAGAACTTCCACCATTCATTCATAATTTTCTTCTTCAAAGCTACACCAAGCGGTCCATAATCCCATGTCCCCGCCATTCCGCCATAGACATCAGAACCAGGAAAAATAAATCCGCGACGCTTACATAAACTAACAATATCTTCTAATTTCGTTTCTCTAGCCATAATATTATAATTATAACACAAAAAATGTTAGTGTCTTTAAGAAGAGACACTAACATAAGCGAGTTCGTGGTTTTTTAAAGTTTAAGGCTTTGCTTTTTAACGGCGTTTCGAGCTGTTTTTCTTGTTGCGTTTAACAATAATCATTATTCCGAAGAACGCACAGACAAAGAGTAATGCGAGTCCAGTCGAAACTAAATCAGATTTCGAAAGATTAAGTCCGCCGAAGATTGAACCAGTATTCGGAACATCCGGTGCTTCTGGAACTTCATAATAGATAGTTCTCGAACGGTTTGCATCGATAATCGTTCCTGAAGCGTCATAAGGCGTAGCTACAATCTTATAATTCCCTGTCGGGACGCCATATTTCGCTAAAGGTAAAGTAACATCAGTCGTCGCACCTTCGTTTAAGACTAATTCTATCGGCTCGTCGAAGATTGCGTTTCCAGCTTCGTCAAAGACTTGGAAAAGTGTCTTATAAACTCCTGGGCTTTCAAGGACGGTTACAATCGGGTTTCCAGTATTTTCTTCAGTTCCTTTAACGACAAAGTCGAAAGAAATTAACTTAAACGCGACAGAATCAGTTGTCGAACCGGCACCATCCGCTCTAGAAGTTAAGATATAGTCGCCATATTTTCCGCCATAAAGGCTTGCGTCAATCGTCATTGTATGGGTTCCGCTCGCCGTTCCGGTCGTCGCTACTGGGACTTCTGGAAGATCATAGGTCGTTCTCGTTCCGTCCGGTGCAACATAAATCAGCTGATAAACTAGACGCGAAGCATTACTATAAACGGTTGACACCGGAATATTAAGCCCGACGACATTCTCATTATCCGACGGTTTCTCAATCGTCACCGATGGCGTTTCCCCGACAACCACTAACTGGACAGTTACATCTGCCGAGTCTGGGCTTTCTACGTATGGGGTTGGATCGTTAGTAACGGCAGACGCTCCAAGCGGGATTGTTAAAACCCCAAGTGCAGCGGCGATGCCGAAACCACCTAATATTTTTGCAGTTTTTTTCATTTCACACTCGCTTTTTTATTATTTTTATTTTGAAGCCATAAAGCTTACCGATTTATTTCGCAGTTCAAACCGGTAAGCTCCTACTCAAATTTTTGTTTTCTTGTATCGTCGACTATACAATCAAACGCGATTTCTGAGCACGGCGCTTCCTAATTAGGATTATAAGCCATGCAATAATAATTGTCAATAGAATTAGCATAATAATTATGATAAATATTGGCAAAATTAGAACGACCTTTGTTTCTTCGTAAGTTTTATCTAGCGCAGTTACCGTTGTATGGACGCTAAAGATTCCGAAAATCGGCGTATCTTCCCACTCTAAAGTCGCGTGTCGAGTCGGGGAATCCGGAATAACTGGATATGGATTATTAATCTCCGCAACCGTTCCGCCAATTAATTTATCGATTTTCATTGCGATACTCGCAGTAAAATCAGTGTTTCCCTCGTTCGCAATATCTGCTTCAGCGGTAATTTTTCCGTTTGTCATAAAGCTTTTCATATTAAAGCCGGAAATTGTCGCTTTTTCGATAGTTTCTCCAGTTGTCGAGCCATAAAGGATTAAGCCGACGCGAGAGATTGTTCTAACCCCGGTCGAAGTCGCTTCAGAATCCGGAACGGATTCCGCAAAGATTGTCGCATATTGTCCGCCGTCCGGAATATCCGCCGGAACAGAGATTTTATATTCAACCTGTTGTCTCTGGTCAGGTTCAAGATTAAAAGTAACCTCTGTTTTCCATTCTTTTTCTGAATCTTTCTTCGCATCGGCGTTTTGATTAAACGTTACCCAACGCGAAAGCTGCGTTCTATTTGTCTCGGTCGAGAAGTTAACTTCATAAGCCTCGTTCGCGATTGAATATGGCGCCGCATAAACACGGAATTTAAACGCTTTCGAACCGATATTGTCGACTTCCATTGTATAAGTTAGTTCGTCGCCAGGGTTTAAAGTTACGCGGTTCGCAACCGGGGAAATCTGAAGCCAGACCGCCGGTTTTTCGTCAGCGTGAACCGAGGCTATCGGGACGATTACGCTCGCGAGAGCGAATACTCCCGTGATAATCGATTTTAATATTCTTCCTCTCATTTTATTCCTCCACTAATTTCTTTGCCTTACGTTCACGATTTCTCGAGACGAGCCAGAAGATGACCGCGCCGATAAAGAGAATGATTAGAACGATAAGCCAAAGCGGACAGACGATTACCATTTTCTCAATCGTCTCGGTTTTTTCATTATAAGTAATATCAAGTTTTACATTAAAGATACCGAACGCCGGAGTTCCGTCCCATTTTAAGCTAGAATAGCGTTTTGTTTCCGGAAGAGTCGCATAGACCATCGGGTCTTCTTCGTTCGAATAAATCGGTTCATTCGAGAAGAGCGGGGTAACTGTCATAATATAACGGACGTTAAGGTCGACGTTACCACAGTTCTCAACTTTACCAGAAGCAGTAATCGGAGGGTTAATTAAGAGTGTTGGAATATTCTTATCGATAATATTTCCGCAATAGTTTGTCTCGCCGTTTACGGTCGAATAAACAATCGAACCAACTCGAGCTGTCGACTGAACCGTCGAAACGCCGTCCGCCGTATCTTCAGTCTCGACCATAATCGCCGCGTTCTGCGCGCCGCCCGCTACATCGTTCGGAACCTTAACAGTAAATTCAATCTCTTCATTCTTTCCCGATTCAAGATAGCCGGTCTCTTTGCTAAAAGTAAACCATTCTGAAATATAAGTATATTTATTAGAGTTCGAATATTCCGGGCTATAATCGCCGTTTTCGTTGTCTTTTACATAATATGGCGAAGCATAAACCTTATAGTGAAATGACTCTGTTCCCGAGTTCTGAACCGTAAATTTTCCGCTATAAGTCGAACCCGGATCAAGATTTCCGATATTCTGCGAAGCTGGAGAAACCCAAAGATAAATCGGTTTTTCCGACGCACTTACTGGAGCCACACCAAAAATTCCAGAAATACTCATCGCTAGAGCAATCACACCACTACCAAAAACTGTTTTTAAATGACTTTTAGCCACATAACCTCCTTTTTCTTTGTATTTAATTATACACGAAGAAGCTGCTTTTTACAAGTGAAAGTTAATCTTTTTTCTGCGAAACGTTTCTAAAGAGAATCTTATTTAGATAGCTAAAAATCGGCGCGACCTCCTCGAGGTCTAAGAGATAGCTCGCCGCTAGATAAACTACGATTGAAACTAGCGAAATTAGACAGAACTTCGGGAAAGTAACGAAGAACGAGTTATCTGTCGCAAGGAGCGGGAAAAACTTCGTCATAATATAAGCCGTTACGCTCGTCACGACCGTCGCGATTATCATTCGCCATGTTCCCGACCAAAACTTCTTACTAAAGATTTTACTCTTCGAACGACGATTTAAAATCCAAAGTAGTAAGAACATCTCGATTACCGCGCCGAGACTCTGCGCCCAACCTAGCCCGTCCGGCCCGAAACCCATTTTCGTAAATAATACCGAAAGAGCCATTGAAAGTCCAATCGAAATAATCGAAATTCTAAACGGCGTTCTCGTATCTTGTCGCGCATAAAATCCTCGCGACGCAATATGAAAGACCGACTGCGCAAAAATCGCCACAACCATCGAGCCTAAAACACTCGCAATAATTGGATCGCCACCGTTCTTAATAAAGTTTACGACATATCCGCGCGCGAAATAAGCGATCGCCGCGACCGGAAGCGAGATAAAGACAATCATTCGAAGTGCTTTTCTAAATGTATTATTAAACTCTTCTTCGTTCCCCTCTCCGGTCTCTTCTGTCATTTTCGGGAAAAACGCCGTCGAAATCGCTACTCCGATTAGATTTACCGGCATCTGATGTAGTGTGTTCGCCTGTTGATAGCTCCTTAAAGCTCCCGCGCCCATCCTCGAAGAAAGGTTCGTATTAACAATCCCCGAAACATAATCAATTCCCTGATCTAAAGAGCGCGCCGGAAGTAGTCTCAAAACAGACTTAAAGCCATAGTTCTTCCAATGAATCTTAAATTCATAATCAAATCCTAGTCCGAATAGCCCGACTAATGAAACTAAAACTTGTAGAACCGCGCCGAAGACAACTCCGAGCGCTACGCCCATAATCCCGCCTTCGAATAGCTGAAATCCAAAAATGTTAATTCCATTCGTAAAGACCGTAATTCCGATTAGAATCCCAACATTATAAAGCGCCGGCGCAAGCGAATAGAAGACAAATCGCCCGACCGCCTGTTGCATCGACGATAGAACCGTCGCGATACTAAATAGAAACGGATTAATCGCAATTACGCGCATCATATTTATCGCAAGAATCGTTCCCGACTCGTCGAGCCCCGGACCGACGACATAACGGATTAAAGGATCCGCAAAAACCATAATTAAAATCGAAGCAACAAGCGTTACGAGTGCGAACAAATTTATAATCGAACTTGAAAGCTCCCAAGCCGATTTTTTATTTCCCGAAGCAAGCCTCTGGTTAAAAACCGGAATAAACGAAACCGCAAGCGCGCCAGACGTTAAGATAAAGAACATAAAATCCGGAACCGTAAACGCCGCCGTATAAGCGTCAATCCCTGTCGGATAAGTATCGAGATAATATGAGTTTAAGAGACGGTCACGAAAAATCCCGAGCAGTGCCGAAATTAAGGTCGATGCGGAAAGCAGAACCGCAGCAAATTTAATACTGAGTTTCGAGTTAGCTATCGCAACAACCGAGCGGAACTGGAACTTCTTCACGAGTGTAACTTCGCTCCTTCCGGAAGCGTCGTTCCCTTAAGTAATGCCGGTAATTCTTCCTCTTCAAGTGTCTCGCGCTCAAGTAAAGCGTTCGCTAAACGGTCTAGAACTTCGCGGTTCTCTTTCAAGACCGCTTCAGCGCGTTTCGCCGCTTCGTCCGAAAGTGTTTTAATTTCTTTATCGATTAACTCCGCGGTTTTCTCAGAATATGGTTTTCCGGTCGAAATCGTATAATAGCCGGTCGATTCTTCCGGATAGACAATGTTTCGATTATCCGAGCCCATTCCCTCTTCAACAATCATTTCTTTCGCAAGTTGCGCGACGTTTTTAAGGTCGCTCGAAGCGCCAGTCGTGATATTATCGTTTCCGAAAACGATTTTCTCAGCAATTCGTCCACCCATCGCGCGCGCCAAAATATCTTTTAATTCATAAACATTTTTATAGCTTCTATCTTCCGGCGGTAAGAACCACGTTACTCCGCCTGTATGTCCGCGCGGAATAATCGTGACTTTATGAACCGGATCAGAGTCCGGAAGAACGTGTCCGACAATTGCGTGTCCCGCTTCATGATAAGCGGTTAATTTCTTTTCGTAATCGTTCATAACTTTAGACTGCCTCTTCGGCCCGATCGCAACTCGCTCAAACGCCTCCGTAACATCGTCACGCGTAATTGTTTTATGCCCTTCGCGCGCGGCGGTAATGGCGGCTTCATTCGCAATATTCGCAAGATCCGCTCCGGAAGAGCCGGCGGTTTTCTTCGCTAAATCGTCAAGATTTACATCTTCCTCAAGCGGCTTCTTCTTAAAGTGGACTTTTAAGATAGCGAGGCGGTCTTTTCGCTCCGGAAGCGCAACGTCGACATGGCGGTCAAAACGCCCAGGTCGAAGAAGCGCCTTATCGAGCATGTCGACTCGGTTTGTCGCCGCCATTACAATTACGCCACTCTCATTGTCAAACCCGTCCATCTCGACTAAAATCTGGTTTAAAGTCTGCTCGTCTTCCCTACCGGCGCCGCCGCGCGCATCTCTCTTATGCGCTACCGCGTCGATTTCGTCGATAAAGATAATCGATGGAGCGTTCTTTTTTGCTTTTGAGAATAAATCGCGGACACGACTTGCGCCTACGCCGACGAACATCTCGGCGAATTCCGAACCGGAAATCGAGAAGAACGGAACATCTGCCTCTCCCGCGACCGCGCGCGCCATCAAGGTTTTACCAGTTCCTGGGTCCCCCGCAAGAAGAACTCCGCGCGGGATTTTCGCGCCTAGATTCTCATATTTCTTCGGATTTTTTAAGAAGTCGACAATCTCTTCTAAATCTTGTTTCGCCGCTTCGTTCCCCGCAACATCAGAAAATGTTACTTTCTTCTTATCCGGACCGTATAATTTTGCTTTCGCTTTTCCGAAACCGAGGTTTTCTTTATTCATTGACTGCGCCTGGCGCATCATATACGCGAAGAATACAATAATTGCCACGACCGGAAGCCCGAGCGTTAAAACGTTCAGAATAATATCTGTATAGTTAACCGGCTCGACATATTCAATTACCGGATATTTCTCTAAACAACTCTTTAGCTCGTCTCCAGAGAGCTCCGCACAGCGATTAACGAGCCCTAAATCATAGAGCGTTCCCGAACCGTCTTTATAAGAGTGCTCTGTTGGCTGTTCTTTCCCTTTTAGGGTAATGTTTAAATCGTTTCCCGAAACCGTAATTTTCTTAATATCGCCGTTTTCGTCATTCGCACGCGCAATTACGCTAGAAAGAGCGACTTCCTCGACACTAGTTCTCGGCGCAAAACTTAAAACTAACGCATATCCGAATAAGAATATTACGATAAAGAATAATACACTTCTAAACATATTTGAAGAACTCGACTTCTTTAAGCCGTTCTTCTTGTTTTGAGAATTTTTTCTTTCATTTCGTTCAACCATAAAAACTCCTACTGTATAATATCTATTGTACCAAAAAATCCTCCATTTTTATAGAGGATTTTTTGTAGTTTTTTAACTAGTTATTCACGCAGAAGGTACCACCACCTTCTTTTTTGTACAATACAGCGACTTTGCGTGCACCTGTCGAATAGTAAGCTACCTCACCTTGGCAAGTCGCATTAGTAATAATCGAAATCGAATGTCCTTTTGTGCTACCTGTTCCAGAATCTGGAGTAATGGCACTCTCGCCTTCTAGGTTTCCAATCGACTGGTTGTCAAAAGTAACGTTAAAGCGCTGACCTTTTGTACAGACCTCAGTAGTTTTCTTTGTAGATGGATCGCATGGCTGAACCCAAAGAGCATACGGCTCACCATCTGGATCTGCGAAGACATCTTGCGAACCACCAGAGTTAACGATTAGGTAAGTATCATAGAAATATGCCCACGATTTAACAGTAGTCGAAGTTACTGCGGTTGAACCAGGAGTTGTATGTCCCGCAACATAAGTTCCCGTAGTTGGGATTGCGCCACGGTTCGAGCCTTGGTAGTTTTGAAGCGCCGTAACAACACGCGAAATATCGTTAGAGCGTTGTGTATCACGCTGTGAGCGCTGAAGCGCCGGTAATGCGATGAAGACCATCATAAAGATAAGACCAGCAATCGCGAGAACTAAGACGACCTCAATAATCGTAAAGCCTTGTCTTTTATTTGCTATTTTTTTCATTTGATCCTTTCTAAATCATTAATATTTCGATTTTCTCCGCTCTACGCTCGAGAATGCGCAAAACGTATAGTTCTTGTGCTTATTTTAACACAGAATTTAGAAAGAAATCAATAGTTTTTTCGCTAAAATCAATATTCCGGAAACGGATCAACTTCGTCATAAACTATGTCGTCTGCCCAAGGATCAAACGGCTTTTCTTTCGACTTCTCATAATATCCTGCTGAACCATAAGGATTATATCCGAGCTCCGTTAAAAATCTCGACGGCATATTATAACTTTTCTGCCCCATCGAATAGCGACTCGAAGCAAACGAAAGATATAATTTCTCTCTTGCCCTAGTCATACCGACATAAGCGAGTCGTCTTTCTTCCTCAATTTCCGCTTCGTTATCGTCTCGAATCGACGGGAAAAGCCCTTCTTCCATTCCGACGATAAACACAACCGGGAATTCTAGCCCTTTAGCGGCATGAAGCGTCATTAAAGTAACTGAATTTTTTGCGCTCTCTTCGTCAGACGAAGACATTAAAACCGCTTCCGCTAAAAACTCTTCTAGATTCTCGAATTGTGACGCGTTAGAAACCATCATATTTAAGTTCTCGACGTGTTCGTCTCCCGCCGGCGTTCCGTCTTGGACCAACTCGTTTAAACCGAACTTCTGAATTACCGAAAGCGTAATTTCCGCCGGAGCGTCCGAAAGATTTACCGAGCGTAAGAAATTCTGTAACTTTAAAATCGAAACTCGCGCTTTCCCTGAAACTACTAACGATAAATCTTCAGAAATTAAAGGATTTTCCGAACTCGAAATATCTAGCGCGGTTAAGACTTTTGAAATTGACGCCGCCCCGACACCCGATAAAACGTTTTTACAAACCCGCTCAAGCGAAACTCTATCTCTCGGATTAACTAAAATCTTTAAAATCGCGAGAACATCTTTAATTTCTTTTCGGTCATAGAACCTAACTCCACCGACGATTTTATATGGAATATGCGTATCTAAAAACGCCTTCTCAAAGTTATAACTCTGCGCGTTTGTTCGATATAAAACCGCAAAATCGGAATAGTTTCTTCCGTTTCTCATTGAGCCTAAAATCTTATATGCAACATATTTTGCTTCCGCCGTTTCGTCCGGAAGATTTTCTATATCGACCGGTTCGCCGTCCCCCTCTTCTGTAAATAAAGTTTTATCCGTCCTTGTCTTATTTTGGCTAATAATTTTCTGCGACGCTTTCAAAATGTTTCCGGTCGAGCGATAATTTTGTTCAAGTTTTATTACAGTTGCGCCCGGAAAATCCCTCTCAAAGTTCAAAATATTTGTAAAATCCGCCCCTCGCCAAGAATAAATTGACTGCCAGTCGTCCCCGACAACACAAATATTCCTCTCCTTAGAGACTAAAGCCTTAACTAAACGGTATTGAATATGATTCGTGTCTTGATACTCGTCGATTAAAATATGTTTAAACTTTTTCTGCCATTTTTCTCTAACTGCTGGATTTTTCTCAAAAAGTTCCGCCGTTTTTAAGAGTAAATCGTCAAAATCGAGCGCCGCCGAATTAGTTTTTGCCTCTTCGTAGAGTTTAAAAATTTTCGCAATATTTTTCTGATTCGGATAAATCGCGGAAGCCTCGAAACTCTCGACCGTCTCGCCTGCGTTTTTCGCCGAAGAAATTGCCGCTTGCGCCGACTTCGGTTTTAAGTATTTTGTATCGATTTTTAGCTCTTTCATCGCTCGCTTAATTAAAGCAAGCTGGTCGTCCATATCATAAATCACAAAGTTTTTCGAAAGTCCTAAAGCCTCGTTTTCTATCCTTAAAATCCGAACACAAATCGAGTGAAATGTCCCCATGTAAGGCATAAAGCTACGCGGAACCTCGCCGAAGTTCTTCGGATTTAAAAGTTTAAAAAGCCGAGTTCGCATTTCTTTCGCGGCTTTATTCGTAAAAGTTACCGCTAAAATCCCACGCTCGTTAACGCCGTGAGAAATCAAATTCGCAATTCTATGAGTTAAAGTTTTAGTTTTTCCCGAACCCGCCCCCGCTAAAATCAGAACCGGTCCTTCTAAAGTTTCGACCGCTCGTTTTTGTTCCGAATTTAACCCTTCAACAAACATATCTTTCATTATATCACAAAATATGTTAAACTTAAGTAGTATGAAACTGCGAAAATCATATATCTTTTATATGGCGGGGACGATTGTCCTAGCCGGAATTTTTGCGTTTCTCTCGATTGCAAAATTAGTCGGCGCTAATGCTAGCGCGAACGATAACGAGGCTCGTAATCAGAATTTCGTTACGATTCACGACGGCGAAGATACTTTAACGATTAAAACCGACGCAAAAACCGTCGGCGAAGCCTTAAAACGAGCTAAAATCGACATTAACGAAAACGACCTTGTCGATCCAGAAAAAAACCAAGAAATCGACAGTAATAATTTCCATATCGACCTTTATCGCGCGAGACCGGTTATTATTAAAAACGGTAACGAGCGAAAATATCTTATGACTGCGCAATATGACCGCGATCTTCTCGCGAAAGAAGCCGGAATTACCCTCGGAAAAAACGATACTCTAAAATCGGTTCAAGAAAATCGAAATATCCTCGAGACTGGGCTTTCTGAGATTTATGAAGTTTCTCGTGGCGAAAAAGTCGAAGACGGTCCGGAAAAAATTAACGAAAAAACCGTTGAAATCAGTAAACTCGAATCTGTAAAAGAAGAAACAAAAGTTGAAACTCCGGTTTCGATTCCTGCCTTTACCACTAATCCGGACGAAGCGACTTGTAAAGCTTGGATTCGCGCGGCGGGCGTCGCCGAAAAAGACGTCGAAACCGCCTATTGGATGATTACAAAAGAGTCGCACTGTCGCTATAACGCGACAAACCGCTCGAGCGGCGCCTACGGAATCCCGCAGGCTCTCCCGGGAAGAAAAATGGCGAGTGCCGGTAGTGACTGGGAAACTAACCCGATAACTCAAATTAAATGGATGATTAGTTATGTTAATGGCCGCTATGGTGGTTGGAATGGCGCTAAAGCGTGGTGGGACGCTCATAGGTGGTATTAATGCTTCAAAACAATAAATCTCTCGGACAACATTGGCTTAAAGACCGTTTTATTCTCGACGAAATCGCGGACGAAGCAATTCTTGAGGGGATTGAGACTTGTCTTGAAATCGGACCGGGACTCGGAACCTTAACCAGCTCACTCCTCCGCCGTTTTTCTAGAGTTATCGCGGTCGAATTTGACAAAAAACTCGCAAAAAATCTTCCGAACTCTTTTCCGGGCAAAAACCTCGAGGTCATAAATGCCGACTTTTTAAAATTTGATTTAAACTCCGTTGAAGCGCCCTATGTCGTCGCCGGAAATATCCCTTATTATATAACCAGCCCGATTATCTCGAAACTCCTCGAAGCGGAAAATAAGCCGAAGAAAATTGTATTATTAATTCAGAAAGAAGTCGCGGAGAGGATTTTATCTAGCCCGGGTAAACATACTTATCTTAGCTTATCGGTCCAGAACTTTGCAAAAGTCGAGCCAGGGGTTCTAGTTGAAAAAGATTATTTTACGCCCCCGCCGAAAGTCGATTCTGCAACAATTATTCTAACTCCGCGAGAAGAGCCGCTAGTTTCTGCTGAGGTTCTTAAATTCGCAAAACAAGGTTTTTCTAATCCTCGAAAAAAACTTATTCATAATTTACCTTATGATAAAACTAAACTTATTCCTATCTTAGAAAGTCTTAATCTCGACGAGAATGTTCGCGCCCAAGATCTATCTCACGACGATTGGAAAAACTTATATTTAAAATTAAATTCCCGCTAACGGCTGAATATCGGCGCCAAGGTGATTTAATCTGCGCGCAAAATCTTGGTATCCGCGCGAAATCGAATAAATATTTCGAAGTATCGAAGTCCCCGGCGCGGCGAGCATCGCGATTAAAATTACTACTGCCGGTCTTAAAGCCGGCGGCGCAACTAACTCCGCCGAACGCCAGTTCGTCGGCCCCTCAACATAAACTCTATGCGCATCGAGCAGCTCGACTTTCGCGTTTAGGCTCGATAAATAGCTCGTATAAATCGCCCTATTTTCGAACACCCAATCGTGAATTAACGTCCTTCCCTCCGCCGTCGCGGCGATTACACCGAAGAACGGAAGATTATCGATATTAAGCCCAG
The DNA here is from genome assembly GCA_017406985.1 of Candidatus Saccharimonadota bacterium. Classification (GTDB taxonomy): domain Bacteria; phylum Patescibacteriota; class Saccharimonadia; order Saccharimonadales; family Saccharimonadaceae; genus Nanosyncoccus. The sequence goes on from JAFQXL010000003.1 coordinate 13,490, forward strand.
GAAACGGCATCGGATGTATCTTATCCATCGGCGCTTTAAGACTCGATTTTTTAATCGTTAAATCGACTAACCTCGTTCGCTCGTTTCTCGAGAAATATTCTTCACTCCTTAAAATTTCCGCGTTCATCGACTTTAGAACCTCTAGCTCAATCTCTAGAAATTCAATCGGCGCACGCGTAACCGTAATTTCTGATTTTGTCACAAGCGCCGCCGCAATAAACGACATCGCCTCGATCGGATCTTCACTCGGCCAATATTCAATATCTTCGTTAATCTCTTTACACCCAATAACTTCGAGCGTCGTCGAGCCAATTCCCTTAATCTTTACTCCGAGTTTCTCTAAAAAGAAACAAACGTCTTGAACCATGTAGTTCGGACTTGCGCCGATAATTATCGTCTTCCCAGGATAAAGCGCCGCCGCCATTAAAACATTTTCCGTCACGGTGTCTCCACGCTCGATTAAGACGATTCGTTTTTCTTCATGATTTTTTAATTTTTTCTGCTCGACCGTCGCGTTATAAAACCCGACTTCCTTCTTCGCGTCAATCTTCAGCCCAAAGCTAGAAAGCGCCCGAAGATGTGGATCTACCGTCCTCGTCCCGAGACTACATCCGCCCGCATACGGCAGTTTAAATTCTTCAAATTTATGTAAAAGCGGGCCCATGAACATAATAATTGAACGCGTCCTTCTCGCCGCTTCGACGTCTAATTCATCTAGTTTTAATTCATGGGGTGATATAATTTCTAAATCCTTATGCCTATTAACCCAACGACATTTTACGCCGATACTCTCTAAAACTTCAATAATTCTAAAAACTTCTTCAATTCTCGCGACGTGGTGTAAAACTGTTTTTCCGGAGTTTAAAAGCGCCGCGCAGAGTAGCCCTACCGCCGCGTTTTTCGAGGTATTTATCGTAATTTCTCCCGACAATGTCTTCCCGCCATTAATCCGATAACTCTGCGAAGAAGAGTCATTTATAGAGAGAATTTGTCCTCCTAGCTCGCTTGAAACCTTTTTTACCATCTCTAGTGAAATATTTTGATCGCCTTTTTCAATTCTATGAATCGCAGATTGACTCGTCCCGATTTTCTCGGCGAGCTCGGCTTGAGTCATTCCCTTTTCTTTGCGCATGTTTTCGATTACGCGACCAATTTCTTGCTGATAGCTAACTTCTTTTTTCATAAAGTTCCTTTAGAATCATTATATCACAGTATGAATAATATAGGAAATTTCTGGTAGTAGTTTATTTATTTCTTTAATCGCCAGAACCGTCGGAAGCTCCGCCGTTAAAATTAGCCTCATCGCCTTAATATGTTCCGCTTTTATCTTTCCAAGCGGCTCCGGTTTTAAGGCTTTTTCTAAGCTATCCCAAGTATAAACTGTCTCAGGTTTTAATTTTTCCCCGTTTATATCACGGTGTAAATTTATTTCTTCTCCCGAAATCCGCGTTAAATTAAACAGAAAATAAGTCTCGATTAGCTCCAAATTATATCCCTTATCTAACGCCCAAAAAGACTGATTAACTAAATTAAAAAGTTCCGGCGTATCGACGTCTTCCGACGCTCTGTTCGCGCGTTTTATAATTAAAGAACCGAGGTTAAAGCGGTCTAAATCTGAAATAATCCCGAGATAGTTCTGAATCATTTTCGCGCTCGTTAAAATCGAAAGTTCGCTTCTTTCGGATTCATGAAGCGTAATCTCTGAAACCGTAAATATCTCAATCCCGCCCGCAAGCTTCGACTTCTCTTTTCTCACTCCTTTCGCGACGCAAGATTTTCGCCCTTCTGGCGTTAAAAGATTTAAAATTCTATCCGTCTCGCCATATTTTGTTCGATGGAGAATAATCGCTTTCGTCCGAAGGTCTGCTCTTTTTTTATTAGAATTTAACATCAGGACCTGTCCAAAAGCTAACTACGTCTCTAATTTCGGCCGGAGTCATTAGCTCTTTATTTAAAATCTCAACTACTCCATAATCTTCAAAATCTTGCGCCGAACCGACAAAAAGCGACGTTATAAGCGCAATTGGAATCCTTGCCGTCTCTTTATAGCTAACGATTTCATTTAAGAAAGTAAAGCCGTCCGGACCGTCTAATAAGATATCTAGTAAAATCATTCTTGGTTTTTCCCTGTCGATTGCGGAAATCGCGGAAATCGCATTATGATAAACCTTTACTCTCGCCATGCCTTTTAAGTATTTTTCATAAAGACTACACATGTCGCTATCGTCTTCGATTACATAGACTAAAGGTAACTTTTTCATTAGAATAAACTCGCTTGTTTAGAAATTGGAAGCCTTAAAATAAAACTCGTTCCGTCTCGATGTCTTATCGCCGAAACTTCGCCGTTCATAAATCGCGCAAACTTCGAAGCGATATAAAGCCCTAGTCCGCTCGAACCAGGACGCATCGCAATCGACGTCGGTTCCAAAATCCATCCGTGTTTTAGCTCCTTCCAGATATTAACCGGAAGTGCCGGCCCAAAATCGCGAACCGAAACTTCAATCTTATCTCCTCTATCTCGGACAGACAATTCCGAACGCGTCTCTTCGTCAGAATATCTTAATGAATTTGAACAAAAGTTATAAATCACTGAATATAACATTTCCCGGTTCGCCGTCGCTAGTTTTGAACGGTTCGTATATTTCTCTCTTAAGCTTTTATGATTTTCTCGATAAAGATATCTTAATTCTCTTGCGACATCGTCACAAACTCCGCGAACCGAAACCGGTTCAAGCGTAAATAATCCATCTTCAAGTCGAGCAACTTTCGTTAAATCGTTAACCTGTCTCATTGCTCGCTCTGTCGTCGAAATAATTTTTTCTTTCGCAAACTTAACCGAATCTATATCTTCCGGCTCAATCGAAAGCGCAAGCTGACGTGTTAAAGCTAATGGGCTTTTTAGCTCATGCGCAACTACAAAAACTCCGTCAACCTCCTTCGCCATATAATCTTATTATATCACATCTTTTCTCGGTTCGAAGCGGGATTATCAACAAACTGGTTATTCGTGGAATAAGTCGCTTAGATTAGTGTTTTCTCGGAGTGCCGCGCTATTATTGATAGAGCAAGCTCCGAAAAACGCTAAGATAAGCGACTTAGACACGAATAACTAGGCGTTGAAGCGCATGGTACCGAGAACGCGGTAAAAATCGTCGTTAAACAACATCGCGTCCGTCTGGATTAGCGCTGTTTTATCGCGAATCTTAAAGATACAAACAATTCCCTGTAACCCCGAGTTAAGTTCTCCTCGATAAACATCGACGTTCGTTCCATTAACAATTGTCGTCGAAACCGTCATTAAGTTATCTTGGACTTTTGCAGTATACTCTTTCTTAACTTCGTCCGTTAAAATATTCACAATTGAAACTCGAAGCGCCATCACGGTCGTATCTTGAACAACATTAACCTGTCCAGGATTTAAATATGCGTGAAAATCTTCCGCGCGCGAAGCGTCATCCGGAACATAGACACTCCAAGTTTTTGGATATTCAAAGGTTAAAGAGCCAAAATCAGACGGCCCCGTAAAAGTCGAATAAGGGTATTTTTCTTTCTCAGCAAACTCGTCTTCGAGCGTCGTTCGAAGCTCATTTTCCGCTTTCGCTACCGCAAGATCGATTTTCCCGTTAACATCCGTACTCGCATCTTGCCAATTTATATACATATATATAAATAGCCCTAAGAAAACTACTGTAAGAAGCGATGTAAAAATCAAACAAATTGTCTTAACTAATCCAGAACGGTCTTTCTTCGCTGGTTGCGGTCCCTGCGGAGCCATCGGCTGTCCCATCATCCCAGGTTGTCCAGGACGAATCGGTTGCATAGGACGCGGAGGCATCTGTGGAAGTTGCCCCTGATTGTTCATATTCTGTCCGTAAGCCTGTCCATAGGCTTGTCCAAACTGCCCACTATTATCCATAATTATATTTTACCGATTCTTACAACCCTCGTCAAGATTCTTTTGTAAAATCTTCTTCAATAATCTTGATTTCATTCTTTAATTCTTCCAAATCCTGCTCGATTTCTTTCGCCATTTTTGTCGCTTCTTTATATTTTGCGCTTGCTTCGTCGAGTCTAAAATCTTCCCCGTAGAACCAATCGACTTTTTCTTCAAGTTCACTGATTTTTTCGCTTAATTTTTTCTTCATTTTTTCTCCTTTACCTCACTTATCTTTGCTTTAATTTTCAACTCTTCCGTTTCAATTCCGATTTCTTCTCCAATCTTAATCTTTCCCGTTATAATCGCGTAACCGTTTTTTAAAACGTTCTCCGGATTAAGACTCTTTAGAACTCGTTTTAAATTATCTACTTTATAAATACTACTTTCGATGTTACTTAAAATCTTCGCCGAAATTCCGACCGTCTTAAGTTTTATATCATTCTGAGTTAATTCAATTCTTGAAATAATCTGCGTTTTAATCCTTAAAATATTATCATGAAGATTAGAGATTTCCGCCTTTTTATCTCTTGTTAACATCTGTGCCGCGTTTGAAGGCGTCGAAGCAACTACGTCCGCCGCGAGGTCCGAAAGACTTTCGTCGACTTCATGTCCAATTCCGGTAATAACTGGGATTTTCGAGCTAGAGATTTTTCGAACTAACTTCTCGTCATTAAAACAAGCAAGGTCGTCCGCCGAGCCGCCGCCACGAATAATCGCGATTACCTCGACTTCGCTTCGCTCGTTTAAATATTCTAGCGCCCGAATAATCTGGTCTGGCGCGGCTAAACCTTGAACTTGCGTATGACAAACGAAAATCTCTAGCCCGCCCCAGCGCTCGTTTATAATCTTGATAAAATCCGCATATCCCGCCGCTTGCGTAGACGAAATAACCCCAATTCTCGAAAGCTCGCGCGGGAGCGGACGCTTCTTCGCCGCGTCGAAAATCCCCTCTTTTTCTAGCTTCTTTTTTAGCGCCTCAAAGCTCTTTTTAATATTTCCCTCTCCGACCGGCTGAATCGCTTGAACTGTTAGCGAAAACTTTCCCCAAGCCGTTACTTTCGGAGTTCCTTTAACTAGAACTTTCATTCCTTCCGAAAGCTCAACTCTTAAGTTCCAAACCGGAATAAAACAATTTACGCTCGACTCCTCATCCTTCAAATCGAAAAATACCCATTTTCCTTGCGAAGTTTTTAAGCTCGTTACTTCCCCCTCGATTACGCATCCGGAATAAGAATATTCTAACGTCTGGTTACAATACGCTATAAACTCTGAAACAGTAAATTTATCTTCCATTTATGCTATAATTGTATCACAATGAAGCAGAAATATTTAGCTGTACTCGGACGACTTTCTGACCTTTCTCTCGCAGAACTATCGGCTCAATTCGGTAACTCCGTTCGTAAAATCGCTCCGAGCCTCGCCGTTTTTGAAAGTGAAACCCGTCCGGATATAAATCGTTTTGGCGGGACGATTAAGTTCGCCGAACTTCTCTCGACTTCGCCCGTCGATTATCTTCTTTCGCTCGATTTTTCCGGTAAATTTGTTATCGGCGTTTCTGATTTTTCTAAAGGTAGTAATCGTAAAAAATCTTTAAACGAGGCGATGAAAATTAAAAAGATTTTATCCAGGAAGAACCGTTCTTGCCGCGTCCTCGCTAATTCCGACGCTGTCCTCTCTTCCGCTACTTCTCACCATAATCAAATGGGCGAAAAACTAGGACATATCGAGTTTATAAAAGTTGGAAAAGAGTGGTATCTTCTTACCGGCGTTCAAAATATTACCGCCTATAAAAATCGTGATCAGGCTCGTCCGGCTCGCGACGCGAAAGTCGGGATGCTTCCGCCGAAACTTGCTCAAATTTTAATCAATTTATGCGGTCCGCTCCCGAAAAATTCGAGAGTCTTAGATCCTTTCTGTGGAACCGGCGTCCTACTTCAAGAAGCTTTACTCGACGGTTATTTAGTTTATGGAACCGACCTCTCTAGCCGTATGATTGAATATTCCGAAAAAAATCTTAACTGGCTCGAAAAATCTAACTCTCTAGATAAAAATCGTTTTCTATTGTCCGCGGGAGATGCGACCGATTTTAAATGGACCGAAAAAATCGATGCAGTCGCTTGTGAAACCTATCTCGGCGCGCCAATGAGTAAACCCCCAGTCGAAATTAAATTAAAAGAACAGAAGAAGGAGTGTTCGCGTATTATTTTAGGTTTTCTAAAGAACCTTTCCGAACAGATTTCTCCAAAAACTCCGCTCGCCCTCGCTATTCCGGCGTGGCTTCGACCTTCCGGACGCTATGAACGCTTAAATATCGTTGACAATCTTGAAAATATGGGGTATAATGTAGTGAAGTTAAACCACTTGAGTCAAGAGGATATGCTCTACTTTCGGGACGGGCAGGTTGTGGCTCGAGAAATAATAGTATTAAGGAAGAAATAATAATATGTCACACGTTAAAGCTGGCGGTACCGCCAAGAACGTCCACAATAATGCTGGACAGCGCCTCGGCGTTAAACGCTTTGGCGGACAAAAAGTCCGAAACGGCGAAGTTTTAGTTCGCCAGACTGGCTCGACTAAAATTGCTGGTCCAGGGACTTATATGTCGAAAAACTTTACAATTCACGCTGCGAAAGACGGAATCGTTACTTTCGTCAAAACCAAGAAAACTCATTTCTCTGGTAAGTCGTTACCTCGCGTCCGCGTAGAAGTTCGCTAACACAAATAAAAAATCCGCTCCTTTCGGAGCGGATTTTTTCTATTTCTCTTCCATTAGCCTTCTATGAACCGACTTTTCATCTTCTGAAATCCAGCGCAGCCTTGCGTTAATATCGGCTCTCGCGACTTCAATCGAGCGTTTAAGCGCCGGTTCGTCCGCTTTCGTGTCGAAAAATTCGAAGAACCTTTCCGCCTGTTCCGGCGTTCTCACTCTCGCCGCCGCAACTCGAACATAATCGTCCATCGATTTATCCGACGTTAGCCCCTCGACATAGTCCCAATGTAAATATAGCCAAGAAAACGTCTCTTCTCTCGTCCAGAAATTCGAAAGTAGATAAGCTACTAGATAAATATGGTCTTGCGGACGAACAATTTTCGGCGACTCTAAAAGTTTTAATAACTTTTTCGTATTTTCCGGCTTTCTTGCTTCCGTAATCGCTGAGAGTAATTCGTACTTTATCGTCGGGTTCGCTTCTGTTTTATATTTCTCTAAGAATTCGTCGAAAATCTCTTCGTCGCTCGAAATTAATTTAGCGTCGAGAACGTCTCCCCGAATCTCCGCTTCAATTTTCGAAATATCTGAATTATACATCTTCGAAAGCTTCGCTATTTCTTCCTCTTCTTCTACATAAATTACGAATCCGAGAATAATACTCCTTAGTTTCGTGTCGTTCGGATCTTCGCCTGCTTTCGGTTTGAACGAAAGTCTTTTTAGATTTGGCTCGATAATATTATGAATATATTGTTTTAAGAGCGGATAATATTTCGTATCTGGCGCTGCAAAAATCTTTAAATTATTCATAATTCCAGCGACAATTCCGAAAACCGGCTCGCTTACCTCGTCTTTAAACTTCGGAAGTAGGTCCATTAAAGAACCGGTCGAGACAATCGGCGTTCTCGAAAGTAAATGTCGATCGAGCAACAATCTAATTCTCTGCTCTAAGTTTAATTTCTCGAAATTTTTAACTTTCTCTTCAAATTCTAAACCCGAAAGATTAATTACATAATGTCCCGACATATCGTCCGTAATTTTCGGAAGCGGCCATTTTGTATCGTCCGTCGCGCCGTTTAGAAGAAATCTTTGTTGCGCCTCGTCAGTTAACATCGGATACCCAGGTTGCATAATCCAAGCGTCCATAAACTCTTTCACATTAAACTTCGCGTGTGGCTGAAGCGCCGCCCAAAGATCGTCGCCGGTCGTATTTGAATATTTATGTTTCTTAAAGTAAGCTTTAAGTCCCGCGAAGAATGACCTCTCTCCCATTAGCCTCATTAACATAAAGATTAATCTTGCGCCTTTCGCATAGACAATCGCCGAGTCAAACAAAGTCGCGATTTCTTCTGGGTCATGAACTTCTTGTTGAACCGACTGAACCCCAGGAAGCGCATCGCGAGATAACGCTGCCGCGCAGTCGTCCGTAAAGAAATCTTGCCAAATCTTCCAATCCGGATGTAATTTATCGACGCAGTAATATTGCATCATGTTCGCAAAACTCTCGTTCAGCCATAAATTATCCCACCACTTCATTGTTACAAGATCGCCGAACCATTGATGCGAAAGTTCATGCGTAATTACGGTCGAAACATATTCTCGATGCGACTTCGGCGTATTCTCGTCCGCGAGTAAACATACTTCTCGATAGGTTACGAGTCCCCAGTTTTCCATCGCTCCCGCCTCAAAATCTGGAATCGCGACTTGGTCTAACTTCGGCAGAGGATAAGGCATATCGAATAAATCGTCATAAAAATCGAGCGCCTCCATCGCAATTTCGTTCGGAAACTTTAACATCGAAACCGGCTGATTTAAAGCCGCGTAGGTCGTAACTTCGACTCCATGGAGGTTTTTCGCCGAGACCTTATTAAATTTCCCTATCACAAACGCTAAAAGATAAGTCGACATCTTCGGCGTCGTCTCAAATTCGACAATTTTTCGTTTTACTTTTTTCGAAAGATTAACTCCGCCCTCCGGATTTTCGTCCGGATCGACCGAAGTATATTCTAAAACTTTTTCGCTCTTCGCCGGCATGTTCGAAAGAATAATATCTTCCGAATCCGTATCGATAATCTTGAGGTCGAACGTCGCTTTCGCTTCCGGCTCGTCGACACAAGGGAATCCTTCTCTCGCATAGTGACTCTCGAACTGCGTCGAAACAATTCTCTCTTCTTTTGTCTCAAATTCATAAGTCGAGAGATAAACCCCCTCCATATTATGCGTTAATTTAAAACTATATTTAATTTCGATTTCGACCGCCCCGTTTTCGACATCTAAAATCGATAAAATATCTCCGTCTTGTTCAATATTTTTTCTATCATTATTAACTAAAACATTAATAATTTTTAGATTTTTCGCATGGAGCTTCAAAATGTCGCCGATTTTTTCTCCGGAAATTAAAACTTTTCCTTGAACTTCTTCAGTATATTTATTAATTCGAAGTTCAATTTTATAATTTTCTGGCTTAAAGTAATCTAAAAGTCGCTCCATTTTCTTCCTTTCTTATTATTTTTTCGGTTTCGGCGGGGTCATTTTCGGAATTACGTCTGAAGATGTCCCGAGTTGTTGTCTTAATTTATTTCGCGCATGCGGAGTAAAGATTTTCTCGAACCAACTCGGCTTTGCCGTCTGAGCTTTTGAAGTCAAAATCTCGACAATATCTCCATTCTGGAGTTTCGTATTTAAGTTCGACATTTTCCCGTTAATTTTTACTCCCGTAACGTGTCCGCCAATCTCGCTATGTAGCCGATAAGCAAAGTCGAGCGGTAAAGCACCTTTCGGCAGGTCGACAATATCCCCCTTCGGCGTATAGATAAAGATTTTATCCGCAAAAAGGTTTAATTTTAATTTATCAAGGTTAACTTTTTTACCTTCTCGAAGTTGCGCCGCCGCTTGTTGTAACTCCGTAATCCATAAGAGATTCGTCGGGAGATGTTGGATTTTCCCCGTTCGATAACTCTCGGTTAACTTCTGTTCGTTATAGTAGAAACTCGCCGCTAACCCGTGTTCCGCATATTCATGCATCTCTTTCGTTCGAATCTGAAATTCAATGATTTTCTTTTCTTTTGTAATTACCGTTGTATGAATCGACTGATAACCATTTTGTTTCGGAACCGCAATATAATCTTTAATTCTTCCCGAAACCGGCGTATAAAGCGAATGAACCAACCCAAGAACAAGATAACAAGTCGTAATATCGTCGACAATAATTCTCATTGCCGTTAAGTCATAAATCGCGTCGATATTTTGATTGTATTTCGCAAGCTTTCGATGGAGCGAATAAACCGATTTAATTCGCCCATTCATTTCAAATTTAATTCCCTCTGAAGTTAAAAGTTCTCTTACTTCCGACTCAATTTTCGCGAGCGTCTTTTCCGCGCTTCGGTTTCTCTCGTCGATTAAGTTTTTTAGCTCTTCATATCGCTTTGGGTTAACATAAGAAAACGCAATATCACTCATTTCGACGCGAAGTCTTCCCATGTTTAGTCGGTCTGCTAGCGGCGCAAAAACTTCAAGCGATTCTTTCGCGATTTTCTTCTGTTTATCCGCCGTAAGAGCCGATAAAGTTCGAAGATTATGTAGCCTATCTGCTAACTTAATAATTAAAACGCGAATATCCGCTCCTGTCGCGACGAGCAGTCGAAGAAGATTATCTTTTGTCTGCGGGAGATAAGTATCAATATCTTTCATTCCCTCACGAACTCGCCCGAGTTTCGTTACCCCGTCGACCAGAAACGCGACGCTCTCTCCGAATTCATTTTTAATCTCGTCTAGCGTCAAGTCCGTATCTTCTACCGTATCATGTAAAACTCCCGCGATAATCGTATCTTCGTCCATCTTCCAGTCTTCTAGGATTTTCATAACCGCTAGCGGATGGACAATATAGGCGTCTCCGGACTTACGTTTTTGTCCTTCGTGCGCCTTTGTCGCGACTTTAATGGCTTTTTCTACTCTACGTTTCCCCACTATAAATCCGTCCTATTATTAAGTGCCGCAGAAAGCGTAATCTGGTCCGCATACCCGAGGTCAACCCCGAGCGGTAACCCGCGCGCTAATCTCGTAATCTTTAAATCTGGATATTTTTCCGAAAGTGTCTTCTGAAGTAAAAGCGCCGTCGATTCTCCCTCAACACTCGGATTCGTCGCGATAATTACCTCTTCCGCCTCGTCTTCTAAGACGCGCGAAACAAGTTCTTTAATATGTAATTGTTCCGGCGTAATCCCGTCAATCGGCGAAATCGCCCCTCCGAGAACGTGATATGTCCCAGTATAGGCTTTTGTCGCCTCTATCGCATAAATATCAAGCGGTTCTTCAACTACTAAAATCGTCTTTTTATCGCGCTTCGGATCGCTATATAGCGGCGATATCTCTTCGTTCGCGTCTATTAGCGCGAACGTCTTCGGACAATTTTTAACTCCGATATGGAGATTATCTAACGTTTCCGAGATGTTTTTTGAAAGATTTTTGTCGGAACGAAAAAGGAAATAAGCATATCGCTCCGCCGTTCTCGGACCAACTCCAGGAAGATGTCCGAGCGCCTCAATCGCGTTTTCTAGCGCTTTTGGCAGCATTTACATCCCCATATTACCAAGCGCTCCGCCGAGCGAAGACATTAACGGCTTCATTTTTTCAGTCGCAATCTCTTGTGCTTTTGCGTATCCGTCGCGGAAACAATTTTCAATCCAGCGCTCAAGCTCCGAAATATCGTCAAAATCGATTTTCTCCGGATCGAGCGTTACTTTTTTAACTTTAAGCTCTCCAGTAATCTGAACGACGACCGCTCCGTCGCCCGCTTCGACCTCGACAATCTCGTTTTTAAGATCTTTTTGTGCCTTGCGAAGCTGATTTAACATCTTCATTTGGTCCATAGTCTGTCCCATAAAAATAACTCCTTTTCTTTTTTCTATTGTATCATATATCAAGTAGTTTTTTAAGATAAAATCTACCCTAAGGGGTTGAATTTTTTATTAGTTTAGGATATAATAATTTTATGGACGGTTAGCTCAGTTGGCTAGAGCGTGTCTTTGACGTAGACAAGGTCAGAGGTTCAAATCCTCTACCGTCCACCATCGTAGGAAATTACAAAAAAGAGAGCTTGCTCTCGTTTTTTGTGGTCAATCCTAAAATTTTAATTTATCTTCTAAATTGTTAATTAACGCTTTTTCGCACGAGCCGACCGCTACAAACGCATGAATTCCGCTCGCCGCAAATTCTCGCGCCAACTCAACTAAAGTCGCTCTGTCGATTTTATTGATTATATTCGGCGTATTATCATAATTATTTATCTCTCCAATCGAAAAATAACTCTCCGTATAATAATCCGCAATCTGTCCAACTGTCTGCGCTCCCATTTGGAATCGCCCGAGCGCATAAGACTTCGCCGCTTCAATATCTTTTTCGTCAATTTCGCCGTTTAAAACTCTTACCATCTCGCTCTGAATTAAACTAAATAGCTCTTCTGCAGATTCTTCATTTACTTCTCCGTCGAAGTCCCAGCTTGAATAATGAACGCTATGCGAAATGTCCGAGCCCATTGAATAAACCAACCCTCTTCTCCTAGCCTCGCCGAAAATCCGCGAGGAAACTGTCCCGTTTAGGATATGATTTAGCGCGTCCATCGCGAGCGTCTCATCTGCGCTTAAATGTCTCGAAGTAACTAGAGAAAACCCAAACGTAATATTATTCGCGTCTTTTCTTCGAATTAAAACGCTCGGCGAAGAATGCAGCTCGTCTCTTATCGCTTCAAATCTCTTTCCTTCTTTTAGTTCCCAGCTCTCGAGATTTTTTAAAATCTCTTTTTTACGTTTTTTTACTTGTCCCGCAATAATAAAACGCATATTTTTCGCCGTATGAGTTCGACGATAATGTTCGCGAATATCTTTTAGCTCAATGTTCGGAAGCGTGTTAATTCTCTCGCGCAAATCCGCTACGTCTTCTCCGATTGCTTTTTGTAACCTCGGCCAAAGTAATCTCGAATAATCGTTTAAATATCCGGTCAGCTCGCTCTTAACGTTTCCTTTTTCGCTCTTTAATTCTTCTTCATTAAATTTCGGCGACGTAATCGCTACTCGCTTTAAGTCTAAAATCCTGTCCCATTCAAAATCCGCGCATTCCGTTTCATAACAAACCGAAAAATCCGAAGTCCAAGCGTTATGATAGGCGCCGTTTTTCGTGAACTCCGCTTCATAGGTTTTTTCGTCTTTATATTTCGCGTTCGCCCCAAAAGACAAATGTTCTACGACGTGCGCAATTTCATAAAGCTCTGGTTTTTTCGCATAGCGCATCCCTCCGCGAAAATGAACTCTCACGGTCATAACGGACGCGTTTGGAACATCGATTAAAAGTCCTCGCGCGCCGTTTTTTAATTCTACTTCTTCGACGCTATGTTTCATTTAACTAGCGACGACCTTTTTTCTTATTTTGGCGCTGTTTTTTCTTCGACTTCCTAGCCGCATTTCGCTTTGCGTTCGCAGTTTTATTCTTTCCGGCCGCTTTTTCCGACTTTTCAGAAGAGAATTCTTTATCCATATTCTCGACGCCTTTTGAAATCTCATTCACGCCTTTTTCTGTCGCCGACTCCGCCATCTTGGTTAATTCAGAATCATATTCTTCGCCGTCTGTAAGTCCTGCTTCGTTCGCATCATGCATCGTTAAGTTCAAGAGATTTCGAAGCACAACTTCGCGGAGATTCTTCTGTAATCCGTCGAAGAGTTTTTGCGACTCCGAGCGATATTCAACTAACGGATCTCTCTGTCCAACGCTTCGCCAATGGATTCCTTCGCGAAGATGTTGCATGTTCTCAAGATGTTGCATCCAAAGTCCGTCTAGAACTTTTAGATAAACTTCACGTTCAACTTTTCGCATTACGTCCTCGCCGAACTCCGCTTCTTTCATAGCATAAGCTTCTTTAATCGCGGTTAGAGCGAGTTTCGAGCGGTCTTTTTCTTTCCTCATTCGTCCGATTTCTTCGATTAACTCTTCGTCAAAATCGAACACCGCTTTAAAGTTCTTTACGAAATCTTTATTCGCACGAAGACTAAACATCGTTAAATCTTCCGCCGAGTCGCGCATTAATCGCTCAATCTCGTCCGAAATATTTTCGCCCTCAAGAATCTTTCGGCGCATCATATAAACAACACGACGATGACGATTAATTACGTTATCATATTGAACAACGTTTTTACGCGAGTCGAAGTTAAATCCTTCGATTCGTTTCTGCGCCGACTCTAAAGTCTTTGTTACCGAACGGTTCTGAATCGGAGTATTTTCGTCGACTCCGAGCCTTTGCATTAAGACCGAAATCCTATCTCCTTGGAAGATTCTCATTAAGTCGTCTTCACAAGATACGAAGAACTGAGTTGTTCCAGGGTCTCCTTGACGTCCACCACGTCCACGAAGCTGGTTATCAACTCGCCTAGAATCATGACGCTCCGAGCCAATTACGACGAGTCCGCCGAGTTCTTTTACGCCTTTACCGAGTTTAATATCAGTACCGCGTCCTGCCATGTTCGTCGCGAGCGTAATCGCGCCTTTTTCGCCGGCTTTCGCGACAATTGCCGCCTCACGTTCATTATTTTTCGCGTTTAAGATCTCATAGGAAAGTCCCGCTTTATCGAGATATTCCGCAATCTTTTCATTTTTCACAATCGAAGCGGAACCGATTAGAACCGGTTGTCCCTTTTCATGATATTTCTTTGTCTCTTCGACAATCGCACGTAATTTTCCGTCTTCCGTTCGATAAATTAAATCGTCCTTATCGACACGCTGAATCGGACGGTTAGGTGGAATTTGAACAACGTCGAGCGAATAAATCTGTTGAAACTCTTCCGCTTCCGTAAAGGCAGTACCGGTCATACCGGAAAGTTTATTATAGAGCCTAAAGAAGTTCTGGAACGAAATTGTCGCGAGCGTCATCGACTCTTCGCGTACCGTTACGCCTTCTTTTGCTTCGATTGCTTGGTGCAAGCCTTCATTATAACGACGCCCGTGCATAAGACGTCCAGTATGTTCGTCGACAATAATAACTTCACCCGAGTTCGTTACGACATAATCTTTATCGCGTTTAAAGATAACTTCCGCACGAAGAGCCTGATCCATGTGATAAACTAGGCGGGTATTTGCGCTTGAATAAAGGTTGTCAATTCCGAGGATATTTTGAACTTTATCAATTCCCTCGTCGGTTAAAGTTACCGAACGGCGCTTCTCGTCGAGTATATAATCAGACGGGCCGAGTTTTGCCGCGATTTTCGCGAACTGATAATAAGAATCCGGATTATCTCCCGCCGGAGCCGAAATAATTAAAGGAGTTCTCGCTTCGTCGATTAAGATTGAGTCGACCTCGTCGACAATCGCGAAATTAAGTTCTCTCTGGCGAAGATATTGAACTTCATTCACCATGTTATCGCGAAGATAATCAAACCCGAATTCATTGTTCGTTCCATAAGTTACGTCTGCCGCGTAAGCTTCCTTACGAGTACAAGGTTTTAGATGTCGGAAACGCTCGTCTTCATGTTCTTCATTAACATAATTTTTATCATAGATAAAGCTCGCTTCGGCGATAATTACCCCGACTGTCATACCGAGAAAATCAAAAACTGGACCGTTCCAGCCCGCATCACGTTGTGCGAGATAATCGTTGACCGTAACGACGTGAACTCCGCGCCCAGTTAAAGCGTTAAGATAACTCGGCAAAAGCGCAACTAAAGTTTTACCTTCACCCGTCTTCATTTCCGCGACGTTCCCCTCGTGTAAACAGATACCACCGATTAACTGAACATCGAAATGTCTCATTCCTAAAATACGGTTCGTCGCTTCTCGAACGACCGCGAACGCATCCGCTAAAATATCGTCAAGAACTTTATCTTCCGGCTTCTTTAAAAGTTTTTTCGCTTTTTTAGCTTTCTTATCCTTTTTCTCGGTCTTTTCCGACTTAACTTTTTCTGAAACTGTCTTATTCGTCTCGGCTTTAGTTTCTTTTTCTAGTCTCTTCCTTAAAACTTCCGTCTGTTTCGAAAGCTCAGAGTCGGACATCTTCTGATATTTTTCTTCGAGTTTATTGATTTCAACGGCTTTTTTCGCATAGCGAACGAGCGTCTTTTTCTGAGCGTCGCCAAAAATTCCCTGTAAAACTTTCTCTAAGGTCGTCTTATCTGCAAGTTTATCGGTCGGTTTCTTCTCTTTTACTTTCACTTTTTCCTCCTAAAAATCGAAAACGGGTTTTTCCTTAAATGCGGGTTACTCTCAATTTTAAAACGGCGAATCTGTCCAGTCAACTTTGCTTCTAGAATATCAACTCCTGCATAAACATTTGAACATTCGTCTTTCGCCGAAATAACTTTTCCGCCAGGAATCTCTAAGTTTGCCGAAATCTCATATTTATTTCCGTGCGCACGGTTAACCTCAGTCACAACGATTTTCGCGACAACATCTTTCTTATTTCCGCGCGGAAGATAGCGGTCAAGCTTCCCAATGCGTTTAAGCGCATATTTCTTGAAGCTTTCTTCAATCTTATAATTGCTTCCGCTAATATCAATTTTTTCTATCATAAAACTCCTTTGTCTAATTATATCATATCTTGCGAGAAAAACTTATCTTAAGACAACTGCTTCTTCTCCGACAATTTTCTTTAACCCTGAAATTAGGCTTTCTCCCGCGTCGACTTTAAATGGCATCCTAAGCGGTTTCTTTCCTGTTTCATCTTTTAAGACTAAAATTACCTCTGATACACCCATGTTCTTATCGCAAACTTGTTTAATCTTCGTTAAAATCTCTACATTATCTGGCTCTGTAATTAGAATATATAATTTCTTTCTCCTCGGGTCGTCTGGACGGTTTATCGCTCGATTTATTTCTTCTTCCGTCTTCGGTTTTTCCGGTTTTACTTCCGCTTCTGGCTTCGGAGTATATTTTCGGCGCCTCGGCGCATCCGTCGGTTCTGAGATTTTCTCTCCCGTCGAGACATAATTTTCTAGCGTCTCGTCCGAAATTACAAAAATGTCGTCCGCCACCACTTTAATATCGCTTGTCGGATTCCCCTCTTTATCTACCGCGTTAACCCTCCCAGGAATTTTTACAATATTATCAATGACAATTTTTTCTTCATTTTCTTTATAAAGCTTCGGAAAAACTAAAATTTCGCAAGAACTTGTCTTATTCTCAATCGTCACGAACGCCATCTTCGTCCCGCTCTTCGTTAAAATCGTTCGAACGTTCGTAATAATTCCCCCAACAATTATTTTCTTATTATCATTTTCACTTGATATTACCGACATCGGGTGTGTCTGTTCCGTAAAATAAGTTTCATATTTATCAAGCGGATGTGCCGAAAGATAAAGTCCCATTAAATCTCGTTCCCAAAGTAGCTGTTCTTTTTCAGAAAACTTCTTCGGCGCCTCGACAATCTCCGGCTCTGGAATCTGCCCGACATCCCCCATCATTCCGAATAAATCTGTCTGTCCGTTCGCTTTATCTTTTTGAACTTTCGCCCCATAAGCTTGGATATTCTCAAGATTATATAATAAATCCGATCTATCCCCAAAGCTGTCGAACGCCCCGACTTTAATCGCCGATTCCCAAGATTTTTTATTGAATTTTGTCGAATCAACTCTCGCCGCAAAATCACAAACCGACTTAAACGGACCGTTTTTATCGCGCTCCGGAATTACAATTTCTTCAATCAAAGATTTTCCAACGTTTTTAATTGCCGAAAGACCGAAACGAATCGTATTTTCTCCCCCGACAATCGCAAAATCTGCATAAGACTGGTTAATATCTGGCCCTAAAACTTTAATCCCCATACTCTTACATTCGCTCATCTCGATTGCTAAACGGTCTGTAGAACGCATATCTGAGGTCATTAGAGCCGCCATGAAAGCATCTGGATAATGTGCTTTAAGATAAGCTGTCCAATATGCGATAAGAGCATAACACGCCGCGTGACTCTTATTAAAACAATAGTTCGCAAATTCAAGTAACTGTTTCCAGAAAGTCTCCGCAATCTCTTCTGTCGCCCCGCCGATTTCTACCGCGCCTTTAATAAACTTCGGCTTTAGCTCCTCCATCAGCTTAACTTTTTTCTTTCCGACGGCTTTCCTTAAAGTATCCGACTCGCCCCCCGTAAATCCACACCATTCTCTCGAAATCTGCATGAATTGCTCTTGATAAATCATAATCCCATAAGTTGATTTTAAGGAGTTCTCTAGTCCAGGATGAAGATAAGTAATCGGCTCTTCCCCATGTTTTCGTTTAATAAAACTATCGATAAACTGCATCGGACCAGGTCGATAAAGCGCCACCATAGCGATAATATCCTCAAAGCTCGAAGCTTTCAAGTCCTTCAAATATCGTTTCATTCCGGCAGATTCTAGCTGGAACACGCCGGTCGTCTGCGCCGCTTGTAGAAGCTCATAAGTCTTCGGATCGTCAAGCGGAATCGAATAAAGGTCAATGTCGTTTTTATAAACTTTTCTAATCATGCGCAGGGCATTATTAAGAACCGAAAGGTTCATTAGCCCTAAAAAGTCCATTTTAAGAAGCCCTAGCTCTTCGACTTGCGTCGACGGGAACTGCGTCGCGATAATTTCTTCGTCGTTCGCTCCTCGTTTTTTCGCAACTTCAAGCGGCAAAAACTTTACTAAGTCGTCCGGCGCAATTACTACGCCACAAGCATGAACCCCGTGGCTCCTTACCGTCCCCTCGAGTTTTATCGCAAAATCTAAAACATCTTTTGCTGTCGGATTAGAATTATACTCGTTTCTTAGATCTGGAACTTCTTTAATCGCGCGCGTCAGAGGAACATGGTGTCCCATCTCTGGATCTGGCACCATTTTCGCTAGTCTATCCGCCTCCACATACGGAACTTCGAGCACCCTCGCGACATCTCTTACCGCCATCTTCCCCATCATTTTACCGAACGTACAAATATTCGAAACTCGTCCTTTTCCATATTTCTCCGTACAATATTCAATTACCTCGTCGCGTCTCGTATCTTGAATATCCGTATCAATATCTGGCATCGAAATACGGTCTGGATTTAAGAAACGCTCAAAGAGTAAGTCATATTTCAAAGGATCAAGCTCCGTAATACGCAGTGCATAAGCTAAAATTGCCCCTGCCGCCGAACCACGTCCTGGTCCATAAACAATCCCCTGTTTCTTTCCCCAGTTGATAAAGTCTTGGACAATTAAGAAGTAGCCGTTATAGCCCATCTTGTCGACGACCGAAAGCTCATAGTCTATACGATCAAGAACTTTTTTATCGAGCAATTTTCGACATGCCTCAACTGATAAATTCGCAGCTTCCTCCTCCGTCTTCCCGCCATAGCGAAAAACCAGTCCTCGAAAAACTAACTTATCAAGATAAGTTTTCTCCGTTTCGCCCTCTGGAACTTCATATTTCGGAATTAAAATTCGCCCGAGCTGTAACTTCGTCTGGCATCTCTCAGCAATTACTTTCGTATTTTTAATCGCTTCCGGAAAATCTTTACTCCAGCGTTTTAGAATTTCTTTCGGCGGAATAACGTGAAGTTGAAAATCTTTTAGCGTCATTCTGTTCGTGTCGGAAAGATTCGAAGCCGTCCCAATACAAAGCAAAACTTCATGCGCGTCTTGGTCTTCGTGTTTTAGATAATGTCCGTCGCAGGTTACAACGAGCGGCAGTCCCGTCTCTTTCGCTATTCTCTGTAGCCCCTCGTTAATCTGATTTTGAACGTCCCAATGTGTCGGCGATTCTGGATGCCCGTGGTCTTGCATCTCTAGATAAAATCTATCTCCATAAACCTTATGATACCATTTAACTAGCTCCATCGCCCCGTCATAGTCGCCGTTTTTTAGTCGAACCGAAATCTCCGAACTCGCGCATCCCGAAAGACAAATAATCCCCTCGTTATATTTTTCCATAATCTCATGGTCAATCCTCGGCTTATAATACATACCGGTCGTCTCCGCTTCAGAGGCCAATCGGCAGAGATTCTCAAACCCTTGATCATTCATAGCAAGTAGCGTAATATGAAAACGCTCTTTATCATGCGCCGGATCTTTATCTAGCCTACTTCTCGCCGCGACGTATGCCTCACAACCCAAAATCGGTTTGATTCCGTTCGCTTCCGCTTCTTTATAAAGCTCAACTAAACCCGACATCGTTCCGTGATCCGTTACGGCTACCGCTTCCATTCCTTGTTCTTTTACATAACTAACTAAATCCGGAATTTTCGTTAACCCATCAAGCAAGGAATAATGTGTATGGTTATGAAGATGCACAAAATCCTTCGGCTCAAGCTTCGAACCGTCGACCTCTTCATGCTTCAGAAAAATTACCTCCTCGCTTTTTTTCATATAATCATTATACCACAAAAAGCGACCCTTAAAGGTCGCTTTGTTCAATTATTTTGCGACGCGTTTCGCCGACTTTTTTGCCGCCGAAACAGTTCTCTTGGCTCGAGCCGAAGCTGCTTTCCCCTCGCGCTTCGCAGCGCCAGCGACGCGTTTTGCCGAAGTCTTTGCCGACTTCGCAACTCGCTTCGCCCCAGCTTTAGCTTTTTTACTGTCAGATTTAACGCGGGTAGAAATTTTCTTACCCTCAACTTGAGCTTTTTTACTCTTCGAACTTAAGGTTTTCTTTGCCTTATTGACTTCTTCCTCCGCACGTTTTAGAGCTTTCTTGCCCTCGCGCGCTACCTTGTCGCGATTCTTTTTGTCTGAAAAGAATACTCCTGCCGCACCAGCACCAATTCCGAGTAATGTTCCGAGGAAGAATCTACCTTTTTTAGCCATTTCTCACCCTTTCTATTAGGCTTATGTTAATTATTTAACCCTATATTAGCATATTCACTTTTTTAAATCAAATCTAAAATTAAAGTTCGCCCCAATTTTTTCCTATTTTTACATCGACCGCTAATTTAACTTTAAATTGGCTTCCGATTTTTTCCATTATTTCTCTCATAATTTCCGCTACTTCTGAAGCTTTTTCTTCATTGCATTCAACAATTACCGAATCGTGAATCTGTAAAATCATTTCCGCCCCCTCCGGTAGAGCCTTGTCTAATTTTATCATTGCTTGTTTCATTAAATCTGCTTCCGTTCCCTGAATCGGCATATTTTGCGCCGCTCGTTCCGCCGAATTTCGAATCAAGAAATTCGAAGAATTAACGTCTGGTGTCGGACGACGTCGCCCAAAATAAGTTTCGACAAATCCTTTTGTTTTTGCTTGTTCTAAAACTTTATCGAGGTATTCTTTAATCGGGCTTCTTACTCTAAAATAATCGTCAATAAAACTTTTTGCTTCATAAAAACTCATTCCAGTCGCGTCTGAAAGCCCTTTCGGACTCATTCCATACATAACTCCGAAGTTAATCACTTTCGCCGCGCGCCTCTGGTCTTTTGAAACCCTTGAGAGCGGAATCTCGAAAACTTCCGCCGCCGTCTTCGTGTGAACATCGACGCCTGAATTAAACGTCTCGATTAACTTTTCGTCGTCCGCCAACGCTGCCGCAAGCCTAAGTTCGAACTGCGCATAATCCGCCGAAATAAACGTTTTACCTCCTCGTGCAACAAACCCTCGTCGAATCTCTTTTCCGATTTCCGTTCTAACCGGAATATTCTGTAAATTCGGATTAACGCTCGAAAGACGCCCTGTCGCCGTTACGTCTTGCGTAAAGGTCGTATGGATTAAATTATCCGCGTCCGCTAAAGCCGGTAGCGGGATAATATAAGTATTTAAAAGTTTCGAATTTTCGCGATATTCTTGAATCAAAGGAATAATTTCGTGTTCATCTTTTAATTTTTCTAGCTCCTTCGCTCCGGTCGAAAATCCGCGCGAAGTTTTTTTAATTCCTTTTGTCGGAAGTTCAAGTTTTTCAAATAGAATATTCGAAAGCTGAATCGGCGAATTTACATTAAATTCTTCTCCCGCAACTTCAAAAATCTTTTTCTGATTTTCATTTACTTTTTTCTCAAACTGAGTTCTTAATTTTTCAAAATGTTCTCGATCGATTTTTATTCCCGCTTTTTCCATTTTATATAAAACCGGAATCATCGGTAAATCCATCTCGGTATAAACTTTAAAGAGTTTTTCGTTTTTATTAAATTCAGCGCGCTCTTCTCTATATTTTTCTTCTAAATCTTCATTAAATTCAAGTCCTAACTGCGTTCCGCTATTTTTTCGCTTTAAAGGATCAATTAAAAATTCCGCTTGATTTATATCCCAAATTTTTTCCGGTTTTTTAAAAACTTCTTCCGCAAATTTTTCGTCCACGTGCATTTCGGTTTTTATATCGTTTCGAATAATTAAATCTTTCGGGATTTCGATTTTAGCTGCATCTTCTTCCGCTTTTTTCTCTTCGACTTTCCCCATGATTTTTTCAATTCTTGAAATAACGTCTTTGTGCGCTCCCTCCGGATCAAGTTTATCGAGTTCGTCGTTATATTTTCGGACTAGCGAGAAAAATTCTAAATCTTTTAGCGCCGAAATAATTCTATTTTTATCAATTTTAAGGTCTGGAATCTCTTCTAAACTAACCGGCGCATCCGTCATAATTTTCGCTAATTTATAAGACATGTAGGCCGATTCTTTTCCCGCGACTAATTTATCGTGAACCGCACCCGAAATCTCATCGATATGATTATAAATTCCGTCTAAATCGCCATACTGCACAAGTAGTTTAACCGCGCCCTTTTCGCCAATCCCCGGAACCCCAGGAATATTATCCGAATTATCGCCCTTAATCGCCTTTAAATCCAAGAATTGTCGTTTCTTTATTCCATATTTCTCTTCGACCGCCGGAACATCCATCTCTTCTAGTTTCGAAAATCCCTTTAAAAGCCGATACATTTTTACGTTTTCGTCGACCACCTGTAACATATCTAAATCCGACGAAATAATATACACTAACCACTCCGGGCTATCAGGCGATTTATTATTCAAGGAAGCGGGAGCATCGGAACGAGCCGTATTAGAGATACGGCGAGCGAGAAGCGCATCCGCTGACGCAGAAGAATGAATTGCCTGGTAGGCCAGAGTCCCGATAATGTCATCTGCTTCATAATCATCACACTCCAAAAACCCCCACCCAAGCGCCGAAATTAGATTACGCAACAAGGGAATCTGCGCAAAAAAGTCTTCTGGTGGTTTTACACGCCCCGCTTTATATTCCGGATAAATTTCTAGCCTTTTTCTCGTCGAAGTTTTCGCTTTATCCCAAGCCACGACAACTTTATCTGGCGAAAGTCTTCGAACAATCTCCATCGCAATCGTCGCAAATCCATAAACTCCTGAAGTTGGCGTTCCGTCTTTTCTCGAAAGATTTCCCATCGCATAATATCCGCGATAGAAGACACTTTTTCCGTCGATAATCACCAACTTCTTCATAGTTAAAACTCGATTTTCTTTAAAACTTCGTCAACCCCCGCGTTTAATTCTTCGACTCCTGAATTATTTAAAACATAGAAATCTGCCATCGCGATCGGTCCGCCTTTTTCGAGATTCTCAATTTCTGAGCGGTCTCGTTCTTGGATTTCTTCCGTATTAAACGGTCTCTCGACGCGTTTTCCGACGCGCTTATGTCGAAGCCCTTTATCGACTACGACCGCAAGAACGCTAACTTGTCCAGGGAATTCATGTCTTAATGTTTTATATTCTGTCCAAGTATAAAGTCCGTCTAAAATTATTCGTTTTTGTCCTGCCGAAATTAAATCGCGCGTTTCTGAAATTACTTGTTTTACAACCCAATCTTTCCCTTCTGTTTCTCGAATCATTTCGCGGAATTTCTTTTCGCTCTCTCCGTCCGGCGTTCGCTCGATTCCCCGTCGCTCCATCTCTTTATAAATCATTCCACCGAAATAAACTTTCGGAAAGCCTTTCGCGGTTAAATGGTCGACAACTACCGACTTTCCCGAACCGCTCATTCCGACAATTGCTAAAATTTTTACATCTTTTTTCGTATCCATACTATAAGTATATCATATCTTAACCTGATACCTTCTTATTCCACATTCATAAGCGTTCCCATAAATCTTTCTCGGCGAATCTCGCTCTGATATTTTCATTTTAAATAATATCGTCTGAACTTCACTATAATCAAAAATCCGAATACAAGAAAATCCTCTCGTCGTAATTTTCGCGAGCGGCGCCGAAAGAATATATAAAAAAGAGTCATCAACTATAATATATCTATCTGAAAAATTATTCGTTACAAAAATATTTATCCCTCGAGAAAAAGCTTTTCTCCTTCGATAATTTTTCATATTTGAAATCATTGGTCGGTTTCTTGAATAAATTTTTACCTCAGCTTTTATCCCTGCAAAAATCAAAAAGTCTAACGTTTCGTCCGTTATGAAATCGTCAACGAGCTTAATCGACTTATCCGCTCTTTTTAAAATCCCCAAAATGCCTTGCATTAAACCTTTCTCAAGACATTTCTAGTTTTTATTTTAAACTCTCAAAAACACTATCTTTATTTTACTATATTCACCTCTGTTTTTCAAGCTTAAGCGTTTTTATCCGTCGGTTTTTGTAATGGCTGCTCCTGTTCCCAAGGCTTTTTCATTCCGTTATTTTCAACTTGCGAAAGCGCCTGTTTTTCTTCAAATGTTCGCTTTTCTTTTTTACCTTTTTTCATAATTATAAAGACAATAATAATTCCCGCGACAAACGCTACTCCTAGCGCTCCGAGAAGCCAATAAAGCCAAGTTTTATCTTCTTTTGTCTCAACAGTGGTCTCTTCCGCTTTTTCTGAATTTTCTTCTTCGCGTGCATATTCCGGCGGTGTTCCTTGATTTATTGTCGCTTCAACTCCTCCGACATAAAGTTTATAGCCGTTCGCATAGATATTCGAATTTTCCGTATCTTCATTAACCAAACTCGAAATATAACTATCCGAAGTTAAGACAATCGTCGAAGTTTTATCGAGCGTAATATTAATTTCTTTTGCCGTTTTCGCGCTATTAATCGCCCCCATGTAATAGGCTTTTTCGGTTAAATTCGCGCTTAAAGTCGAAACGCCGTCGATAATTATATCCCCGAAAATCCCGTCGTCTTTCGCATAAAGCGTTACGTTTCCGCCATTCTTTCCGCTCGTTCCCCATTTTCCGCTTGTCGCTTTCAGAAACGCCCCCGAAGCATCATTATTAACATAAGTATTATGCTCTAGGTCGATTAACGCTGTTGTGTTCGTTACGAAGAAAATCTCGCCTTTATTATTCGTTATTTTCGAATTTTTCATCGTAAAGTTTCCGGTTCCCTCGTCCGCGTCTCCCGACATCGATTGATAAATAAAGAACGCTTTATAAGTCTCTGAATTTCCGTTTAATTTTACGTTCGTAACCGTTATATCGTCATTATTTAGCGTTACCGAATTTTTACCCTCGATTACAGCGCCTTCGCTCGCCGTCGAAATCATTGTCGCGTTCGAAACCGTTACGTTCGCCGTCGAATAAATTACTGGCGAGCCCGTTCCCGAAACCTCATATTTCCCGCCGTCGACCGTCATGGTTCCTCCGCCTCTGTCCGAGCGAATCGCCGCCGAAGAGTTTCCAGAAGTCGTAATATCTAGGTTCGTCGCGTTTAAAGTTCCTCCGCCCGTTACCATAATTCCGCCGGAGTTATTCGAAGTTGTATTAATTGTCGTTCCGGAAATATCAATCGTCGAGTCTCCATACGCAAAAACTCCGTTCGCATGAGAACCGTTCGTCGTAACCGTTCCGCCCGTAATTTTTATTTTTGAGGAATTATAAGATAAAACCGCCGCGTTCGTTCCGTAAAAATCGGCGTTATCTCCGCTATTATCGTCGCCAGATTTTACGACCGTCGGATTATTTAAGTTAACTGTTCCACCTGAAACTAAAATCGAGTTTTCGCTCGCCGTCGTCGAAGTATAACTTCCGTCCGCTTCCGAAGTCGTTTCCGAAAAAGTTACTGCCCCTTTATAAGAAACCGTCGATTTATTTGAAGAAGAACCTCCCGCGTTCGAAGAGTTTCCGCTCGGTTTCGCCGGTACCGCAAAAACTAAATTAGACGTTAATACTCCCGCCGTAACGGACATCATTAACGCGCTCGTTATCGCGACCGTCCTTACAACAACTTTTTTTCTCATAATCCTCCTGTTTATCTTATTATATCAAAAAAGCATAAGAATTACCTTAATTTTTCGAAAAATGATACAATATACTTATGTATGATATTACGATTATTGGAGCTGGTGTCGCCGGTTTAACCGCCGCGATTTATGCTCGTCGCGCAAATAAAAAAGTTTTAGTTTTAGAAGAGAAAGTTTGTGGTGGCCAGATTGTCGAAACTGAAACTATCGAAAATTATCCTGCTTCTCCGTCTATTTCTGGTCCGGAACTCGCGAAAAATATTTATGCCCAAGCGCGTTCCTTTAATCCTGATTTTGAATATGATAAAGTCGAAAAAATCGAAGAAGAAACCGACGGTTTTAAAATTATTACCGACTTTGACGAATATAAAACTAAAACTATTATCGTCGCCGTCGGAACGGACTATCGCCATCTTAATTTAGAAAACGAAGACGCCTTAATCGGACACGGCGTTTCTTTCTGCGCGACTTGTGATGGTAGCCTTTATAAAGATAAAGAAGTCGCCGTTTTTGGCGGTGGAAACTCTGCGCTTTATTCTGCGCTTTATCTATCGAATCTCGCAAAAAAAGTTACCCTTATCCATCGTCGTAACGAATTCCGCGCCGATGCCGCGCTCGTCGAAAAAATTAAAAATAAATCCAACGTAGAATTTGAGCTTGAAAAAGTTGTCGAAAAATTAAATATGGAAAATAAATCTCTTTCTTCTATTACCTTAAAAGACGTAAAAAACGGCGAAGAAAAAGAACTTAAAATCTCCGCTCTCTTTGTTGAAATTGGACGCGTCCCGACTGGAAATAAAATCGTCGAAAATCTCGTCGAGTTAGACGAAGACGGATACATTAAGGCCGGCGAAGACGGAAAAACCTCGAACCCGAGAATCTTTGCTGCTGGCGACTGTCGCGCTAAATCCTTAAGACAAATCGTTACTGCTGCCGCCGATGGCGCTTCTAGTGCTTCTAGCGCTATTAACTTCTTGAACCAATAAAAATGGAGCCATTGACTGGGCTTGAACCAGCGACCTGCTCGTTACGAATGAGCTGCTCTACCAACTGAGCTACAATGGCATCTGCCTTTTATCTTATCATATTTTTTTAGACTAGTCTAGTTACTAACTCGATGATGCGTGACCGGCGAATCTTCCGTTAAAGCTTCGAATTTATAACCATTAGAAAGTCCATATTGAATAATTCCCTCGACCGCATCGACCGAAAATCCTTTAATATCATGTTGTAAAATTACCGAAAAACTCCCCTCGCCGCGCCGATCTACCCCGTTAATTACGTTCGAAAAAACTACTTCCGCCGTCGAGACATTATTACTCGCATCCCCGCTCGAAACGTTCCAATCGAAATATTTATAACCCCTCCGCTCGACTTCAGAAGTTAAAAACGTCATAATCCCTTTATTATATCTCGCGCTAATCGCGTTCGAAGAGCCTCCAGGGAACCTGATTAGTTTCGCTTCCTTTCCGGTTATCCTCGAAACCCTATTCGAAATCGCGTTTAAATCGCTAAAATATGTTTCCGCACTTTGATAAATCGCATAATTATGTGAACAAGTATGGAGCGCAACCGTATGCCCCTCTTTAAACTCTCTTAAAATTAAATCGTCTGAACCTTTACAAGTTACAAAAAACGTCGCTTTAACGTCATATTTTCCTAAAACATCGAGCAATCTCGCCGTATGTTCTCCAGGGCCGTCGTCGAACGTTAAATAAACCGTCCTCTCTCCTACTTTTTCTAGTTTTCTCCCCTCGGAAACCGTATCTAACTCGATAAAATCCGGAACAACCGTTTCGACTCCTTCGATTATTTCTGACTGTTCTTCTTTCTCATTTTTTCCTCGCTCCTCGACATATTGTACTCCCGAAATAATTAAAACCGTAAAAAGCGCCGAAAATATAAACACAAAAACCGGCTTAAGTTTAAATCTCTGTCGAACTTTTCCTTTTTCTATGATATAGTCGACATTTCTTTTCATTAATTTTAGTATAACTCTAAGCTAGCTTTTTGAGAAGTTCTTTTAGCTCTTCGTCATTTTTACAAGTAATTTTAATTGACCTTCCCGAAATTTTTACTTTCGCAGCATATTTTTTCGATAAACTATCTTCTTGTCTCGTATAAATCGAAGCTTTAACCGCTCGAATCGAAGATTTTTTCTTCTGTTCGCTCATTACTCGCTCGACTTTTCTCGCTGTCCACCCTTCTTCAATAATTAGCGGTAAATATTTATCAATTAGCTCCGGCTCCGCGTTGATTAAAGGCCTCATTACCCCTTCGGTTAGCTTATGCTCGACCATCGCCTTCTTCGCGCTCTCTGGAAGATTAAGTAGCCTCATTGTGTTTACGACCGAGCTTTCGCTCTTCCCGACTCGTTCCGCAATTTCTTTTGCCTCGAGGTTAAACTGAGTTTTTAGTTTCGCATAAGCCGTCGCCATTTCGATTGCGTTTAAGTCTTCCCTCTGCGCATTCTCAATAATCGAAAGCTCAAGCCGGTTCTGCGTATCGAGCGTCCTAATAATCGCCGGAATCGTCGAAAGCCCCGCTTTTTTCGAAGCTCTCCATCTTCTTTCCCCCGCGACAATTTTATATTTCTTTCCCTCTTTTACGACTACAATCGGCTGTAAAACACCGTGTTTAGAAATCGAGTTAGCTAACGCGTCTAGCGCCTCTTCGGAAAACTCTTTCCTCGGTTGTTCTTCATCCCGAACAACGTCCGAAATCGGAAGCTCTTTTAGAGCGCTCTCTTTTTCGTCTTCCTCTGCTGTTACATCAAAATCCGTATCGACGAAATCCGTCGGGATTAAACTTTCAAATCCTCTTCCTAGTCCTGCCATCTTTTACCTCCTTTTTGTTTCCACCCTTTAATTTTTTGTTCGCTCAATTACTTCTCTCGCTAGGTTTTTATAAGCCTTCGCGCCTTTAGAGAATTTATCATACGCCCCGACCGGAACTCCGTGACTCGGCGCCTCCGCTACGCGAACGTTTCGCGGAATCGTCGTCTTAAAGACTTTATCTTTGAAATATTTTTCGACTTCCTCTAAAACTTGAACCGAAAGCGAAGTCCTTTTATCATACATCGTCGCAAGAACCCCGAGTAGTTTCAGCTTCGGGTTCATTCTCTCTCTAACTAGTTTCATTGTCTCGAGTAACTGCGACACGCCCTCCATCGCGTAAAACTCCGTCTGAACCGGTAAAAGTAGATAATCTGCCGTAATCATTCCGTTTACCGTTAGAAGTGATAAGCTCGGCGGCGAATCGATAATGATATAATCATAGCTCCCCTCGATAAGCGATACCGCCTCTTTTAATCTACCGAAGCGATTTTTATCTTTTGCAAGCTCGACTTCCGTGTTCGCAAGTTGTGGCGTTGTCGGCGCGATGTCGAGGTTTTTATATTTCGTTTCTTGAATAATCGGCAAAAGTCCAATCGAACCTAACATTACTTCCGTCATAGAAGCTCCAGGAACTTGTGAATTCGGCTCATACGCCTTTTCGAGCGCCTCTTTGTCTATTCCGAGTCCGCTCGTCGCGTTTCCTTGCGGGTCAAAATCAATCAGAAGCGTCCTAAACTTCTCTTTCGCAAGATAAAACGCTAGGTTGACCGCCGTCGTGGTCTTCCCGACACCTCCTTTTTGGTTAGTAATACAAATAACCTTCGCCATAATACCCTAATTATACCACATTCCGCTTATATTAAAACTTATTTCACGAAACTAACGTAACTTCACCGCTTTTTGAACCTCTAAGAGTTTCTTCTTTGCGACCTCATTCGCATATTTCTCGCCGTCTTCTAAAATCTTATAAACTTCTTCGTCCGAAATTTCTGAAACTCGTTTTTGGAAATCTTCAAGATAACCCGAAACGCTCGCCGCTACTTTTTTCTTTAAGTCGCCATAATGCGTTTCTCCTGCCCAAGTCGAAATTACGTCTTGAAGAGGCGTCCCCGTAACTAACGCTTCGATTTGAAGTAGATTCGAAATCCCAGGTTGATTTATCATATCAAACGCGATTTTCCCTAGGCTATCCGTCTGCGCCGACATAATCTTTTTTGTTACTCTCGCCGGCTCGTCAGACATCATAATCTTCGAATTTTCCGCTTCTGCCGACTTACTCATTTTCTTTTCCGGATTTTGTAAGTCGCGAATCCGAATCCCCGCCGCCTTCTCCGATTCAGAACCGTTTGAAACTTCCATAAATTTAACCTGTTCCACCGTCTTTGCCGGAAGAATAAACGTCTCTCCGAACTTATGGTTAAATCTCTCCGCAATATTTCGAGTAAGCTCAATATGTTGGAACTGATCTTCCCCGACCGGAACATAAGTCGCTCCGTATAATAATATATCCGCCGCCATTAAAATCGGATAATCGAAAATCCCGACGTTCGTACTAGCGTCCCCGTTATGCGACTTCTCTTTATATTGAATCATTCTTGAAGTCTCACCCATCGTCGCGACACAGTTTAAAATCCAACAAAGCTCACTATGCGCCGGAACATAAGACTGTCGATAGATATGAACATTCTTATTTAACTCTAACCCCGCCGCAAGATAATATTTAATTTCTTTAACTAGATTCTTCTGTAACTCCCCGTCAATATCTGAAATAATTGTATGTAAATCCGGAATAAAAATATTAATTTGATTATTTTTCGAATATTTATTAGAAAGTCTCGTCATCGGAAGAAGCGCACCTAAAAAATTCCCTAGCGTCATCTCCGAATTAACTCGAATTCCCGTTAAAATTGTTTTTCCTTCCATACCTATATCATATCATAATTTCTCCGTGTTTTTTCTCGCATTACAAAATTTTGTGCTATAATAAGGGTAATATTACTTTAAGGAGGTAAAATGGCTAATACAAAGTCAAAGAAGACAACTTCGAAAAAGACGTCTTCAAAGCCAAAAGCTGTTGCAGGAAAGTCCGTAAAGACCGAAAGAGCAGAAACAGCTACAACGTCCGCTTCCGCGATCGCCTCTAAAGGCGGAAATCCACTTAAGGGTTTCTTCGCGAAAAAGTGCGACAAAGACGAAAATATTTTAACTATCTTTAAGAGCCCGAGAATCTGGGGCGCGCTCGTTGGTGAGCTCGTAGGGACTATGCTTCTTACAATCCTCATGATTACTCTTGGCGTTTATCAGCCTCTCTATATCTTAATCGGCGTTATCGCGATTACGATGGCTGTTTACGCTTTCTCCGGTGCCCATCTTAACCCGGCTGTTACTGTCGGTATGATGGCGACTCGCCGTGTCTCCGCGATTCGTGGCGTCCTCTACATCGTCGCTCAAATCGTCGGTGCTTGGCTCGGTCTTATCATTATGAGTGGCTTCCGCACTATGGGCGAAGACGCTACCGAGCTTCCGGCAATTACCGCTCTTACCGACGCAACTCTCTGGAAAAACATTTTCATCGAGTTTCTCGGTGCCGCAGTTATCGGATTCTTCTTCTGCCGTGCGCAGAGCTATCGAACCCCGAAAGGCGCATTTACTTATGCTGCTGTAGTCGCAGGTGGTCTTACCCTTGCGGTTCTCTTCGCGGTCGTTATTTCTAGTAACTATGTTGGTTTATCAAGTAACTTTGTCTTAAACCCGGCTATCGCTATTATGGAACAGATTTTCCCGTCCGTCTCTGATGGATTCGGCGAACTTATGGGAAGCGTCGCACAGTCTTCGCTTGTCTATATTCTCGTTCCTATGATTGGTGCGGTCGGTGGCTTCTTCCTTGCTGATGCTTCGAAGAAACTTTCTGGCGAAGAATAAGATCTACCTAGAAATTAAAAATACTCTCGCGATTTCGCGAGAGTATTTTTATATTTTAAACTTCTTATACTTTTTTGACTCGAACCATCGCCGGTCTTAGAACTTCCCCGTTATATAAATATCCAGGGCGTAGTTCTTCGGCGATTACCTCTTTCTCTCCGTCCCCCTCTTCCATCGAAATCGCGTCGTGAAAATCTGGATTAAATTCGGCGCCGTTCTCTGCTTGGATTTTAGAAAGTCCGAGTTCATTCATTGTCTTTTCTAGCGTCTTTAAAATCGGCGCTAAAGCCTCCGGATTACTCGAAATCGCTCTCGACATATCGTCGATTAACGGTAAAAACTTCATGACCGTCGCGTCCGTCGCAAGCTTCTTCGCCTGCTCTCTCTGCAGCTCAACTTGTTTTCTAAAATTCTCGAAATCCGCTCGTGTCCTCTGTAAATCGGCCAAAAGTTCATCTTTTTCAGTCTGTAATTTTACAATTTCGACGCTAACCTCAGGGCTATTTTTCTTTGGTTTTAGTTCCATTTTTCTCTCCTTCCTATAACGTATTTTCAAGAATGTTCCCCGCGTGGCGGACAAGACTCATTGTCTCGGCATAATTCTGACGCGTCGGGCCAAGAACTCCGATATAACTATTGTCTGAATACGGGCTTCTAAACTTAGAAATAATTAGACTAACTCCGCTTGACTTCCCAATCGGGTTTTCTGCGCCGATAAAGATATTTAACGGCTCTCCAGGTCGCACCTCTCTAAGCCACGGCTCTAGATTATCAAGTAGCTTCGCTACTCCTTGAATCTTCGAATTGTCCATAAATTCCGGCTGTGAAAAAAGTCGGCTAATCCCCGAAAGATAAAGCTGTTCGCCGATTGTCCCGAGTCCAAGATTTCCCGTTAGCTCCGCTAACATATCGACTGCGCTTCGAATCGCGAAATCGGTTCGCTCTTGCGAGCTAATCCGAACTTCAAGCGCGTGAACGTTTCGGTTTGGCGCCGAGCCAGTCCCAAGCGCTCTCGCCGGCTCAAATTTAACATTTTCTGTCTGTTCTGTTAAAGCGTTCACATAAAAACGATAACCCGCGTCGGTCGGGATTCGACCGGCAGAAGTATGTGGCTGCGCGATTAGTCCGGCTTCTTCGAGTTTTGCCATCTCCGCGCGAATTGTCGCGCTCGAAACATCAAAAAGCTTCGCGAGCGTAACGCTCCCGACCGGAGTCGCCACCTCGGCATATTCTTCAATAATCGCGAATAAAATTTGCTTTTGACGCTCAGTTATATCCATAACCCTATTATACCGCTCTAGCACTCTAACGTCAAGACTGCTAGTGTCTAATCTCTTTTCAGCATAACCGTAAACGCTTCGCTCGGAATATCGATTTTTCCAAACCGTTTCATTCGCGCTTTTCCGCGTTTCTGTTTTTCGAGAAGTTTCGCTTTTCTATCTCTATCGCCAGTATGGATTTTTACCGTAACGTCTTTTCGATAAGCGCCAATCGTCTCGCGCGCAATAATCCTCGCCCCGATCGCCGCCTGAAGCGCAACTTCATAATTCTGACGCGGAATTACCTCTTTTAATTTCTTCGTAATCTCTCGCCCAATCGCGTCCGACTCTGTTTTATGACACATAATCGCGAGCGCATCGATTTTATTCCCGCCGACTAGAAAATCGACTCGAACTAGATCTTCCGTGCGATAATCTGAAATCTCATAATTAAACGACGCATATCCCGAAGTTAAAGATTTCAATTGATCATAAAAATCGGTAAGAAGATTCGCCATCGGCGCTTCAAAATTAATTACGGCGCGGTCTTCAAGATAAGAAATATTCTTATGAAGTCCACGTTTCTCAACAATTAAATTCAAAACATTCCCAATCATCGAAACCGGTAAAATTATTTCCCCTTTAACCCAAGGCTCACGAATCTCTAGAACTTCGCTCATATCCGGTAAATCCGAAGCCGACTTAATCTCCATTTCTTCCCCGTTCTGTAAAACGACTTCATAGTTCGTCGACGGATTCGTTACGACAAGGTCTAGGTTAAATTCTCTCTCTAGCCTTTCCCTAATAATATCCATATGAAGAAGCCCAAGAAACCCAATCCTAAGTCCAAATCCTAAAACTGGCGAATTTTCCGGCTCAAATCTAAGCGCCGAATCAGACAGCGCTAACTTCTCGACCGCCTCTTTTAAGTCTTTATACTGGTCATTAGAAACCGGGAAAAATCCCGCATAGACAAACGGTAAAACGTTCTTATATCCAGGGAGCGGCTCGATCGCCGGTTTTTTCTGTAGAGTTACCGTATCGCCGACCTTTGCT
Organism: Candidatus Saccharimonadota bacterium; assembly: GCA_017406985.1. Lineage (GTDB taxonomy): Bacteria > Patescibacteriota > Saccharimonadia > Saccharimonadales > Saccharimonadaceae > Nanosyncoccus. Next base: position 47,295 of record JAFQXL010000003.1, read on the forward strand.
TCGCGCGTCGTCTTTAAATTCGTAACAATATAACCGACTTCCCCGTCGGAAAGCCCTTCTTTCGGAGACATTTTCGGTTTTAAAACCCCGACTTCGAGCGCAATTCCGTTCGTATTATTTTCCATCATGTGAATATTCGCATTCTTTAAAATCTCCCCGTTAAAAACGCGAACATAAAGAACAACTCCGCGATAATCGTCAAAATATGAGTCGAAAATTAAAGCTCTCGTCGCCGTCTCGGCAGAGATTTTCGGCGCTTTCCCCCGCTCGATAATCGCCTCTAAAACTTTCTCAACATTAAGCCCGGTTTTCGCCGAAACCGGAATAATTTCGGACGGATCACAGCCTAAAAGATTTACAATTTCGTTCGTAACTTTTTCGACATTCGCCGCCGGAAGGTCAATTTTATTAATCACCGGAATTATCGTTAAATCCTGTTCTAAGGCGAGATAAACGTTCGCGAGCGTCTGCGCCTGAATCCCTTGCGTCGCATCGACAACGAGAATCGCGCTCTCGACCGCCTGAAGACTTCTCGAAACTTCGTATGAAAAATCAACGTGCCCCGGAGTATCGATTAAATTTAGCTCAAACCCCTTATAATTCATTTGAACCGGCGCGAGTTTAATCGTAATCCCCTTTTCTCGCTCTAACTCCATCGAATCGAGCAACTGACTCTTCATTTCGCGCTTCTCGACCGTCCCCGTAATCTCCATCATCCTGTCCGCAAGAGTAGATTTTCCGTGGTCTATATGCGCAATAATACAAAAATTTCGGATTTTATCAACGTTCATTATCTGTTATTTTACAATATTTCCCTAAAAATCTCAACTCTTAAGCTATCTTAAAAATCATATTTATAAGAAGCATTAAAAGCGGAATTACGCTAATCCCCGTACAAACTAAATCTAAAATCGCATATTTCTTAATCTTATCGTTCATCGCATTAAGCGATCTAACCGCAAAGAAAACACTAATAATCGCAAGAAAGAACAAAACTCCGTAAATCCACCCCATAAACCAATGCGCTCGATAAAGCGTCGCGATTAAAATAATCAAATATATTACCGAAAATCCCGCCGAAATCGCCGAAATCCCGAAAAATATCTTCATAGTCCCGCTTGAAGCCGGTTGTTTCATAATCGAGCTTTTTTTCGCCGTTTCCCCGCTCGAAAAATACCCCGTAACGTTCATATCTGGGCGAATATCCGCCTCTTCAACTGTCTCCGCCGTTACAGCCTGCTCCTCTGTCGGAACCCCCGTAGCGGCTCTCCTCGCCTCAATTTCGGCCTGTTTTTTCTGCATTAAAGCCTCCTGTTCAAGCGGATCGACATAATAATCCTCTTTTTTCTCTTTCGCCTCAGCCGAAGCCGCTTTTATCGCAGTCGAATCAATCGCCTTAACAGCATTCTCACCCTGTCCGCCTAAAGTCGTCGGAGTTATCTCAGGAGCTTCTTTATCCATAGAATCATTATAACATAACCTTTTTAATTTTTTCAACTACGTTTAGGGTTGAAAAAAATCACAATATCTGATATAATCTCGATATATGTCTATAAAAGTTACTAGGAAAGATCAGAACGAAGCGAACGAGAATATTATTCGTCGTTTTAATCGTAAGGTTTTACAGAGCGGAATTATGCCGCTCGCGAAGTCTCAGCTTCGCTTCTCTAAGCCGATTTCGAAGCGTGAACGCCGCCGTAAGGCGATTCTCCGCGAAATCCGTAAGGCGGAGAAAACTGAGCGAATTAAGCTCGGACTTAAATAACAAAAATAATCCCTTAAAACGGGATTATTTTTTATCGTCGCACCTACTTCGACAGCGCGTCAAACTTCGCTTTCATCGTCGGATTCCCCCTCGTCAGCTTTTTAATCGTCAAGTCTTCCGCCTTATTATTCGCAAGCCGGAGATTATTCTCCGAAGAAAGTAACGCATCTTTCGTTTTCTGAAGATGGTCAATCGTCTTATCAATCTCATCAATCGCGCTCTGAAACTTCTTCGACGCTAGCTGATAATTTCGCGCAAACCCCTCTTTAAACGCCTCAATGTTCTCCTCAAAATGCGTAATATCGAGGTTCTGTTCTCGCGCTAAAACTAATTCCTTCTTCGCCGAAACCGAATTCAAAGCCGAATTTCGAAGTAGTGTAATCATCGGGATAAAAAACTGCGGCCGAATTACATACATCTTCTCGTATCGATGCGAAACATCGACAATTCCCGTATTATAAAGCTCTGAATCGGACTCGAGAAGCGACACTAAAACCGCATATTCACATCCTTTTTCTCGCCTATCTTTATCTAATTCCTTGAAAAAATCCTCATTTTTATGTTTCGTCGCCGTCGTATCCATCTCATTTTTCATTTCAAACATAATCGAGATAAACTCCACCCCATCTTCGAAATCTCGAAAGATAAAATCTCCTTTCGAGCCGCTCTTCGCGTCGTTGTCTTTCTCAAAATATGCTTTCGGAAACGCCATCGCCCTAATTTTATCAAACTCGTCGTGACAGAACTGTTCTAAACTCTCCCCGACCATCTTTGTCGACTGTTTCGCCTTAAAATCTTTTAACTGTTCAATCTGTTCCTCTTTGAGCGCTAGCGCCCTCTCATATCTCTCTTTCAAGGTCGCCATTTTCGAAGTCGCCTCTGAAACCGCTAATTTCTTCTCTGTCTCGAAGCTCGAAATTTTTGCCTCTAACTTCGAAATTTCCGCGTCTTTCTCGTTCTTCAATTTTAAATATTCCGCCGCCGACTTCGCATGAAGCACCTCTGTTGCGTCATGAATTTTCTTCTCAATATCACTATTAAATTCGCTGTCCCGAACCTGTCTAACAATCTCGGCATACGAGTTTTCATCAATTTTAAACGTTTTCCCGCAATTTGGACATTTTATCTCTGACATACTCTAATTATACCATTTCTAGGCTTTTCCAAGCCAATTCTGCACATTTTACCCTCGCCGGCATTCTAGACACACATTTCATTGCTTCCGCCTCAAAAAGCCCCGAAAAATCGCCAGAACCCCCTAAAATCATTGTTTTAAATTGGTTAAACAATTTTTTCGCCTCTAAAACCGTCTTTCCCTTAACCGTAGCAATAAAAAGGTCTGCCGAAGCTTGAGAAATCGCACAGCCTACTCCCGAAAATCGCCCGTCTAAAATTTTCCCGTCTTGAACTTTCAGATAGATTAAAAGCTCGTCTCCGCAGCTCGAATTAACAAGAGAAATCGATTTTACCCCCTTTAAATCCCCTCGAAATTCCGGATGCGAGCTCCTCTCAAGTAAAATCTCATCGTACATTTTTTACCCCCATCTTCTCTCTTACGCTAGAAACCGCCTCGACTAGCCTTGAAACGTCCTCCAAGTTGTTAAAAATCGAAAACGATACCCGAACGACCGGTCCCCACCCCTTATATCTTAAAAACGGCTCCGCGCAAAGATACCCCGCTCGAACCGAAATTCCCGAGTCCGCTAAAACTTGCGCAACGTCGTGCGGATGGACATCTTTCATCTGAAAAGTTAAGATTGGGCCGTTCGAAGCTAAAACCTTTACCCCTGGAACTTTCAAAAGCCTCTTTTTCGCCATCTCTTTCATTTTCGACACTTTTAAAGCCTCTTTTAAAATATCTCTCGAGAGCCAAAAATCAACTGCTCTTGAAAGCCCATAAATCCCCCCGATATTAAGCGTTCCCGCCTCTAATCTCTCTGGGATTTCTGCTAAACTTGGCTTCCCCTCAGGCGAGACCGCCTCGACCATTTCCCCTCCATAAAACAACGGTCGAAGCTTCTCTGCTAGCTCTTTTTTAATTACAAGTCCCCCAATTCCCATCGGCGCCCCGAATTTATGCCCGGAAAACGCCATAAAATCGATTTTAAGTGCTTTTAAGTCAACACTAGTATGACACAGCATCTGCGCCATATCGACCCCTAAAATCGCTTTTGGACACATTTTGCGCACCTTTTTGATGCGTTTTGTAAAATCTTTCCCCGTTACGTTCGAAACCCCAGTTAGAGAAATTACTTCCGCCGCAAACAGCTCCCTTGCATCCATTTTCTTCGCAATGATTACATTCTTATACCTCTGTTTAAACGGCAAAATATTTGAGTGATGGCTTTCAATATCAACTACCACTCTTGAATTTTTAGAAACTACTCCGAACCCGTCCGAACCTCGAAGTAGCCCGCTTGCGACTAAATTTAGCGCTTCCGTCGTGCCTCTCGTAAAAATTACCGTATAACTTTCGTCCGCTCGAGCGAGCTTTAAAAGTTTCTTTCGACAGACCTCTACCTCTGTTTCTGCCTGAACACTTTTTTTATACAACCCGCGTAAGGGGTTCGCATTAACCAGTTCATAAAACTCCGCTTCCACCTTTATCGCCTCGGGGATTTTCGTCATTGTCGCCGCATTGTCTAAATAAACTTCTCTCACGCCGTCCCCTCTATTTCCATCTTAATCAAGTTATTCATTTCCATCGCATATTCAACCGGCAATTCCTTCGAAACCTCTGTTGTAAACCCGGAAACAAGCATTCCTCTCGCTTTTTCTTCTGAAATTCCCTTCGACTGAAGATAAAATAGCGCTTCTTCCGATAATTTCCCGACACTCGCCTCATGCGCGACTTCCGCCCCGTCCGACAAGACTTTCACCTCTGGAATTGCATTCGAAACCGACTCGGAATCTAAAATTAACGACTTGCAATTTGTATAACTCTTCACCCCCGATACTCCCGGCGCGACATAAGCTAAAGTCCGCGTCGTCGAAATCCCGCCGTCTTTTACAATTGACCTCATATCAATCGTTGAACAAGTATCGGAAGCGAGATGAATAACTTTTGCTCCCGTGTCTAAGTTTTGTCCCGAAGAAGCGAGCGAAACCCCAATATATTCCGCTTTCGCCCCTGTTCCATTTAAGACTGTCGTCGGATATAACATCGAAACTTTCGACCCAAAATTCCCCGTCACCCAAAGAATTTCGCCCCCTTCCTCGACGATTGCTCTTTTTGTGTTCAAGTTATACATATTTTTTGACCAACTCTCGACCGTCGAAAATTTCATTTTCGCATTCTTCCCGACATAAACCTCGACGCACCCCGCATGAAGGTTCGCCACGTTATATTTCGGCGCCGAACACCCCTCGATAAAATGTAGGCTCGCCCCCTCATCAACGATAATTAGAGTATGTTCAAACTGTCCCGCCCCTGGCGCGTTCAACCGATAATAAGACTGTAAAGGAAATTCTACCTCTGTTTCTGGCGGGACATAAATAAACGAACCTCCCGAGAAGACCGCCGCATGTAGCGCTTGAAACTTATGGTCTTCCGGCGGAACTAGCTTTAAAAAGTGTTCTCGAACCAGTTTTTCATATTTTTTCGACCTCAAGGCTTCTTCTATTGGCAGATAAACTACCCCTGTTTTTTCAACTTCTCTCTTAATATTATGATAAACTATCTCTGAATCATATTGTGCTCCTACCCCCGCTAAATTCTCTTTTTCTGCCTCTGGAATCCCGAGCGAATCGAACGTCTCTCGAATTTCTTTCGGAACCTTATCCCAGTTCGAGACCATCTCTGTTTTAGGCTTCACGTAAGTCTCGATCTCCGCTAAATTTAACTCCGAAATATCCGGTAAATAGCTCGGCATCTCTAAAGAACTCCAAGCCTTAAGCCCCCTAAGCCTCATTTCTAAAACCCAAGAAGGCTCGTTTTTCGCCTTAGAAAGCCCTCTAACTAGTTTCTCCGTTAAACCCTTCATGACACCCCCCTAGAGTCCGAGACCTCATTTAAAATCGCTCTAATTCCCTCTTTTTCAACTCTCTTGACTAATCCCGCATCAGAGGTCATATAAACCGAGCCTTTTTCAATTAAAATCGCCTTATCGACTTTTAAATGCCTCAAAACCTTTAAATTATGCGAAATAATTAAATAAGAACAGCCCGTTTCTCTCTGATATTTTGCTAAAATCTTCGAAATCTCCTCTGAAGAGTCTAAATCGAGCCCCGAATCTATCTCGTCTAAAATCAAAAGTTTCGGCCTTAAGGCTAAAGTTAAAGCAATCTCGTTTTTCTTCCTTTCTCCCCCCGAAAACCCGACGTTCGCTTCTCTTTCATAAAACCAGACATTTTCCGTTCCGTTCTCTAAAATCTTCTCGCGAACCTTATCAATCGGAATAAATCCTTTCTTTTTCTCTTCCATACTCGCCCGAACTATCTCTGTTGTCGAAACGCCATGAATCTCGATCGGATTCTGAAAAGTCATTAAAAGCCCAAGCTTAGCTCTCTTATCCGGCGATAATTTCAAGAGGTTTTTCCCTAAAAACCGCGCTGAACCCGAAACCTTAAATTTCGGATCCCCCATTAAACAAGATGCCACGGTCGATTTTCCTGCTCCGTTTCTCCCGAGCAAGACCACCGTCTCATTAGCGCCAATCGAAAAATCCACCCCCTTAAGAATCTCTTTTTCGGCTCCCCCGACCGGACTCGAACTTTTAACCGTTGTTCTTAATCCCGTGACTTCTAGCATATCTCTATTTTACCACCTCTTCCCCCTCTAAAAAAGCATAAGAAAAACCCTTAAGCTCCCGCTCAAGGGTTTCTGAGGTTATCTCTGGATAACTCTTTTTAACTCAACTTCCTTCTCGTCGACGAAAAATCGAAATTCACTTAACCCTAAAAAGCCAAGTGTTATCTCCTGTGGAATTAACACCGCTTTCGGCCAACTCCGAAGTTTAAAGACATCGAATCCTGTTCCGTCCGTATAATATTTCAATCTCGCCCCCTTTGGTTCTGCTAATTTTCCAAACAGTTCATACTTAACCTCCGTAACTTTCCTCAACTCCTCGATAATCGAACCTGTATTTCTAGTCATTCTCTCCCTGTTTACGTCTAGCTTATCCCCAATCAGAAGCGCCGCATCAAGATAGTTCCGTGTCTCCCTTCCGTCCGAATGATTATAAATCGCGTGATAGATCTCCTTAACATCCTCCTCGTCAATATCGACTTTTGAAGATAAAAGATATTTCTTCGCCATCTCCGCCGAATGAATAGCGTGATTTCGGTTCGATTCCGCCAATCCGACATCGTGAAGCATAGCCGAAATTCTAAGCAAAAGTTTTAATCTCTGAATTTCGTTATTAGATAAAATACTAAAACCAACGCATTCTTCTAAAAACCTCTCTCCATATTCCGTTACCCTCAAAACATGTCCCCATGCGTGATCCGCTCCGAACTTCGGGTCCGGATGATCTTCCTGCTTTCGCTCAATCTGATTGATCCATTTCTTCGGAATCGAAGAGTCATTGACGCTATTCATAGTATTAAGTACTTCCTGTAATCTTCCTACCACGAACGGACACCAACTCGGAACCATATTCTCGTTTACCTCGATACCTGGCGTACGTAAATCATGCGTACAGAACCATCCCGCATAGCCTTTCTGTTCTCTGACAAACGGACAATCCCGACATTTTCGTATCTCTAAACTAATCTTCGCAACATTATGATTCTTCATCGTCTTACCCCCTTTTCTAGTGAAGTTAATGTACGATAAGGTTCTTAACCACCTAAAAAAATTATAACACCTTAATCGCCGTTCTCAAAACATAAGCATTGTGCTATAATAAAGATATAAATAAGGAGAACTATGCCAATTTTTATTAAAACTAGAATCGGCCAAGCTATAGTTACAGCAATAAGTGTAGCTGTCATTTGGGCAATCTGCACTCCGCTTTTTGAGATACTTTTCCGTGGCGGAATTAATGAATGGGATACTTATAAATTCGTTATTGAACCTATTATTATCGGTGCGTTTGTTGGAGTTTTTGAATATGTCTTTCAAATTTCGAGTAAACGCAAAAAATAATTCCCTCTTGAAAAATTAACTTTTTCGGGTTATAATAGAAAAAGTTAATCCCGGGTAGCTCAATGGTGGAGCAAGAAGCTGTTAACTTCGAGGTTGCCGGTTCGAGCCCGGCCCCGGGAGCCACAATAAAAAATAAGGCTTTAGCCTTGTTTTTTGTTGTGGTTTTTTCGCGAAGCGAGTCCTCGAACGGTCCTTACCCAAAAATCACCCTAAAAAGCCCTAGCGAAATAAGAAGCATAATTAGCCCCGCCGTTATCACTCCTAAAATTACCGCAATAATCGACTTTTTAAAATCTAACTTTAAGATACTCGCCGCGAGCGTCCCCGTCCAAGCCCCCGTTCCCGGCATCGGAATCGCCACGAAAAGATAAAGCGCTAAATATGCTCCGCCGTGAACTTTCGAAAGCAGTTTATCCCCTGCTTTCTCCCCTTTCTTCAGGAAAAATTTCCCAACTTTTTTAAACGTTTTAACCGAACTATTAGAAAGCCACTCTAAAACTCTCCTCGCAAAGAAATAAATAATCGGCACTGGAACGATATTCCCAATCACCGCGATTAAAAGCACTGCCCACTCCGGTAAGTCTACCCCCATCGCAATCGCAATCGGAATCGCCCCTCGAAGCTCGATTAAAGGCACCATCGAAATCAAGAAAACTAACAAAATTTTTAAAATCATATCTTTAGTATACTAAATTTCCCGAGAAAATGATATAATAATCTTAATGAAAACTTATATTACAACTGCGATTCCTTATGTTAACGGCGTCCCGCATCTTGGACATGCCGAAGATTATCTTCTCGCCGATATTTTCTCGCGCTATAAAAAACTTCAAGGCGACAAGGTAAAGTTTCAAGCCGGAACAGACGAACACGGTAATAAAATTGAGAAAAAAGCCGAAGAACTCGGAGTCGACGTTCAAGATTACGTTGACGAAAACGCCCAGAAATTCAAAGATTTTATTTCTAAACTCGGCGTCGAATATACCGATTTTATCCGTACGACCGACGAAAATCATCTTAAAAATGTCCAGAAAATCTGGGAGAAACTCAGCTCCCATATCTACGAAGACACTTATAAAGGCTGGTATTGCTCCGGCTGTGAACGCTTTATTACAGATACAGAATATAAGGAAAATAACGGTGTCTGCCCTGACCATCAAAAACCTTATGAGGCTCTAGAAGAAACAAATTATTATTACCGTGTTTCCGATTTTAAAGAAGAAATTAAAGCGAAGATCGAAAGTGACGAACTTAAAATCGTTCCGGATTTTCGTAAAAAAGAAATCTTGAAACTTTTAGTCGACGCTCCGGACGTCTCGATTTCTCGCCCGACTGAACATCTTAAATGGGGCGTTCCCGTCCCTGGTGACGAAAATCAGGTAATGTATGTCTGGATGGATGCTCTCTCTAACTATATTACCGTCCTCGGTTATCCGGAAAAAGATATTTCCGATTTCTGGCCGGCAACGGTTCAGATTGTTGGAAAAGACATCTTAAGATTTCACGCGATTCTCTGGCCGGCGATTTTACTCGGACTCGGTTTAGACCTTCCAAAAACTCTCTTATGTCACGGTTTTATCTTAAGTAACGGTCAAAAAATGAGTAAGTCTATCGGTAATGTTGTCGATCCACTCGACGTTCTCGAAAAACACGGGTTAGACGCCTTCCGTTATTTCTTCTCTCGCCATATCGATACCTTTACTGATTCCGATTTTACTTGGGAAAAATATGAAGACGCTTATAATAACGAACTCGCGAACGACTATGGAAACCTTGTTCAGCGCCTCGCGACTCTGTGTCTTAAAAACGACGTCGATAAGGAATATTTAGAGAAATATAACCCGAAAACTTACGAGAAAAAGTCTTTAAATCGCTATTTCTGCGATAAAATGGACAATTTTAAGTTTAGTGAGGGGATTGATTTCGCTTGGGGAGAAATTTCCGAAATTAACAAAGACCTCGAAGAGACAAAGCCTTGGTCGCTCGCCAAAGAAGACAAGGAAGCGGCGAAACGTATTCTCGGAAATCTCGTTGAAAAATTACTCGAGAAAAATGAGATGTTAAAGCCGTTCCTTCCTGCCGCCGAAAAAGTCGAGAAAATCTTTAAAGCGGACAAAATCGAACCTCCGAAGTCCCCTCTCTTCCCAAAAGAGTTTAAAAAATAGAAAAAGGACCGCGAATTTCGCGGTCCTTAATGTGCTTGGTGAATAGGTTTTTACGGTGCCGAATGACTAGGAGGCTCCAGACCCGGATCAGTTGACTGATACCGTCCTGGATTCGGTGCCGGATTCGGAGGAGTTGGGTCTGGAGGAGTTGGCGTCGGAGCCGGAAGCGGTATTACCTCAGGGTGCTCTTTTTCGAACTCCTTTACGGCGTTCTTTTTTGTCTCATATTCTTGAGACATTTTTTCGAGCTCCGCTTTTTCCTCGTCGGACATCTCCGGATGTTCTTCCTTAAATAGCTCAATTTCGCAAGCAGCTATCCGTTTTTCGGCAAGCAATATAAGATATTGATGCTTTAAAACGCTCGCTTTCTCTTCCTCAATCTCGCCACTTAAAATTTCCTCGTTAGTCTGCCCTGTCTCTTCGTAAAACGTAAGATCTCCTATTTCATAAAATTCATAGGTAGAACCTCCGCCAACTTCAGCATGTCCTTGATAGGCTGAGCTCTCATACATGTCCTTCTTCGGAGTAACATCCGTATCCGTTGGCAGTTTCGGAGTCGGAGGCTCAGGCGTCAAGACCTCAACCCTAGATTCCTCCTGAAACGTTGCGCCAAAGATTACAAAACCCGCAAAAGCGATAAAAGCGGCTGTTACACAACCAACTAATATATGTATACGCCTCTGCCGTCTCTCTTCCTGTTCCTTCTCTTCTTCATATTTCCAATATGTCGAAGAACCAGAGTAATACTTCTTCATTTCATCATCTTCTTCTTTCCTAAACCAATTAAACATACTTCTACCTCCCTAATAGCTCGAAAAGCTTTTTGACAGTTTCGTCCATCAACGTTAATGCTACTACTGATGCCACACACCACACTACTCCGGTTAAAATCAGGTTCAACATAGTTCGTCCTCCTTGTGCGAAAAACCCAATTTTTAAGTTACTAAGGCTCTGTCTATTAGACTCTGCCTCAAAGACTAACCCCACCAAAGGTTATAACTTAATTATAGCATAAAACCCCAAAAAAGTCAATAATGCTAACGCTTATTTCCCTGCTATCCCAATAAAAAACTCCCCAAATACAGAGGGAGTTTGTTCTGAAATCGTCATAGACGTTTCAGATTTCACGGTTGTTCTAGACGTGCGAGATTGACATTTTCTCCGAGTCCGGCGCGATTATACATCGGCCGGACGAGGAAAAATGTTAAGATTCGTGCGTCTAGGCGATCGTGAGGCTTATCTTTCGGCCTTCTTTATCAATATCTAGAACGGTAAAATCTTTACGTTCATTAAGCGTAAAAACTTTCTCCGGATCGACATCGTTTCCTTCGCCAAGTTCCGAAACGTGAACAAGCGCTTCGACCGCCGGCGAAATCTGAACGAATGCACCAAACGGAGTAATTCGGGTAACAGTTCCTTCGACCTTCGCGCCCTTCTTAAGTTTCTCAACTTCCGAAAGCCACGGATCTTCAGTTAACTGTTTCATCGAAAGACTTAAGCGTTCTTTGTCGATAGCGATAATTTTCGCTTCGATTTCGTCGCCAACCTTGACATAGTCAGATGGGTTATTAACACGTTCCCAAGAAATCTCGGAAATATGGACTAACCCTTCGATTCCGTCGACATTGACGAATACACCAAAATCAACTACACCAGTAACCATACCTTTAACAGTATCCCCGACCGAAAGTTCCGCAAATCTAGCCGCAAGACCGTCTTTTACCGCCTCTTTTTCAGAGAAGATAAGTTTATTGTCTTTCTTATTTGCGTCTAAGATACGAACCTTAATCTGTTTTCCGACAAGCGAGTTAAGACGTTGTAAGATTTCGTCTTTGTCCGCCGAGCCAACGCGCGGGTAGTGTTCCGCCGAAAGCTGCGAAACCGGTAAGAATCCACGGATTCCTTCATATTCAACCAGAAGTCCGCCACGGTTCGCATCACAAGGCGTAACCTCAACGATCTCTTCCGCCTCAAGTTTAGCCTGGATTTCGTCCCAGCCTTTATCTTTAACTGCTTTACGAAGTGAAAGTAGAACATATCCATCTTCCATCTCTGCGTCGATTACCGAAGCCGTAACTTCCTGCCCGACTTCAAGATTTCGAGCATAAGAAGCTTCACGACGTGGAACAAGTCCGACGCCTTTTGCCCCTAAATCGATTAAAATTTCGTGTTTCTTAACAGATAACACTACGCCATCAACGGTATCTCCCGCGACAGCTTGTTTGATAGATTCACCCTCAGAAGCGAGGAGTTCATCAAATTTTGACATTAAATTTTTTCCTTCCTTCAGGTCCGTTCAAGAAAAGAAAATCAGCTTTCCTCCTCTTGAACGAACCCGAATATTAGGACAATTATACCAAACTCCCCTTAAAAAGTAAAGTTTAAGTCTTTACTTTTTACGCATAATAAAAGGCCTCCGAAAAATATCGGAGACCAATAAAGGACATTTTTCTAGGAAGTATCAATTTACTACATCTATAAGGTTACGCGACATTAAGAAAGAATCTGCACCATATCAACGCTCGTTACAGATACTGTACTACATACGGGAATTGGATGGTCTCGTTAAGTGGCAAGAAGATACTCTGCTTGGAGACTTTTACCCATACAGAGGCTACATTCGATCCGCACCAATATTCTCTATAGCTCCCAGAGCTTAGCGCAAATGAATACGGCTCATACCAGACAACCTGTCCACTTGTGTCAATCATCTTAACATCAGCATAATAACCCACCGATCCGTTGATGGTAATACGGATATTGCGGTTCATTCCATTCGTAAAGGTAGTGGTAACTTGCTTCCACGCCCAGTTCACATTTCCTGTCGAATCAGCCAAAGGTTCATCCGGCTCATCCGGCTCCACAGGCTCATCGTAGTCGACGACAGACTCGTCCACGACAACATCGAGCTGCTCAACATCGGTAGCTGAGTTCGAATCCAACTCGGCCGCATTAACGGCAAGAGTCGAACCAACCACCATCACAAAAGCCATCACTACACTTAAAAAACTCATGATCCCTTTTCTCATTACTCATTCTCCTCTCGTAATAAAAATAGCGTAACCGAACTTATATTTTTAAGATACTTTCTAGAAAAACTCTATCATAATATAGCAATTATTTTATTCTGTCAATACTTGACTAACAGTAGTACAAGTATTATAAAATACTTATGGCAAAGGCAAATAAATCAAACAGTTGTTCAAAAAGAATATTTCCCAAAATAATAGCGATTCTGTTACTTATAATAGGAGTCTTATCCCTAGTCTCTTTCGTTGTTACAATGTTAAATTATCTTAATTCTCCGTCTTTTAAAAATCCTACCGAAGAACTATCGTCTTATAAACTTTTCAATTCTATAATAATTGTTTCTTCCTTAATTTTCTCAATTACATCCATATTATCCGGTATACTAATTTTTCTTGAAAAACATACTCTTTTAACGCGCATAGCCATTATTCTAACTATCTTTAGCTTCGTCGGACTTGCGCTTCCTTATAACATTTTCTTTAAAAATTATGATCAGAAAACTTGGAACTCGCTAGTCTCTGTTGTCCACACAAACACCGCCACAGATTATAATACCCTTGAAGCTAAAGACGAAGACGGCGCAGACGCTATAAAAGACTTTCAAAATAATCAAAATAATAACGCCCTTAATATTATGTTAATTACTACTGTTTGGGTATTTATCTCTACCACCTTGTCTTCCTATATATTCTTCAAAAAGAAAGAATAATCCCTAGATATTCCCCTAAAAATCGGCTATAATAAAACTATGTATATCGCGATTGATATTGGAGGTACAAAAACCCTGCTCGCCCTCTTTTCGAAGAACGGGCGACTTAAAAAACGTCTAAAAATGAAAAGCTGGCAAGAGCCGGAAAAATGGGTTAAAGAGCTCGGAAAAAATCTCTCGAGAATTCTTCCCTTGAGAAAAAAATCTATTAAAGCCATAACAATTTCTTATCCAGGCGTTCTCGAAAATAATACCCCTAAAAAAGCCGTAAATTTACCCCTCTGGGACGGCAAAAAAATCGCCGAAGATGTAAAAAATTTATTCAGCTCTAAAAAAATTACTGTTCCGATTTTCTACAAAAATGATGCCGACCTCGGCGCGCTCTATGAATGTCGAAACTTCTCCGGAAAAACCCTCTATTTAACTTTCGGAACCGGTATCGGTGGCGGAATCGTTAAAAACGGAAAACTTGCGAAGGAATCCGCCGATTTTGAACCGGGACATCTTAAAAAAACTTATCGAGGTAAGCGCCTCGACTGGGAAAAAATCTCTAGCTCTAAGGCTATCCGCGCCGCAAATAACGACCTCGACGTCCGTAAAATTTCTGAAAAATCCGCTCTAGACGACGTCGCTTGTCGCTTCTCTGTCGGTCTAGTTAACCTAATTAAAGAACACGGCCCAGACCAAATTGTCCTCTCCGGCCCGATTATTGAGGTTTTCCCAGGGTTTAAGGACACTCTTAATCGACTCCTTGAGACAAATTTAAAATTCGACCCCCCAAAAATCTACCCCGCGAAACACCCTCAAGAATCAGTAATTTATGGAGCTTATCTCTATGGTAAGTCCAAAACCTCTTAAACTCGACATTCCAAAAGACACTTCTCTCCCCGAAACCGCTTATGCTTTTTTATCTGAACTTATCTCTGAGTTTCCTCAATTTAACTTCATTATTAGTAGCCGCTTTAAATGGAAATATCCAAAATCTATCTATATTGACGCTAAAACCCCTACACCGCCTCTATATTTTTACCTTCAGACACTCCACGAGCTCGGACACGCCCTGTCTAACCATAAAGACTATAAAACAGACGTTCGCCGCCTAAAGATGGAATCTGAGGCTTGGGAACGCGCGAGAGAGCTAATAAAAACTCACGAAAATTGGACAAAAACTTATGATATAACCTACAACGAAGATTTCGTCGAAGAACAGCTCGACTCTTATCGCGACTGGCTCCACCAGCGATCAAAGTGTAAAATTTGCGGTCTTACTCGCTTCCAAAAAAAATCCGGTAAGTGGCTCTGTCCTAAATGTGATTTAATAGATAATCGTTCCTAACGGTTATCGCCGGAACCGTGGATTTTATCTCGTTTATACCTACTCTCGAGTTTATCAATATTCACTTTCGCCACCTCCGATAACGGCACTTCCAGATATTCCGCAATCATCGCCACATACCAGAGGACATCGCCTAGCTCTTTAATAATTTCCTCTCTCGAAGCCTTCGAAATAACCCCGCCTTTATCTCTAATAATCTTTTTGAACTTATCCGCCGCCTCGCCAGCCTCCCCCGGAAGACCTAAAACTTTCTCAATCAGCCCGCCCTCTGTCGCGAGCATAATCCCGTCTTTACTATATTTCATTAGCCCGTCTTGATATCCTGAAAAAGTATCATATTTTAACGCCGCCGTCTGATAATCATCCATTTCCGTAAGCTTCGGTCGCTTAGCTCGTTTTCTCATTTTACCTCCAGTTACCCCTATTTTACCATAAAAACTTTGTTCGGTAAACTGTTCGTGTCTTTTTCTTTAGTTTGTTCGGTATTTTTTAGCCTTGAGCGTTATTGACAAAACAAAAGCGGTATGATATAATATAAGCATTAACCTGTTATTTAATTAATTGGTGGGCAGAAAAGGAACTTAAATGTCCGGAACTAAAGCAGGCGGAATTAAAGCCGCTAAGTCAAACAAGATCAAATACGGTAAGGATTTCTATTCTCGTATCGGTCAAAAAGGCGGTAAACTCGGTCATACTGGTGGCTTCGCCGCAAACCCTACCCTTGCTAAATTAGCAGGTGCTAAAGGTGGTCGTCTCTCGAAACGCGGCCCGGCGAAGAAAAACCTCGCCTAAACTAAAATATCCCTAGATGTTGAGATCTAGGGATATTTTTATTGAATCTTGAGCAAAAAAATGCCCTATTGGGCGATTTTAACCTAAATTATGGTGGAGCAACAGGGATTCAAACCCTGGACCTCCGCCTTGCAAAGGCGGCGCTCTAATCAGCTGAGCTATTGCCCCTAGATTGGTGGGGATATGTGGACTTGAACCACAGACCTCTACATTATCAGTATAGCGCTCTAACCAGCTGAGCTATATCCCCATAAACAAAATATTAAGTTACTTTCCTTATTCTACTCTAATTTGACAAAAAAATCAAGCATAAAAATCATTCTATGGTATAATAAAGCTATGGATTGGAATTTTAGTTTCGGCTGGATGTTTTTAGGTTTAATTATCCTTGCCGCTAGCGGCGCTATCGTCGCAAATTATCAAAAAATCTCGGATCATATGCTCTCCGGTGTTTCTTCTTATGATCGCGTTAAATTCTGGGGAATGATTGGCGTCGGAATCGGTCTCGCCGTCATGGCGAACCTTCACACGTTCCTCCTTACTCTCTTCGTAAACCTCGTTTTTAAACGTTAAGTTTTATCTGCCTCGCCCACTCATACATCGCTATCCCACTCGCCACCCCTACATTAACAGACCGAGTCGAGCCAAAACTCTCGATATACCGAATATCGTCAACTTTTTCTAAAATCTCCGCCGGAATCCCGTCGCTCTCCCCTCCGAAAATTAACGTCGTTTCCGGTTTAAATTTTTTCGCCCCGAGCGGCTTACACTTCTGGACATTATTCTCTATCGCGACTATATCTCTTCCCCTTGAAAACTCTAAAAACTTATCAAAATCTGTCCAATAATAAATATCAAGATATTTATCCGTACACATCGCCCCGCGCCGATTATATTTCCGATTTCCGATAATATGAACCGCTCTCGCATTAAAATTATTCGCGTTTCGAACAATCGTCCCCGCGTTAAAATCGTGCGTAACGTTTATAATCGCAATCTCAAGCGAACTTCGGCTTCTATCTAAAATTCGCTTTACTTCCTCATTAGAAAGCCCTTTAAGCTTATCTATCAAATTTCTCGTATCTTCCATAAGCTAGAATTTATCGGAATAATCTTGCCAACCAGTAAAGCTAGTCCCAATCCATTGTGCTAAACAATAAATCAGCGCCGCTGCTCCCGCTGTCATGAAAAACATCGAAATTACCCCTACGGCGGTATTCGCTTTCGCGCTTCCGCGCATTAAAAACCCGATTAGAAATAATATAATTCCTACAATTAAAATTATCGTATTTAAACTCATATTTTTATTATAACATAAGTAGACACAAAAACTGCTCCCGACATTTTATCAGGAGCAAACTAAATTAAAAGTATCCATCGAAATTATTTTACAGACACTGTCGGAGTTACTAACCCCGCTTTAACTTTCGCCTTAAAGCGCTTCTCCGCTTCAAGTCTCTCGTCCGCCTCAATTTGCGCTTGTTTTCTCAACCTCTCGGCCGCTTCTCTTCTCTGGTTATCCTTAAACGGAACTCCAAATTTCTCACCCCAAAGATACCAAGGTCCAACCTTACTCTGAAGCGTATTCCAAGAAGGAAGGTCTTTCTCTTCGTGTACCTGTGTCTGCGTTAAAACATTTCTCTGTCCCCTGCAAAGCTCTCCAAGTTTCGCTTCACATTCTTCCGTCGTAAATTTTCTTCGCGACATACTTTCTTCTCGTTCTGTCATAATTCCACCTCTTTCTAGAGAAAAAACAATAGATACTAAAATGTGCTCCCACCTGTTACTATAATCTATTATAACAGATTACTAATTATTTTTTTAGCCTTTTATATGCCTCTACTAGGACATCGAAAAGTTCACGATAGTCTTCTTCTTTGGCCTGATTTACCGGCGCAAAGATATAAATTGCATTCCCGATTACCTCGATATTATAGTTTAAGTTTCTATCATATAAATCTGCCATAAACTTCGGCTCAAGTAGCTCGAACGCCGGTAAAGCATCTTTACTTGAAGCAAAAACTTCATATCTATTATTAAAATCGTTCCACTCTAGTTCAAATTTTTCATAATCATTCGGCTTTTTAGCCCTAAATTTCTTGTATTTAACGATTATTCCGAGATATTCTTTCGGAACGTTTAACTGCCCGACGACATAATATGAAGACGGCGTTTTTCCAGGAACCGGCGCATAAGTATAAAGTTGGACTAAAACTTCTCCCCATTTTCCAATAATATGATTATTTACATCCGCCGTATAAAGGCTCGTCGGATCGAAGATTAACCCCTTATCCGGTAAACAATACCTTCCCCAATCCGGACTATAGAATAATCCGTTCTCATGTGCGAATTTCGCCATATTTTGATAAAGATGTTCCGAAGATTCTGTTGGCTGTGAAATCCCTGAAAGTTTTAAATTACCGTTATCATAGACAAAGTTCCAAGTTTCGTTTATTCCGTGATAGTCTTTTGAGAATAAACTCTTCCCCGTTTTCGCCTCAACTACCTCGTCATTTGCGCTAAACGTCACCTTAACTCTACAGTCTACCGGCACTGTTGTTTCATCTAAAATTTCCTTGTCTAGACTCGTCGTAATAACCTTTACACTAGAAACAACATTTTTTCTCCCCGCATTCCTTAATGCCTCAAGCATTAATTTTGCGTGTTCAAAATAACTCTCGGTTGTATAATTTTTAATATTTTCAATATTAAATTCAGACCAATCTTTCTGATAATTATAAAAAGTTTGCTCGGCTAATTCATGAACTTTCTTACTCTGCTCCGTCTTATTATGATCGATTATATATTCGCCTCTATTTGAAGGGGTTGCTTTTCTCGATTTTATTATGATAAGTATAAATAACGCATAGATAGCAATTCCAAATAAAGTTCCAATAAAGCTTCCGCCACCGCTACTACCCGAAGAGCTACTCGAACTACTACTATGGCTACTACTCGAACTACTGCTACCTCCGCCTCCTCCGCCACCAGAGCTAGAACCGCCTCCGCCAGCTAGCCCAAAGAAGTTTAAGATTACTGTTTTAAAAACCATCCAAAACAAATTCATATTTCCATTTTATCACATTACAGCCAACTTAACTACGAAAAATCACTCCTACATCGACCGACCTAGCTACATGCGACATTGTTATTTCTAAACCAAAAAACTCCGGAAAAATCGCCTAGATTGGTGATTTCTTTCGTCGACGCGGGATTACACATCCAGCGAGTACGAAAAAATCGCCAAGATAGGCGATTTTAACGAGTTTTTTAACAACTCAGTTGTGCAATTCATCGTTTCGTTCT
The DNA here is from genome assembly GCA_017406985.1 of Candidatus Saccharimonadota bacterium. GTDB lineage: Bacteria > Patescibacteriota > Saccharimonadia > Saccharimonadales > Saccharimonadaceae > Nanosyncoccus. The sequence goes on from JAFQXL010000003.1 coordinate 66,486, forward strand.
AAAAGCTGATATCGTATCCCCGAAGGGCCAAGATTGTGCCTTAGGCTTATTAGGCGCAATTACGACCGACCTAGCTACCTGCGACATTGCTGTTTCAGGCGCATCAAATCCTTCTCAAGAAAGGAGGTAATCCATCGACACGTTCTCGTACCGATGCCTTGTTACGACTTAACCCCAATCATCTCCCCCACCTTAGGCCGCCGAAGCGGACTTCGGGTGTTGGTGACTCTCATGGTTTGACGGGCGGTGTGTACAAGACCCGGGAACGTA
>JAFQXL010000004.1 GCA_017406985.1 Candidatus Saccharimonadota bacterium
CGGCGACCTTCGCCTTACCATGGCGACGCTCTGCCAACTGAGCTATCACGGCATATTGCCTTATACCAAACTTTTTTGGAATCGTTTAGTCCGACTTTTTAAGGTATTATTCTTCTCCTTATCCTCGACCTTTTAGCTCAGTTCCGCTATTGGGGTGAGTGTCTATCCTTACCATGGATGCGCTCTACCGACTGAGCTAAGATGGCAACTTCTTTATATTATAATAAAAAATCCCCTATATTTCAAGGGGATTTTAGTTTAATTAGGCGTTAACGACTTTCTTGTTATATTTGGCCTTGCCGAAACCGAGAATTAGCCAACAGATATTCGGGAAGAAGAATAGGGCAACCATAAAGAGAGTTCCTTTACCGAAGGCTTTAGCGGTATTGATAACATATTTAATCTGCGCGATTATTGTAAAGATAATATATACGACTGTTGCAATTAGAAGAACTGGATGTTCGCCGAAATTAAAGTTCTTAATCGCCTCGTCGGAGCTAAGATTAAGATTCTGAGTACTGGCGATAATGTTATAGACGATACCAATGAGAATAATTGCCCAGAACCAGCCTTTAAGACCAACAATCTTATAAAGAAGGTAGTTATTGTAAATAGGGATAAGCGCTTTCCAGCCTTTTTCGCCGGCCTTCTGAAGAATTTTCCAGCTAGCAATTACGGTAAGTATGTAAAAAATAATTGCAAAAGTGAGCGTGCCGCCGATAACCATTCCTGCCGCAGCCGCTTCGCCATTTGTTAAATTGTTCATTAGAACTCCTTATGATTATTATGCCTATATTGTAGCATAAGGATTTTTAAAAATCAAAAAACTTTTAGTGGCTATTGAATTAATTTTCGGCGCGGAGCAGGTTTTTTCTTTATAGCTTTTGGTTTTTCTTCGCGCTTTTTTGGATATATAATTTTAGTAGTTTTTCGAACGATTCGGCGAGAACGATTTTTCTTAGCTAAAGCTTCCGCTTCACGGCGGGTATTATCGTCGGCGATTTTCTTTTCAATTCGAGCAGTCGTTTCAGCAATCATTTCTAGATCTTCTGCCTCTTCGTAAATGGTCAAAATTAGACGTAAAGTCGAAGTAGAATGATCGAGTTTATAGGCATTTTCAAGCGATTCGATAGCCTTTTTTCTCTGTCCCATTTTTTCATAGGCTTTCGAGAGGGCGATATGACGCGCCGGGACCGCTTCTTCGAGTTCTAGTGCCTGTTCAAAGGCCATTGCCGCCTTTTCATAAGCGCCAGTTTCAAGATAAATCAAACCAACGTTATGAAGCGAACTCGCGTTATTATCGAGACTTTGAGCGATTTCAAAGCATTCAATCGCCTCGTCGTAATTCTGTTCTTTTGCATATAAAATTCCGAGACGGTTATAAGCCGCGGCGTTTTTTTCATCAAATTTTAAGATGGTAAGAAGCGCCTTTTCGGCTCTTAGAGGCTTTCGGTTTTTCATGGAAACCTGCGCAACGTCCCAAAGTTTTTTCATTTGGTTATTATATTTTTCGCTTCTTCCCTCTTTTTCTTCAGCTTCTTTAACTTCGGCGGGTTTTCTAATAGGATAGAAAAAGATAATGTAAAAAGCTAAAATTAAAATAACTATGATTCCTAGCATAAGTATATTATATCAAATTAGCGACTATTTGTAAGCGGATAATTCCGTTTTTAGAGATGTTTTCGTGTGCTTTGATTAAGCCATTAATTTTCTTCGTAAAAGCTTCGTTTTTAGTTTTAAAATAAGACTTCTCAGCGAGCTCGATAGTTGTTTTTAAGACTTCTAAAACAAATTCGCGACGCGGGGATTTTTCGGTATCTTTTCTCTTATGTAACTCTTCGGCAATGTCTAAAACTTGCGCCTGATTCGCGACGAGGAGGCGTTTTGATAGCTCGAAGACTTCTTTTTCGGCTTTAGGAGGCGTTTCTAAGGCGTTTAATTTTAAGGGCGTATAGATAGCGGCTCTTGAGCGAATCGTCGGGAGAAGGGCATCTGGCGTCGTTGTAAAGAGGATAAAATGATAATTTTCTTTCGGTTCTTCAAAAAGCTTAAGCGCGGAGTTTTGAGCCTGAATTTGTAGCTTTTCGGCATTTTTAAAGAGAAAAAAACGAGGATAATTAGTTTTTGTAGTAGTTAGATTAATTACCTCGCGGATTTGGTCGATATTATGGTTTTCAATAATTAAACAATTTCCTAGAGTTTTTGTTAGATTTTCTAAACTAAAAATTTCGTCGCCGACTTTTTCGCCGTCTTTTAAGCAAATAATCGAAGTTCCAGAGTTTTTTAAGATATTTTCGAGTTCTTTTAGGTTTTTAAAAAACATGATTAAATTCCTCTGGGAGCGGAGCTTCGAAGATTCGGCGGTCGCCTTTCGGGATAGTTATTTCGAGTTTCGCGGCATGAAGAAAAAGTCTTAAATTGGAATCTGGCTCTGCCGTTCCATAGACGCGATCGCCTAAAATTGGCGTTCCGAGATAATTAAGGTGGACGCGGAGCTGATGGGTTCGGCCGGTCGTCGGGCGGAGTTCGAGAAGCGAGTATTTATTGTTAGTCTTAATAACTTTATAATAAGTTTGAGACGGTTTTCCGCTCGGATCGACTAGAAAAGTCGAAGGGCGTTTTAAATTTCGCGCAATCGGTAAATCGATCATGGCCTCGTCTAGCTTCGGTCTTCCCTCGACGACCGCGTAATAGGTTTTATGTGTTTTTCGTTCTTGAAACTGTTTACGGAGCATTCTTTGAGTTTCTTTATTTTTTCCTAAAATGACAACTCCGCTTGTGTCGCGATCTAAGCGATGGACAAGAAGGCCATAATCTTCTAAGGTCGGCTCGAAAGTCCGCATTCCTTTTGTCGTCGAGAGAAGTCCGGTCGGCTTATTGACGACTAAAACATTTTCGTCTTCAAAAATAGTCTCTGGGCGCATATTTTCGACCGCTTGTTTCTTAAGGCTGTCGTCAGTATATTCTTTCGGGAGATTTAGTTCTATTTCGGTTTCTTTTTCAAGTAAGGTATTCGGTTTTAAAACGGTTTTTCCGCCGGCTTTTACGTAACCGGATTTAATAAAAGTCTGAAGCGTAGAGCGATTATATTTCGGAAATTTTTCAACTAAAAGTTTATCGAGACGAAACTTCTCGATTTTCTCTTCTTCGGCGATTTCGACGTCGCCATTGATAACGCGCGAAAGCGAAGGTTTACTAAATTTTTTTCCAGTTATAATCATATCTTCTCTATTATTTTAATTAGTTTTTATAGGCTTGTAAGGTAGCTTTTAAGGTAGTTTCGTTTCCGTCGCGGAGAACCGTTAAAGCGACGGTGTCGCCGACTTTATATTCGCCGATTAAAGTCGTTAGAGAACCTGCCTTACCGATTTCGACGTTATTAATTTTTGTGATAATGTCGCCCTGTTTTAAGCCGGCTTTTTCGCCAGCTCCGCCGGCGACGACCGAGTTTGCGTCTTCGAGATAAGCGCCAGCTTTAACCGAAAGATTATATTCTTCGGCGACCGAAGCGTCGATCGGAAGATAGCTAATATTTAAGACGGCGCGAGCAAATTCGCCAGTCGCGATTACGTTTCGAATAATTCCCTTTACGCTCGCGATAGGAATAGCGAAGCCGACAGTTTGGGAGCTTGAAGCGTAGGCGGTAGCGATTCCGATAACTTCGCCGGCGGCGTTAATAATTGGACCGCCAGAGTTTCCGCCGTTAATCGCGGCGTCGGTCTGGAGCATATCTGAAAGTCTTTCATAAGCCGAGCCAGTAGAATCAGAAGCGACAAGGCTTCGACCGGTTCCGGAGATAATCCCGGCGGTAACCGAGTTCTGATATTCGCCGAGCGCGTTTCCGATAACGATAACTTGTTGTCCGGCGTTAACGGTCTTTGAGTCGCCAAGTGTAACCGGCTTAAAGTTTTGAGGGTTATCGACTTTTAAGATTGCGGAGTCGTTTAGTGGATCGAGACCGACGACTTTAACGTTTTTATAAGTTGTTCCGTCATTCAAGGTCACGTTAACGGTTTTAGCGTCTTCGACGACGTGTTTATTAGTCATAATATAACCGTCTTCAGTCAAGATAAAACCGGTTCCGGCGGCGGTAGAAGTCGAGCTAGAACCGTTCCAGCTTTGAGTTCTAACTTCAGTCGTAATCGAGACGACACTATCGGAGACTTTCGCGGCGACTTCGGCGATAGAACCTTCGACGAAGCTCGCGGCGTTTCCGTCTGAGCCGGAATAAGTCGTAATCCCGATATTTTTATCGTAATAATTATAGATTCCGAACCCAAGGCTGGCGAGCGCGACAATGAAAGTTAAGACCGAAAAAGTATTGATATTGATTGATGGTTTTTTATTGTTTTCTTCGTCCATAAATACCTCCTTAGACATTAAATATCGGTTGACTAAACCAGATAACGATTAGCGCGATTAACAGAACGGAAAACACTGTCGGCATTCCGATTTCAGACCAAATAATTTTTCCCTCGTTTCGATTTAAAGACTTATAAACAAAGCCAAAAAGATAAGCTAAAACGGTTAAGACAATCGAAAGTTGAGGGATAATAATTCCGGTTCCGGCGAAAGAATAGACAATTAGCCAGTTATGACAGAGCCAGGCGACTTCAGCGGCGACGATTCCCGCGATTAACATTATAACGTTATAGTTTTCGTCGTCGCCTTGAACTAAGACGTGGCGCGCGCTAGCGTAGCCAATAATAAAACAGCCGAGAACGAGAAAACTCGAATCGGCGCTCGCGGTCATTAAAGTTAAAGCGATAGTTCCGAAGAAAATTGCGAAAAGCGATTGGAGATTCGTCGAGAGTTCAGTCGACTTTGGCTTTAAAACAACGAGCCAGAATGAATACAGGGCGGCGAGAATAAAATGAATCGGTAAGACGACCGAGCCGGAACAATAAGCAATAAAAACAAAAGAACAACCGACGATTAAATCGACGAGGTTAGACTTTAGATTTAACTCCCAGTAGCGCGGACGAACGGCAAACATACGCCATTTCGAAAGAAAAACAAGAAGAAGCCCGATTACGAAACTGCCGGTTGCCCAAGTAATATAGATAGAGCCGGCGGCAAGCGCAATATTGAGTGCGACATGTAAGGCCGAGCTTAAAGCGTTACGGCTTTTTCGGATAAAAACGAAATCAGACATTAGAAGAACCTCATTTGGTTAAACGGGAAGAGGCGGACGACGACTGGACCGATAATTCGACAATACGGAACGGTTCCAAGCCCATAACGAGAATCATAAGAATGTGTCCCTTCGCGGTTATCGCCAGCGACGAAAATCTCGCCTTCCGGAACAATCATGTCGACTTCGCCAGAAGTAGAAGCTTTCGGGCCGTCATTTTCAGATTTTCTAGTATCGTTATCAGGTAAGAAACCTTCAGGATGTTCGTCGTTATAAACAGTTAAAGTTCCGTCTTTAACGACAACGCGCTCGCCCGGAAAAGCGATTACACGTTTAATAATATATTGGTCACGGACGCTCGGATCGACTCCGCAAGTAAGCGGGCCGTCGGCTTCGCCATTAACGAAGACGATTACTTGTCCGCGTTCAGGAACATATTCTTCGCCTTTAAAATGGGCAATCGAAACGGCGAGACGATTAACGATTACGCGGTCATTATTATGTAAAGTATTTTCCATAGAAACGCCAACAACGTTATAAGAGCGAAAAACATAAGCGTTTAAAACCATAGTCCCGACGACAATCGCAATAACAAAACAGATTAAGCTAAGGACATCTTTTATAATCGGGTGTCGTTCGAAAATAGTTAGTTCTTTTTTCTCCATATCTTCTATTTTACCATAAAACCTATAAATTCAGAATAAAACTAGTGCTTTTATTATCAGAGTCGGCGAAAAGTTTCCATCCGTTTTTTGTTGCGACTTCACTCGCGATAGCGAGACCGAGTCCGACGCCACTTTTTGTCTTATCGACTTGATAGAAACGCTCGAAAAGATGCGGTAGTTTTTCCTTTTCAATCGTCGTTCCGTCGTTTTTAATAATAACTTTTCTTTCGGAAACAGAAACAGTAATCTTTTTATCGGAATATTTGATTGCGTTATCGAGTAAGATATTTAAAATTTGTTTAAGCGCGGAGAGATTCAAAGAAAGCTTTTTAGTTTCTTCGCCTTTAAGCATTAACTTAATTCCCTTTTTGTCGATTTGAGGCTTTAAGGGGGTAGTTAATTTTTTCATTAAGGCTTTTAGCTCGACCTCGGATTTTTCGTCATTCTCGTTCGTACCCGCCTCAACACGAGCAAGAGCGAGGAGCTGTCCGTTTAACTCGGCGAGTTCTTTGGCCTTTTCGGCAGCGTTATTAATCCAGATATTATCGGTAATCTCGCTTGCTTCGAGGTTTGCTTGGATAACGGCGAGCGGAGTCTTAATTTCGTGGGAAGCGTTAGCAATAAATTGTTTTTGAGCTTCATAGGTCTCTTTAACGGGCTTGATACTTTGGTCAGCAAGAAAGAGGACTAAAATAAAGACGAGAAACTCGACACAAACCCCCGTAATAATAAGAGAAATAAGAAGAGTTTTTAAAGCGTTTTCGCGGTCTTCGTTAATGTGTTTTCGAATCTCTTTCATAACTTGTCCGTTTTCAAATTCTTCAGAATTTGTCGTAACGGTTCCGGAATTATTAGAGTTCTCCCACTCGGCTTTCGGCATTGGGCGATTTGCGACGCTTGTAGAAACTACGGAATAAATTACGGAAAAGGCAATAATAAGAACGACCGTCGTCGACGCCATTGAGATTCCAACAATTCTATTTCGTAGTTTCTTAAACATATTTTTCTCCTATCTTGTGATAAGTTTATAACCGAGATTACGGATAGTTTTAATTACGCATTTACTTTTCAAGGTCTTTAACTTTTTCCTTAGGTAGCTCATATAAACTTCGACGTAGTTCTCTTCCGCGACAGAATCTGAGCCCCAAATTTTCGCAAGAAGATATTCTTTTTTCTGAACGACGCCCGGATTTTTAATTAAGACTTCCATAATTTTTTCTTCTTTTTCAGTCAGAGGGATGTTATTCAAAGTTCGATTATCGAGGTTTAGATTTAAATCTTCGAAATGAATCTCGGTCTCAGATTTTAGTGGCGGGCGGCGGTTAAGCGCGTTTAAGCGAGCGATAAGCTCGGAAGTTTTAAACGGTTTCGAGAGATAATCGTCGGCGCCCATAGTTAAACCTTTAACTTTATCTTCGACTTCCGAGAGCGCGGAAAGCATAATTACCGGTGTCTTTATATTTCGGTCGCGAATTGCTTTTAGAATGTCAAAGCCAGAGAGTTTTGGAAGCATCACGTCTAGAACGATTGCGTCATAAATCGGGTTAACCGACATGTCAAGACCTTTTTCACCATCATCAGCCCAGTCGACCGCAATATCAGCTTTCTTAAGCATGTGGATTACGGCGTCGGCCAAATATTTTTCATCTTCAACGTATAATATTCTCATAAATGTCCTTTCGTTTATACCTCTATTATATCGGCCGAACCTTAACTGAAACTTAAAAATTCCTTAAGCTTCGCGAAGCTCTTTTAAGTTTGGGTATTCTTCAATAAAGACTTTAATACAGCCGGCAATCGGGATTGCGACGACACAGCCGATTAAGCCGAATGAATAGACGCCGATTGTAACGGAAACAAGAATTAGAAGCGGCGGGAGCGACATACCCTTTCCTTGGATTTTTGGCGAGATTAAGTTGTTCTCGAACTGAGAATAGATAATGTAGAAAACGAGGAAGATAAACGCGGCTAAAATCGAGTTCGGAATTAGAAGGAGCGTAACGAGAGCGGCGGTAATAATCGGGCCAAACATCGGAATTAGATAGAAGAAGGCAGCGACAAGCCCCATCGGGATTGCGAGATTTGCCGAGAAGCCGAGGATAATACTTAAAAGCAAGATAGAGACGGCGACGACGGTTCCGTCTAAAATCGCGACGAGAAGTTGTCCGGAAACATAGCGCGAGATAACTTCCGCCATTCGTCCGATAATTCGGCGCCAGACTTTACTCGCTTTTTTATTCTTTCCGGAGAAGGACTTCCAGACTTTATCCATTAAATCTGGACCTTGTAACATAAAGAGAATAGTTAAGACGATAATAAGAATAGTCGCGGTCGCGATAGAGCTAATCGTCCCAATACTGGAGAGGGCGAAGTCGGAAAAACCGGAAGCGAAAGACGAAGTCATATCTTTGACGCCGGCGACGATTTGTTCAGATAAATCAGGGACGCCGATAGACCTTCCGAAGTTATCGAGCGCACCACTACTTAAGAAATTATTAACCTGTTCTGGCGCGGTAGCAAGGAACTTAGAAGTTTCATTAACGATAACCGGGCCAGCAAGCCAAATTACGGCAACAATCGAAAAAACGACGATTAAAACCGACACAATCGAAGCTAAACCGCGACGCTCTTTTCTCTTGTCGAGATTATCGATTTTTTTAGCGAGCGGGCTTAATGCAACGGCGAAGAAAATCGAAGCGATTATAATAATAATTCCGGTCATAGCTTGAAGAATTAAAGATCCGGCTAAAGCTAGACCGATAATTACTAGCCAGAAACGGACAAATGTTTTAGTATCAACTTCAATTGCTCTACTCACAAGCCTCCTTTTTAATATTTTATCATTTAGTTTAGAAACTGCCAAATTGGGCCGTCTTTTGTGTCTAAGACGACGATATTATTTTCAGAAAGTTCGTCGCGAATTTGGTCGGAGAGAGCATAGTCTTTATGGTCTCTTGCTTCTTTGCGCTCTGAAATTAAACGTTTAATAAAGTCAGGTAACTCGATATTATTAACGAGGTCGAGCGCGAAAAGCTCGTCGACAAACTGCCAATCCTCGAAACTTAATTCGTTTGTGTCGATAATGCTGAAAGCTTCCGGCGAATTCAAGTTTTCGTTTAGGGCGTTTAGAATTTTTTCTTGTAAATCCGGCTGTTTTTCGGTTTTTCCGGTCTGGAAAGCAGAAGCGGCTTTATTTCTCCAGTTAAGCCTTCTTGATTTCGCGGCGGAAAGATCGTCAAAACTAAAGTTCCTTGTTCCTTGAAAATGTCCCTGTAAAACCCACATTTTAAAGTCGAGCGGAGCGAAACCTTTTTCTTCGAGTTCTTCGAGTTTATAAGTGTTTCCGAGTGACTTACTAACCTTTTCGTTATTTATCGTAATAAAATTACAATGGAGCCAGAAATTACACATTTTCTTGTCGAACGCAGCTTCGGATTCGGCGATTTCGTTTGTATGATGAACTGGAATATGGTCGATTCCGCCAGTATGAATATCGATTGTTTCGCCAAGTTCTTCGTGGATAATCGTCGCGCATTCGATATGCCAACCCGGATAACCTGGACGATCTAAATAGTCCCAACGCATAGCGTGGTCCTCGTCTGGTTTTATAAATTTCCAAAGTGCAAAATCTGAGACATTTTTTTTCTCGGAATTAAAATCGACTCTTGCGCCAGCTTTAAGATGGTCTAAGTCGAGACGAGCAAAATCGGCATAAGTTTTAAATTTCGAAGTATCGAAATAGATTCCGTCGCTCGTTTCATAAGTATAACCTTTTTTAGTTAAGGCATCGATTAACTTTATATCTTCTTCGATATAATCGGTCGCTTTCGCGAGAACGTCCGGCGGAGTTAAGTTTAATTTTTCATAATTTTCGAGGAAATAATTTGAATAAAAATCAGCAATTTCCCAGACGGTTTTATTCTCTCTTTTGGCGCCTTTTTCGAGTTTATCTTCGCCCTCGTCGGCGTCTGAAGCGAGATGTCCGACGTCAGTTAGATTTAAAACGCGTTTCGGCGTAAAGCCGTTTTTCTTCAAAGTTCGGATTAAAAGGTCCCAATAAATATAGCTAGTATAATTTCCGACGTGTGGGAAGTCATAAACGGTCGGGCCACAAGTATAAATTTTTACTTCGTCCGGATTTAGCGGTTTAAAAGTTTCTAGTTTTTTAGTTAAAGTATTATAAAGTCTCATTAAAAGCTCCCATAACTTACGGTTTCTTCTTCTTTATCCTCGTCTTTAAACAAACTATTACAACAAGTAATTAAATCTTTAACACAATCCGCGTAATCTAAGTCATAAGTTCTAAAACCGGCAGCGTAAGTATGTCCGCCGCCGCCAAAATAGCCCGCGACCTGATCGGCAATCGGTTTCGAGGTTCTAACTTTTCCGGTTAATTTTCCGTCTGGATAAGTCTTAATCGCGACCGCGACTTCGACGCCTTCGACCATTCGCATTTCTTCAAGAATTAAAACGTTTGGGTTGTATTCGTCAGAATATTCCCTGATGTCGCTCCAAGGGATATGAACCGTCGCGAGTTTTCCATCGAGAGAATATTCAATTCTTCTGATTAAGTCGGCTTTATAATCTAAAATCCGCTGAGACTTTTTCATGAATTCTTTACGGTGTTCTTCAAGCTCGGAAACTTCGCTTCCGAGACGAGTTAGCTCTGCGGCGGTTTCAAAATCTTCCGCAGTAACGCTCGCGGTCGTAAGGCCGAGCGTATCGGAGAGTAGACCGTTAAAAATCATGTCCGAAGCGGTTTTATCGATTTCTATATTTTGATCTTTAGCGATTTTAAAAATTAAAGAACAACAAGACGGGAGAACTTCGATAATTTTTTCATGCGGGAATTTTAAATCGTCTTCAGTTTCGTGATGGTCAAGGACGAGAACCGGTTTTTTCTCGAGCGCATCTTTAATCGCTGGATCTTCAAGTAACTTCGAAATTAGAACTTCCGCCGCGGTATCGACGATAATAATTCCGTCGGCACTGAAATCGAACTCATTCGTAACGCGGCTCCAGCCGTCGAAATATCTTAAATATTTCGGAATATCGACCGGACAATAAAGACTAAGCTCTTTATCTTTTAAGAGGGCTTCGAGCGCGAGCGCAGAGCCAAGCGAATCTCCGTCCGGATTTTCCGCTTGGACTACGCAGATTTTCGTTTTATCTTTAATAAACTCACTAAAAATGTTATACATTATAAATATTTTAACATTTTTTGAGCTTAAATGCTAGGGACGGGAAACTTCGAAGCCATTTTAATTACTTCAGAATGGATTTTCTCGAGGTCTTTCTTGTAGTCTTTTTCAAGAGTCTTGAAATCTTTTGCGCTGACGCAGAGGTCGACGACTTCTTTCATCCAGTCGCCAATCTGTTCCATCTCCGAGATACCCATGCCGCGAGTCGTAATTGCCGGAGTACCGAGGCGAACTCCGCCCGGTTTAAAAGCGCCGCCTTTATCGCCCGGAAGAGCGTTCGCGTTAAGGGTTAAGCCAACAAGATCGAGCGCTTTTTCATAAAACTTACCGTTTATGCCGAAGCTTTCGTCAACCTTAACGAGTAGAAGATGATTCTCGGTTCCGTTTCCTTGGAGGATAAATCCGTGATCCTTTAGCCTTTCGCCGAGAGCCTTTGCGTTTTCGATGATTTTCTTAGCGTAATCTTTAAACTCTGGCTTCAAGGCTTCGCCAAAAGCAACAGCTTTCGCAGCGATAACGTGTTCAAGCGGTCCGCCTTGAGTCCCTGGAAAGACAGCGCGGTCGATTAAAATTGGGATATTTTTAAGCGTTTTTTCCGGTTTTTTAAGAGGAGAGGCGACATTTCCTTTTGATAAAATAATTCCGCCGCGAGGACCGCGCAGAGTTTTATGAGTCGTGGTTGTGACGACGTTAAAACCGAAGTCGAGCGGATTTGGGTGAGCGCCACCGGCGATTAAACCGGCAACGTGTGCCATGTCTGCCATAAGAAGAATTTCGTGTCCCCATTTTTTCTCGGCTTTATCACGAATTTCGACCACACGTTTAAAATCAGGGATTTTCATAAAGGCGGAATAGCCAATAAGAATTATCTTAACATCTTCCGAGAGAGCTTTTTCTTCGATATCGTCATAGTCTAAATCGCCTTCAGGAGTCGTTCCATAAGCGATGAAATTCCAAATTTTTGCAGAGCGAGTAACAGGAGAACCGTGAGTTAAATGTCCACCGTGACCGAGATTCATCGCGAGAATCTTATCGCCCGGTTCACACCAAGCAAAATAGACCGCTTCGTTAGCGTTTGCGCCAGAGTGAGGCTGGACATTAGCGTGGTCCGCGTGGAAGAGACGACAAGCGCGAGAAATGGCGATTCTTTCAATTCGGTCGACATTCCTCTGTCCTCCATAATAACGGTAGTTTTCGAGGACGGTTTCGGCGATTTTTGTCTCTTTTTTCTCGTAGTCTTTGTCGCTTTCGCCGTTATATTCAGTGTCTTCGAACTTCGGATAGCCCTCGGAGTATTTGTTAGTCAAAACTGAACCCATCGCCTCGAGGACGTCTTTCGTGACGTAGTTTTCGCTCGGGATAAGTTCAAGTCCCTCGGTTTGACGAGTTTTTTCTTCGTTAATTAAGTCAAATATGATGTCTTTTTTCATGAAAAATCCTTTCTTATAATCTTATTTTGCCCACAAATGAGAAAATTAGATCATAATGACTCCTTTCGGGTATAAACGATAAATTCGTATTTTATTCCGTTATCTTTCCCTGTTCCGACGACTTTTCGAGTGTATTTTTCTTTATTAAAAGGCTGGAAAAAGGTGTCGGCGGTTTTATCTTCGGCATCGACTTCTGTTAAATAGAGTTTATCGGCATATTTTAACATTTCAGCATAAACCATTCCGCCTCCAATAACGAAGATTTCCTCCTCTAAATCCTCCGGAAAGGCCTCTAGAAGCTCGTTAAACGACTTTACAAGTCTAACCCCTTCTGGATACTGGTCCGGAGTTGAATGAGCGGAGAGGACGATATGCTCGCGATTTGGGAGCATTTTAGGGAGACTTCTAAAGGTTTTCGAGCCCATTAAAACTTTATGACCTCTAGTGACTTTACTAAAATACTTTAAATCGCCTGGAAGCTGAAAACAGAGGTCGCCATTTTTGCCGAGTTCCCTGTTTTTGCCGATAGCTGCGATAATTGAATAACTCATTTTTACTCCGTAATTGGCATTTTAATTAAGCCGAGGTGTTCATAATTCTCTAGTTTTATATCTTTTAGCTCTCTAGAATTGTCGAATTTGAAGAAATCTTTAACCTCAGGGTTAATCCAGAGAGTTGGAGCTTTCGGAAGGTCTCTGCCCTCGTTTGCGTCTTCATAACGCTTAATTTGTTCTTTAATTCCGTCAATTTGATTCTCGTAAATATGAGCATCGTTCGTGACAAAAGTAAACTGCCCAGGTTTTACGCCAAGGCAATGAGCGATTAGACAATTGAGAGTTGCGTATTGGACAATATTAAACGGGAGACCGAGCGGAACGTCAGAACTTCTCGAAGTAACTAGAAGATTAAGCTTCCCGTCGATTAAATTCCATTGGCTATTCCAGACACAAGAAGGTAAAGCGGCGGTCTCGAGCCATTCGTTTTGCCAGAGAGACATTACCATTCTGCGGTTTCCTGGGTTTTCTTTTAAGGTTTCAATTAGATTTTGGACAAGCTGATAACGGTTTACAATCCAACCATAAGCAGTTCCGATTGTTCCGACCGGATTTTCGTCTAGATTATGCTTTTTATAGAGTTCTTTAAAATCTCGTCCCATATAAATTCCATCTTCTGGAACTTCCCACTCGTCCCAGATATGAACTTTTCGGTCGTGAAGCCATTTTACACTATTACTTTGAGCCTGATAAATCCAAAGAATTTCGAGGATTGCGGATTTAAAAGTTACTTTTTTCGAAGTTAAAATCGGGAATTCTTCGGAGAGGTCGAACTGAAGAACTTGATGCGGGAGGCGGATAGTTTTTGTCTCCATTGAGCCTTGAGCGACATGATCAGGGATAGCGGTCGCGGTTTTAGACGTTCTAGTATCGGTTTTCTTGTAATTCTGAACTTTTTCGCCCTCGCTCAAAATTCTTCGACAGAGCGCAATATACTGGTCGTCAAATTTACTCATATACCTCCTTTATTTGCTTAATTATAACATAGAATTGATTTTTTAGGGGCAAATGTGGTATAATTTAGTTAGTTGGGGATGTAGCTCAGCTGATAGAGCGTCGCATTCGCATTGCGAAGGTCGTGGGTTTAAGTCCCATCATCTCCACCACATACAAGAGACTGCAGGTCTTATTTTTTGTGCTATAATTATAGTAATGATTAGGATTTATAAAACAAATAACGATAAATTAGATGTTTTAGACGAGATTGTTCCGAACTCGTGGATTGATTTAATGAACCCGACAGCGGAAGAGATTGAGCGAGTCGTAAATTATACAAAAATCGATCGAGACTTAATCGATAAGATGCTCGACGAGAACGAGTTACCGCGCGTCGAGACTTCGGGAGATGCGACGCTAGTTGTAATTGATGCGCCGGTAAGAGACGAGGAAGACGAAGATGAATATGCGACGTTCCCGCTCGGGGTTATTCTTTCAGACAGAAATTATATCGTAACGGTTTCGACGAGAAAAGTAACCGTTTTACACGATTTTCGACATTCTCACGTTAAAGATTTTCGAACGGCGAAGAAATCGCGTTTCTTAATCCAAATTCTCGGAAAAACTTCGGCGGAATATCTAAAAATCCTAAATAAAGTTTACAGAGAAATTGAGAAAAAAGAAGATAAATTAGAGCGTTCGACAAAAAATGAAGATTTAATCGACCTACTCGCGACAGAAAAAACTCTTGTCTATTTTACGACTTCTTTGAAAGAAAATGATTTAGTTCTAGAGAGACTAACTTCGGGAAATATGATTCCGCTTTATGAGGGGGATTCCGATATGCTCGAAGATGCGATGATTGAGAACCGTCAGGCGATAGACATGGCGAAGATTTATCAAGATATTCTTTCTAGTATTACTGGGACTTATGCGACGGTCGTTTCGAATAATTTAAACGACGTAATGAAATTCTTAGCGGGAATTACGGTTGTCTTAAGCGTTCCGACGATTATCTCGAGCTTTATGGGGATGAACGTTCCGTTCGGAAACTTTGGCGATAGCGGGACGGCGTGGATTTGTCTTTTAATCGCTTCGATTGCCGCGTCGCTTGTCGTCTTTATCTGGATGAAAAAGAAGGGGCTGCTTTAAGCTTTAAAAAACGCTAGATTTATGTTATAATATCGAGTATATATGGGTGGTGTACATTTTATTGGTGGTTTCATTTTTCTGTTAGGGGGTGAAAAATATGCTAATGCAAATGAACACGGAAACTGATTTTGGAGAAGTTACAGTTGAGGTTAAGGGAGGAAAAATTCGGATAGAGCGCGAGAGGTCGGTTATAAACCCTTCGATTTCGAAGATAGAGCCGTCGCTCGCGATTTGGCGAAATCAGGTAAGCTATCGCGCCGGAGATAGACCGATTCGGTCTGGAAACGGGCTTTGCGGAGTCTTTGTCGGTTTTAATCCGGAATATCCATTCCTTGACGACTACATTGAGACAGATACGATTCATTCCGCTTCTTGTATTAACCTAGCGATAAATATCTTCGAGTTTTATCCGAAGTTGTTCGATATTTATGAGCAGTTTCGGATTATCTCGGTTTTAAAAGACCATGATCTCGGAGAGAGCGAACGCGGGGACAAGGCGGACGACGGTTCGACGGAGCATAAAGAGAAGTTTAAGATTGAGCTTGAAGAGTTTGTCCGGAAGATTCAATATCATACGGAAGAGTTTCAAGACGTTTTAATCAAGGACTTCATTATGTTTGAGCATGCGGATTCTTTAGAGTGGGACGAGCGGAGTCGAGAGATTTTCCAGTTTGCGAAGCTAGTCGATAAGACGGATGCGCTACTCTCGGCTTTTATCTACGAGAAACAAGGCAGGAAAGGTTCTCTGCTCTATAAGAAGAAACACTTTGGCGGAATTACTGGCCAAGACCAGTATTATTCGGACCAGACTCGGGAATATTCTCAAGCGGGGATTTGGAGTGCGCACATGATTGATCATTACAAAGATTATAAGAACTTAAAAATCTTTGTTGATATTGTCGTGGCGGCGTGTCGCGATGTCCGCGGAATGGTTTTCCCTTGGTTCTGGGAGTTTTTAGAAAAGCGCGACGTCTTCACGGAAGAGGAGCGCAAAACATATGTAGGATAAACCACCCAACAAAAACGGAGCCGAATTTCGACTCCGTATTTTGTTTTTTAACGTTTGCTGAACTGTTCTTTCTTTCTCGCGGAGCGAAGACCGTATTTTTTGCGTTCTTTCTCGCGCGGATCGCGTTTGACAAATCCCGCCTTCTTTAAGATTGGGCGAAGATCTGGGAATTCAGTTTGAAGAGCTTTTGAGATAGCGAGTTTAATCGCGTCGACCTGTCCAGCTAAACCACCACCAGAAACACGAACAGTAATGTCGTATTCTTTCTGTTTTTGGGTTAAAGCGAGCGGATCAGTAATCTCAGCGAGGTAAGTTTTATTACCGCTTAAATACTCGAGAGCATCTTTGTCGTTAATTGTGATGTTGCCTTTACCCTTATAGAGGCGAGCACGGGCAGTCGCAGCCTTACGACGACCGAGGCCATAGGTATATTTCTCTGCCATTACTTAATCTCCTTTGGGTTTTGTGCTGCGTGAGAGTGTTCCGGACCGTCGAAGACGCGAAGACGAGCTAAGCGATCTGCGGCGAGTTTATTCTTTGGAAGCATCCCAGCAACAGCTTTCTTAATAGCTACACTAGGGTCTTTCTCAATAACTTCTTCAAGTTTAAGAGAGGTGAGACCACCAGGGAAACCGCTATGGCGATGATACATTTTGTCGGTCATTTTATTGCCAGTAACAACGAGGTCCTTAGCATTAATAACGACAACGTAGTCACCATTATCAATATGCGGGGTGTAGGTAACTTTCGACTTGCCCATGAGCTTGTCTGCGATAACTACAGCGAGTTTACCGAGAGGAAGGCTACTAGCGTCGATAAGATACCAATCACGCTTAATTTCACTTGCTTTTTGAGAATAGGTTTTCATTACTTATCCTCCTTTTTAGAGGTATCAATGTCATCGACAAAGCTGATAGTTCCCATTTCAGAGTTGTCTCCGGTGCGGAAACCAGCTTTTTCGATGCGAAGATAACCAGAGTTACGCTTAATCTGTGGAGCGATAACGTCCATTAAGAGATCTGCACATTCAATTGAATCAAGACGAGCAATAAGAAGACGGCGATTAGCTAAGCCACCCTTTTTAGCGATCGTGATTAACTTCTCTGTCTCGCGGCGCATTTCTTTAGCGCGTGCAAGCGTAACGGTAATTGACTGATATTTGATCAGAGAACATTCTAGCCCACGAAGGAGCGCGCGTCTCTGGTCCTTTTCACGACCGAATTTTCGGCCTTTGTATCCATGACGATGCATTTTAAATGTTTAACTCCGTTAACTTTTCTTTAACTTCGTCAAGCGCCTTTTGTCCGAAACCTTTAAGCTCCTTGAGATCGCTGTCTGATAAGACGACGAGGTCGCGGATAGTCTTGATTTCGTTATTAACGAGGGCGTTGGCGGTACGAGCAGAAAGTCCGAGTTCCTCGATTGGGAGGGCAAGTCCAGTATCTTCCTGTTCGTCTTGGCTACCCGGAGCCGGAGCACTTTCGACAGAGGTGCCACCAGCGAGGGCGGTATATTGATTAACTAAAATAGCAGCAGCTTCTTCGAAAGCCTCTTTCGGGGTAATCGTTCCGTCGGTATCGACAGTAATTGTAAGCTGTTGTAAGTTAGTATCCTGTCCAACACGAGTGTTCTCAACTTTGTAACGAACACGGAGAACAGGAGTAAAGACTGCGTCGAGCGCAATCATATCGCTATGAATACGGTCTTCGCTAGCTTTTTCAATGGTAAGATAACCACGGCCAGATTCAACGACAAAATGCATCTTTAAGGTGTATTCTGGATCGTCGATATGACAAATAGTCTGGTTTGGGTTAGCAACTTCAACCTCGGAAGTGAGTTTAATGTCGCCAGCGACGACGCGAGCGTCGCCGTCTTTTTTGCTTTGATCCTTACCTTTAATCTCAAGTTCGAGTTCGACTGGAGCGTCGGTATGGCTCTTAAAGCGGATATTCTTAAGGTTTAACATGATGTCGACGACATCTTCGCGAATTCCTTTAATAGCAGTAAATTCGTGAGTTGCGCCTTCGATGGAGAAAGCGGTAATCGCCGCGCCTTTAACACTCGAGAGTAAAACTCGACGGAGGGAGTTTCCAAGGGTGTTGCCATAACCGTAGTAAAGCGGTTTAATGACGAACGCCGCACTTGTTTTCGAGAGCTCTTTGACTTCAGCAAGATTTGCTTCGTGAATTACTTTAGTAGTCATTTTCCTCCTTAGCGTGAGTAATACTCAACGATTAATTGTTCGTTAATGCCCGCCTCAGCTTCCTCGCGCTTTGGTAAGCCTGTTACTTCAATCTTCATTTTCTTACCGTCGGCTTTCATCCAGCTTAAAGTTGGCTGTGATGCAGCGGCGATAACGTTATCAAGATTTTTAAAGTATTCCGATTTTTGAGACTTTGCGCGGACTTCGAGGACATCTCCCGGTTTCAAACGAATTGAAGGGATGTCGATTCGACGACCGTTTAAGGTAAAGTGACCATGAGAAACGAGCTGACGAGCTTGGCGACGAGTTGTCGCGAAACCAGCGCGATAAACCGCGTTATCAGCACGTCGTTCGAGATATTGTAAGAGGTTTTCACCAGTTAAGCCTTCGGCTTTCTGAGCCTCTTTCATGAGCTTCGCGAATTGTTTTTCGAGAAGTCCATAAAGACGACGAACTTTCTGTTTCTCACGCATTTGCGTTAAGTAAAGGCTTCCACCACGGACGCGCATGTCGCCGTGTTCGCCCGGAATTCCGGACTTTTTAGCCATTACTTTATGCGCCTTAGGGGCTAGAGCCCAACTTTCACGGCGCGATTGTTTGACGATTGGAGATATATCACGTGCCATTACGGTTTCCTTTCTCCTTTCGGACGGACACCACCGTGTGCGATAGGTGTCTTGTCGGTAATACTGTCAATTTTAATACCAAGCGAGCTGATGGCGCGGATAGCGCTATCACGACCAAGTCCGATTCCTTTAACGTAAACATCAACGGAATTTAGACCGTAGTCTTTCTTGGCGATTTCGCCAGCTTTTTCAGCGGCGATTTGAGCGGCGTAAGCAGTTCCTTTCTTAGAACCACGGAAACCGTTCGCACCAGCACTCGAGGCGGTAAGAACCTGTCCTTTTTTGTCCGAGATACTGATAATTGTATTATTAAAGGTAGCCTGAATATGAACTTGGCCCGCGTTTACGACGCGTTTACCTTTTTTCTTCTTAGTTGCAGCAGGAGCTTCTTTAGGAGCTTCGGTAGCAACTGTAGCTTTAACATCTTCTTCTGCCATAGTTTTTTCCTTTCTCCTATTTTAGGTTTTACTTGCTGCTTTAGGTTGTGCACCACCGACCGCAATCGCTTTACCCTTACGAGTTCGCGCGTTCGTACGAGTGCGTTGTCCGCGGACCGGGAGTTTCGCTTTGTGGCGAATTCCGCGATAGGAGTTAATATCCTTGATGCGTTTTACGTTATTTGTTACGAGGCGTTTAAGATCACCTTCGACCTGATATTTCGATGAAATAATGTCGTTGATTTTCTGTTCTTCAGCCTCGGTGAGATCTTTCACCCGAGTGGTAGGCTCAATTTTGGCCTCCGCAAGGATGGCTTTAGAGGTCGTACGACCGATTCCGTAAACATAAGTAAGGGCAATCCAAACTTGTTTCTCGGAAGGGATGACGACGCTTGCAATTCTTGCCATGTTTAACCCTGCCTTTGCTTGTTCTTAGGTTTTTTCTTGTTAATGACACGAAGGACGCCTTTACGACGAACAATAATGTCATCAGGTGAAATTTTTTTAACACTTGCGCGTACTTTCATAGAAGTGTCAAAATCCTTTCTTAATTTAAGTCTTTTTAGGTACTTCTTGATATAGAGAAGTCCGCGAGTGCGGAAAAATAACTCGCAGCTTTTTCTATATCAACTTTCGCCAAGAAGACGGTTGATATTATTTCAGGCGGAAACTGATTCTTCCCTTTGTAAGATCGTAGGGGGTTAACTCAACTTCCACCTTATCACCAGGCACTAAACGGATAAAGTTTTTGCGCATTTTTCCGCTCATGTGCGCAATGATAATATGGCCATTCTCAAGTTCCACGCGAAATTGCGTGTTAGGCAAAGCCTCAACGACTTTACCAGCAAGTTTAATCACTTCCTTTTGACTAGCCATAAATTACCATTTAATTATAACAAAAAATTTAAGATTTTACAAGAGGTATTTTTAAGATTTTATACCCTAGTAGCGCGTAAGAACTGGCGCGAGAGGTAGGTTTTCTGTTTTAAGCTATATTCGCCAATACAAGAGATAATCGAAATTGATTCGGTTTTAGCGACGGGCGAGACGGTAAGGAGGCTCATTTTCTTATCTGCCTCGGAGAGTTTTACTTCGAAATTGTCGTAGACACGATATTCAAAAACTCTACCGTCGCCCATCTCGATTTTAATAATGTCGCCAGAAACGAGCGTATTTAGCTTCTTAAAGATTCCGTAGGAACTCGGGCCGCCGTTATGTCCGTCTAAAATCGCGGTTCCACCGGTCCCCGGTAAACTCGAACCGTTATACCAGCCCGCGTCATAATTCGTATTCGGCGTTTCCATTTGTCCTTTAGAGTTAACTCCGACTTCGAAGATACGCGCGTTTTTAACGCCTAATTTCTCGATAGTTAAATATCTCGGCTTATTTGCCGCGACAGTATATTCTTTTTGTTGTTCCTCGGTTACGATTTCGTCGGAGACTTCTGTAGTTTCGACGTCGCCGACGATCCCGGCGGTCGCACGTTCGCTTCCCTCTTTTTCCTCATAATAATTCTTTTCCCAGATTGCGACGCGGGCGATTAAAACACCGGCGATTAAAATCACTACTCCCCAGATAATGTAAGGAATGTATTTTTTATGTGATTTTTTAACTTCTAAACTCATTTTCCACCCAACTTATTTTATTTATAATCATCATAAGTTACCATCAGAGCGCGGGAATCGAGCGAACGTAAGTTTTCAAGCGCGACAGTTACGACGATCAGAAGTCCAGTTCCGGAAATCGAGAGGCCGAGCGGCTGTCCCATTAAGACGATAAAGATATAGTCAGTTACGAACGGAATCATAGCGATAAAGCCGAGCGTAAGCGAGCCGAAGAAGTTTAAACGGACGACGGTTTTATCGAGATATTTCGCGGTCGAAAGACCTGGGCGGACGCCTTCGATAAAACCACCTTGTTTCTGAAGATTATCGGCGATTTCTTTCGTATTAAAGATAATACTAGTATAGAAATAAGTAAAGGCGACAACGAGAACGAAATACATAACTGGATAAACGAACCACCGCGCGGTAATTCCGTCCGGATACATTGTAGAAAAGTTGCTTGCGCTCGGAGCGGTAAAGATAGTCGTTAGAGCGTTTCCAATTTCGCTATTTGAGTCGGCGGAAGTTATAAACTGACCGATAAGCGCCGGAAGCGAGAGGAACGCGGTCGCGAAGATAACCGGAATAACGCCAGCGGCGATTAATTTAATCGGGAGAATCGACTTAATTCCGCCGTATTCTTGATTTCCGTGAACACGTTTCGCGTAGTTAATTGTAATAATCCTTTGTGCTTCGTTAACTTTAACGAGGAAATAAAACGCGATAATGAGCGCGACGCCGAATCCGAGGAGAATCCAAAAGACTGTCGGGTTAACCGGGAGGTTAAACCAGCCGAAGAGGCTTAAAGTTTCGCCACCTTCAGTATTAAAGAGAGCGGAGCCGATTTGAGCGGCGGTCGTCTGGAACTGGGAGATAATCGAAACGAAGATAATCATAGAAATACCGTTTCCGATTCCCTGCTCAGTCATAAGTTCGCCGAGCCACATTAAGATAATCGAGCCGGCAGTCATAGCCGTTACCGCCATAAACCAATCATGAAGAGTCGGCTCAAAGGCAGTTGTCGAATAAGAGCCCATAGACTGGAAAAGGATATAGATATAAGCGATCGACTGGATAATCGCGAGAGGGACGGTTAACATCCTTGTCCACTGGTTAATTTTTCTACGACCAGATTCGCCGTCTTCAGAGAGTTCTTCGAGGCGCGGAATCGCTTTTGTCATAAGCTGGATTACGATGGAGGCGGTAATGTAAGGCGAAAGACCAACAAGAATAACCGAGAAGCTCGCGAGGCCGCCGCCGGAAATAAGGTTAATAAAGCTTCCGAAGTCGGATTTGCTAATTAAGTTCTCCATAGCGTCGCGGAAAGTCGTTGCGTCGCCCATCGGGACCGGAATATGTGCTAAGAATCGGTAAACAACTAAAATTCCTAAAACGATTCCGATTCGTTTTAACATATCTTTATTTTTGAATGATTTGAAAATTGTTTTGAAATGCATTGAAATTAAAGCCTCTCTGAAATATTCTTTCTTCTATTGTAGCATAAAAAATAATGAAATAAAAGAGCTAGATAACTAGTTTTATCCGAGCGGGGTCCTGTCACCGCCATAAAGTTCCCCGCCGTGCTCAGACGCAAATATCCGAGCCTACTGTACTAACGTACACACGGCTCGGATTTGCTTACCTGCGCGCGACGGGGTCCCCAAGGCGGCGCCACCCCTCCTACAATAAAAAAATACCCCCGAAGGGGTATTTTTTTATTTTTCAGCTTTTTTAGCTCTTTTTGGAACTTCAACTTTTGTGAATTTTCCGCCAGCTTTTTCGATTGCTTTAATAGCGGTTTTCGAAGCGAACTGGGTAGAAAGGTTAATCTTAGCGGTAACTTCGCCGCGGAGAATAACTTTTACTTTATTAAACGGGCTAGAAATTAAGCTAGCTTCCGCGAGTTTAAAGTTGTCGACGTCGCCAGAAAGGATATTTAAGTTATCAGTATAGACAACTTCCGCTTTCGGGTGAATCGATTTGAAACCTTTAAGTTTCGGGATAGCTTGCATAATTGCGCGCTGTCCGCCCATGAAGCCTGCCGGCATCTTGTGATGTCCAGTACGAGACTTCTGTCCTTTAGTTCCACGACCAGCGGTTTTACCGCGGCCAGCCGAGATTCCGCGACCTGCGCGAGTCGGACGAGCGTTTTTCTCTACTTGTAAATCATTGTATTTCATTACTTAGTCTCCTTTTTCGAGGCTTTTTTAGCGGCAGTAAGCCTTTGGCTTTCCGCCTTATGGGCGGTAGTGTTCCATTTTTCGCGCGGAACTTGTGCCTTTAAGCCTTCAACGACGGCGTAAGCGATGTTAACTTTATTAGTCGAGCCAAGAGACTTCGAGATAAGGTTTTTAACTCCGGTAAGGCCGATAATCGAGCGGACAACACCGCCAGCGATAATACCAGTACCTGGAGCAGCCGGTTTCATAAGAACATCAGCACCAGTAACCTTAGTTTCGACTTCGTGACAGATAGTTTCGCCATCCATCTCGAAAGTAACCATATTCTTTTTAGCTTTTGCGGTAGCTTTAGCGACCGCAGTAGTAACATCGTTACCCTTAGCTACGCCAACACCAACTTTGTTTTTCTTGTTTCCGATAGCGACGAGGGCTTTAAAGCGCATACGACGACCACCAGCAACGGTTCTTGAAACGCGGTCAATGTTAATTGTTACTTCTTCAAACTCTTTCGGAGCGACGTCGGCGCGAACGCGATCGCGACGATTATTTCGGCGCATCGGACGACCAGACATATCGCGAGCTTCTTTAGTCGCCGCGACCTTATCGGTCATCTTAAGAGTTCCGGATTTATTAATTACGCGTGGTTCATTTGCTTTATTTTCAGGCATGTTAGAACTCCAATCCTTCCTTGCGGGCGGCGTCTGCGAGAGCAGAGAGACGACCAGCATAAGCGTTAGCGCCACGATCGAAGACTACTTTAGAAATCTTAGCTTTTTTCGCTTTTTCTGCGATTTCTTTACCGATTTCGGCACATTTTTCAGTCTTTGAACCTTTAATCTTAGAGCCGACAGTAGTAGCATAAGCTAAAGTCTTTTTAGCGTCATCATCGATGATTTGCGCAATAATATGTTGATTGCTGATTTTGATGGTTAAGCGCGGGCGATCAGCGGTGCCGTGAATTTTAGCGCGAGTGCGATTTGCACGATAAATAGCATCCATTACTTCTTACCTGCCTTTCCAGCCTTGCGGACGATATATTCGTCAACATACTTAATACCTTTACCTTTATAAGGCTCAGGTTTCTTAAGAGCGCGAATTTCAGCCGCAACCTGACCAACCTGCTGTTTATCGATTCCAGAAACGGTAATTTCCATCTTGTTTGTAGTAAGAGTAATTCCCTCTGGAGCAGAGTATTTTACAGGGTGCGAGAAACCGAGCGCCATCTCGATATCTTTTGGACCGCCAGAAAGACGGAAGCCAACACCATTGATTTCAAGTTTCTTTTCGAAACCTTTTGTAACGCCGGTAATAGCGTTTTGAAGTAGCGCCCTTTGAAGACCGTGCCAAGCTTTCGACTTTGGCTCGTCATCTTTACGGGTTACTACAGCTTTATTTTCTTCTACTTTTGTAGAAGTATTCTGTTGAACAGGAACCTTGAGCGTGCCTTTCGGGCCAGCAACTGTAATTTCAGTTTCACCGACCGTGATTGTCACGCCTGTAGGGATGTCCACAGGTAGTTTTCCGATACGACTCATTAAAAAACTTCCTTTTAGTTAATATTATCCTTATTATCTTATCATATCTGGTTTAATTTTTCAAGTGTTAAATTGCTCCGAGCGGGGTCCTGTTCGATAAAAAATAAGTTCCTAATTTTCTCGGACTACGGAGTCCCTACCCCTGTCTTTACGGGGTAGGGCTCCTCTGCCTCAGGCGCTGGCCTTCCGGCAGGTCCTCGAAAACTAGAAAACTTATTTTTAGCTACACGCGAACGGCTTTAATATAGAGACGTTCGGAGTCGTTTATGCCATGACAGGTCTGAATTGTAATATCAGAGGTGCTACGATAGTAGCCTTTATAAATACTCGAGCGGAGTCCGCTGTTTGAATTAAGACGTTCGACGGTGTCGCTAAATTTATCAGTAATTCTATAAGTCGTAGTCGTATTATTTAAGGTAATTGTAAAAGTTGAGCCGACGCCTAAGTTCTTAAGTCTACCGAAAATGTTATTTGTATTATGTCCGTAAATAAAGAGATTTGGGCTACCTTGAAAATTACAATAATTTGCCGAAGAATAATTCGGAGTTGGCATTGTATTACAGTTTGTCGGAACTAAAGAAACGGTATTTCCGGCGATTTTAATAACATTTTTACTACTAGAAACGACAGTTTTTCTGGTAGTGGCGGTAGAAACCGGAGTTTTTAGTTCGGAGATATTCGCTTCGACATTTTCGATTTTTTCTTCAGCTTCGAGAGAAGTCGAAAAAGCATCGTTAACAGAGGTGTCTGTTACAGAAAAATCAAAGCTGTTCGAGATATTGAGACCTGAGAAAAACGAGATGAAAAGAATTGGAATTAGTAATTTTATCTCTTTCATAAAATCTCCTAATATAACCTTATATGTCTTTATTATATCATACTTATGGTTAAAAGTCAAGGTAAAACGAGTAGTGTTCAAGGCGGTGCCATCTCTTGCGTTTTGCGGTCTGAAATAGTATAATAAAATTAGTTTGCGGGTATCGTATAACGGTTATTATGTATCCTTCCCAAGGATGAGATCGGCGTCCGACTCGCCGTACCCGCACCAAAAATCGCCCTTTGGGCGTTTTTTATATCACAAACAATAAGAATAGACAAAAATGAAATGAAAAACGGAGGCGAGGAGGACGTAAAAATGAAAGATAGAATGCATCCATTTTACCTTAGCGCCGAAAAGATACCAGAGTGCGCCGATAGAATAAGTCGCTCCGCCGAGAATTAACATAAAGATTCCGGAAGCGGGCAAGATTTGGACAAAAATCGGCAGGAGCATTAAGCTTCCCCATCCGAGCGCAAGATTACAGATTACGCCGACGAGTTGATATTTATCGACGTTAATCGAAGTAAAAACGACCGCGAGAATCGTAATAAACCAAACAATCCCGAAAGTAACCCAGCCGGCGACGGGATGATTAGAGCCAATTAAAAGAGACAGACAAACCGGCATATAAGTTCCTGCTTCCATTAGAAAAACATTGTCGTGATCTAAAATACGGAGGACCTTTTTCGCCTTTGTATTCGGGGAGAGGGCGTGATAGAGACAAGAGAAAATATAAAGTAAAATCATCATTGCGCCATAAAGGCAGCTAGAAACTACCGCCCAGGCGCTTTTTGAGTTAATAATACAGAAAACTAAACCGGAAATGGCGAGGACGGCGCCGACACCGTGAGAAATTGAGTTTATTAGTTCTTCTCCGAGGGTGTATTCCGGAAGAACGTTTTTAGTTTTCGCTAGGTTTTTCGTCATTTTTCTGTTCTTCGATTATAATTCTTTCTTCGACCTTGTTCTCTTTACGGACGGCTTCAAGGCGAGTATTTAATTCAGTGAACGGGATATGGAGAGAGACATAATTTACAGTCGATTCGGTTTTATCGAGGAGGGTAACGAAATAGATTCCGTCGCCGGAAGTCGAGACAAAACGCTCGGAAGTCTGTCCTTTTTCGAGCGTCATTGCGACGGTCGCGCGACCGCCATCAACGTTCATTCGATCGACAAGCCCGCTGGTCTCTTCATAAACGACTTTTTCGCCGAGGATTTCCGAAATTTCCTTAAGGCTTTTTCCCTCGGAGAGATATTCTTTAACGTTTATCATAGTTGATTTTGCGACTTGGTCGATTTCTTCGGAAACTTTTTCGGAGATTAGGGAGAGATAAATAATTCGTTTATATTCGCTTAAGGATAGCCCGAAGTTATCTTGAAGGACGCGAACAAAAGTTTCTTGGCTACGTTCAACTCCGCCGGCTTTACGGTGTTTTTCGACGGCGTCGTTAACTTCGCTATCTGAAACGGTAATATTTAATTCGCGCGCAAGTTTTAGGGCGTAGGTATAATCTTCGGCGGAAGTTAAAGCTTGGCGTTTATAATAATCGGTCATATCTTCGGCGTTTTGTCCGTTTTCGACCATTCCCTGTTTCTCAATCGGAGTAATTGTCGAGCGATAAATTAAAAGATAGTCAGAGTAGAGGACTTTTTCGTCGTCGATTTTAGCGACCGAAAACGGGACGACTTGAGTAATACGGAAGAGGAGGTCGTCAGTACTCTGGAACTGATAAAGCATTAAATAAACGATACTACCGGCGGCAATAACGGCGAGCGCCGAGATTAAAATCGTTAGGTTTACGACTTTATGTTTTGCGTATTGGAGCGGATATTTAAACTTACGACCGCGAGCCAAAACTTCCTCGCGACGTTCTTCAACTTTTTCGCGCTCAGTCTTTTTATCGTCTGATTTTTTCTTAAAAAACGCCATTATTTCCCTTTCATAACATTTTGTAATTTATCATAAATTTTATCGGGTTTACTAACTTGAGAGATAACTAGGTCGCCGACGCCGGTCTGGATTAAAATTGTTCCATAGCCGAGGATTCCGGCGAGAATCCCCGGAACGCCATAAGAAATACTTTGGATTTTATCGAGTCCGAGGTCGACAACAGTCTTTTTGAAAAGACCTTTTTGAGAGATTTGACGGATACGCTGGTCAGTGACGATATAAAGAGAAAAATACCAAAGGACATAAGCATAAACAAAACCGATAACTCCGACTCCGACACAGCCGAGAAAAGCCCAAAACATTTCGGAATTTTTCGGCCAGATAATCATTAAAAGAAAACCGATTATCGTCATTAAAATTAAGAAAAACAAACCTTTTTTTGCGGTAAAAATATGACGGCGAAAAATAAACTTTACTTCTTCGCCTTCACGCTGTCCGTCAAAAACGAGATTTGCCATATTTATATTATATACTAATTTTGTAATAACTTTGCGATTTTCGCGCGGAGACCGGTATCTTCTTCAGTTCCCGAAAGAGTATCGAGCGCAACTCGAAGCAGTCCGAAAGCGGTTATATAAGAATAATCAAGGTCGACGTCGGTTACATTTTCGATTCCTGGGATGTCGATGTCGTCTAAAAGATGGACAACAGGGCGACGCGAGAACGGTAAATCTTTCCACCACTCTTCAGTCGCGAGAGCTTCTTGTAAACGGACTAAACCTGCGCCGCCGCCACAAAGTAAAATCTTATTCGGGAGCATTTCGATATTCGGGAAATCGTCGAGCGCGATTCCGACTCCAGAGAGCCAGACTTCGATATTATTATCGACGGCTTCTTCGATTTTCTTATGACGACTATCGTTTTCAAGATACATTTCAATGTCGTTCGCGCTCATAGCGTCAGCAATAGTCGTAATCGCTGGATCGGAAAGTAAGTCGCGGTCGAGATTTAATTTTAGTTTTTCAGCAAGGTCGAAATCGACGCCGAGTTTTTCGGCGATTTGGTGTGTATAGCTTCTGCCACCGATTCCGAACATCTTTGTTCCTTCGACTCCGCCGTCGTCGACGACAGCGACATCGGTCGTTCCTCCGCCAATATCCATGACGATAGCGGAGAAGTTTGAATCTAAATCGTCGCCGAGACAAGCGCGACAAACCGCGAACGGCTCAACCGCAACGGCAAGAAGCTCAAGATTAAGTTCGGTACAGACTTTTTCAATCGCGGAAATATGGACAAGCGGCGCGAAAGCGGTATAAAACTGAATAACGAGTTCCGAACCTTTAAAACCAATCGGGTTAGAAACTTTATAACCATCAATCGAGAGACTAACAATCGCGGAGTTAATTAAGCGGACTTGGACATCAGGGTTATCGGTCTCGAGCGCGACATCTTTTCGAGCGCGTTCGCCGGCGCTTTCTTGGACGCGCTTAATAATTAGTTCCATTTCGGTTTCAGAAATCGGCTTATTTCCGTTTTTACGGCGATAGCGAACGGTCGAGGTATTTCCTTTAATTAACTCGCCCGCAATTCCGACGACGGCGATTTTACTCATAGCTCCCGCCATCTCTTCCGCCTTGCTTAAGGCTTTTTCACAGACGTTAATGACGCCCGGAATGTCGGCGATTGCGCCAGCATACATGTTTCCCATAGCTTGGTGAGACTTACCGACACCAATAATTTCTAAATTTCCGTCCTTCTTTTTATTTGCGATTACGGCTTTAACAAACTCGGTTCCGATATCGAGTCCGAGGATAATATTGTCCGGGTTAAATTTCTTCTTGTCTTTTTCCATAATGCTTAAGGCTATTATATCATAAACCGGAAAAAGCAATACTATTTTTCGAAGAATAGGGCGGAGTGTGTCGCCTCGAGGCGCTTTTCTGCTGGACTCCAGAGCGTCAGAGCAGAGACTTTCGCCGCGAGGTCGCCCATAAAGAGGCTAAGAGGAGAATAATTCGTTTTTTCGAGCGGAGTCGTAATAACTTTTCCGGCGCGAGCGACAATAATATTTTCGGCGTGATAAGTTAAAATCGTAACAGGATAACTTAAAGTAAACTTATGGAGCGCTTCGACGACCGGAAGAAGCGGACTTGATAATAAAATCATTTTTGGATAATAGAGATTTTTAAAGAGTTTTTGGAGTTGAGAAGAAGTAGCGATAAAAGTTAAGTTCTCGCGTTCGATAAACTCTTCGGCGGATTCAGAAACAAGGTCGATCGAATCTTTTGTTAAAACGAGCGAGCTAGTCGTCTTTTTAATCGCCTCGACAAGAGCGATAGAAGTTTCGGAGTTTTTTGAAAAATCGCCCGAGAGATAAATTAAATCGGCGTCGTTCATCGCGAAATTTAGCTCGTCGGATTTTTTAAAAGAGCCGGACTCGGTCGAAGGGGCGAAGTTAATTCCAGGAATAGGCGGGATTTTCGTTCTTAGAGCGTCTGGAAGAAGAAGACGAACTTCTTTTAAATTTAGCGAGTTTAAAAATTCAGCTTGTTTTATTTCGAACGAAAAACTATTCGCGTTTCCGCCGACGACTTGGAGAATGCCGGATTTTTGTTCCGGGACGTTCCAAAAAATATTTTCGTCGATAGCTTTGTCGGTTTTAGTTAAATAATCTAAATTCATTTTTCCTCCGAAAGTTCAATCGAAATCGGACAATGATCCGAGCCAAAAACGCTTTCATAAATTTCGGCAGATTTTAAGCGCGGTTTTAAGTCTTTTGAAATAAAGAAATAGTCAATCCGCCAGCCAACGTTATTCGCGCGCGCATTTCCGAAGTTGGACCACCAAGTATAACGCTCTTCAGTCGGGTGTAGCTCGCGGAAAGTGTCGATAAGACCGGAACTTAAATAGTTCGTAATTCCCTGTCGCTCTTCAGCTGTAAAGCCGGCATTTTTTATATTATCTTTCGGGCGAGCAAGGTCGATTTCTTCGTGGGCGGCGTTAAAATCGCCACAGACGACGACCGGTTTTTCTTCTTGAAGGCGCTTTAGATATTCGTTAAAAGTCGGATCGAAAGAAGTTTCGCGTAGCTTCAAACGTTCGAGACCACGTTTCGAGTTCGGGACATAGACTGTAACGACGAAAAAGCCTTTTAACTCTAAAGTTAAAATTCGACCTTCGATATTTGGATTTCCGAAACTGTCTTCTTCGATTTTTAAATCCTCGAATTTTTCGAAGTTCTTAAAAACGTTTAAAACTTTAATTTCGTTTTTAAGAAAAATCGCGGTTCCGGCATAGCCCTTTCTTTCGGCGGAGTTCCAATATTCTTTATATTCCGGAGAGTCGAACTCGGACTGTTCTTCTTTTGCCTTTGTCTCTTGGAGACATAAAATATCGGGATTTTCATAGGCTAAAAACTTTTCAAAATCGCCTTTTTTTAAGACGGCGCGAATTCCGTTAACGTTCCATGAAAAAAGTCTCAAAACATTCTCCTTTTCTTTTCGCGGTCTAAATCTTTCTTCTTAATAGACAACCTCTTATCATATTTCTTTTTACCTTCGGCGACGGCGATATTTAACTTGATATAACGGCTACCACCGAAAAGTTTTGTCGGGACGATCGTCATTCCGTCTTGTTTCGCTTTTTCGAAGGAACGAATTTGCTTCTTGGTTGCGAGGAGTTTTATATTTCGCGCAGTGTCGGGACCGAGCGTTAAATTATTGAGCCAAAGTTCGTTATCTTTTAAAGTAACGAAAGAACCTTTAAGCTGGACATGATGATCGCGAATTAAGCGGACTTCAGGGCCGGTTAAAACCATTCCGGTCTGGATTTCTTCGCCGAGTTTATAATCAAAAGAGGCGCGGCGATTAACCGTAATACTATTATTCTGCTTCTTTGATTTTTTCTGTCCCATAAGTTATACTTATTATAGCATGAAAATAGCAATCGCTTCAGATATCTATTATCCAATGACAAACGGCGTCGCAGTTTTTGCGCATAATTTAGCGCTTGGACTCTCGAAAGCAGGACACGAAGTTTTAGTAATTGCGCCGAGCTTTAACGGGAAATTTCATATTGATAAAGAAGACGGCGTTAAAACGGTTCATTTAACTTCTTTGCGTTTTCCGCTTTATCCAGATCAGATTAACGAAGTTCCGGATAAAAAGACTTTCCTCGGTCTTCCGATGCCGAGGTTAGCTTATAAAAACGGGATTTGGTGGAGCATAAACCCTTGGAGTGAAGTTCGAAAAGTTTTAGACGAGTTCCAGCCGGACGTTGTCCATCTTCAGACGGCGGAGACGATTGCACTTGCGGTAATGAGATATGTAAAAAAACATAATACGCCGCTTGTTTCGACTGGACATGCTTATCCGGACAATGTAACGGGACAGTTTAAACTATTAAAACCGAAACTAATTAAAAAGCCGACCGACGCAGTTCTAAGAACTTATATGGCGAGCTTTTTAAAACACGCGGAATATGCGACGATGCCGACAGAAATGGCGATTGGCGACCTTGTTCCGAAAAATCGAAAACATTTTCAAGTTACGGTCGAGGCGCTTTCGAACGGCGTCGATTTATCAGAGTTCTCAATGAAGAAGCCGAAAGCGGAAGTTCTTAAACGCTATGATTTATCTAATAATTCGAAGAAACGAGTTTTATATGTCGGGCGAGTTGATCCGGAAAAAAGTATTTCGAATGTTTTAATCGCGTTTTCGAAAGTTTTAAAAAAGGTTCCGGACGCGGAGTTTGTCATCGTTGGGGATGGAATCGACTTAGCGCATTTGAAAGAACTGGCTCTAGAGCTTAATATTTCTGAGCATGTAAAATTTACTGGAAAAATTATGCCGCCAGATTTAGTCGAGATTTATCGCTCGGGGACGGTTTTTGCGACAGCTTCGGAGACAGAAACCCAAGGAATCGTTTTAATCGAAGCGGCGGCTTGCGGTTTGCCGTTAGTCGCGGTGGATGCGGGAGCGGTAAGAGAACTTTGTCAGAATAAGCGAAACGGCGAACTTTGTAAACCTGGAGATACGGACGGAATTGCGAAAGCGCTAGTGAAGATTTTAACTGACTCTGAACTTCAGAAAAAATATTCTGCGGAGTCGGTCGAAGTTTCGAAATTACACGATTTAAAACGAACTCTAAAACGTTTTGAAGAAATCTATTTAGAAGCGATTAAATTGAAAAATCAAGAAACGCGTCGATAAACCCTTGAATTTTTCCGTCTAAGACGGCATCGGCGTCGGTCTCTTCATATTTTGTTCGAGTATCTTTAACGAGTTTATAGGGCTGGAGGACGTAATTTCGAATTTGTTGTCCCCATTTTGCGCTTTCGCCGGCGCGAAGCTCGCCTAAAGTTTCGGCTTTCTGTTCAAGTTTCATTTGGGCAAGTTTCGCTTTTAAAATCTCCATCGCGGTATCTTTATTCGCGTGTTGAGAACGTTCGTTTTGAATCGCGACGACGATTCCGGTCGGGAGATGGGTAATTCGAACGGCGGAGTCAGTCGTATTAACGCCTTGACCGCCGTGGCCGGAAGCGTGATAAACGTCGATTCGGAGGTCTTTTTCGTCGATTTTAACGTCGTCTTCTTCGGTTAAGACCGGAAGAACTTCGACAAGGCTGAAGCTAGTTTGTCTTAAATTATCGGCGTTAAACGGGCTTAAACGAACGAGGCGATGGACGCCGTTTTCGGATTTAAGATTTCCGTAAGCATTAGTTCCGGAGACTTCGTAGACCGCGGTTTTTATTCCGGCTTCTTCCCCATTTTGTTTTTCGATTAATTTAACGCTGAAATTATTTTTTTCGAAAAATCTTAAATACATTCGCTCGAGCATTCCCGCCCAGTCCATCGCTTCGGTTCCGCCGACGCCGGCGGTAATTCTTAAAATTACGTTATTTTTATCGAACTCGCCGGTAAAGCGCAGAGCTTTTTTAAGATTTTCGAGCTCTTTCTCCATCGCTTCGAGCTGATTTTTAATTTCTTCTTCTAAGTCTTTTTCGTCTAAGGCGATAATATCTTTTAGATCTTCGCTCTGAGCCTTTAACATTTTCCAAGGGTGCGTTTCGGCGTCGAGGCGAGAGAGTTCCATGTTTTTATTTTTAGCGTTTTCGGGATTTTTCCAAAGGTCGGGGTTTGCGACTTCTTGTTCTAATTTTTCGAGCTTCTCGAGTTTTTCGTCTAATTTTAACTTTTCCCAGGCATCAGAAAGTTCAGAAGTTAGGCTGTTTAGACGTTTATTATTTTCATCCATGAATATATTATACTAAAGATTGAAAAAAATAATAAAAAATGATATTATAAATGTAGTTTGGGCTGTCGCCAAGTGGTAAGGCAACGGGTTTTGGTCCCGTCATTCGTAGGTTCGAATCCTGCCAGCCCAGCCATTTTTTTATTTTTCTGTATAGCTATAGCCCTTATTTCCTAAAGCGGTCTTTAGGTTTCTTGATTTTTAGCCTAAAATATGCTATAATGAAGATATATGTCTTTAGAATTAATGCCTTAAATAGGGCGTCTAAAGACTAAGCACACTAACGCACGTAACTGTTGTATTTTTTTCTAGACGGGGAGGGTGGTCTATGCAAGAAAAAATCAAATGTCTGTTCCTTTATGGAGGGGTTAGAAAGGAGGATTACGAGAAAATCCGTCCAATGATCGACGAGTCTAACCGAAAAACGGTTATAGCCTTGTCGGGAATTGCGACACTGTTAATCTCTTTTATGCTTATGTCTTCGACAAAAGTTGATGGAGTAAGCATGAATAAGATTGTCTATACCGCGGGAGTGATAGCTTCGCCGATGATTTTCTTTATTGCGCTTTTTTACGCAAAAGAACGTCGGAAGACGGTTTGTCTCTTAGTTTCAATTGTTTATTCCGTTTATTATATCTATGGAATATTAATTGGAGCTATTTTAGATCCAGCGGATAAGACTGTAACTCTAATGGTTTTGTTAGTTCTCCTGCCGACGATTTTTATTGATCGGCCGGTTCATATAACTCTAATTACCTCTGCCTATGTTTTCGTTTTTATCGGTTTTTGTTTTAGAAACAAAACTGGTGGAACTCTCGAGAATGATCTTTTAGACGTAATTGTCTTTAGTATTCTCGGGATAACGGCCGGAACGTTCATAAATTGTCGGACGGTTCGCGGTTTTTTAAATCTCGCGAAAAATGAAGAGCTGCTCAAGGAAAAAGAAGAGTTGCTCCAAGAGCTAAAACAAGCTCTTAGAGAACGAGACGAGGCGCTAAAAGAGAAAGAAGAATTTTTAGAAGAACTCGAGAAAGTAGGTAAAGAGGATAAGTTAACAGGAATGAAAAACCGAAATGCGTATGAGCTTGAACTCTATGAGATTCCGCGAATTATGCAAAATACTTTAGGTTGTGTCTATATAGACGTAAACGGCTTAAAGCGGTTAAACGACGATTATGGTCATAGTCGAGGAGACGAAATGTTAGTCTATGTCGCGCAGAAAATTAAAGAATATTTCGGCGACGAGTTAGCATATCGAATCGGCGGAGACGAGTTTATCGTTTTCATTCCAGATCCAGGAGATAATGTAATCGGTAGTAAAGTCGAAGAGATGTCGGTAGATTTTGAAAAGAAGAATTATTATATTTCTGCCGGCTGGAGCTATTACGATAAAATCGGAGGACACTTGTCCTTAAAATGGCTCATTGAGGCTGCGGAAAACCGCATGAGGGAGAAGAAAATCAAATTCCATATGGAACATCCCGAATTTGATCGGAGAACAAAAAGAACAACAAGTTAATGAAAAAGGTCGCTACATTAGCGGCCTTTTTTAGTTTTATGATAAAATAAGGATATGCAGTTAAAAACGCTTGGAAAATTTTTTAAGACTTGGTATCCAGTTCTTCTTATGATGGTAATTATTTTTATTTTCTCGAGTTTTCCGGCGACACAGTCGGACGAACAGAGCGGGCTAATCGTTAATACTTTAACGAAAGTTTTTCCGGAACTCGGACAAGTAAAACCGCTCGTTACGATTATCCGAAAATCGGCACATTTTATAGAATATGCGATTTTAGGCTTCTTTAGCGCGCGGGCGTTTAAGCTTTCAGGACATAATCCGTTCCATTCAATTTGGCTCTCCACGCTTTATGCCGCGACGGACGAGTTCCATCAGACTTTTATTTCCGGACGAAGTGGCGAGTTTCGCGATATTCTTGTCGATACGCTCGGCGCGAGCTTCGGCGCCTCGATTTATTTCTTAACACATCGAAAAAAGGTCGCCTGATTGCGACCTTTTCTGGTAGGTAGTTATCTTGTTAGTTTAATCCAAAACATTAAAGTCGAAACCGCAACCCAAGAGTCGATTCTATCGCCATAACCGCCGTGTCCCGCCATAATCCGCTCGAACGGTTTTAAACCGAAAAGATTTCGCTCTAAAATCATTTCGTTTGAATCTTTTATCTCGAGAGTTCGTTTCGTAAACGACTCAAGCCAGTCTCCGAAAATTGCAAAACTTGGCGCAAGTAGAAGAAAACAGAGGTTAAAAACTCCGAGCAGTTTCATTGTAAGAAAAGTTATGATAATCGAGCCGAGATAACCGCCGATTAACCCTTCCCACGATTTTTTCGGGCTAATCCTCGGAAAAGGTTTAGCCTTAAAAATCTTATTATGAAACAGGTTTCCCGTAAAATAGGCGAGGACGTCGTTAGAAACTGCGGAAACGAGGATTAAAATTATGTCGCTTCTCGTAAGATTAAAGAAGACGGCACCGACTCCGACTAGAATTAAAACTAATTCTAATAAAACTGAGCGGTCGTCCCTTAAATCTCCAGCCAAAACTCGTTCTCGCGCAGTTAAAAGAAACTCAGCGGTTGCGACTATCCCCGCAAACACGAAGATAAATCGAAAACCTCTTGCTTCTACGGTTATTAGAGACAGGACAATTAAAACTGCTAAAAGGGTTGACGTGATTAGTCGTTCGCGAAAGTTTTCGCTTTTTAACAACTTCTTCATATAACCACCTCCAAAAAATGAAACGTGCTACCCACCTTTTATATAATAACATAAAAACTCGATTAAGTCAAAGCTGTCTAACTGGACTTTTTGTTGCAAGTGTGATATTATAATTAAAGCACCAGAATACTGGGGATTCGCCAAGTGGTAAGGCAACGGGTTCTGGTCCCGTCATTCGGGGGTTCGAATCCCTCATCCCCAGCCATAAAAATCGCCGTCTCGGCGTTTTTTCGCGCTTTATTTTTTATTCCTCTTATGCTAAAATAAAGGTAATATGATGGGCAAAAACTTGTTTCACAGATTAGAAAATATTGAGGATGTTGAAGATTTTTATGAGGCGATAGACCGAAAACATTTGTCTCAATCTTTATCTCCAGAGCGACCTTATACTTATTGGACGATTGAGCTTTATGATAAAAGTAACGGTATTCGCGGCGGCGGAGGGCTAGGTGTTCTTGCGGCGGATACTCGCCGAGTTGCCGAGAGACAACAGGTTCCGTTTACGCTGATTACGCCGTTTTACCCTTCCGAGTCGCACCAGACTTATTTGAACTTTGAAAATGGCGCTTATCACGAGCAGGTTTCTTACGCGCAATATGGCTTTAACTTTGTCGATACGATTAATATTAAAGCCTGCGGACAGATTTGTACGCTCGACGTGGTCGAGAAAATCTTAGGTTCGACGCGAATTTTATGTATTACGGAGCCGAACTTCGGCGAGCTTTATTCCGGCGAATCGGGCGGAGACCACCGCCTCTATCAAGAGGTCTCTCTAGGGTTTGGTGGATATCAAGCTTTGAAACTAGTCGGGCTTAAGCCGGCGATTATGCAGTTAAACGAAGTTGCGACGTTCTTCGCGGCGCTCGCGAGACTTGACGAGCTAGCTTCGAACGGAATGGACTTTTATGAAGCGGTAGTTTATACGAGAAAACATACTTTATATACGAACCACACGCTAGTTCAAGCGGCGGAAGCGGAATTTTCTTATGACCAGTTTGAGCGTTATGTTTTTCCGAATTTAAAGAGTAAAGCCGTGAAGAAATGGCTTTCGGATAAATTCGATAATGGGCGAATTAGGCTTTCGACCGTGACGATTGAGATTGCGGAACTAAGAAGTGGAGTTTCGAAACTCCACGCAAGAGTCGCGAATTATCACGACCTCGCCGGGAATAAAGTAAAGTTTAAGGCGGTTACGAACGGAATCGATATTCCAACTTGGACGCTTCCGGAAATTGTTAATTATTTAAAGAAGAAAAATATTTTAGATAAGTTCGATCTACCGGGTGAGAAATATCTCGAAAACGTCGATAAAATTGAGGCTTCCGAGATAAAAGCCTTAAAAGAGGCGGGACGAGCAGAGCTAAATCGCGTTTTATCGCATCGTTTAGACCAATATGGAAATCATCCGGTAATCGAGGGAGACGCGCTTATCTTCGACTTTAAGCGTCGCTTCGTCGATTATAAACGCCCGTGGCTTCCTTTAACGAATCCAGAGCGACTGGCGGAGATTTTAGAGAAATATAATATTCATTATTTTCTCGCCGGACGGGTTCATGAAGGGGACTGGACGATGGCGGAGAAGCTCCGTAATTTACTCGAGACGGTCGATAAGAATCCGATTTTAAAGAAAAGAGTTCATTATCTTCCGGATTATGACGAGGAGCTCGGAAGGGCGCTTTCCGTCGGGGCGAATGTCTCGATTAATACGCCGATTGTCGGGCTTGAGGCCTGCGGGACGAGCTGGATGAAAGACATTATAAACCTCGGTATTCTTGTTTCGACGCATGATGGCGGAGTTGCGGACTGTCCGAGCGATAGCTATCTCTGTGTTTCTGGTAAAACCGAGGAAGAGGAAGTTGAGAGTTTATATCAGAGAATGGAAGAGGCGGCGAAAGCTTGGCGATCTGATTTTGACCTCGAGATTTTAATTAAGACCGAGCTAAAGAACTTCGTTCCGGTTATCTCCGGCTCGAGAATGCTCCGAGACTATCTAAACTATCTATTTTAAAAAGCTTTAAAAATAAAAAATAACCTCTAGTTAAACTAGAGGTTATTTTATAGAGCTGCCTCTACGGCGGCCCAGTTTGCTTCTTCGTTATTCGCCGGAATAACGACGGAGACCTGAGAGCCTTCTTTTAATCTAAAGTATGTAACGCTTGCGTAAAGGACTTCATATTCGCGACCGTTAACTTCGACGAAATATTTATCGTCGTGATGTGTAAGGGTCCCGATCACGGTTTTTCGTTCGACCGGACCGATTTGTTTATAGAGGAACTTTCCGTCCGGAGTAATTGTCAACTTCATAATGTCGCCCTCAACGAGCTTAGACTTCGAAGCGTAGTTCGCAGGGACAGGATAGTTCTTTCCCTCTTGGTCGATCATAATCTGTCCGTCGAAGACACCTTCGATAACTTTTCCTTCAGGGCCGGAAATAGTCACGTCACGCGGAGCGGTAATCGTATCGCCATCGCCGACAATAGAGATTAAAAGCTCTTTAGCGGCGGCTAAATTAGTTTCAGCTTCCTGAATTAGTGAACGTAACCTCTTTATTTGTTTTTCTGGTAATTCAGACATCCTCGCATCCTGTCTGTTAAATATAGTATTAATATTATATTATACCATTGGCTAAAAAAATGCAAGACTTTTTTCGAAAAATCCTGCTTAAACTTAGGTTTAAGAGAGGGGATAGACGTGAATATGATGTCGCTATTGCTTTTTAATCTAAATTATGATATAATAGATGTATGAAGAAGAAAATTGTTGAGTTGTATAAAAATCAGAAGCGTTTAGAGCTTTTACAATATGCTTATGTAATGGCTTTTGCGGCGACTTTAATTGCCGCTGGGTTAATCGCTTTAATTAATCAAGCGGTCGGGGTTGCGATTTTAATAGTTCCGTTAGTTTGTTTAATTGCGGCGGCGATGAATTTAATCGCGTGGTCGTTAGTTAAGTCGGGAATCGAAAGATTCTTATCTAACGAGCTAAAAAAGTCTACGAAGAAATAAAAAATAAGCCCAAGAGGGCTTATTTTTTATTTGCTGTTTAGCTCGACGAGATAGTTTAAAGTTTTCTCAATCGTTAAGCGGTTCTTAATATCCTGACGGACGTTAGGATCTTTTAAGTTTTTAAGGGCTTCTTTTGATTTTTTATAGACTTCGCGGAGCTCGGCGATTTTGGCGTCGACGACTTTCTCTTCGACTTCGATTTTCTCGTCACGAGCGAGAATCTGGAGGCAAAGCGAAGCTTTTACGCGCTGTTCAGCGATTTTCTTAGCTTCTTTCTCCCAGTCCTCTTCGGTCTGTCCAGTTTGTTTAAGGAAGTCTTCAAACTTTAAGCCTTGTCTAGCGGCGTTCGCGGAAATATCGTTCTTAATTAAGTTAAGCTGGTCTTTAATCATGATTTCCGGAGCGGAGACGGTCGATTTCTCGACGAGTTTATTAACAAGGTCGTCTTTAAACTTTTCGTCGGTTTTCGCCGCGTTTTGTGTCTCGAGATTCTTCTTAATATCAGCTTTAAGCTCGTCGATAGTCTTAAACGGACCGCATTTCTTCGCGAGTTCGTCGTCTAGAGCTGGTTTAATTTTCTCGGAAACCTGTTTAACGAGAACATTAAAGACTGTCTTCTTCCCGGCGAGCTTCTCGGCGTGATAATCCTTCGGGAAAGTTAGCTCGAGGTCGAAGCGGTCGCCAGATTCATGTCCGACGATTCCCTCTTCAAAGCCCGGAATAAACTGTTTCGAGCCAAGACCTAAAGTAAAGTCTTTCGCGGCGCCACCTTCGAATTTCTCGCCGTTTAAGCTTCCCTCGAAGTCGATTACGACTTCGTCGCCCATCTCGGCTTTTTTCTTCGCAACTTTTTTCTCGGCGTAAGCGTTCTGAATATTCTCTAAAATCTCGTTAATGTCTTTTTCGGTGACTTTAATCGTTTTTCTTTTAACGCCAAGTTTTTTATAATTACCGAGTTTAACATCAGGGAGAATTTCGGCTTTAGCGGTATATTCAACAGTCTCGCCCGGAACAAATTTTGTAACTTCGACATTTGGAATCATGAGCGGAGCGCTCTTTCCTTCTTCAAAGGCTTTCGGAACGGAAGTTCGAACAGCGATGTCGAGAGAGACGTTCGCAAGTTCGTTCGGGTTAATTGCCTTTTTAGCCATATCAAGCGGAGCTTTTCCTTTTCTAAAGCCCTCGATTTTTACCTCGCGGACGAGGCGGGTTATAGCTTTTTCTTCAGCTTCTTTTAAGTCGTTCTTGTCTAAGACGACTTTTAGTTCAACTGAGGTATCGGATAATTTCTTTGTAGTAACTTTCATATCTTGAATTATACTACAATCTACCTCTTATTTCAAGGAGCGGGGTCCCCAAGGCGTGCCACCCCTCGCGCTATTTCACTCCTTGGTTTTCGGACGTGCGGAGATGACGGACGACATCTTCGAAGCTGGCGCCGAGTTTTGTCTCCGGATTTAGGCAATTATTTGGATCGAAAAGTTTCTTAATCTTATCATAGAGCGCATGCTCGCGAGTTGTTAACTCTGGAGTCGAGACGAGGCCTTTAACACGTCCTTCGCTTCCGCCGCCAGTAAACGAACCGCCACATTCTTTAACGATTTTTCCGAAATAGCGAAGGAACTGCATCGCTTGTTTACGACCGGCGAGGTCGGAGAGGTCGAAATTCGGGCGGACGGTATAAATCGAGGTCGCGAACGAGCCGAAAATCGGTAATTCTTGTCCTAAAACTTGTTCGACGACTCTAATTTTCTCAACGAACTTAACGAGACCGTCGCGGTTCATATAGAAATCGTCAACAAGGCTCGGGCGTTCGACTTTATTTTCGTCGTTTAAGAAACAGTCGACAAGTGTATAAATATCTTTAAAATCGTCAGAGTTTATATTATTCTCGACAGTAATCGAGGCGGCGTTAGCGCCGATTCCGAGGCTCTGGCGAAGCTTTTTCGACGAGCCGAAGAAGCCATCGTTAAAGCCGGCGAGGACATAATATCCCGTGTCGATTAAAGGTTCGAGGAGACCAAGGTTTTTTCCGTGGCTTGCGGCGATTTTAAAAATCCGCGTATCGAAAACTTCTAGCATCGCCGGAGAGAGGCTAGCGATTTTCTTCATATAATCGGTCGCTTTATCGAGCGTCGGAAAAGCGGCGAGGATATGTTTTGTCGAGCGAGGAATCGGCTCGACGCGGAGAATAACCTCGGTAATAATTCCGAGCGTCCCTTCGGCGCCGAAGAAGAGCGGAAGCAGGTCGAACGTCCCCTGTTCGTCCTTTTTAACCTGAGAAATCATATTATAGCCGGCGCGCGAGCTAGCGGAAGTCTTTAGATTTTCGATAACGTCTTTATTCTCGATAATTAGGTTATTTAAATCTTGATAAATCTTTCCCTCGAGCTCCGGTTTTTTCTCGGCGAGTTTTAGGCCGTTTTTTGTAAAACTAATAGTCTGAATTAAGCTACCGTTAGAGAGGACGACTTCGAGACGGTCGACAAAATAGAAAATCGAGCCATATTTTTTCGCATAAGGATCGGTCGGGAAAGTCGAAATAAGACCGCCGATAGTCTGTTTTTCGTCGGCGCGAACCGGAAGATTTAAGTTATAAGCCGCAAGAACGGCGTTTAATTTTTCGAGAGTTACGCCGGCTTGGACGCGGACAAGACGGCCGTGTTCGTCGACTTCTTCGATTTTATTTAACTTTTCGGTCGAAATAACCATTCCTTCGCCGAGACAAGCGCCAGT
Source organism: Candidatus Saccharimonadota bacterium (assembly GCA_017406985.1). Taxonomy (GTDB): domain Bacteria; phylum Patescibacteriota; class Saccharimonadia; order Saccharimonadales; family Saccharimonadaceae; genus Nanosyncoccus. The sequence continues at coordinate 42,104 of JAFQXL010000004.1, forward strand.
TTTACTGTTTCCGGCGCCACGGACAGTAATCGGAAGATTATAGCCCTTCGTAGCGAGGTCGGAACTAAACTTAACTAAAAACTGAATATCGTCAGTATCGGCAGGGAGAGCGACGAGACGCGGAGTAACTTCGATAACACTTTTATCGCGAGAATAAGCGTTTAAGATAGAAGGGCGATCAAAAACCTGACCGTTTATATGTTGATTCAGATATTTTGTTATTTTATTCAAAATCCACCCTCTTTTATCTATTTTATTTTATCATAACCGTTTTCTGAAAACAAGATATTTTAAAGCTCTTTTTTACCGCCAAGATAAGGCCTTAGAGCTTCTGGAACGGTTAATTTTCCGTCTTCTCTCGCATAATTTTCAAGAACAGCGACCATTGTACGCGCCATAGAGATAGCGGTTCCGTTTAAAGTATGGACAAACTCGAGCGAGCCGTCTTTTCTTCTAACGCGACAGTTAACCGAGCGAGCCTGAAAATCAGTACAGTTAGAACAACTAGTTAACTCTTGATATTTCTGATTTACTGGAGACCAATATTCAAGGTCATATTTCTTCGCTGCCGGAGCGCCGAGGTCGCCGGAAGCGATATTGATAATATGATAAGGGATTTTTAGCTCTTGCCAGATTTCCTCTTCGACTTGTAAGATTTTTTCGTGAATCTCTTTAGACTGTTCCGGAAGACAGAAACAATACATCTCGAGCTTATTAAACTGATGGACACGGAAGAGACCGCGAGTATATTTTCCATAAGTTCCCGCCTCTTTTCTAAAGCAAGCAGAATAGCCAGCGTAAAACTTCGGGAGGTCGGCTTCGTCGATAATCTCGTCCATGTGATAGCCGGTTAGAGGCATTTCCGCCGTCGCAATCATCGCGAGGTCTTCATTTTCGATATAATATTCGTCGGACTGGTCAGAAGTTCTCGGGTTAAAGCCGCAGCCCTCGAGGACACGGCTCGAAACCATATCTGGAACAGTCATAAAGGTAAAACCGTGTTCAGTTACTTTCTTTAAGCCGAACTGAAGCAAGGCGTTTTCAAGAAGCGCGAGACCGTCTTTTAGATAATAAAACTTAGAGCCGGCAACCTTCGCGCCACGTTCAAAGTCAACCCAATCGCGCGAAGTCGCGAAGTCGAGATGGTCGACACCTTTTTCTTTTGGCTCGCCCCATTTTTTAATTTCGACGGAGTTTTCTTCCGGACCGAGCGGGACGTCTTCAAAGATAATATTCGGGACAGATTTTAAATCTAGCTTTAACTTATTCTCGATTTCTTCGAGCCTTTTCTCCTCAAGGCTGAGCTTTTCTTTAATCTCTTTACCTTTTTTAATTAGCTCGTCAGACGGCTTTCCACCTTTCATTTTTGAGGCGGTTTCGTTTCGCTCTTTTCTTAAAACTTCAACGTCTTTTAAAATCTCTTTTCGCTCGTCGTCGAGTTTTAAAAGAGCTTTTATATCGACATTTTTATAGCCCTTTTCTTTTGCGGAATGTTCGACGAGTTTTTCATTTTCTCTAATAAAGTTTATATCAAGCATTTTCTTCTCCTTCTTCTTTTTCGTTTTCTTCGCTCTTTCGCTTCATTAACGGGAACGGAACCGCTTCGCGTCCAGTTACTCCTTCGAGGAGCCAGAAGTTTCGTTCACTGTTTCCCCAGCCACAAGCCGGAGGCATTCCATATTCAAGCATCTCAACGAAATCTTTATCGAGCATCTGCGCCTCGTCGTCGCCAGCGTCGCGGAGGGCTTGTTGTTCTTCGAAACGTGAAAGCTGATCTAGTGGATCGTTTAGCTCGGAATAGCCGTTTCCCATCTCCGTTCCGGCGATAATAGGGTGGAACCTTTGGGTAACTTCAGGATGTTCTGGATCGACTTTAGCGAGCGGACTTAGAGAAGTCGGCTCGTGGATTAGCCAGTATGGGCCGGCAGAGTTTTTACGAATTAATTTCCAGACATTATCAATCATTCTTGCGGTCGAAACTTCGCCCGAAAGTTCGACGTTATTTTCTTTTAGAATCTTCTGAAGCTGTTCTTTGTCCGGATTAAAGACGTCGACGTTATATTTTTCTTTCAAGAGGTCGGCATAGTTAAGGCGTGGCCATTTTTGATCTAAATCAATATCGAAACCGTTAACCTTAAACTGAAGCGTTCCCCAAGTCTCTTTTGCGACATATTTAATCATTTCTTCATAGAGTTTCATGCCGTCTTCATAATTTTCATAAGCGGCGTAACTCTCGAAAGCGATATGCTCCGGAAGATGTTCATCGTCGACACCCTCGTTTCGAAATCTCGGGCCAATATCATAGACTTTCTCAAAGCCTGCGCCGAGCAATCGCTTTAAAGGCAGCTCATGTGAAATTCTAAGATACATATCTTCGTTATAAGCGTTAATATGAGTTGTAAACGGAGTTGCGTCAGCACCACCGGTTGTATGTTCTAGAACAGGGGTATTTATTTCGATAAAACCGTGCGCGTTCATAAAGTCGCGCGTCGCCTGCCAGAACTTCGAGCGGCGAACCATACGTTCGCGAACCTCGGGATTAACCTGCATATCGACATAACGGCGGCGATAGCGCTCCTCTTTGTTCGTAAAACCGTCACGCCCAGGAAGCGGACGTAAGGTCTTTGTCAGAACGCGGACTTCGTTCGAGAAAATCGAGATTTCGCCAGTCTGACTTTTTCCGATTTTTCCAGTCGCTTCGATAAAATCGCCCGTGTCGAGAAGTTTAACTTGTTTCGCGCCGAGATAGCCCTTTTTCGGTTCTCCCTCGGCTTTCATAAAGATTTGAATCTCGCCGAAATAATCGCGGATTTTTATAAAGACGAGTTTTCCGAACGAGCGAATCGCGGTAATTCGCCCGGCTAAAGTCACCTCTTTTTCGTTAAAATCGTCGAAGTTTTTTAAGACGTCGCCGATTTTCTCGGAGCGGTTCGACTTTGCCGGATAAGGATCGATTCCGAGTGCTTTAATCTCTTCAAGTTTTCTTAATCTTTCGTTTCGATAATCTTCTAAAGTTGCCATTATCTACCTGCTCTTTCTAGGATTACTTCTTGTTCCTCGGTTAGCTCAAGCGGACAGAAAGTCGTTTTTCCGTCGTCGCGACGAGTCATTTCATAACCGCCTTTTTCAATTGTTTTATCGGAGACGACGATACGATAGGGGATTCCCATTAAGTCCGCGTCGTTAAACTTTTGTCCGACGCTAATATCGCGGTCGTCTAAAATCGCGATATCTTGTCCGCTCATCTGTAAATCTTCATACATCATTTCGGCTAATTTTTCGCCTTTTTTACCGATTCCGATAATATACATGTGATATGGGGCGATTTCCATCGGCCAAACGAGACCTTTTTCGTCGGCATATTTTTCAACGATTACGCCCATAACGCGCGAGACACCGATTCCATAACAGCCCATGAAGACTGTCTGTCTTTTTCCGTCTTTATCGTTATATTCGAGGTCGAGCGGCTCGGAAAACTTATATTTTAAGGTAAAGATATTTCCGACTTCGGCGGCGGTCGTCTCTTTTAAGTTTTTTCGTTTAACTTTTAAGTCAGCTAAGACTTCGTCGTTTAAGACTTCTTCGTTTAAGACGACGGATTTATCTTTATTATAATAAACCTTATCTTCTCCGACCGGAAGGAAAGTCTGGAACTCGTGAGAATATTTCGAAAAGACTCCGCCCGAAGCGAAACACTTATAAGTATCGTCGCCGATTCCGAGGCGGTCATAAATCCGATAATAAGCCTCAGTAACGTCTTCATAGAACTTATTATGTTCTTCTTCGCTAGTCGTAAAGGAATATAAATCTTTCATTAAAAATTCGCGAGTTCGAAGGATTCCGGATTTTGCGCGAAGCTCGTTTCGAAACTTCGTCTGAAACTGATAAGCATAGACCGGTAAATCTTTATAAGAGCTAATAAACTTTTTCATCATGTTCGTTATCGGCTCTTCGTGAGTCGGGGCGAGACCAAGCTGTCCGCCGGAGCTTAAATCGGTTTTAAACCAAATATCCATTTTATCGCTATTCCAGCGACCGGATTTTTCCCAAGGCTCCGGATTCTGAAGCGCGGTCATCTGTATCTCTTCACAGCCAATCGCGTCTAGCTCTTCGCGGATAATATCTTCGATTTTTCGAAGAACGCGCAACCCGAGAGGAAGATAAGAATAAACTCCCGCCATTTCTTTATTTATATATCCGGCTTTAATTAAAAGTTCGGCATTTCTCGCCGTTTCTTCTTTTCCGACTTCGCGGAAAGTTTTAACAAAAGATTTACTTAGTCTCATTTTTTCTCGCAATTTATAATTTTTTCTTCACTTTATTATATCATAAAGTATTGACATTTTTAAGTGTATAGAGTATTTTTAATATTATGAAAAAAACTGTTAGTTTAACCAAAGATGGGAAAGCTGAATTAGAGAAGGAACTCGAAGAGCTCGTTGCTCAGCGTCCCGCGATTGCTGAGAGAATAGCCACAGCTCGTGCGTTTGGTGACCTTTCCGAAAACGAGGAATATTCTTCCGCGCGCTCGGAACAAAAACAGGTTGAGAATCGAATTTTAGAGATTGAGGATATTCTTAAGTCAGCGAAAGTTATTAGAAATGCATCGCACGATAAAGTTGCGATGGGCGCGACCGTTACGGTTTCGATTTCGGGTAAGAAAAATACTTATTCTGTTGTCGGAGCGGTCGAGGCGGATCCATTAAATGGGCGAATTTCGGATGTCTCGCCGATTGGGAAAGCGCTGATGGGAAAGAAGGTGGGCGATTCCTTCGAGCTTCCGAACGGGAATAAAGGTAAAATTACTAATATTGAATAGTTCGTAGCGGGGTCCTGTCACCGCCATAAAGTTCCCCGCCGTGCTCAGACGCAAAATATCCGAGCCTACTGTACTAACGTACACACGGCTCGGATTTGCTTACCTGCGCGCGGCGGGGTCCCCAAGGCGGTGCCACCCCTCGCTCTTTCTTGAATTAGATCTTAAGGATTTCGGCTTCTTTTTCTTTAAAGAGGCTATCAATTTTATCATTAAATTCTTTTGTCATGTCGTCGATTTCTTTTTCGCCACGTTTTTTAACATCCTCCGGAAGCTCGGCGGTTTTTAGCTCTTTTCTTGCGTCTTCACGGACATTTCTAATTCCGACTTTCGCATCTTCAACTTTTCCGCTCGCGGTTTTAACAATTTCGCGGCGGCGTTCCTCCGTTAGAGGAGGAACCGGAACGCGGATAACGCGACCGTCGTCCGCCGGATTAAGACCGAGAGTCTGGTCGGCGCGAATCGCGGAAGAGATATTTGCGATAGTCGAAGGGTCGAACGGCGTAACGAGAAGCATTGTTGCGTCGGAAATCGTAACGTTTGCGACCTGATTTAGTGGCATATATTGGCCGTAGGCCTCGACTTTTACGCCGGCGAGCATATCGGGATGCGCGCGGCCGGTTCGGACTTTCGCCATTTCGCCATTAAAGCGCTCGATAACGCTTTCCATAGATTTTCGATATTCTTTAGAATCAAACATATAAACTCCTTTATTACTCTTATTATACTATAAATAATAGATAAAATGCGATACCGTTTTTTAACATGTGAGTTAAAATCCCAGCGTAGATTGTTCCGGTTAATTCGCGCTCAAGACACATAATAACGCTCATAATCCCAACAGTAACCCCGACGTTAAGCTGTCCGTGAATAAAACCGAAGAGAGCGGAAACGAGGAAAACAGCAAGCGGAACGGAAATATGTTTTTTAAGTTTTCCGTAGAGCCAACCGCGAAACATAATTTCTTCGGCAATCGGCGCGATAACGACGAGCGAGAGAAAAGCGACGACGCGATCAAAGCCGATAATCTGAGTTGAATAGCCAATTTCTTGAGTCTGTTCGGCGTCAAACCAAGGGAAATTCGATAAAATCGTAACGACGACACCGGCGACGATAAAAGTCGCGATAATCCCGAGAACCGAAATCCCCATGTCAGTAAAAGTCGGAAGACCAGTTAGTCCTAATTCCTCGCGGTTAGTCTTAAAGTTTTTACTGACGATTTTTGGGAGGAAGATAATTAGTGCGGCGGCGACGATATAGACGAGCGTACTATAAATAGTAGTCCAGAGCGGAGTTTCGAGCGTTCTTTCGCCGAGAATCCAGTAGAGCGGGATTCCGACGAGAAATTGCGCCGCGATAAAGGTGGCAAAAACGAAGACAAGCGCGCCGACGATAAGCAAGATTTTTTTAAACAAGTCTTTTTGTCTATTTTTTTTCTCGGGCATAATTTTCCTAGCTAATAATTTTTATAACATCTAAGACGGTAATTAAACCGGCGAGAATAAGTAGAAACGCGAACGCGCGGCTAACGATTTTATTTTCAGTTTCGGGAGTTAGTGGGCGTTTTAAAGCGCGGAAGAGCGCAATAAGGAACCATCTACCGCCGTCTAGCGCCGGAATCGGCAAGACGTTCATACAAGCGAGAGAAATCGAGATAATCGCCATTAGGTAAAGCGTATTTGCGACGCCGGTCTGCGCAATTGCCGGAAAGAGGACGCCGACAATCCCGACCGGACCGGAAACGGAATCTCCGGCGGCTTCGATTTTAACACTCCCCTCTTTTCGGACGTTTTCGTCCGAGCTAAACTGGCTCGTAATTCCGGAGAAAACATCGCCGATTAACTTACCGATTCCGCGATAAGTTTCGCCGGTTAACTGAACAGTATTAACGGCGCCGACGAGCGGAGCCGACCAAGTCGAGCGATAAAGCGTTTGTCCGCTCTGCCCCATAGAGATTCCGAGGAGATATTCGGCGTCGGAATTATTTAAAGTTACGGACGCTTCGCCGTCTTTCGTCGTATATTTAACGGTTTTTCCGGCGTGTTCATTATTAAAGTCGGTCAGGGTATAGACAGACTCGATTTCGGTCGTTTCATTAGTCTCGAGGTCGGTCGCGCTTAAAATCGTGTCGTTTTCTTTAAGACCGGCTTTCTCGGCAGGAGAATCTTCGACGACTTTTTTAATGGTTACTTCAGTTTTATTAACAAGAGTGGAATCGTTTTCGAGGTGCCACTGGTTATCGAATAAAACCGGCATACCGGTCCAAGCGAGAACGGTAAAAATCACAAAAGCGAGGAGCCAGTTCATCATAACTCCGGCGAAGAGAATCTTCGTTTTACTCCAGAGGCTCGCGGCGCCAAAAGTTCCCTTTCTCGTATCGATATTCGTTTCGCCGTCCATCTGACAGAAGCCGCCAATCGGGAGGAAGTTTAAACTAAAGATTAAAGAATCCTGCGGCTTCGGGGAAAGCTCGCCGTTTTTTTCTTCATACCACTCGGACTTCGGCAACTTTTTCCAGTGCCACTTACCGTTTTTATCTTTAACGTGAACCCAAGCTTTAAAACGTGGCGGGAAGCCGATTCCGAATTCAAGAACGCGGACGCCGTTTCGTTTCGCGACAATAAAATGTCCAAATTCGTGAATCGTCACGACGGTCATTAAAACTAGAATCCCAACTAATATTCCGAAAATAATATCCATAAGTATTATTATAGCACAAAGAGAGCGGTTATTTTAACATAAATTGGCGAAGACGGCCGATAAAGATACAAAGACGATAAAGTCTTCGCTTCATACAATAGAGCGTAACACGGCGAGTAAAGGAGAGATTGTCGAAGCTAGAATTATCAATCGCGTCTCTAAAAACCGGAATCTTCATTAAGCGTTTCAGAGAGCCGAGGCGGTCTTTATTCTTATTATGGCAACAGAAGTTAACGAGGATTAAGAAAGCGTGATAAGTAACGAAATTTTCGACTTCGAGCGCATATTTATTTCCATATTTTTCTTCCATATAGGCTTTAATCTGCTCAACGGCTTTCTGATATTTTTTAATATAGTTTTTATCCCAGCGCTTAACGACGGAATTACTCGTTGCGTAATAATTATAAAGCGGTTTTTCGAGGATAGCGGCTTCGGAGATTTTATCGGCGACTTCGAGGTTATAGAGCGCGTCTTCGCCGACTTCGAGCTTTTCGTCGAAAGTAACGAGTTTCGCGATGTCCGACTTAATTAACTTCATGTGGACGAAGCCATAGCCGAACTGGACGTTTAAAAGACAATAGATAAACTCGTCGTTTTTTAAAACTTTCCGCTGGAACGAGGTATTATAAGCCTCGGCGCCGCGCGGATAAATCCTTTTATAGCCAGAACAGACATAGTCGACACATTTATCTTTTGCGCAACGGAGCATTTCTTCACAGAAGTTCGGCTCGATTGTATCGTCAGAGTCGACATAAGAAATCCATTTTCCGGTCGCGATTTCTTTTCCGAGGTTACGCGCGCTCGAGACGCCGGCGTTTCCGCGATGGATAACGCGGATACGCGCGTCCTTTTCGGCGTAATCGTCGCAGATTTTTCCCGAACCGTCGGTCGAGCCGTCGTCGATAATAATTATTTCGAGTTTAGTATGTGTTTGTTTTAAGACACTGTCTAAACAACGTGCGACATAAGGCCTCACGTTATAGACGGGGATAATAATGGAAATTAAATCAGAAGCTTTTACCATATTTCTTCCCTCCAAATTTAGCAAGCAAGAAGCTCGTTCCTTTTTTAAACCAGTTAACTCCTTCGACATCGACCACTCGAAGTTCTTTAATTTTTAGATTAGGGTGTTTTGTATAGAGCCAGACGTCGAGGAGAAGCTCGGAAATTCGTCCATAAAAACGAGAGTGAAAACTATCATATTTTTTCGCTTCTTTTGACTTTTCTAACTCTTTTTCAAGCTCAAAGAGAACTTTAAAGAGCCAGTCGGAATATTCCGTTATAAGCTCACGTTTTCCGATTAACATATTAAACATGTGCGCGGTCTTTCTGGTTTTTAGACGGTCGAATTCTTTAAGATATTCCGGATAAGACTTTTTAATAATTTCGCGAGTTTTTATAAGCGGAGCGACATGAAGAGTATGTTCATAGTGAGACCAGAGCGTCTCGATATAATAATTTCGCGGTTTTGGGAGGATTAAATCGTAGTTTTTTACGAGCTCGTCGATTTCTTTGTCGGACAGAGCGGAGTCGATCGAGTCCTCCGGCTTAATTCTTCCGGATTTTAAAGTAAAAAGACGACGATAATGAACAAGGCCGAGAAAGTCGGCTTTCGAGTTTTTCGAGAGCCAATAAAAGCCGGTTAACTCACAGAAACTCGGGTTTTTCTCGGAAATATTATCGCCCGTGTCGTCGCGGGCGATTTTTAAGTCTTCTTTCGAGAGTTTAGCGCCAACGTGAAGCGGGACGTAATCTTTTCCTTTTGGAAAAGCGTATTTTTTATGGGTTGCTACTATTATCTCTATATTATTCACTAGTTTTATTATACCATATATGTATGAAAAAATCGCCGGGATAGGCGATTTTAACATAAATTAACGTTTCTTTTCCTTAACTTCGTTACGACCGAGGTTTTTCTTCGTTTCGGTAAAGACTACGTGTTTACGGAGAACTGGATCATACTTCTTTAAACTTAATTTATCAGGAGTATTTTGAACATTTTTCTTCGTATAGTAGCAACGAACACCAGATTCCTCAGAAACGAGGCCGACGAGCTTTCTTTTATCCTTACTTTTCTTTGCCATGATTACCCTTTATTTTATCATATTCCGACTAATTTTACAAGAGGAAAATTAGTTAAGCCATTCTCGGTGTTCGAGATACCAGTCGATTGTCTTAATAATTCCGTCTTCAAATTTCGTTTCCGGCTTCCAGCCGAGGTCCTGACCGATTTTCGTCGGATCAATCGCATATCTTAAATCGTGTCCCTTTCGGTCGGTAACAAATTCGATTAAATCTTCGCTCTTCCCGAGGTGTTTTAAGACAAGTTTAACGATGTCGATATTTTTCATTTCGTTATGTCCGCCGATACAATAGCGTTCGCCGGCTTTAGCGTTATGGAAAACATTATCAATCGCTTTACAATGATCTAAGACATAGAGCCAGTCGCGGATATTTTCGCCCGTTCCGTAGACCGGAACTTTTTTATCTTCGAGCGCGAGTTTAATCGTGTTCGGGATAAGCTTTTCTTTATGCTGATAAGGGCCGTAATTATTCGAACAGTTCGTAATATTTACGTTCATTTTAAAGGTTTCGAAATAAGCGCGCGCGACACAGTCCGAGCCGGCTTTCGAGGCGGAATAAGGGCTATTTGGAGCGATCGGGCGAGCTTCGTGGAAGAACTCGTCTTTATTATTTCCGAGCGTTCCGAAGACTTCGTCGGTCGAGATATGGACAAACTTATTTTCTGAGCCTTCTCCCCAAATATTTTTCGCGGTGTCGAGGAGGACGTGAGTTCCGAGGACGTTTGTTTCGGTGAAAATAAACGGAGTCTTGATCGAGTTATCGACGTGAGACTCGGCGGCGAAATGGACTACGCCGTTAATATCTTCTTCTTTAAAGATTTTCTCGACGAGTTCGCGGTCACAGATGTCGCCTTTTATAAACTTAATCTTGTCTTTTACGGGCGCGAGATTTTCGAGGTTTCCGGCATAAGTTAATTTATCTAAAACAACGATATTATAATCTGGATATTTTTTGACGAAATATTGAACGAAGTTGCTACCGATAAAGCCGGCGGCGCCAGTTACTAAAATATTTTTCATTAGTCTTTCCTTTCTTTTAAAGTCGGCCAATTCTTATCTTTTTCGGAGAGAATTAAGTTTTCTGCTCCGCCGATTTTATCTAGCGGCCAGTCAATTCCGATTTCTTCGTCTTTAAAGAGGAGCCCGCCTTCGTCGTTTGGATGATAAAAGTCGTCGACTTTATAGACGAATTCCGCCGTTTCGGACAAGACGAGGAAGCCATGAGCGAAGTTTTTCGGGATAAAGAACTGTTTTTTATTCTCGGCGGAGAGGGTTACGCCGAAATATTTTCCATAAGTTTTAGAGTTTTCACGCAGGTCGACCGCGACGTCGAAAACTTCGCCAGATACGACGCGGACGAGCTTCGACTGAGAAAAGTTTTTCTGATAATGAAGTCCGCGGAGAACGCCACGAGAAGATTTAGACTGATTATCTTGAACGAAGTCGACGTTTATTCCGAGTTTCTCGAAGTCGCGCTCATTATAAGTCTCCATAAAGAAGCCGCGCTCGTCTTCGAAGACAGTCGGCTCGAGGACGAAGAGACCGTTGATTCCGGTTTCGGTTTTCTTAAACTTTCCCATTTAAACTTCTCCGTCCGCGAGGCGTTTTAAGAACTTCCCATAGTCGGTTTTCATAAACGGCTCAGCGAGTTTTATCAATTGTTCAGAAGAAATCCAGCCGTTTTCGAAAGCGATTTCGTCCGGACAACAAATCTGCATTCCTTGACGCTTTTCGATAGTCTGGACAAACTGCGCAGTTTCGATTAAAGCGTCGTGAGTTCCGGTGTCGAACCAAGCGATTCCGCGCCCGAGCTTCTCGACACAGAGTTTATGAGCCTTCATATAAGCTTCGTTTACGCTCGTAATTTCGAGTTCGCCGCGAGCGGAAGGGGTAATCGTTTTCGCAATATTAACAACGTCGTTTGTATAGAAATAGAGTCCCGGAACGGCGAAATCGCTCTTTGGCTCTTCTGGTTTTTCTTCAATCGAGACGGCTTTTCCGGTTTCGTCGATTTCGACAACCCCATATCTCCTCGGATCGTCGACGTGGTAGCCGAAGATTGTCGACTCGTCTTCGCGAGAGTTTGCGCGTCTTAAAATCTCTTTCATGCTTTCGCCGTAAAAGAGATTGTCGCCTAAAATTAAGACGACATTATCGCTTCCGATAAACTCTTCGCCGATGATAAAGGCTTCGGCGAGACCGTTCGGGTTTTCTTGGATTTTATATTCAATCCTCATTCCCCACTTTTTTCCGTCTCCGAGGAGATTTCGAAAAGCCTCGTTATCGCGCGGAGTCGTTATAACTAAAACTTCGCGGATTCCGGCGTCCATTAAAGTCGCGAGAGGATAATAAATCATCGGTTTATCATAAACCGGCATTAACTGTTTCGAGGTCGCGAGAGTTAAAGGATAAAGCCGAGTTCCCGAGCCTCCCGCTAAAATAATTCCTTTTCTAGCCATTTATTTCTCCTTCTTTAATTAAATAGCGTTTAAGCGCATCTTTCCAATCCGGAACGACGATTCCGGCGGACTTTAGTTTTTCCTTACTCATTTTCGAATTGAGCGGACGCTTCGCGACGGTCTTATCCGCGTTTTTCATATATTCTTCAGTCGAGGTCGGATTAACTTTTGTAGACAAACCGACTTGTTTAAAAATCTCTTTCGTAAAGTCGAACCAAGTCGTATAGCCCTCGTTTGTCGAGTTATAAACGCCATAAGGGATTTTCTTCGTAACGGCTTGATAAATTATATCGGTTAAATCTTCACAGTAGGTCGGGGAGCCGTGTTGATCCGAGACGACGGTAACTTTGTCATGAGTTCTTCCGACATTTAACATTGTTCGGACGAAATTATTTCCGAGTCCATAGAGCCAAGCGGTTCTAAAAATATAAAACCGATCGGTATTTTCAATAATTCCCTCTTCGCCCGCGAGCTTCGTCTTTCCATAGACCGATTCCGGAGACTTTTCGTCGTCTTCAGAATATTCTTCGGATATATCTTTCGAGCCGCCGAAGACATAATCGGTCGAGATATGGACGAGCGTCGCGTCGACTTCTTTTGCGCCGAGCGCGAGATTTTTCGGGCCGTCGCCATTAACTCTTTTACAGAGTTCTTCGTTTTCTTCGGCGCCGTCGACGTTTGTATAAGCGGCACAGTTAATAATTAATTCCGGTTTTAACTCTTTAATTTTAGACAAAACGTTTTGTTTATTCGTTATGTCGAGTTCTTTAGAGTCGGTCAGAATTAACTCGTTTTCTTTTTCAAATTTCGCTTTAACGGACTGCGCAAGCATCCCGTTTGAACCTGTAATTAAAATCTTCATTAAAAGTATTATAGCATAAGAAGCGGTATAAGCGAAGTTTTAGTGTTATAATAGAGACATGAAGAAAAAATCGGTTTGTATTATTATGGCGACTTATAACGGGGAGAGATTTCTAAAGGAACAGCTCGATTCTATCCTCGGACAAACCTATAAAGACTGGATGCTTTTTGTTTCTGACGACGGCTCGACGGATAATACCTTAAAGATTTTAAAAGAATATCAAGAGAAGCTCGGAAAAGATAAACTAATTATCGCGAAAAATAACCGAGATAAACACGGCGCGAAAGAAAACTTCTGCTTTGCGATTGATAATGCGCCGGAAGCGGACTATTATTTCTTCTCGGACCAGGACGACGTTTGGGAAAAAGACAAGGTCGAGCTTCAGGTTCGAGAGATTCAGAAACTAAAAGGTCCGGCGCTAGTTTATTGTGACGCGGAAATCGTCGATCAAGATTTAAAACCGGCTTCAAAAAAGACTTTAAGCGAACAATTTACAAAAATGCCGAAAAAACATACGCTTGCGCGGTCGTTTCTTGCGAACCGCGTTGCGGGCTGTACGATGTGTCTAAATAAAGAACTTCTCGATGCGGCGAAAGGACTAGAAGCAAGTAAGATTATTATGCACGATTTTTATATTGTCCTCTACGCACTTTCTTACGGAAGTCTTAAGTTTCTAGACAAGACTTTAAACTGTTATCGACAACACGAGAATAACGTCATGGGCGCGGGGACGGATTATGTTCAGACGAGTTTATTCCAAAAAGTTTTTAAACTCTTTAGTAAAGATTTCCGACGAAAATGGCACGAAGAAGCGCAAGAATATTTTATTCAGACAGAATATTTAATTGAAAGAAATCCAGAAAAAGAAAACCCTGAAGCGAAAAACTTTATCACGGTCTCGAAACGAAAACATATTCTCTCGAGAATAATCGGGTTTTATTTCTATCGCTATCGCACGAAAGACTGGTGGGTAACGATAGAAAGAGGATTTTAAATTATTTCGGATTGACGCGTTTTCCAGAGATTCCTAAAATCCCGTGAAGTTGCCCATAGAGGAACATTCCCGCTTGAGAAGGGCGGATTAAAAGTAGTTTAATAAAAGCAGGCGGGTTATAGCGAAAAAGCTGTTTCCACTTTTTAAAATCCGACCATTTATACATTAAAAGACGGTTTCTCGTATGATAATACATTTTCCAATTCGGCATCGAGAGAATCTCTAATCTTTTTCCGAAAATAGTTTTTTCGAGCATTTTTCCGTCGCCGACATCATGTTTAATTCGAGAAGCCTGAACGCGATAAATCTTTGTTTTTGCGACAGTTTTAACGCGGTCAGCATATTCAAAATCGTCAAAATAAATAAAGAAATCCGAACGCGGGAGACCAATCTTTTTTACGATAGAAGTCGGAATAAAAAAACCTACGAACGCCCATTCTTCAACTTCTTTTAAACCAGATTTGGGATATTCTTCTTTTCTAGTTTCTCCGCTCCAGAGACAAACTTCTTCAGAAAAAGTCTTTTTCGCTTTCATTAACTCTTCTAGAGCTTCTTTTTCCGGAAAAGCATCGTCATCCATTCCCCAAATATAATCATAGCCCGCTTTAGTCGCGTAATCGATTCCTTTACTAAAACCGCCCGCGCCACCGAGGTTTTTCTTCATATAAATATAATCAATTTTATTTTTCTTAAAGAAACTTTCAAATTCGGCTTTAGTCCCGTCGGTACTATGATTATCGACGACGATAATTTTAGCCGGCTTATAAGTCTGTTTCAAGAGACAGTCGATATTCTTTTTTAGCATCTCTTTCCGGTTATAAGTAACGACAACTACTGCGACTTGTTCTTTTCTCTCTTTCATATAAAACATTATAACACAGAAGTTAGATTATTCAGAGAGAAGCGCAGAGATTTTATTTTTTGCGGTAGCGACAGTCGTTACGTCCGGCATCATTACGTAGAGATTCTGGTTCGGGTAGCTATAAGTCTTCGCCATAGCCCCGGTTCCGTTTATATTATAACTTTCGACAGTCCAAGAGCTCATATCGTTTAACTGCATACGGACAAGCGCGGTTATATCGGCGCTCGAGACGTTCGTGTCAAAATAATCGTTTAAGGAACTTAAAATCGTCGAATAATTTTTAATTAAGCTCGAGCTACTACTAACTTTTTCTAAAATACGCGTAATAACTTGTTCCTGATTCTCGCCACGATGACGATCGCCGGTCGAATAAGACTTACGCTCGCGCGCGAAGCGAAGGGCGCATTTTCCGTCGACGAAGTTATCGCCTGGATTATAGGTACAGCCGTCTAGAGTTAAAGTTCGATCTAGGTCGTTCGTAACGGTTATCCCGCCGATTCCGTCGACGAGACCTTTAACGAAGTTAAAGTTTACACGGATATAACGGTCAATCGTAACTCCCATAAAATCTTCAATCGTCGCTTTCGAGAGGGCGACGCCGCCGCGAGAGCCGGCGTGGGTCAGCTTATCCATTAAACCGGTCGTACCTGAAAGCTGGACATAGGTGTCGCGCGGAATCGCGACGAGGAGAATCTTCTTTGTATTCGGATTAACGGCGGCGAGGATATTAACGTCGGCGAGCGAGCGCGAAGGCATTCCGTCGGTTCTCGTATCAATTCCGTTTATATAAAGGATAAACGGAGTATTAGAAAGGTTCGCCGAGGTCGGCTCTTCTTCTTCGACTTTTCCGTCGATTTCGATTTTATAAGTCGCGATAATTTTTATCTCGTCCTCGTATCCCGAGTTAACGGAGATATAAGACTCATAGGTTCCGTTATTGACGAGCGAAGCGACGTCACTAAGTTTCGCGGCGCGTTCCATTACGGTCGATAAATCTTCTTTATATTCGAGCGAAGCGCCCGGGATTCGGTCTTCGACAAAACGAGTTAACTTCGAGTTTGAGATTTCTTTTACCGGCTCTTCATAGGTAAAGATTTCTTTATTCTTTAACTCCTCCGGAGAGTTTATCTCGGCGTCTTTTTTAACGATTAAATTATAAATCGCGTAAGACTTATTATCTTCGAAGTTTCGGTTAATAAAGTCGGATAGCTCGTTTATTTTTAGTCCAGAATAAATCATTCCGACCGAGAGAACGACCGCGAAAAGATTAACTAGAACTAGAGAAGTTTTAGACGAAATGTTTCGTTTAAAAGCGAAATAGAAAAAGAGACCGAGAAAAGCGACAAGACCGATAGCGAGCGGCCAGAAGAACTTCGCCGGAAGAAGAGACGCGAGAGAGATTCGAGCGATAAAGATAATAAGGATTAAACTAAAGATAAAAAATATAATTTTAGTAGTGTTTAAATTTAAAAACGACGGTTTGTCTAATTTTTTAGACGTTTCGACGCGTTTAAGATTTTTCTTCTTAGACTTCTTATTTACCATTTTTCTCTCCTAGCTTTATTATCTGGTTTTTAATAACTTTCTTCGGGTTCTCGAGGAACAGTTCTTCGATTTTTTCGCGGTCTTTAACGATTTTTAAGACGGCGCGTTCTGCCTCGGCGAGGCGATAATCCTGAGTATATCTATGGGTATCGGAGCCGAGAAAACTAATTTGTCCGCGCTTTAAGAAAACTTTTAAGGCTTTCTGGGAACGGCGACCATATTTCCCGAAGAGCGAATGATAATCGCCTTGGAGAAGACAGCCGAGTTCGAGATAGCGCTTGACGCGGTCTGGACGAGCTTTAAAATATTCATAGCGCTCGGGATGGGCGATAATCGGGGTAATCCCCATCGATTTTAGATTAAAGATAACTTCTCCGGCGGAGTTATCCTCGGAGTTTATCGGGAGCTCCAAAAGAAGATAGCGCGAGCCGGCGAGAGTTGCGACTTCGCCCTTTTTAACGAGTTCGGGAAGCTCGCGGTCGATATAGACCTCGTTTCCGGAATAAATCTTAATCTTTATCTTCTCGCGGCGGAGCGCCTCGCGCATAACCTCGATAAGCTGGTCTTTAGATTTATTATTAAAACAATATTCTGTTCCTTTAATATAATGAGGGGTTAAAATAATATCCGAAAGTCCGGCATTCGCAGCGTTACGAAAGATTTTAAGCGACTCTTCGAGAGTTTTTGCGCCGTCGTCAATCGCAGGTAAGAGATGACAATGGATATCAATCATTTTTACCCCTTATTTTTTAAGATTATCAGTATAATATTTATCGTTTGTATAATAACTAGAGTAGGAACTCTGTTTTACTTTAGCTTTATTGATAATAACGCCAGAGATTTTCGAGTTAACACGTTCAAAGTTTTTCTTAACGCTCTCGAGTTGATCGATTTTCGTCTTTGCGTTCGAAATCGTAATGATATTTATATCGGAATATTTACTCATAACGAGCGCGTCGGAAAGACCGAGCGACGGCGGACAGTCGAGGAAGATAACGTCATAATAGCTCTTAAGAGCGTCGAGAAGCTGTTTATTCGACTCGGACGAGAGTAACTCGAGCGGGTTCGGCGGAGTCGGGCCGGCCGGAAGAAGGCTAACGCCTTTAATCTTCGTTTCTTTAATATTATTTTTAATCTGTTTATCAAGGCTTCCTGAGAAATCCTGATTTTTTCCGACGGCGAGAATTAAATTCGAATAGCCGAAGGCGTTTTCGTTCTCGAGGTGGAAAATCTTATGCTGGCGACCACGGCGAAGGTCGGCGTCGATAATTAAGACGCGCTTCCCTTCTTGGGCGAAAGCCGACGCAAGGTTTGCGACGAGGAAAGATTTTCCATCGCCCGATTCTGGCGAAGTCATAAGAATAGTTTTAAAGTCTTTATCGACCGAAGAGAAAGTAATATTAGTTTTAATTAACTTAATCGCTTCTGCGAAAGACGATTTTGGGTTTGTTGCGACAATTAAATCTTCCATTTTAAGCCTCCACTTTCGGGACAACACCAACAACGGTTAGTCCGAGTTTCTTTTCGACGGTTTCCGTATCTTTAACTGTTTTATCTAACATATATAAAAGCGTTCCGACGCCGATTCCAAGGATTAAGCCGGCGACAATATATATAATAGTTTCTTTTACGACACTAATATTATAAGGACTGTCGCTTTTAACGGCTTTATCGACGATTTGGACGTTATCGATTCCGTAGATGTTTTTAATTTCTTCTTTA
Source organism: Candidatus Saccharimonadota bacterium (assembly GCA_017406985.1). Lineage (GTDB taxonomy): Bacteria > Patescibacteriota > Saccharimonadia > Saccharimonadales > Saccharimonadaceae > Nanosyncoccus. The sequence goes on from JAFQXL010000004.1 coordinate 60,148, forward strand.
AAGACCGAGCCGATTTCGTTCGCGATTAACTCGGCGCGTTCGTTATTTTTATCTGAGACTTTAATCGTAATAAGCTGGGTAGAAGTTACGGAAGAAACAGAAACTTTAGAGGCGAGCGCTTCATAAGACTCGTCGAGTTCGAGGTTTTCTTTAACCTGATTTAAGACGTTTCTCGATTTAACGATCTCCGAATAAGTTTTAACGAGGTTATTCGAAAGAGTAACGTCGTTATAAGTAATTTGTTTCGTACTAGAGGAATCCGAGATAAGAACGACGTTCGTACTCGAGCTATACATCGGAGTTTTTATGAGGTTTGTATAGACCTCACCCCCAGAGACGACTGCCGCTAAAATAATCAGAATTAGCCAGATTTTCTGGACTAAATAGAGCGACAGCTCTTTAAAGTTGATTTCTTCCATAATTCTCCCAAATTAGTTAAATTAACTATATTATAGCACAAACGGAATAAAAAATCAAGAGTTAGAACATAAAAGTCTAGGGTTGATAAAAAAAGTGTGATTTGATATAATTATGAAATCAGAGTGTGGTTGGCGCGAGCCAAGCTCTCTGATACGCTGGAATCGTCTAGTGGCAATGACAAGAGACTGTAAATCTCTCGCCTTCGGGCTTCGTAGGTTCGAGTCCTACTTCCAGCACCATGCCATCTTAGCTCAGTTGGCTAGAGCAGCCGCCTTGTAAGCGGCAGGTCGTCGGTTCAAATCCGACAGATGGCTCCATTTTTTATTTTGCGTTTTTAAGAAGAAAAGGCGTCTATCCGAACGCGGAAAAACATCGCGAAATCCAGAAGCTCTCGGAAGCAAAATTCGAAATATGAATCTTAAAGAGAAAAGACCGCGAAAAAGCGGTCTTTTTTAAAAAAGCTCTTTACAACAAAAGAATTTATGCTTATAATGGAATTGCAACAACATTTACATAAACGACGTGTTTATTTGATACCTTGTTTTAGGTATCAGGCAATACGACAGGTTAACGAATATTGCGCAGACATCGGCGTCACGAGAACCCGATAAAGTTCAATATTCGTTAACACGTCTATTGTTATGTAGATACGGTTGTTGCACTCGTGACGCCGTATTTGTTTACGGGGGATGTTCGTGGAAAGGCTTTCTCCTCTAAACAAACAACACTCATCTAAGGCGACGTCACGACCAAACATAAAATAAGGAGGTAAACTTAAAATGGGTCGGGTGACTACAAAAACTAAACGGAGCGTGGATATTCTGACGATAGTCGGTGTCTTCTCCGGATTTTTATTATTAACATTATTAGCTGTGTATCTACACTCGCCGGTAATAAAAACCAGCGCGACAGACGAGGCTTCGAGCGCTTCGGTCTATGTCGAGCCGGTGGCGAGTATCTCGGTTGATCCAACGGTAAGTCTAGACATTACGCCGTCCGGAACGGGCGGAGTTGCCGATTCGGAACAACTCGACGTTAAAGTTATGACAAACGCGGAAGTCGGCTATGTTCTAAAGATGGCGGCGGAAGGAAGCTCGGCGGAAATGACCAGTCGAACTTCGAGCGATACAATTACTTCGGCCTTTACAGGCGGACTAACGCTCGAGAATATGTCGCCGAATACTTGGGGGTATTCGACTGATAACTCGACGTTCTATAAAGTTCCAGTAACTGGTAGCGAAGTTACGCTTGCTTCTCCAAGTAGCTCGACCGCGGAAGCATGGGAAACAACAACGATTTATTTCGGCGCGAAAGTCGACTCTTCGACCGAAGCCGGTTCTTATTCGAAGAACGTTGTCTTTACCGCAGTCGCGAACCAAAGACCACGAACTTTCTATGATATTACTTATATGCATGAGATGTCCTCGGCTATTTGTTCGAACACCCCGACCGCTTCGAGCTATAGCGTAACTGCGACAACTCCAAACAATACCCTCGCAGAAGCGAAGACCGGAAACTATATCGCCCAGACGACTTTAATCGACTATCGCGATATGAAGAGTTACCTTGTTCGTAAATATGCCAACGGCGAATGTTGGATGGCGCAGAACCTCGAGCATGATTTCTATTCGGCGGGAGACTCTGTTGCGGACGGTTCTAGTAACACTGGAACTTATGCGACGACTTCAACCGGAATTAATACCTCCGCTAAGACAAACGCTGCTTCGACGCTCGGTTCGAACAACTTTAGCAAATGGGTAAGTTATTCCGATATTAATAACGAAACCGCCTTTACGGCTTCTACGAACGCTTATGGCGCGGGTAAGTTTTACGCAACTCAGAACTTCTCTGGAAGCTCATATGGTTGGGCAGATAACGGAACCGACGGCGCGAGAAGCTATTCGACGAACGCGGCGGGCGCGGCGAACTATATTACAAAGACTGGCTCGACGGCAGGTGACGGTTATTATACCTTCCAAGAATCGACAACTGGACAACCATATCAGAGAGTTGGTAACTATTATAACTTCGCAGCGGCGAAAGCCGGTTATCTCGGAACCGCAACTGGCGGTGATGACTCAAGCTCGACTTCGAGCACAACTGAAGTTCCTGATAACTCGATTTGTCCTCGTCACTGGACTCTTCCGAAGAGCGGAACACACCTCGCTGGAACCGCTAAGTCCTTTGATAACCTAATTCGTCTTTACTATGGCGCAGACTGGACTAACGGCGCAAATAATACTACACTTTATAACTTCTTAAATGGAGCGCCGCTCGATTTCTGGCGTGCCGGCTTCTACTATCGTAGTTACGGTACGGTCGTCGATCGTACTACCAATGGCGGCTGGTGGTCTCGTAATGCCTCTTCTACCGCGGGTGCTAACGCCTTGGGTACCCGCATCAATAGTAATACGGGCTACGTCAATGCGCAGTATAGCTACTACCGAGGCTACGGCTTGCCTATCCGTTGCGTAGTCCGCTAGGTCGTCTCCATCGTAGTTTTCCGCTACCAGCAGCTCGCGTGAAAACGGAAAAAGGGCCGAAAAAAGTGGATTAAAACAGAGGAGATAAAATGACGCTAGTCAACGAAAAGAAACCGGATAAGCTCGGAGCGAAACAAATGGTTCGCTCCGAGCGCGAGCGCTATCGGAAAATTAAAGCTACGATCTATGAAAAAGAACTGACGAACGATCAGCACGTATATGTTTATCGTTCGTCGAAAGAATGGTGGAAAGTCGGGGGAAACTCGGCGCTCTACTATAAATATATCCTCGGCCCGAGGCTGAAGGTTGCGATAAACCTGAAGCGGGACGAGGATCATTATTCTACCTTCAACTTTGGGGTTGTCTCGATTCGGGACATAAAAAGTTTCAAAGAGAGAATGAAGAAAGCGGGGATGGTTCCCGGGCCGGAAAACGATAACGCGATAAAGTTTTCGTTCAAGGAAAAAATTAGCCTCTCGACAATCGACGCAATCAAAGAAGATGTCGAGTTCCAGCACGAGCGGATAAACCGGCTGGTCGAGACGAGGAAGATTGCGCCGGACATGTTCGTCCTGATTCGCCAGTTCATGAGCGAATTTTGGCACTATTCAAAAAGATATAATAAATATGAAGCGCGGAAAACAATCACGAGCGAAGTTGTCGTCGAGATGATGAAAATGAAGCGGGCTTACGCCCACATGGCGAACGGAGATGTCGAAATTTTGGACGGGATGCTTGAGATAAAAAGTTGCGCCGATTCCCTAATGTCGGATATTTCGTTTCTCGAAGAAGTAAAAGAAATGGGGTTCGACAAGGCGATGAAACTCAGTATGCACCTCGGAGATATAAAGCGAATTGTTAACCGCGAACTAAAAAAGGTGGTAAAAGAAAATGAGCGGATTAATTCTGACGGAAGATCGGAGTAGGTTTTTTGACTATCTCGAACAGATGCTCTGGAGGGCGTATTATTGCGCGAGAAAGGGTAAGCGGACGACCGAAGACGAACATAAGTTCGAGATAAACGCGGCGGAGAATATACACCAGCTCGCAATCGACATCATGACGCGAAACTATCGCCCGACGGTCGGGATTGCGTTTATAACGAAAGAGCCGGTAATCCGAGAGATTTTCGCGGCGCCGTTTCGAGACCGCGTCGTTCACCACGTTTTATTTAACGCCTGTAGCGGATGGTGGGACAGGCGACTTATCTATGATTCTTATTCTTGTCGCGTCAATAAGGGGACGCATTTCGGGATTAGGCGATTACACCACCACATGCAGGCTTGTTCGGAAAACTTTACTGTTCCCTGTACGATTGTTAAATTAGATATACAGGGATTTTTTATGAGCCTAGATAGAGAGAAGCTACTTAAACGGATTCTCTGGGGGCTAGACCAGCAGTTTAAAGGAAATTATAACGAGCTTTACCACGTTTTAAAGTTTCTTTGGACTTCGGTCATTATGGACGACCCGGTTCAAGGAGTTCGGCTCCGCGGAAAGCGGTCAGATTGGGACCAGTTACCGACAAATAAGAGCCTGTTTAATCAGCCGGAGGGCGTCGGAATCGTGATCGGGAACTTAACTTCTCAGCTCGCTTCGAATATTTTTCTCGACCCGCTCGATAGATATGTTATTTCGGATTTAGGGCTTAAACATTATGGGCGATATGTCGACGATTTTTATTTTATCGTTCCGGATTCGGAGAAAGAATATGCGCTCGCTTGTATCGATACGATTTCGGAGTTTCTGTCGAAGCTCGGACTAACTCTACATCCGAAGAAACATTATATCCAGCCGATTTCACACGGCGTGCCGTTTCTCGGGGCGGTCGTTTATCCGCATTGTACCGTCCCTGGGAAGAGGATAAAGAAAGAGTTTATTCGGGCGGCTTATGAGTTTGCGTCGGGGTATGAGAGTATTGAGTCTTTGATTTCTTATATGGGAATGTTGTCGAATTTCCAGAGTGCGAAGTTCGAGAAAGAAGTGTTCGAGAGTTTAGGGTGGGATTATTATAGTAAGTTGTAGGGGGCGTTTTTTATGCGCTTTTAGAAAAAACGTAGTGCTTAAGTTTCTTGCGATTCTTAAACACTACGTTTTATTTTGTTTAACGCGAGCTGCTGGTAGCGGAAAACTACGATGGAGACGACCTAGCGGACTACGCAACGGATAGAAAAGCCGTTGCCTCGGTTGTTGCTATTCTGCGCATTGACGTTGCCCGTATTACTATTGATGTTGGTATTCAAGTTGTTAGCATTCGTGGTAGAAGAGGCATTACGAGACCACCAGTTGCCATTGGTAGTACGATTGATGACCGTACCGTTACTACGATTGTAGTTGCCGGCACGCCAGAAAAATCCACCGCCAAAGAACCGGTTAGTGCAAATGGCTCGAGCCTTATTCTAACGAGCCAAAACTCAGAAGAACAAGAGACCAAAGAGCTGCTTCTTCCCCGGACACCCCGTAAAGCGTCCGGGTTCCGACCGGTTCGACTTTTACGTCGTTATCTGCGACTTTTTGAGTCGCTTTTGCGTCGGCTAGACTTCGCGAAAATGAAGTGAGCTCTCCAGCTCGCGTGGGGACAGCGTAGATTTCAAGTGGATAAGATACGATATTCCCGTAAGGTCCCTTGCACTTTTAAACGCTACGGATATTCCAGCTTATCATTTAACTTTCCACCTAGCTTCACATCCCCTAGTTATATTATAATGCTTATGGTTTTTTTGTGAGGTTTTGTGTAATATAGGATATTATGTTATAATAATTCTAATGAAAACTGATGATTTTGATTTTGTTTTACCGGAAGAGCTAATCGCTCAAACCCCACTAAAAGACCGTTCTAGTTCGAAGCTCTTAATTTTAGACCGTAAAAATCCGGAAACGATAGAAGAAAAACATTTTTCGGATATTTTAGAATATCTAAATCCTGGTGACGCGCTCGTCTTAAACGAGACAAAAGTTCTTCCGGCAAGAATCTTCGGAAATCGCGCCGATACTGGCGGAAAAATCGAAGTTTTACTTTTAAAAGACCTCGGAAACGACACTTGGGAATGTTTAACTCGCCCGCAAAAGCGCTTAAAACCGAATAAAGCGATTTATTTCTTCGGGGACGATCCGGAGAATAATACGCCGCTTCTCGCCGCGCATGTCGAAAAAATCCTGCCGGACGGAATTACTCACTTAAAATTTGTCTATGAAGGCGTTTTTCTCGAGATTCTCAACCGGCTCGGCTCGATGCCGCTTCCGCCCTATATTCACGAGAAGCTAAAAGATAAAGACCGTTATCAGACGGTTTATGCGAAGAATCTAGGCTCTGCTGCCGCTCCGACCGCCGGACTTCATTTTACGCCCGAGTTATTAAAAACTGCCGAAGAAAAAGGCGTCGAGATTATAAAAATTACGCTTCATGTCGGACTCGGGACTTTTCGTCCGGTTCAAGTCGATGACGTTAAAAAACATCAGATGCATACCGAGACTTATGAGGTTTCGAAAGAAGCCGCTGAAAAAATCGAGGAAGTACGAAAAAACGGCGGAAAAATCGTCGCGGTTGGAACGACGACCGTCCGAACACTCGAGACTGTTGCCGCGAAAAATAACGGAAAAATCGTCGAAGACAGAGGCGAGACCGACATTTTTATCTACCCTGGATTTAAGTTTAAGGTTGTCGACGGCTTAATTACGAATTTTCATCTCCCGAAATCGACGCTTTTAATGCTCGTTTCCGCCTTTTTCGACCGCGAACATATCTTAAGAGCTTATAATTACGCAATCGATAACGGTTTCCGTTTCTTTAGCTTCGGCGACGCAATGTTAATTTTATAGAGGTAAAATGAAAGTAAAATATCAGTTAATCCATAAAGACAAGAAAACCGGTGCGAGATACGGGAAGCTGATTTTTACTACGGAGGACGGTGAGGCTTATGAATATGAAACGCCGATGTTTATGCCGGTCGGGACACAAGCGACCGTAAAAACCCTTAGCCCGGAACAAGTAAAGGCCTGTAATCCGGGGATTATTCTTGCGAATACTTATCATCTTTGGCTTCGTCCGACGCCGGAAATCGTCGAACAAGCGGGCGGACTACATCAGTTTATGAATTGGAGCGGTCCGATTCTAACTGATTCTGGCGGCTATCAGGTTTTTTCACTTGCGCGAAACAAGAAAAAAGATATTACCGAAGAAGGTGTTCATTTTAAGTCCGAAATTGACGGACGAAAACTCTTTTTAACTCCTGAAAAGTCAATCGAAATCCAAAATAAATTAGATAGCGACATCGCTATGAGCTTTGACGAATGTCCGCCGGCGAGCGCCGACTATAACTATCTAAAAAATTCGGTCGAGCGAACTCTACGCTGGGCGAAACGCGGGAAAGCGGTTCATAAAAATAAGAATCAAAACCTCTTCGGGATTGTTCAAGGCGGAGCTTATGAAGATTTAAGAAAATGGTCGGCAGTCGAGACCGTTAAGCTCGGCTTCGACGGCTATGCGGTCGGCGGAGTCGCGAATGACGACGAATGTAAAGACGATATGTATAAAGCGATTGAATATTCCTGCCCTTATCTTCCGGAAGATAAAGTCCGCTATCTTATGGGCGTCGGGGAGCCGGTCGATTTAATCGAGGGTATAAAACGCGGAATTGACATTTTCGACTGTGTCTCGCCGACTCGGCTTGCGCGCCACGGAAATGCTTTAATCTCTGGAATTAGAAAAACCGAAAAAGGCGAGCCAAAAGAAAAGCGACTAAACCTTAAAAACGCCTGTTTTAAAGACGACTTTACCCCTGTTGAGGAGACTTGCGACTGTTATACCTGTAAAAATTATACAAAAGCCTATATCCACCATTTAATGCGCTGTGGAGAGGCGTTCGGCGCGACACTTCTTTCTATTCATAATATTCGTTTTTTAATTAGACTGACCGAAAAGATGCGCGAAGCGATTAAAGAAGATAGATATAAAGAGTTTATAGAGGAGTTTTATAAAGATGATGGAAGAGATTGAACGCGGAGCAGAAATAATTTTAAACGGCGGGGTTGTTCTTCTTCCGACCGACACAGTTTTTGGGCTTGCGGCGAACGTTTTTGATGATAGAGCCGTAGAGAAAATCTATCAGATTAAAAACCGACCGAAAGAAAAACCGCTTCCGGTTCTTATCGCGGATTATAAAGACCTTTTAAAGCTGGTCAAGACTCCGTCTCGCCTTGAGGGAAAACTAATCGAGGCTTTTTGGCCCGGACCTCTTACGCTCGTTTTAGAGAAACAGAAAAATCTTAAGAAAAACGCTTTTTCTAATAAAGATACTGTTGCTGTTCGGATGCCGGATTCTGAACTTGTCCGAAGTTTAATCCGAGAAGCCGGAACGCCGCTCGCGACGACTTCCGCGAATCTTTCTGGAGAACTTGCTAAGGCGGAGCTTTCTGAGATAAAAGAAGAAATTCTCGAAAATGTCGACTTTGTTCTTGAAGATAATGAAAAACGTTCTAATATTCCTTCGACAATTGTTCAAGTTATAAACGGAGAAATAAAAATCCTCCGCGAAGGAGCGATTACGAAAGAAGAATTAGGAAACGTATTGACTTAAAAATAGAAATTTAATATAATATAAGCATAAAAGAGAAGCTTCTTCTAGGAAGAAAACCTCTCTTATAACGAGTTGTTTAACTCACCGATCGTCTGATCGGTGAGTTTTTTCGAAAGTTGCCTTGAATCTTATTAAGTTCCAAAGAAACGAAACGTCTATACTTCTTTTAGTCATATAGAATTCCTCCTTTCTAACGAACTCGAACTCTCGGATTACCTAGAACTTCGCTTCTTGATGTTATCTTGAAGAGCGGGTTGAATTCGTTGAGAGATGCCCGTCTGTATAGAATTCAAACCTTGCTCAAGTTAAACCCCTCGTTTTTTCAGTATAGCATATTTTTTAGTTTCCGGCGAGAGAGTCGAACTCTTCGAGTGAAGAGATTAAGACGTCGCGCGGTTTATTCCCGTTTTGAGGGCCGATAACGCCGATTTCTTCGAGCCAAATCGCGAGTCCAGAGACGAAGCCGTGTCCTTTTCCGAGGTAAGTCTGGAGCGAGGCGGTCGAGAACTTACCTTTAGAAAGCGTAATCTCGACGGCTTTTCGAACGACCGGATCATTCGGATCATAGCGACGGCCGAGGTCGCCGATCGCGCCGCCGTCGGACGGGCCGAGACCTTTAATCTGAACGGCCTGAGAGATGACTTCGTCGTTATATTCCGGAGCGCGCTGTTCTCTTAAGAAGTTTGTTAGTTTGTCGATGTCGGCGTCAGGAGCGAAAGCGCCCTGGATTCGGCGAGGCTTTCCCATCATTTCGGTTGTCAGCATAAGCATATCACCCTTTCCGAGCAGTTTTTCGGCGCCGCCCATGTCGAGCATGATGCGTGAGTCGGTATTATTATTAACGGCGAAAGCAATCCGTCCAGGGACGTTCGCCTTGATTAGACCGGTAATAACTTTAACTTCTGGACGCTGTGTTGCGAGGACGAGGTGCATACCGGCGGCACGACCTTTCTGAGCGATACGGACGATTAGCTGTTCAAGGTCTTTCCCTGCCTGCATCATTAAATCCGCCATCTCGTCGATAATAATCACGATATAAGGCATCTTTGTTCCGTCTTCAACCTGTTCCTTCGACATTTTAGTGTTATAGTCTTCGATTTTCTTAACCTTTTGTTCTGCCATCTCGGTATAACGACGTTCCATCTCGTTTACTGCCCACTTCATAGCGGAGAGAGCTTTATCGGTCGAGTTTATAATCGGGGTTAAGAGATGCGGAATCGCGTCATATTGAACCATTTCGACCTGTTTTGGATCGACGATAATTAACTTTAAATCGCTCGGTGCGTTCCTGTAAAGGAGCGAAGATATAAGAGTGTTTGTCATAACGGACTTACCAGAACCGGTAGTTCCGGCAATTAAGAGGTGCGGCATTTTCGCGAGGTTCGCGACGACAGAGTTACCGGAAATGTCTTTTCCGACAGCGAAAGTTAAAGCGTGATTATCTGGCTTGTTCCACTCTTTACTTTCTAGAATGGCGCGGAGAGTTACGTCTGCCGGACGGACGTTCGGGATTTCGACGCCGACGCTTCTAGTCCCCGGAATCGGAGCTTCGATACGAACTTTATCAACCGCGAGATTAAGCGCTAATTCCCTATCGCGCGCGGTAATCTTCGAGAGGTTAACGCCGGCAGGCGGTTTCATTGTATACTGGGTAACGCGCGGGCCGACATTCGCGCCTTCGACTTCGACGTCGATTCCGAATTCGGCGAAGGTAGATTTAATGATATAAGCGTTTTGTTGAATATTTCCGCCGTCCGGAGGAGTCTGTTTCTTCGAGAGAAGCTCGGTCGAAGGCATTTTCCAGTTCGGATCGGAAACGGTCGTAAGAGAGCGCTCCGGCTCTGGAGCCTTTGTCTCTTCGGAAGGTTTCTTAATATTAAGTTTTCGGTTTTCTTTGTCTGCTTCGATAATCGACGGGGCGTTAATCTTGAGGTCTTTAAGCTTTCCGGTTCCGGCTTCGACATTTGCTTTCTTGGCGATTTTAGCGTTTTCGCGGTCTTCGCTTTGACGAGTTCCCCTAAAGAGATTTCCAATAAAGCGGAAAACGGAAGCAGGCGAAATCGACAGGATAAAAATCCCCGTAATAAAGATAAGAACGGCATAAAGGAAGAAAACTACGCCTTTATCGAGAATCTGTGTCGCGACGGAGTTTAGGCTTTCGCCGAGGATTCCGCCAGTCGGGTTCGGTTCGCCAATCGTCGGGACGCCGAAGATTCCGGCGAGCCAAGCAACCATAATAATGCTCGCAAACCAAGTCGAAAGAGGAAGCTGGTTCGTTTCGCTTCGGAAAATCATTACTGCAAGATAAACAAGCAAGACAGGGATAAAATAAGAAGCGTAGCCGATTAGATAAAGAGTTCCCTGATGGATATTATTAAGAAGAGTTCCTCCGCTTCCGAACCAAGTCATAACTAAAGTTACGGCGATGGCGAGAAGAAGAACCGCGCCAACCTGACGCCAGAAACCACCCGGAAGCTCATGTTCAGGAGCTACATCCCTTGTTTTACTTTTACGTTTTTTCCTAGCCATATAGTTATATTATAACATAAGGTTTATGGTTTTTAGTTGAAAAAAAGCAAGCTTTGCTTGCTGTTTTTTCTTGAAATGGTACCCGTGAAGGGACTCGAACCCCCGACACCTTGTTCCGAAGACAAGTGCTCTAATCCACTGAGCTACACGGGCTTTTCTATATTATAACACATCTATTATTTTTGGTAAAACTTTACGTTTCCGAGTTCTTTCGGGAGATAAGAAGTATTTAAGTGAAAACCGGCTTCCCATTTCTGTCCTTTTCCGAAACCTAAATCTTTCATTAACTTCGTCGGGGCGTTTCGAAGCTCAATCGGAACAGGGAGGTTCATTGAGTTCTTCGCGGCTTCTTTCGCGCGGAGAAAAGCGTCATAAGAAGCGCGACTCTTTTTCGAGAGAGCGAGAGCGGTCGCGACATGAGATAAGATAATCTGACACTCGGGCATTCCGACGCGTTCGGTCGCCTCGAAAGCGGCGACAGCGAGATTTAGTCCGCCGTTTCCGGCGAGTCCAATATCTTCCGAAGCAAAAATAACCATTCGGCGAGCAATAAACTTCGGATCTTCGCCCGCTTCTAGCATTCGCGCGAGGTAATAAAGCGTTGCGTCGACGTCGGAACCACGCATAGATTTTATAAAGGCGGAAATATTATCATAATGTTTATCGCCGGCTTTATCATATCCGGGGACTTTTCTCCCCGCCGCTTCTTTAACGACTTCTTCGTCGACTTTTTCAGAAAGACTAAGCGCTAGTTCTAAATCGCCGAGGGCGCTTCTAGCGTCGCCACCGGAAAGCTCGGCGAGATAATCAATCGCCTTTTTACTAACTCTTTTAGTCGCTTTTTCGGCTTTTATCGCGCGTTTTAAAACTTCGATAATCGCGTCTTTACTAAGGAGATTTACGATAACGACGCGAGAGCGAGAAAGAAGCGGAGAGATAACCTCGAAACTCGGGTTTTCGGTCGTCGCGCCGATTAGGATAATTAAACCACTTTCGACGTGCGGAAGAAAAGCGTCTTGTTGTGCCTTATTAAAACGGTGGATTTCGTCGACGAAAAGGACGGTTTTTATCTGTAAGTTCCAGTTTGTTTTTGCGCGTTCGACGACAGTTTCAATATCCTTTTTCCCGGCGGTAACGGCGGAAAGCTCGATAAAGTCCGCCTCAAACTCTTTTGCGAGAATACGCGCGAGCGTCGTTTTTCCCGTCCCTGGAGGCCCCCAAAAAATTAAGTTAACCGGTTCGCCTTTCTTGACGATTTCGGTTAAAATCTTCCCTTCGCCGATTATATCGTCTTGGCCGACGACTTCGTCGAGGCTAGTCGGGCGCATCCGCTCCGCTAAAGGTCTCCGATTTTCCATAGTTTTATTATATCATACCGAGAGAGAATTGACTATTATTCCCTTTTGTGGTATAATAGAAGTGAATATGGTTGTTTGGGGGATATAGATGTAACTATAGTTAGTCAAACGTTTAGTTTGGCGCCATTGTACCTTTGGAGGTAAGTATTATGCGAAATGTTTATCTTAGAATTGAATCGAAGCCTGGAGAAGAACTGCCCGGAAGTATAGCGAACGAGAGCGGGTTAACTCAGCTTCTCGACGACTTATATAACCGACTGCTCGACAACATGGCAATAGAGATTCACATTTATCGCGAGTACGTTTTAATTGGAACTCGCGAAAAAGGACACGGCGATAAGATGTTGAAGAAATTTATCAACTTCGGATTTTCGCCAAAGAGACACGATAATAAGTCTGAAGCTTTAACTTATGCGATTCGGAATATCGACGGCGGTGGATTACCGGATTATTGCTACGACGCAATAAATGGTGACCTTCAGGCGTTGAGACTGACGACAGAACATTTAGTTAGAGCTTATGACGCCAAAGTTCGGCGAATGAAAGAGAAAGGCAAAACTGCTTCAGAAATTGAAACTTTCGCGCTCCGCCGTGATGCAGCAAAGAGGCGTCTTACGCTTGAGGACGAAGATTTTATGGAAGTTTCGGAACCGATAATTATCGAAATCCCGAGAAATCCGGATACTTTCTACTCAGAAGAGGACGTCTATATAACGAGCCAACTTATAGAGGAGGAAGAGCCGAAAGAGGCTTAATTCTCCGAAAGGAGGAAGCCGATGAAAAAGTTTAAACCCCATAATACAACCTAAAAAAAGGCCCCGAACGGAATCGAGGTCTTTTTTAAACGAAACGTTTTTTCTAATAATTATCGGCGGTCTTTATCGCGGATTCGATATTTCGGCCGAGCTTAACGAGTTCAGACGGATCGGTCGAGCGAGTTAAGACGATTGCGATATAATTTCGCTCGGGGACGGTTTCGCCGTCGTTATTCGTCGTTTCAGGGAAGTTTAAGAAAGCGGCGTCGGCGTAATAATTCCAATGTCCGTTTCCGTCTCCCCACCAGCCAACTTTATCATAAACTTTTGCGGTAGCGAAGCCAGACGGGAGACCTTTTCGCCAGTTTTGTTGCATCGCGGAATAAGCGTTTTTCGGAGCGTCTTGATTAATCATACTGTCTTTTATTGCGCCCCAAGAATCTTCCGAGAGGTCAGAATGTTTCCAGAACATTTGATAAAGTTTTACGAGGTCGCTCGGAGTCGAAGTAATTCCGGCGATATTCGTCCCAGTAAAGCCTTTTTCGTCATAGATTTTCTGGAGAGCGTCGTGTCCGATTTTCGCCCAGAGGTTTTCGGCACAAGCCGAGTAAGAATAGCGAACGGCATAGTCGAGACAGAGCGAATAAGTAAACGGTTTTCCATCGTAGTTATTTCCGAGACCGATGCTAGCCGTACCGTCCCAGATTCCGTGATCGACGCGATAATAACCTTCATAGACGACAAACATTTTATAAATCGAAGCGATATACATCGAAGTATCTTCCTGAAAACGCGCGACAACGGCTTCGTTATCGAGGTCATAGATCATTACTTCGGCGTTCGTTCTCTTCGAGAGCGTGTCGAGCCACTTATCAACGGTTAACTGTAAGTCGATTTTTTCAGGAGTTTTCGGCGTTTCTTCAACTGGCGCGGTAGTCGTTGTTGTCGCGACCGGCTCGTCCGGTTTTTCAAAGAGTTTCGGAATAAAGACGATTCCGGCAGCAACTGCGACGACGAGAAAGACGACGCCGAGGACGATTAAAACTATCTTTTTAATATCGAAAACTTTTTCTTCTTGAGGCCTCATTTTATTTTCCTTTCGGGCTAGACTCGATTAAGCGGGCGATAAACTTTTCAGAAGTAGCTTCGTCGGTTAAGTAAACCTGATGTTTTTCGTCATAGAAAGTCGGGGAGATACGAGTATTTAAGAGTTTTCCATCTTTAAAATAGTGAGTTAAGATATAACCACGTTGTGTCCCCGGCCAATAAGTCTGGTCGAAGAAGAGGTTCCCGAGGCCATAATAAATCGGTTTATCTTCATAATATTCGAAAGTCTGAGGATGGTGAGCCTGAGTTCCGATAACGACGTCCGCGCCCCAGTCGATAAATTGCCTAAAGAAAGCCTGTTGTCCAGAAATCGGCTTATCACAGCTCGGCATCTCGACATAGCCGTCCGGATAACTATAACATTCGGAATATTGAATATCGACGATAATAATTCCGCCACGCTCTTTCGCCGCCTTTATATCGGCTTTAGCTTTGGTCTCGGAATAGCCGTTTGCGCCCGGGCGAGAGCCGCTCGCGAGTTCGCCGTTTCCGACGGTCGAGGTAGAGTGGTTATAAGCGAGGAAGTTAATTTTATTTCCCTTTTCGTCGAGTTCGAGGACTTTCGCAGCTTCTTCTTCGTTAATTCCGCCGCCGACAGTCTTCATTCCGAGCTCATGATATTTTTCGATTGTCTTTATATTCGCTTCGGTTCCGTAGTTATTATTATGGTTTCCGGTTAACTCGACAATGTCGGTTCCGATTGCGGTAATCGTATCAAGAGCGCGCCAGTCCGCGCAGAGGCTCATTGTTCCGGTCGAGCCTTTACAGCCGTCGATAAAGCTAACTTCGTTCGAGATATGAGTTAAGTCTTTAGAAGCTAGAAAATCTTTAATATTATCGGCGAAATAAGAACCGCGACCGCCTGCGCGCCCGTTAAGGGTGATCGTCATAGCGCGAGTTAAAGCGGTTACGCCAGTTTGAGCGAAGCTTAAGAAGTCGGAAGCTTTCGCCGGGAGTTCGTCGAGAGATTGTCCGTTTCCGACGAGCCAAATCGCGGTATTTTTATCGGAAGAGGTTTCATAGCTAATATAAGTATATTTAGCGCCGTTTTCAACGCTATCGAAGAAATAATTATTGTCAATCGAGACAACGCGATCTTCAGCCGTGAGTTTTTTATAGTCAACCCAAGAAACGACGTCAGTCTTCGATTCGGCAGAAGTAACGTTTAACTCGGAGTCATAAAAATCAACGGTTGGGACTTCGATTTTAACGAGAATATCGTTTTCTTTCGCCTCAGACATAGAATAGACGACTTTTTCAGAATAGGTAATATCGTAGTTAATTTTATTTCCGCTATTTTTCCAAGCTTCGATATTATTTTCGATAATTGTTTTATACTCAGAAGAAAGGCTAGAATCGAAAGAGACTTCGCCCGGCTTCATAAACGGGTTATTTTTCTTAAAGAGAATAACTCCGCCGAGAACCCCGCCGGCAATCAGAATTAAAACGACGAGAACGGCGATTAACTTTCCGTGTCCGCCTTTTTTCTTTTTTGATTTTTCATGAGCGCGACGAAGAAGCTCCTCTCGATAAATAGCTTCTCTCCGCTCGCGATTTCCTTCGACTCTTCGTCCTTGCATATAACTCCTTTTTTATATTATACTATGATTTATAAATTCTGACAGCAAAACCTCCGCCCGGAGCCATCCAAATGTCTAGATAGTCCTGTTTCGAGATTTTTCTAGCTTCAATCGTAATTCCGAGCTGATTATCGCGATAGTGGGCGGTGTCCGAGTCGCGATAGATTTCGGCAGTATAGAAAGTGTCTTCGTCGAGAAAATCGAGATTTAAGCGGACACGGTGTCCTTCTTCGTTTGTAACGCCGCCGATATACCAGTTATTAGATTCGCGAGCTTGGCGCGCGACGACATAATATTCGCCGATTTTTCCAAGCAAAGGAACGGTTCTTTCCCAACTTACGGGGACGTTTCGGATAAATTCATAAGCTGCGGGATTTACCTCTTCATAGAATCTCGGACGGTCCGCCGCCATCTGCATCCCAGAATAAATCGTCACATAATAAGCGAGCTGGCGCGCGAGCGTCGAAGCAAGACGTTTTGCAACGTTCGTCACGTCGAAAATCCCGCTCGTGTAGTCCATTCCGCCGGCGAGAAGCCTTGTAAACGGAATAATCGTCGCGTGAGACGGAGACAAGGCTCCGCCCTCATATTCTTGTCCTCTCGCGCCTTCGCGAGTTAAGAGGTTTGGCCAAGTTCGCTCGGTTCCAGTTCCCTTAATCGGCTCGTGGACGTCGAGACAAATATGATATTTTGCGGCGAGCTCTAAAGCCTTTTGATAATGGCGAACGCCAGCTTGAGAATGATGAAACTCTTTTCGGCCTTGAATCGTCATCATTGAGCCGGCATAACCAGGTTTAATATAATTTATCCCGAGTTCGCTATAAAACTTATAAGCTTCTTCCATCTGGGCTTCATAGTTATCGATAAAGCCGACAGTTTCGTGATGTCCGATTAAGCTAATTCCGTTTTCTTTCGCATAGTTTGCGACTTCTTTTAAGTCTAAATCTTCGACCGGATGGAGAAAGTCGGTCGAGGCGCCGTTCTGAAGCCAGTCTCCTTCCCAGCCGTTATTCCAGCCTTCCATTAAAACGCCGTCGATATTTAAGCGCTTCGCAGCGTCGATATATTCTTTAGCGTGTTTAGTCGTTGCGCCGTGACGCTCGCCCGGAGCCCAAGTCCATTCTCCGACGAACATCGCCCACCAAATCCCGATAAACTTCAAAGGTTTTACCCAGGAGAAATCTTGTTTCGGGGGGTCGTTTAAGTTTAAAATATCGCGGTTTGTAATTAATTCAATCGGCGAGTCGCCAATCATAACAACGCGCCAAGGCGTATTAAACGGCAAATCGACATAAGCACGCATTCCGTCCGAGAGCGGGGTAATATCTGACTGAAGACAATTTCTAGTGTTTAATTTTAAGGTCATCGAGCCATAGTTATAGAGAGCGGCTTCGTGGATACTAATATAATTTCCAAGCGGAGTTTCAATCGTTAAAGGAGTATGGACGCTCGAAGCGAGAGCATAAACCGGACGTTTTTCGTAGTTATATTCATAACGGTCAGGCTGATAAGCGGGGATACGCCAAGCGTTCGAGTTACTATCGACATTAAACTCGGTCAGCTCGTCCGAGATAATTAACCTCTGGAAGCGAGGTTGAGGCGGGATTTCATAGCGAAAAGCGACGCCGTCGTCAAAAATACGGAAGCGAACGGTAAACATTCGTCCGTTTTCGGTCGTTTCGGCGAGATAGAAGGCGGTTTCGTTATAATTATTTCGAATAATCCTTTGTTCGCCGACGAGTGTTGTCCAAGTTTCGTCGAGCTTTTTATCTTGGATTCGGACGATCGAGAGGCCGGTTTTTAGAGGCTGTTCGCCTTGAAGATTTATCCCGAGACCAGAAGTTCTTAAGATAATTTTACCGTCTTTTTTAACGGAATAAGTTAGCTCGCCGAGCTTTAACTTTACGCTACAAATAATCCTTCCGTTCGGGGAACGAAGTTCCTGTTCGTGGTCTAGCTTTGGTTTTAGACCGAAAAGATTACGCCAAAAGCCCACCCTTTAAACCTCCTTTGCAGTAACGATAAAGCGGTGAGAGAAGTCCTGACCGCCAAGCGATTCTCCATAACAAGTCATAAGAACAAGGGTATTTTCTTCAGTTTCAGAGACGATTTCGTTCATGTCGATTACGGATTTTTCGAGGATTTCAATCTTTTTAACGATATAACTTTTATTATCGAAGTTAAACTTATCGCTAATTTTTATATTATGTAGGTCTTTAAAGATTGTGCTAGAATGTCCGATTATGACGGTTTTATGAGCCGTCGCGAAATAGGCGCCGGCGATATAGTCCGGAGATTTTAGAGTATTTCCCTGTCGTTCTATATTCTCGACGCGGGCGACAAGACCGATACTCGGGATAAACAGACGCTCGTCCGAGCTCGCATCGACCGGTTTCGGAACGAAGAAATAGGTCGTTAAGCCGGCGGCGACAAGAAAATAGATAATACCGAAAATAATACCAATTTTCGGGCGCTTTAATTTAAAGCTATTATTAACTCTCACTCCCATTTACTTTATTTTATCATAAACGGAATGAAAATGTTAGTGTTTTTTAGAAAATTATAAGCCAATATAGAGTTTATTTTCGGCGCGGAGCTCTTCGAGCTCGTCGTGGATTACGCCTTTTCCGGCATCGGCGTCTTCTTTCGAGAGGACAGCTCTAATCGAGTCGAAGATAACGCGGATATCGGTTATAATCGAGTAGCTTTTTACATATTCAAGGTCAAGGTCGATTTTCTGGTGGATAGAGATGCCGTTTCGGCCGTTCGCCTGCGCTAGACCAGTAATTCCTGGGCGGACAACCGTCCTCATTCGTTCGCGATAATTCATCGCTTTATAATATTCCGTAATCCAAGGGCGCGGGCCGATAAAGCTCATTTCGCCTTTTACGATATTAATTAATTGCGGAAGCTCGTCGAGCGAGGTTTTTCGAAGGAAGCTACCGATTTTTGTATGTTTATCGGCGCAAGATTTATCGTTTACGTCATTTTCGACCGGCATAGTCCTGAACTTATAGATATAAAAGTCTTTACCGTTTCGACCGGTTCGAAGCTGTTTAAAGATAATCGGATCGCCGTCTTCTTTCTTGATTAAGATAGAGATAATTAGAAAAGCAGGAGAAAGGATGATTAAAGCAAGGAGCGCAAGGCTAAAATCGAAGACACGTTTAATTCCGGAGTAGATAAGGAAGTTAGAACGATAAACAAAGCGCTTTAGGCTAGAGAAAAGGCTCGGCATTTCGACCGATTCGCTTAAATAAGCAACACTTTCGACGGCGCTCAAGATAACTCCTTTTACATTAACCTATATTATCTTCATTATAGCACAGATTTCTCTTAAAGTCAATGGAGCTACCTCTGTTAATGCTTATGGTTATCGTTTGAAATATGTTGTAATATATTTTGCTATAAAAAATAAGCTCCTAATTTTCTCGGACTACGTAGTCCCTACCCCTGTCTTTACGGGGTAGGGCTCCTCTGCCTCAGGCGCTGGCCTTCCGGCAGGTCCTCGAAAACTAGGAGCTTATTTTCTTATTAGTGTTATTAGATTAGTAAACCTTTACTAAGATTTCGCCGCCGAGACGGTTTTTACGAGCTTCTTCGCCGCTCATAATTCCCCTAGAAGTTGAGACGAGGACGATTCCGCGTCCAGATTTAACTTTTGGGATTTCGTCTGCCGAAGCGTAAACGCGACGACCCGGTTTTGAAACCTTTGTAATTTCGTTTATCTTAGCGATTTCGCCAAGGTTGTTAATCGTAATGTGGAGGATTCCGCGAGGTTTCGCGTCTTCAACTTCGACATTAGCGAGATAACCACCTTTTTTCAAACCTTCCGCGACCGCGACTTTTAATTTCGAGGTCGGAACACGAATTTCGTTCTTTCCAACGAGAATAGCGTTACGGATGCGGGTGATAAGGTCTGCTACTTGATCGGTTGATTGTAATGACATATCTTCTCCTTTCTCCTTTACCAGCTACTCTTGGTTACACCAGGGATTTCGCCCTTGCTTGCTTTTTCACGGAAGGTAATACGACTCATTCCGAAACGGCGCATATAACCACGCGGACGTCCGTCGAGGAGGTCGCGATTTTTAAGGCGCGTCGGGCTAGAGTTTCGAGGGAGTTTCTGTAGGCCCTCGAGATCGCCAGCCGCTTTAAGCGCAGCGCGTTTCTCTTTATACTGGTCATACATCTTTTGTCGTTTAAGGTCACGGAGGACTGCAGATTTCTTAGCCATCTTATTTCTCCTCCTTCTCAAACGGCATTCCGAAGAGTTCTAACAATTTAGTACTTCCTTCCTTTGAGCCATTTTTAATAATGAAAGTAACTTCGAGGCCGTGGAGAACGGACGAATCTTCGAAAGTAATTTCCGGGAAGACGGTCTGTTCTTTAAGACCTAGTGAATAGTTACCCTGTTTGTCGAACGAATTTTTCGAGACGCCGTGGAAGTCACGAACGTGCGGAAGCGCAACGTTAATTAAGCGATCGACAAATTCATACATCTTATCGTTACGAAGGGTAACGAGATAGCCGACTGGGTCGCCCATACCTTTACGAATTTTAAAGGTAGCGATCGACTTTTTCGCGAGGCGAGAAGTCGGAGCTTGTCCAGTAATCTTCGTAAGAGTTGTATTAACGGTTTCGATAAAGCGTTTATCTTCACGTTTCTTACCTACGCCACAAGAGATAACGACTTTTTCGAGTTTAGGAAGATTATTAACGTTATCGATTTTAAGTTCCTTCTCGAGAGCCTTAACATATTCTTTATTGTAGGCTTCTTTTAATCTTGGGACATATTTTTTATCAGCCATAATTACTTACCCTCCTTCTTTAAGTTAGAGAGATGGATTCCGACATGAATATCCTTTTTACCGGCATTGCGGTAAGCGCTTTTTGCGACGTGACGTTCACGAACGCCAATTCCTTCAATAAGCGCGAGGTTATTTTTTCGGTCCATTTTAACGATTTTTCCGGATTTACCTTTATTTCCACCCGCAATAATCGTTACTTTATCGCCGGATTTTAGATTCTGTGCCATATTAGAGTACCTCCGGTGCTAAGCTGATAATTTTATTAAAGCCGAGGTCGCGAAGCTCACGCGGGACCGGTCCGAAGACACGAGTTCCACGCGGAGTTTTATCGTCGTTAATTAAGACGGCGGCGTTGTCGTCGAAACGGATGGTCGAGCCATCTGGACGACGAATCTGACCGCGAGTTCGGACGATAACTGCGCGAACGACTGCTTTTTTCTTGACGTTTCCGGTCGGGGAAGCGTCTTTAACACTCGCTGTAACGATATCGCCAACGCGAGCATAGCGGGCGCGAGTACCGCCGAGGACACGGATCACTCCAAGTTCCTTGGCGCCACTGTTATCAGCGACGTGTAATCTAGTTTCCTGCTGTATCACAACTAATTCTCCTTTTCTTCAGCGTCTTCGACCTTTTTAGTGACGCCTTCGATTTCATTAACATCTTCTTTAAGCGCGACGATGCCGTGAGACTTCTCGAGGACTTTAACTAATTTATAGCTACAAGTCTTAGAGAACGGACGGCAGGCCTCAATCTCGACTTTATCGCCAAGCGCGGCCTCATTTTTCTCGTCGTGAGCAGTATATTTTCGCGTATGCGAGAACTGTTTACGATAGAGAGGATGAGTTTCGCGAGAGGTAATCGAGACGGTGATAGTCTTATCACGCTTGTCGGAAGTAACGGTACCGATTAATGTCTGTGCCATTACTTATCTCCTTTCTCTTTTGCGGAGTTTTCCGCGGTTAATTTTCGAGCAATCTCTTTACGGATCGCTTTAATATGATGTGGATTCGCTAGAGTTCCGTCGAAGAGACCTTTCTGAGCGAGGAGAAGGTCAGCTTTTAATTCAGTGACAGTCTTCTTGCTCATGTCGGCTTTCGGAGCTTTCTTTGTAGCTTTTTTATCTGCCATAATTAGAACTCCTCTCTCTTAACGATTTTACAGCGAACTGGAAGTTTGTGTGATGCTAGACGAAGAGCTTCTTTAGCCTGTTCTTCGGTTACGTCCGCGATTTCGAACATAATCGTTCCAGCTTTAACTTTAGCGACGAAGAACTGCGGTTCGCCTTTACCACTACCCATCTTAACATCAAGAGGTTTCTTGGTAACAGGGGTGTGCGGGAAAATACGAATCCAGATTTTACCACCACGCTTAACATAACGGGTAATGGCTTGACGAGCAGCCTCGATTTGTTTCGAGTTAATGCGTTCGTTATCAAGCGACATTAGACCATAATCGCCGAAAGCGACATAATTACAGCGGGTAGCAACGCCTTCGTTTTTACCTTTGCGGACCTTACGGTGAGCGGTTTTCTTTGGAAGTAGAATAGCCATTAGTGTTTCTCCCCTTTATAGATCCAAACCTTCACGCCGACGATACCTGCGATTGTAGGTGCGTGATGGCAGTAGAAATCGATATCAGCACGAAGAGTATGTAGAGGGACGGAGCCTTCAATAAACTTTTCGCGACGAGACATCTCTGCGCCGTTAAGACGACCAGCAACTTCGATACGAACACCTTTAGCGCCGGCAGCCATTGTAGACTGGCAAGCCATTTTAACCGCGCGACGGAAGTTCATACGCTTTCCGAGCTGAAAACCGATATTCTCGGCAACGAGTTTAGCGGAAAGTTCTGGTTTCTTAACCTCTTCAACATTAAGACGAATTGGCTGAGAGACGAATTTCTCAAGTTCTTTCTTTAATTCGTTAATACCGGCGCCCTGTTTTCCGATTACCGCGCCAGCCTTTGCGGTCTGGATTGTGACGGTTGTAAGGTTATCAGTACGCTCGATATTGATTTTTGCGATAGTTGGGCGAGCCTTGAAGCGTTCTTCAATTGTCTCGCGAATCTTAATATCTTCAACTAACCATTTTCTAAAATCGGTTTTCTTAGTAAACCACTTCGAAGACCAATCTTTACTAACCTGAAGACGATAAGATAATGGATTAACTTTCTGTCCCATTACTTCTCCTCCTTCTCAGCTTTTTTCGTAGTAGCTTTTTTAGCTTTCTCTTCTCCAGCAACTTCGACAAAGATGTTGCTAGAAACTTTTTCGAAAGGTAAAGCGCGACCACGCGAAGCTGGAACATAACGACGAATACGAGTTCCGGCGGTAACCGAGATACGAGCAACGCGGATTGTCTTTGGATCAATCGAAGCGCCAGAGTTTAAAAGATTTGCTTTAGCGGATTCGATCGCCTTTTTAACCGGGCGAGCAGCACGGCGAGGCGTATTCTCCAAAATGACGAGAGCGTCAGCGACGTAACGGTCGCGAGCGAGGCTAGCAACGATGCTAGTTTTTCTCGGCATAACGTCGATTCCTTTAATATATGCATGAGCAAATTTAGTAGCCATTATGCGGTACCTCCTTTTGCTGCGGCAGCTTCAGCGGCTTTTTTACCGCCGTGACGTCTAAACGTCCTAGTTGGGGCAAACTCGCCGAGTTTATGACCGACCATGTTTTCCGAGATAAGAACCGGAATGTGTTTGCGACCGTTATGAACGGCGATGGTGCGTCCGACCATTTCTGGAGAAATTGCCGAGTTACGCGCCCATGTTTTCACAATAGTACGATCTTCGAGCGAGAGAGCCTTGATTTTCTTCTCAAGTTTGTAATCTACAAACGGGCCTTTTTTGAGACTTCTACTCATAGATTATTTCCTCTTTCCTTCGTGTCGACTACGCACGATCATTTTATTAGTTTTCTTATTATGGCGAGTACGGTAACCAAGGGTTAACTGTCCCCAAGGAGTTCGCGGAGCCTTACCTGAACCGTGACGACCACCGTCACCACCACCGTGTGGGTGATCTGTTGCGTTCATAACGACACCACGGACTGTCGGGCGAATACCTTTACGGCGATTACGACCAGCAGCACCCTTTTTAACGTTCTGATGTTGGATATTCGAAACAGTTCCGATACTAGCTTCGCAAGTTTCGAGAACTTTACGAACTTCGCCAGAAGGCATACGAAGAGTAGCGTAGCCATCTTCTTTAGCCATTAACTGTGCGCTTGCGCCAGCGGAGCGAACCATCTGCGCGCCACGGCCCGGAGTAAGTTCAATCGCATAAACGACTGTACCGACCGGAATCTGAGCGAGCGGAAGACGATTCGAAGTTTCAACTGGAGCTTCGTCGCCAGTTTCAATCTTTGAACCTTTTACCATCTCGGTATTAGCGAGAATGTAATAATAAACACCGTTCTGATCTTTAACGCGAGCGATTCGAGCGCTTCGGTTTGGATCATATTCAATCTCTTCGACAGTTAACTTTAAGTTCTTCGGGAGATTATGAGTAAGAAGACGATAGTGGCGTTTTACGCCGCCGCCACGATGGCGAACGGTAATACGACCTTGGTTGTTCTTACCAGCGTTCTGTTTCTTAGCCTTAAGTAAAGACTTAAGAGGTTTTTTAGTTGTAATTTGATCGAAATCCTGAGTCGTCTTTTGACGCTGAGCAGGAGTGGTTGGGCGATATGCTTTAATTGCCATTACTTCTCTCCTTTCTTCTCAGTTTTCTTAGTTTCTTTAGTTTCTTTCTTCTTCTGATTCTTCGAATCAGACGCCTCTGCTCTCGTTCGAGACGAAGAACTCTTCGAGCTCTTCTCCTCTCCCTCGTTTGAGTCGTCGAAGACTTTGATTTTATCTCCATCTTTAAGAGTAACGTAAGCTAATTTCTTATCACGACGGAAAGTTGTTCCTGGATAAGCATGTTTACCCTTAGAATAGCGGATAGATTTACCCTTACGGGTTAAGACGCGAATATCTTTAACGGTGACATTGAATTGTTCCTCGACGGCTTTTCTGATAGCTTGTTTCGAGCCATTTTCCGGAACGTAGAAGACATACGTGTTTTTTGCCTGCTGCCCATAAGTTTTTTCAGTTGCGCGAGGGATAACTAACATTATTTGTTCTCCTTTCCGAGCAACCAGCTCTCAGTATCTTTCAAACCTTCTCCGCCGAAGACGATAGCATCAGCATTCATAATGTCGAAGACGTTGAGATAAGTTCCACGAACGAGTTTAACATTAGGAAGGTTATTAGTCGAGCGAAGGATTTCGTCGGTTTTCTCGTGACAGACGGCGAGAACGTTTTTATTCTCAAGGTCATGTTTCTTTAAAATAGCGACTGCATCTTTCGTTTTACCTTTAAGTTTTTCAGAACTGTCAAGAACGATAATTGCTTTATCTTTATTCTTGAGGGAGAGAGCCTGCTGTACTGCGACTTTCTTAGCGTTTCTAGCGAGATTCTTTGTAAAGTTCTCTTCGCCAGAACGACCGCCAGCGACACCACCATGGCGCCAGATAGGGTTTCTTGTCGAGCCGAAACGAGCGCGACCGGTTCCTTTCTGTTTCCAAGGTTTCTTACCACCACCGCGGACTTCGCCACGCTTTAGAGTTTTAGCGTGAGAGCTACGGGAGTTAGCAAGATAGCTATCGTAAGCGACTTTAATTAATTCGTGATTTGTAACTTCGAGATCGAAGATATCTGGATTTAAATCTGCCATATTACTCCTTTCCCTCCACAGTTACAATACCTTTTTTCGGTCCAGGGACTGCGCCTTTAAGACCGAGAATGTTATTTTCCTTGTCGATATAAGCGACGACGAGGTTTTTAACAGTAACCTGATCGTGGCCCATGCGACCTGGCATCTTTTTACCCTTGAAGACTTTTTGTGGATACATCGAGCCGATCGAACCGACGCGACGAATGTTCCCCTTGAAGCCGTGGGTATTTCTGGACTCTTCGAAGTTCCAGCGTTTAACGGTACCGGCGAAGCCTTTACCCTTGCTTGTGCCAGTAACCGTAACCTTGTCGCCGATTTCGAACGCCTCGACAGAGATACTGTCGCCGACTTTCATTTCGGTTTCGGAATCCGTACGAAATTCCTTTAAGATTTTAGGAGTGACACTAGCCGTTTTGACGTGGCCAGTAACCGACTTGCTCAGATTCTTACCCTGACCGTAACCGAATTGAACAGCGTTATAACCGTCTTTTTCGACAGTTTTAATCTGAGTCGCTGTAATCGGGCCAGCTTGGAGGATAGTTACAGGAGTAACTAAGCCATCTTCGCCGATGATCTGGGTCATACCAACTTTGGTGCCGATGATAACTTTCATCTTATCCTTTCCTTTATGGAGACACTCTTATACCTAGACAATTTGGAGAGTTCCGCTACGATTCGCTGTTTGGCCTTTTTTCTCTGTTATTTTAGAGAAAAATACAGTAGGAGCCGTAGGGCTTTTCCTCTTGTCTAGTCACTCAAATGTCACCTTGATAAACTATACTTAATGATTATACTACAGATTTTAAGATTTTACAAGGGGTAAAATTAGCTTATCTTTACAAAAAGCTTAAAATATGTTATAATGGAATTAGTAACTCGATACCGAGGTGGTTTTTTCGGTATGGCACATCACAGAAGGAGGTTTCGTATGAAAAGAAACTATTTCAAAAGAAGAGGTAACCTGTTAACCATGGCACTTGTCGTCGCGCTCACTCTTATGAGCGTTTTTCCAAGCCTAACGGTCTTCGCTTCAACGACTCAGTATGAAAGATACTGGAACGACGCGGATGACGACGATTGGGACTGGGATGAGGACGAAGATGCCCGCTACAACAAGGGCGCGAAATACTTAAAACTCGGAAAGACTAATTATTTCTCCGACGTTAAAGGTTCGCGCTATGGCAAGTATGTAAACTGGTGCGCGAAGCACGGCTTACTGAAGAAAGTTGCTAAGAAAGGCAAGAAGTTCTATCCCGACAAGATTATGACGAAAAAAGAGTTACGCCAGATATTAAAAAACGGTTACGGCTCGGAACTCTCAATGAAAGTTGGCTCTTCGAAAGCGCCGGTTACACAGAAATATTTCTGTAACCTAACCGCAAAAGCGGCGAAACAGCTTGGCTATAAGCTGAGCTGGAACGATATTTCGAAAAGCCAAATGGACCGCGGAATGGTTTGTTATTGCGTCTATCAGATGATAAAAACAAGCCAAGGTGCGATGTATACCATTGATTAAAACCATTGCTATTCTCGCTTCTTGAAAAGTCTTTCAACAAATCCAACTTAGTTCTTTAATTTCTACAAAAAGGGGCTAGTCTTTCGGCTAACCCCTTATTTTTATGTTTTAGGCTTCTTTAACCTCTTCGGCAATTTCTTCCTCAGAGACGCCTTCTTCTCTAGCATCTAATCTCGCCTGAACTTCAGCCGGATCTTCCGCCGGGATTGGGTCTTTACCTGTTCCTACCGGAATCTTACGTCCGATAATGACGTTTTCCTTTAGACCGTGGAGCTTATCGACGCGTCCGTTAATCGAAGCGTTAATAAGAACGCGAGTTGTATCCTGGAAGGAAGCCGCCGAGAGGAACGAGTCGCTCCAAATTGAGACTTTCGTAATACCGAGAAGAAGCTGAGTATATTTCGCCGGAGCTTTCTTCTTTTTCGCGAGTTCTTCGTTTTCAGCGACGACCGCAGCGTTAGAAACAATGTCGCCAACGACAAAGTTTGAATCGCCTTCTTCGTCGATTACGACGCGCGAGAACATCTGGCGGACGATAATCTCAAGGTGTTTCGCCGAGATTTCGTGACCCTGAGCGGCATAGACCGCGAGGACGTCGTTCATAATATAACGAGCAGTTTCTTCTGCGCCTTTATATTTAAGCTGATCTTGAAGGTTAAGAGAACCAGTAGTTAAGCGATCACCAGCGGAGACAGTATCGCCAGATTTAACGAGCATTTCTGCTTCGACCGGGATTTCAATCTTAACTGGAGAGCCAGCATCGGCAGTAAGGACGATTCCGCCCTCAACGAGCTGAGCAATTCCGTCGAAGCTTGCGACGATTGGCTCGACGCCTTTATTCTTCGAAGCGATAACATCGCCAGCTTTAACTTTAGCGCCGTCTTTAACCTTCGCGCGACGACCTTCAAGCATAACTTTTTCGGTTTTACCAGCGAGCGGAGTAATTTGGACGACGTAGTGATTACCGTCTTCCCAGACTTCGCAGGTTCCGTCGATAGTCGAAATCCAAGCCTGACCTTTCGGATTTCTAGCCTCGAGAAGCTCCTCAACACGCGGAAGACCGCGAGCAATCGCACCAGAACCCGCAACACCAGAACCGTGTTTCGTATCGAGGGTAAGCTGGGTACCCGGTTCGCCGAGCGACTGTGCCGCGATAACGCCGACCGGCTGATTTGCGGCGACGAGCGAACGAGTCGACATGTCGATTCCGTAAGCCTTACGAGGGATACCATTAACGGCCTTAGTCGTAAGAATCGACTGGATTTTAACAGATTCGATATTATCGTCTTCGTCGAGCTGAGCTGCGATTTCAGGAGTAATTAGTTCGTCAGCTTCGAGATAGCCTGGGATAGGAGCGGCAGTAAAGCGGCCCGAAATCCAAGCGCTAAATTCGACGCCGGCATCTCTAACTTCACTCTTAATCACGGTAAAGCCTGGATCTTCAGCTTCTTCGTCGGTCGTAAAGACATCTTGAGCGACATCAACGAGACGACGGGTTAGATAACCAGAGTCCGCAGTACGGAGAGCGGTCGAAACCTGTCCCTGACGAGCGCCTCGAGTCGCAATGAAGGATTCGAGAGTGTTAAGACCTTGTTTATAAGAACTCTTAACCGGAAGCTCGATTTCGTTGTTGTTAATATCGACCATGATACCGATTTCTGCCGAAGCGAGCTTAATGTTGCTGACGGAACCACGAGCACCAGAATTTGTCATAACCGCGATGTCGGTATCGAGAGTAGATAACTTGTCCTTAAGGAAGTCGGAAATCTTCTTATCGATATCACGCCAGTTAGCGATTGTAAGTTTCTGACGTTCTTCTTCAGTAACGAGACCTTGGTTAAACTGATCCTGAATAAGAGCAGTTTTCGAGTCGCCTTCGGCGATGAAATCTTGAATTTCTGGATAAGTCGGGTAGTCGTCTTTACAGGTAGAGACAGACGCAACCGTTTCATATTCGAACGCAAGATTCTTGAGAGCATCAGCGGTTTTAACGGTAACTTCTGGACCATAGTTATCGAAGATGTTCGCCATAACCTTCTTAAGTTGTTTGCTAGTCTGGACATTATTATCGAACGGATAATCTTCAGGGAGAATCTCGTTAAAGATAACACGACCGAGAGTTGTATTTCGAATCTCTTTTTTCGCGAAGACGCGAATCGGAGTCTGGAGTGCGATATCGCCGTTATCATAAGCCATTTCTGCTTCATAAATCGAAGAGTAGGCTTTAACGTTTTCAGTATCGGTTCCTGGTTTATCATAGGTTAGATAATAGATACCGAGAACAACGTCCTGATAAATAGCGAGAACAGGTGCACCATCAGCCGGCTTAAGTAAGTTTTTACCAGCAGACATAAGTTCGCGAGCCTCGGCTTGCGCCTCGTCGGAAAGCGGAAGGTGAACCGCCATCTGGTCACCATCATAGTCCGCGTTAAAGCCTGAAGCGACGAGCGGATGAAGCTGGATAGCTTTACCGTCGATAAGCTTTGGCTGGAACGCTTGAATCGAGAGACGGTGAAGAGACGGAGCACGGTTTAAGAGGACGTAACGGCCTTTAATTACTTCGTCGAGCGCATCCCAAACAACCGATTCGCCAGCTTCAATCATTCTTGAAGCGATACGAGGGTTTGTCGCGTGTTCATTAGAAATGAGCCAAGAGACAACGAACGGCTTAAAGAGCTCGAGCGCCATCTGTTTCGGAAGACCACATTCGTTAAGCTTCAAATCTGGACCGACAACGATAACCGAACGACCAGAATAGTCGACACGTTTACCGAGAAGGTTCTGGCGGAAGCGTCCCTGTTTACCTTTAAGAAGGTCAGAGAGGGATTTAAGTTTCCTACGACCGTTCTGAGAGTTCGCAGCGCGACCATGAGAAGCGTTATTGTCGATAAGAGCATCGACCGCCTCTTGAAGCATACGCATCTCGTTATGAACGATAACTTCTGGGGCGTTAAGATCTAATAGCTTTTTAAGGCGGTTATTACGGTTAATAACACGACGATAGAGGTCGTTTAAGTCCGAAGTCGCGAAACGACCGCCTGGAAGAGCAATCATTGGGCGAAGATCCGGAGGGATAACCGGAATAACAGTTAAGATTAGGTCAGAAGGCTTAATTCCTGCCGCTTTCATACCTTCGACAAGTTTAAGGCGCTTAACGATTTTACGTTCTCTTTGGCCTTTAGCCTCTTCAGCTTCTTTAGCTAAGCTTTCAATCATCTGATCGACGTCAATTTCGTCGAGCATTTTCTTAATCGCGCCAGCGCCCATCTCCGCGGTAATAAACTCTTCATATTCTTCAGGAAGATTTCTAAAATCAACCTCAGAGATAGTTGCACCTTTTTTGAGACCTTCGAGAATAGATTTATTGTTCTGATATTCAACTTCGAGTTCTTCAGTCTCTTTAGCCTCTTTTTCAGCGAGCTCTTTAGCGTTTGCGCCTTCAGCTTTAGCCTCTTCTTCATAGCGAATTTTAATCGCCGAGAGAGCAGCTTCATGCTGAGCGGTTAAATCATTTAAAGTAGTCGCGATTTCGTCGTCTTTCGCATCTACGATAAGATAAGAAGCGAAATAAACAACTTTCTCGATATTCTTAACGGTTAAGTCAAGAAGTAGAGAGATTGCAGACGGAGTTCCGCGCATAAACCAGACGTGCGCAACTGGCGCTGCAAGTTTAATGTGTCCCATACGCTCGCGACGAACAATCGACTTCGTAACGAGATTACCGTCTTTATCGACTGCGGCTTCGCGAGAACGAACACCTTTAAGTTTAGAATCGTGAGGGTTAATGTCTTTTACTGGACCGAAGATACGTTCACAGAAAAGACCATCACGCTCAGGTTTTTGAGTTCGGTAGTTAATCGTCTCCGGTTTTGTAACTTCACCATAGCTCCAGCTTAAAATATCTTCTGGGCTAGCGACGCTAAGGCGAATTGAATCGAAGTCCGAGGCCGAAATATAATTATCCATCCAAGCCATATTATAGCTCCTCCTCATCGCCGAAGTCGACGGTTCCATCTTCGCTTTCTAACTCTTCGTCAGTCGGCTCTTCAATTTCTTCGCCATCTTCGTCGGTTATTGTTATTCCTTCGCTGTCGAGGGCTTCGCGTGATTCTTCTTCGGTTAAATCAATCGTATCATTTCCCTCTTCAGGCTTATTCTTGTTATAAATTAATTTATCGTCTTGAGCTTTCTCAATTTCGCGAGAAGTCTGTTCAATTACAGAGTCAGCATCTGCCGATTCGCCGTGATCTAAGAGATCAACTTTAAGACCAAGACCTTGAAGCTCTTTAACGAGGACGTTAAAGCCTTCAGGAAGCTTTGGACCTTCAATCGGCTCATGTTTAATAATCGACTCATAAGCCTTCGCACGTCCATAGACATCATCAGACTTAATTGTTAGCATCTCTTGGAGAGTAGAAGCGGCACCATAAGCCTCGAGCGCCCAAACCTCCATTTCTCCGAAACGCTGACCACCGTTCTGCGCCTTACCGCCGAGAGGCTGTTGAGTAACCATGGTGTAAGGACCAGTCGAACGAGCGTGAATCTTATCTTCAACCATGTGGTGAAGTTTAATCATGTGCATAACGCCGACCGAAGTCTTTTCGTTAAACGGTTCGCCAGTAAGACCATCATAGAGCTGGACACGGCCGTTTCGATCGAAGCCGGCTTTTTCGAGCTCGTCAGAGATAGTTTCGTCCGCGACACCGTTAAAGGAAGGGGTGGCGACTTCATATCCTAAGGCTCTTGCCGCCATACCGAGGTGGATTTCAAAGAGCTGTCCGAGGTTCATACGGCTCGGGACGCCCATCGGAGAAAGAACAACGTCAATCGGAGTTCCGTCTTCCATGAACGGCATATCTTCAACCGGAAGGATTCTCGAGACGACACCTTTGTTACCGTGACGACCAGAGAGCTTATCGCCGACTTGAATCTTTCTCATTTCAGCGACAAAGATTTTAATCTGCATAATTACGCCAGCTTTAAGCTCGTGGCCCTGTTCGCGAGTATAGACACGAACGCCAACGACCTTACCGCTAGAGCTTCCGTTCATACGAACCGAAGTATCGCGAACGTCTTTAGCTTTTTCGCCGAAGATAGCGCGGAGGAGTCTTTCCTCAGAACTTAATTCTTGTTCGCCTTTCGGGGTAATTTTTCCGACGAGAATATCGCCCGCGGAAACTTCAGAACCAACGGTAACGATACCGTCTTCGCCGAGATGTCTTAAGGCGTGTTCAGAAACGTTAGGAATATCTCTTGTAACCTGTTCCGGTCCGAGTTTAGTTTCACGAACTTCAACGTCGAAATCTTTAATGTTAATCGAAGTTAAACTATCGTCTTCGACGAGTCTTCTAGAGATAACGATTGCGTCATCCATGTTATAACCACGCCAAGGCATAAAGGCGACAACGAGGTTCTGTCCGAGCGCAAGTTCGCCGTTATTAATCGAAGCACCTTCGATTAGAGCGTCGCCCGCTGAGACTTTTTGTCCGCGCGAAACAACGGTTCTCTGGTTATAACAACGGTCGTCGTTAGTTTTCTCAAAGTGGTTAACTTTATATTCTTTTTCGCCAAGTTTTCCGTCATATTTAACGATAACAGATTCGCCATCGGCTTTAATAACGGTTCCTTTAGCTTCAGCCATAATAAGCTGGGAAGTATTTTTAGCGACTTCTTTTTCAATTCCGGTTCCAACCGTCGGAGCCTCAGTGTGGAGTAGAGGCACAGCCTGTTTCTGCATCGCGCAAGCCATGAGCGAGCGGTCAACACGGTTTTTCTCAACAAACGGAATTAAGGAAGCGGAGACGCCGAGAATTTCTTTATGAGCGGCGTCGATATGAGTAACACGAGAAGACTCGACTTGAGCCGGCTGTCCGTGAACACGAGCAGAAACCCATTCGTCAACGAATTTACCGTTTTTATCGAGCTTAACGGATGTATCCGCGATAATCATATTCTCTTCTTGAGCGGCGTCGACATAGACGACTTCGTCAGTAACTTTACCGTTTTTAACGACGCGATAAGGTGCTTCGATAAAGCCATATTCGTTAATTCTTGCGTAAGTCGCAAGATTAAGAACGAGACCGACGTTTCCACCTTCTGGAGTCTCAACGGTACAGATACGACCGTAGTGAGTAGGGTGAGCATCGCGGACATCGAAGCCGGCGCGTTCCCTCGTTAGACCACCAGGTCCCATCGAGCTTAGACGGCGCTTATGCGCAAGCTCAGAGAACGGGTTAGTTTCGTCCATGAGCTGTGAAAGCTGGGACGTAGAGAAGAACTCTTTTACTGCCGCCGTAACCGGACGCGGATTTAAGAGCTGGCTCGGAGTAACTTCTTCCGGATTAGCCATCGACATACGGTCGAGGATATTTCGCTGTAAGCGAAGCATACCGAGACGGAATTGTCTCTGGACGAGTTCGCCGACGAGTTTAACACGGCGGTTCGCGAGCGAGTCAATATCGTCTGCCGGTTCTTGAGTATTATTTAAGCGGATAATTTCGCTAATAATCGCGATAAGATCCTGCATCTGAAGAGTTCGGTGTTTCGAATCGTTCGGAGTATCGAAACCGAGCCTCTGATTCATCTTAAAGCGACCGACCATAGAATAATCGTAGCGCTTATAATCGAAGAAGGTTCTCTCGACCATTGATTTTGCGTTCTCGACCGTAGCGAGATCGCCCGGACGGAGACGGCGATAAACCTCAAGAAGCGCCGTCGCTTGAGAGCTCGAAGTATCTTTCGAGAAGGTATCTTCAATATATTTAACTGGACCGTTATCGACTTTCTCGAAGTTTTTCTTAATTTCGTCCTCTTTCATACCGAGAGCACGAAGGAAAGTCGTTACCGGAATTTTACGGCGACGGTCGATTTTAACGAAGATTCCGCCAGAGACCGCAGTCTCGAACTCGAGCCAAGCACCGCGTCCCGGAATAACCTTTGCGCCATAATAATTTTTACCGTTAACGTTTTCAGCGTTGAAGAAAACGCCCGCCGAACGGATTAACTGGGAAACGACAACACGCTCAGTCCCGTTAATAATAAAGGTTGCGCGGTCGGTCATCCAAGGATAATCACCGAAGTAAATATCTTGTTCTTTTTTCTCGCCAGTTACCTTATTTAAGAGTTCGACCTTAACGTGAAGCGGAGCTTCATAGGTCGTCATATTATATTTAGCTTCTTCGACCGTCATTTTCGGTTCCTTGAACTCATAGTCGCGGAAGCTAAGGGAGAACTTTTGCCCGGTATAGTCGTCAATCGGGTTTAGTTCAGTAAAGACCTCTCTGAGGCCAGATTTAACGAAGTCTTCAAAAGAATCCTTCTGGTGAGTCGTTAAATCAGGAATCGGAAGCTCATCGCCCTCTGTAAAAAAGACGCGAGAACCGACTTTATTAGTGGTTTTATCAGTCACTTTTACCCCTGTTTAATTAAGTTATTTAGTTTGATATCTTTGGCTACTTAAAGATACTGTTTCGATTTTACAGAGTGCCGTCGCCAGAGCACCCCGCTCCACAAAAAATCAAAACAAACTACTTCTGTTTCTATCTTACATTATTTTTAAAAAATTTGCAATAGAAAAAACCAAAAAGGCGCCTTTTTCGCTAGTCTCTCACGCTAGCAAGGCGCGTTTTTAGTCATATAAGCTCTCAACTTATTATTGTATAAGTTAAGCTCGCAGTTTAGTTTAACTTATATCATTTAGAACTTATATAAAGTATAAAGCGTAGGCTTTTTAAAGTCAATAGGTTTTTTGAAGATTTTTTAAGTATTTTTTACAACACTTAAGCTTTCTACCTCTGTTTCAGATGTGGATAAAATTTAGGTAAATTTTACAACAAATTAAATATCTAAGTCATCTAAATCGGCGAGGTCGGCGCGAGTTTTCTCGGCAAGATCACTTGTCGGCTCTTCGATTCCGTCGATTTCTTCGTCAGCAACGGTTCTTACCGCGGTCGGCTCGGTATGTTCATAGTCATTTTCGCTATCGTCGCTCGAAATTGTTCCGACGCGGTCTCCGTCGGTATTAACGATTTTAAGATTATAGCGAGCATCATTTTTAGTTCCGAGAGCTCGGAGAAGCGTGCGGATACTTTGTGCGGTAGCGCCGCGACGGCCGATAACTCTTCCGACATCTTCCGGATCAACACTAAGGCTTAAAAGGACACCTTTTTCGTCGATTTTACGTTCAATATCTACTTTGTCTGGATTGTTTACGAGGGTTTTTACGATATATTCTACGAATTGCTGGTCAATTGTTGCCATGTCTGGATCTCCAAATTTTTAGTTTTTAATCTAATTTTATTATATCATAACCATTAAAAAATCTCGCGAAATTGCGAGATTTTTTATATTAAGCCTCCGCAGGAGTTTCAGCAGGGGCTTCCGCCGGAGCTTCTTCTTCCTTTGGCTGATTCTTACGGAGCTTATCGGCGTGTTTTGCTTTGGCATGTTTAACCGGAGCATCTTTAACCCAAGACGGGAGTTTTACGCCGTTTTCCTTAAGAACGCGCGCAACGCGAGTACTCGGTTTTGCGCCATTTTTAAGATAAAACTCAACCTTTTCCTTATCAAGGACGGTATTTTTAGTGTGGGGGTTATAATTGCCGACCTCAGCCACAACGCGTCCCGAAAGAGGGTGACGTTGCGATTCTTGGACGACTATCCGATACACAGGTAAATGTGTTCGGCCATTACGCTGCATTCTAATCGCAAGCATGGTTTCTCCTTAAAATTAATTAACTTTAATCATAATATCATATTCTTAATAAAAATTCAAGAGAAAAGCCCCAGAGATTTCTGAGGCTATATAAGTGATTTAGCTAGGTCCTTTGTTCTTTGGATTCATTCGAGCGGCGCGGTTATTTCGGTCGCGCGCTTTCGCCTTTTCGCGCTTTTTCTTGAAGTTTACTTTATAGCTTTCGTTTTCTGCGAAAGCTTTTTCCATCTCCCTTATATTTATCGGCTCAACATAGCCGTAAGGATTTTTCTTAAACTTCAAGAGCGCTTTCTTTACAAACTTATTGCGATAGAACTCGCGGCGACAGGGGCCGTCCCAGTCTTCGCGAGCAAAGGCGCTCATAAAGGTCTTCTTGTATCCTTCCGTAATTCTCGGATCGACATTCGCCTCGATAGCGGCTTTTTTGAGAGCTTCGAAAGAGTCTCGATATTCGTCCCATTCTTTCGCCGCCTTACTAAAGAGCTCGTCTTGGTTATTACAGCCATGCTTATCGGTCATAAGATAGATATGATAATTATAGGCGAGTTCCTTCTCAGGGTTATCTTCAAAGTCTTTCGGCTCGGGAGTGTCCCGAAGAGCTAAATAAAGGTGCCATGTCTGGGAAAACTTTCCGGATTTATCAAGAAACTCCTTTAATTTTTCCCAATAGCGCCTTGACTGATAAGGTTTACAGATCTGAATCTTTTCTTCTTTATAAAGCTCCTTCTCACCGTTTAGATTTATATACAGTTGACCAGGAATGCTACTATTTTTTAACTTGCTTGCCATTTTACCACCTCCCCTGGTAGAATAGCTAAATCACTTACTTATATTATAGCATAAACGGCTTAAAAAAGCAAGTATTATATAATACAAGCGGGGTTTTGTCCGGTAAAAAAGTAAGTTCCTAATTTTCTCGGACTACGGAGTTCTCCGGCCCGTCTTCACGGGCGGAGCCTCCTCTGCCTGAGCTTCGCTCACGCGTCCCAAGGGGCGAACGCTAGCTGAGCTCCGGCAGGTCCTCGAAAACTAGGAAACTTACTTTTTCTACAAAAGGCGGCGCCACCCCTCGCTTTTATAGACTTTTAGGCGAAAGCCTTCCGTTGTCGATTTGATCAAGGTTCTTCAGCGACTTATAATAGCGAATCGCTTCTTTTGCAGCGAGAGTTTGCGCCTCTTGCTTCGAATGGCCGGAGCCTTCGCCCCGAACCGTCTTACCGACTTGAACAACAACAGTATAAAATCTATTATGATCTGGGCCTTCTTCGCTAACCGTGCGATAGACCGGAATAACCATCTCAGTTTTCTGTGTTAGCTCTTGAAGATAAGACTTCGGATCGCGCCAAGATTCCTCTTCGACCATCTTTTCAGTCTTTGAGAGGATATATTTATAAATATGTCTTTTCGCGGCTTCATAACCCTGATCGACATAAATCGCGCCGGTAACCGCTTCAAAACAGTCCGCAACAATAGATTGATGGGAGCGCTCGCCGTTTTTTCCACTCTGTTCGCCTTTCGAGAGGCGAATTAAGTGGACATAGCCGATTTCTTCGCTAGCTGCGGCGATAGACTCCGTTCGGACTAAAGCCGAGCGCCAAGCGGTCATAATCCCCTCATGTTCGTTAAAATGACGGAAGATAAAATCAGAAGTCACGAGCTCTAAAATCGCGTCGCCGAGAAACTCGAGGCGTTCGTTATGTTCGATATTAACCTTACGATGTTCATTAACATAACTACGGTGAGTTAAAGCGGTAATAAAAAGGGTAATATCTCTAAACTCAAAACCGAGATGTTCTTTTGCAAAATCTTGATATTCCTTGAGAGTCTCTTCAGAAAAAACCTCTTTCGGACGGTTGTCGTCTTTGGCGTCGCCTAAAACGTTAATCTGTTTTTTTATTCTCTCAATTGAGATTCCGAACTCCGCCGGATTTAAGCCTTCGTTCATAATTAAAAATCTCCTGCGCGAATTTTTTTCTTCGCAATCAGCATTAGTTTTTCAATATCTTCATATTCAATCGCGTTTAACGCGTCGTTAAACTTGAACCATCTAATTCCGTTCATCCATTTTTCTTTCGTCGGGGTTTCGCTTTTATCGATTGCGCGGACGAGATAGACTTGAGTCGTCATAAGGACTAGTTTATCTAGCCTACGATATTTAAAATGGATTTTTCCGAGCCAAGTTAAAACTTGGATATGCTGTAGACCGGCCTCTTCGCCAATTTCGCGAATCGCGGTCATTTTAGCGGTTTCTCCCTGTTCGATATGTCCTTTAGGAATAGTCCAACGGTTTTTAGAATCTTGAATCAATAAAATCTCAATATCTTTGCCGTCAGGGGTAATCCGAAAGACGATACCGCCAGAGGTTGGCTCGCGGACGATTTCTTGAATCGCCGGTTTTCGATGAAAAGTTCCTCGATGGATTTTAGAATTAGATGACTCGTCAAATTTTTCAGGCAGGGCTTCGGGAACCTTACGCGTCTGCCTTCTCGTCGGAGTCGACTTTCGCGTCGGCGTCCTTCGGTTCTTTGGACTTGTCATTCTTATTTTCTTCCTCTTCTCCTAAACCAAGCTCTTTAAACGCAGTTCCAAGTACGCCGTTAATAAAGCGCGACGAATTATCCGAGCCGAAGGCTTTCGCTAACTCGACGGCTTCGTTAATCGCGACTTTCGGCGGAACGTTTCTGCTCTCGAGTTCGTAAAGTCCAATTCGGAGGACGTTTCGATCAATCGCAGCGATTGTATCGATCGGCCATTCCGGCGCAAGCGGGCGAAGTTCTTCGTCAAGTTTCTGAGTATTATCGACTACGCCTTTTGCGAGACCATAAACAAACTCGGTATCACCAAGAGCCTTAGAATAGGGTTGAATATTTTTTGCGACAATGGTATTTATATCGGCTGTGGCGTCGCCCGCCTTAATACGGAACTCGTATTCGTACAAGCTCTGTAACGATATAATTCTGCCTAGGTGCCGATTACTTGCCATTATTTACCGCTTTTCTTGCAATTTTTACACTTACAATCTTTACAGTCGCACTTTCTACAGTCACAACCACAAGCTTTGCATTTATTAGTTTTTACCTTTAAATTAGGCGTTTTTTTCGCGGTCTCGAAAGCCTTGACCGGAGATTTCTTGTTAACCATGCGAGCAAGCTTCAAGCGAAGATGGCTTCTTCGAAGGCCAGTCTTTCTCGGGCTACTCTGTTTTTTAGGTTCAGGCACTTTATGCTCCTTTTTTAATACGTAATTTAGACTATAATATCACTTTTTGAAGCGATTTGCAAGGGGTAAATCTAATATAAAACTACGTCGGGGAGGATTTTATTATCTTTTTCTGAAGTTTTAGGCGCATAATCGCCAATTTTAAACTGGATATAGTCGATTAGATTATCAAAATGATCTTCGCTATTTCGGACTAATTGCGTCGCGAGAGCGATAGTCGGCTCGAAGAGCTTAGAACCGAAACGAGTTCGACTTTCGTCGAAAGTTCCAGCGATATTAAAGAGACCGTTAGTTAAAACACCTTCACGGTCGCCCTGGAGACGCCTTAAGCGGGATTTATTATCTTCGCTCGGTTCTTCAATATAGTCTATTAGAGCGTTAGAGAAAGCGACTTCAGCGTCTGCCCGACTATTTCCGAGCGTTCTTAAAGTATTTCCGACATAATAGTCGTTTTGGCTTCCGTCGACAGTAAAGATTTTCGACAAGTCCTCAATCACATCCGCAGACATTCCGCTTCCTTTTAAAACGGCACGACGATAATCATCTTTTAGGTCTTCAATTTTTCGGGCGCCGTTTTCCAGCTCGTTCGAGAACGGATTAGTTAAAACTCCTTGATTTTCCTGTTTATAAGGGGAAGGGTATCTTGCGTCGACATAGCTCATTAAAGATTCTAGGACTTCGCGGTTACTATTTTTCGAGAGGTTAGTTAGACTATCGAAAGAATCTTCAACTTTTTTCGCATTCGGGTTATGAAACTGTTTAAAAATCTTCGAATATTCGTCGCCAGCGTCGAAAAGGTATCTCGCGTCTCTATCAGCGGTATGTTCTAGCTCATAGATTAAGTCTTTTTCTTTCGTCTCATATCGACGTTCCGCTTCGGATTTTTCTTGTCTAGATTCAGGTATATCATAAGTATTTCGCTCGGCAATTTCTTGTGTTTTTCGGACAAAATCGTCGTCAGAGAATTCGTCTTTCAAACTATCCCATTCGCTCGCCGGAGACGGAGCTTCTTCGTCCGCCTCAGAAATAGGGATATGATATATTTCGTTCATGTCTTCATTATACCATAAGCTTTATAAAAAGTAAGAAAAATAGCGGGGTCCTGTCACCGCCATAAAGTTCCCCGCCGTGCTCAGACGCGGCTTTACCAAGCCTCTCGCGTGTCCGCGAATCGGCTTGGATCCGCTTACCTGCGCGCGGCGGGGTCCCCAAGGCGGTGCCACCCCTCGTGCAATCCTAAATTACAACGTTAATTAGTTTTGCTTTTGGCGGGATAATAACTTTTTTCGGCTCGCCGTTTACAAGATATTTTTTGACGTTTTCCTCCGCTAGGGCAAGGCTCGTAAGTTTATCGGTATCGGCAAGATCGTCAATCGAAACGGAGAGTTTCGCACGGAGTTTTCCGTTAACTTGGACAACGACCTCGACGACGTCGGCGACAAGCGCAGATTCGTCCCAAGTCGGCCATTCGTCGTCCGCTTTTAACTCTTCAAGCATTTCCGAAGCGAGGTGCGGAGCGAACGGTTTTAAGAGTTTAGAGAGAATAACTAAATCTTCTCTATTTGCTCCGTTTTTATAAAGCTCGTTTACAAATTCCATTAAAGCCGCGACCGCGGTGTTAAAGCCGGCGCGATGCATATCTTCGGTCACCTTTTTCGCGGTTTTATTTCGAATTACGAGATTAGTTTTTTCGTCCGCCTCTTTTTCAGGATTAAAGACGAGGTTAAAACAGCGATTTAAGAAGCGATAGACTCCACCGATAGCCTTCGTTGACCAAGCAGCATCTTCGTTATATGGACCAATAAAGAGTTCGTAAGTTCTTAAGGTATCGGCGCCATAGCCAGAATCGATTACATCGAGCGGATCAATTACATTTCCCTTAGACTTAGACATTTTTTTACCGTCCGGGGCGTTAATATAGCCATTATAGAGAAGCCTTTTAATCGGTTCTCTAAACGGAAGATAGCCCTCGTCCGCAAAGAACTTACACCAGAAACGAATATAGAGAAGATGCGCAACAGCGTGGTCTCCGCCACAATAAATGTCGGTTGGCGCCCAATATTTAATTTCTTCCGGGTCCCAAGCAGCGGTTTCACAATCTGGCGAAACATAGCGCCAGAGATACCAGCTTGAGCAGGCGTAGCCGTCGAGCGTATCGGTTTCACGAGTCATTTCTTCGCCGTCGATTGTCACTTTAAGCCAGTCTTTCGCTTTTGCGAGAGCGGAACGACCGGTCGAATCTGGTTTATAATCTTCAACTTCAGGGTGGATTACTGGAAGCTGATATTCTGGGATGGCGTGCGGGTTTCCGTCTTTATCATAAGCAATCGGAATCGGACAGCCCCAATAACGCTGACGAGAAATGAGCCAGTCGCGCATTTTATAGGTAACTTTCATTTTGCCGATACCCATTTCTTCGAGCCAACTAACAATTCCCTCTCTTGCGTCGGTCGATTCAACACCATTAAAGCGGTCAGAGTTAATTAGTTTTCCTTCGCCGTGATAACATTTTTCGGTTACGTCGTCCGGTTTTTCGATAACCTCGATAACCGGTAAGTCAAATTTATTCGCAAATTCAAAGTCGCGCTCGTCATGCGCCGGAACCGCCATAATCGCGCCCTCGCCATAGCCCATTAAGACGTAATCGGAAACCCAAATCGGAATTTTCTTTCCGGTCGCCGGATTAATCGCGTAAGCGCCGGTAAAGACGCCGGTTTTCTCTTTATTTTCTTGACGCTCAATTTCTGATTTTTTAATCGCGGTTTTACAGTAGTCGAGGACTTTTTCTTTACAGTCTTCGCTCATAATTTTCGAAATCATCGGATGTTCCGGAGCGAGGACAAGGAAAGTTGCGCCAAAGAGCGTATCGGGACGGGTAGTAAAGACTTTAATAAACTGATTTTTATCATTTTCAATCTCAAAGCTAATTTCCGCCCCCTCGCTTCGTCCAATCCAGTTTTTCTGAGCAGTCTTAATTTTTTCTGGCCAATCGAGGCTGTCGATTTCGGAGAGAAGCTCGTCGGCGTAGGCGGTAATCTTAAAGAACCACTGTTTCATTTTCTTCTTCTCGACCTCAGTTCCACAGCGCCAACAATGTCCATTCTCGACTTGCTCATTTGCAAGGACGGTCTGATCGACCGGACACCACCACTGATAACTCTCTTTCTGATAAGCTAAGCCTTTTTCAAAGAGTTTTAAGAAACACCACTGAGTCCATTTATAATATTTCGGATCGCTTGTGTTAATTTCTCTTGACCAGTCAATCGCAAAGCCAAGGCGCTTTGCCTGTTTGCGGAAGTTGTCGATATTTTGTTTAGTCGCGACCTCAGGGGAAATTCCGGTTTTAATCGCATAATTTTCCGCCGGAAGGCCAAAAGTATCATAGCCGAACGGGCGTAAAACGTCGAGACGTTGTTGAGTATAAAAGCGAGTCAAAGCGTCGACGATACTAAAGTTTCGGACGTGGCCAACGTGTAATCCGGCGCCAGACGGATATGGAAACATCTCGGCAAGAAACATTTTCTGGACCGGTTTATCAGATTTTTTAGACTTTTTCGCCTTAAATTCCTGATTTTCCTCCCAGATTTTCTGCCATTTTTCTTCAATTTTAATTGGATCATATTTTTTCATAATTTCTCCCTAACTTTCTTCTGCTAATATTTTATAGAGTGCGATTCCGGTCGCGACCGAGACGTTAAAGCTTTCTTTTCTTCCTTTCATCGGTATTTCAAGGAAAACGTCGATTAGGTCATATAGGTCTTCTGATATTCCGTTTACTTCCTCCCCGAGGAGGAGCGCGGTTTTATTTCCGAAAGTTGCGGCTCTTCCCAAAGTCGATTGTAGTTCAGGAGAGTTTAGCTTTTTCTTTCGCCGGTCTTTAATATTATTTTCAAGACCGATTATCCGATATTTTTCGCTTTTTAGTTCTTCCAAGGCTTCTCTAACGTTATTTGTATATTCAGTTTTTAGATAGTCTTCGGCGCCAAGAGCGGTTTTATGAATCGAGTCTTTAATTTTTTCTCTTATATGCGGTAAATAAGTCGGGTTACCAGGACAAGGGGTGTAGCCACTAAAAATCACGCGCTCCACGCCAAAGCCTTCGGCGGTACGTAAAATAGCGCCGACGTTATAGAGAGAGCGGATATTATGCACGATAACTACACACTTCATTATCTTATATTATAACATATAAGAGAAGAATTAGATATGTT
The DNA here is from genome assembly GCA_017406985.1 of Candidatus Saccharimonadota bacterium. GTDB lineage: Bacteria > Patescibacteriota > Saccharimonadia > Saccharimonadales > Saccharimonadaceae > Nanosyncoccus. The sequence continues at coordinate 103,149 of JAFQXL010000004.1, forward strand.
TATAGCCGGAGTCATAAATTGATTCGTCGACTTTAACGTGACCGATTTTATTCGCCGCTTTTACAATATCGTTAATATCGTCCGTCAGTTTAACCAGTTTTAAATCTGAAGCCTTAACCATACCTTCCGCAACCAGCTTCTTTTCCCAGTAACGATAAAGTGGTTTCCAATAAGCCTTCCCGACTAGAAAAATCGGCATTTTTGGCATTTTATCCTCTTGCATTAAAATCATTACTTCCGACAATTCATCAAGGGTTCCGAATCCGCCCGGGAAAAGCGCGTATGCTTTCGATGCCATCACAAGCATCACTTTACGCGTAAAGAAGTATCTAAAAGTCATTGTGTCGGTTAGATAAGGGTTCGGGAATTGTTCATGGTCGAGAGCGATATTTAGCCCGACGCTTCGTCCGCCATACTCAAAGGCACCTCTGTTCGCCGCTTCCATAATCCCCGGACCGCCACCGGTAATCACGGTATGTCCGTTTTCGGCAAGAAGATTTCCAAGCTTCCTTGCGAGATTATAATATTTACTATCTTCCGGAACGCGAGCGGAACCAAAAATCGTTACTCCTTGAGAGAAAGTTCGAAGGAGCTTCATGCCTCGACCAAGATCGATCGCATATTTTAGCGCGCGTTTAGCATCTTCTTCATGTAGACCATATTGCATAAAGAAAGGAATTTGTTTTTGTAATTCCTCTTCTGTCATTTCCATATTATGATTATTCATATAGTTATTATAACATAAGCAGTATTTTCAAGCGAAAAAGCTAAACTTGCAAAAATATGAAAAACGTGTTATTATATAGATATAGGGCTAAATAGCCTAAAGCACACGGAACTGGGGGGGTTAAAACCCCTACGACTAGTACATTTCATTAAGGAGGAAGGTTATATGAAGATTAACCTGAACAAGTTGCATGTAAAGCCTATCACTACGTCTGTTCTGTTTCAGACTCCCCACGTCCCCGCGGAGGCATTAAGAGATGCCGACGAGGGAATCAAGATTTTGGAGAGGTTCGTAACAGAGATGCTCGAACACGGATGCCAGCCGGATTCGCTTCAGATCGAGGAGCTTTCCAATATGATTGGAGCCGATTTGAAGAAAGCGAAGGACAGCATCAAGCACGCCCAGAAGGTAGCGTATCGCTATTATGACGGGACGTTCGACAAGCCGGCGCCGGTTTCGCCGGAGAAGTTGCTCTATGTTTTAGGAGCGATTCTGATTGCGGAAGATGGTCGGATGAGCGATGATGTCGTTCAATATACAGTTCGGACGTCGATGGACATGTATTTCGACCTGTCCGCGCTGGAGACGCCGAGCGACTTTGCTTGTTTCGTTTTCCTGATCGAGTATTTCGAGACTTGTCTTTCAAGCAAGAGGATTCCGTTTACGCCGTATCTTAGGAAGTATAGTAAGAACAATCCTTTCGTCTCCGATCGTCGGTTAGCGACGTTTCTTCGGAAGAACTGGTGGTATGGAGACGAAGAAGAGACGTCAGATCTCTTCATGCTAAGTACGACGACGCCGAGTTCAGCTAGTGTCGCAGGAGCGATGCTCGAGAATCTGAACAGATTTAAAGCAGACACAGAAGAGCAGAACTTTGAGGCTTAAAGCGCGCAACTTTTCCTCAAAAACCCCGCTACGAAATCTGTAGCGGGGTATTTTTGTTGCGTTTTTACGCGAATTATGCTCTCGCAAAGTGAGCGAAGGCGCGGTTCGCTTCAGCCATACGATGGCAATCTTCCTTCTTCTTGAAGGCAGCGCCAGCTTCGTTATAAGCATCGACGATTTCCGCCTGTAAGCGCTTCTCGTAAGGCATTCCCGAGCGAGCACGGGCAGACTGGACTAGCCAAGAAAAGGCAAAGTGAAGCTGTCTATGTCCCGAAATTGGGAATGGAATCTGGTAGTTCGCACCACCGACACGACGAGATTTAACCTCGAAGTCCGGAGAAACGTTAGCAATAGCTTTTTCAAGAACCTCGACCGGATTTTCCGATTTAAGCTCTTTTGCGGCGCCTTCAATAGCAGCATAAACCGCACGTTCAGCGACCTGTTTTTTACCGTCTAGCATCGATTTATTGATTAATCTTTGGACTAAAATCGACTGATATTTACGATCTGGATTAACTTTTCTCTCAAGAGAGGTAGTAGTTTTTCTAGGCATTACTTATCCTCCTTCTTAGCACCGTATTTCGAACGGCCCTGTTTACGACCCTGAACACCTTGAAGATCAAGGGTTCCACGGACGATATGGTAGCGGACACCCGGAAGGTCAGGGACACGACCACCACGAACAAGCACAACTGCGTGTTCCTGAAGGTTATGACCTTCGCCACCGATATAAGCCCAAACTTCCTGTCCGTTAGTTAAGCGGACGCGAGCAACTTTACGAAGAGCCGAGTTCGGTTTCTTCGGGGTTTTTGTAGTAACTTTAATACAGACACCACGTTTTAGAGGTGCTGGTTGATCGTAATACTTAGTTTTAAGAGTATTAACAATCGAGCCAAGAGCCGGAGCTTTCGACTTTTTTGCCGCCTTATGACGAGGCTTTCGAATCAACTGATTGATTGTTGGCATTTATTTTCCTCTTTAATTAACTTTAATAATTGCGAAATGTTCAGATTAAACACTTCGCCCGTTCGACAACTGGATGGGTTGTCTTTACTAGTTTTCTTACAGCAATAAAAACTAGTTTGAAACTCTTAAGATTATCTTATCATATTCTTCAGAAAAATTCAAGAGAAGCGCCTATTTAGTCGCCTTTTTAAAAGCTTTTTTATAGATATTTTTCGCGATTTGATAGTTTTCTTTTGACTGTCCGCCGAAATAACTTAAGGAAACGGAAGAATTTACCTCTAAAATCTCTAGACCTAAGTCCGCAGTTTCGACAATGTCGACGCTAGAAAACTCGAGTTTTAAGGCTTTTGTCGCGCGTTTCGCGAGAGCTTCGAGTTTCTGATAATTCTTGTCTTTTTCGGTTAAGACTTTCGACTTTGCGCCGAGACAGAGATTATGTCTAAAATCGTCGCTAGTTCTAATTTTATCAAAAATTAGCTCGACTTTTCCGCTTAAAACGATTACGCGATATTCATGTTCAATAACACGAAACGGGGATAAAACGACCTCGTCATTACGGATAAAGAGAGTTTTTAATAACTTTTTTAAGTCACGTTTTCTCGAAACTAACTCGACACCGATTCCGGAAGAGCCTTCCGCCGGCTTAATAACGAGCGGCCAGCCCTCGCGTTTTATAACCGCGTTTTCTCGTTTTTCATTACGCTTTTTCTGGTCTCCGAAGAAATTATAAGTTTCTGGATTATAAATCCCGAAATGCGGGACGACGGGGAGGTTATTACGCTTTAAAACAGCATAAGTTTGACCTTTGTTCGAACAGAGCTGGCTAGAGAGAGCCGAGTTTAAACCGAAGTTTCGCCCCCTAAAATAAAGTTTTTTATTTCCCTTTTTCAGCTCAAAAACATTATCTAAAACGCGAGACAGATTATAGCCGTTTTCTTTAGCGATTTCGGATAACATTTTATAAAAAGAAGCTAATTTCATATTTTCCTTAAAGTAGTGGCGCGAAGAGCCTTAAAATTGCTTGCCAAGAAGCCTTGAATATACCGGTTTTAACGTCTTTATCTTCTAAAATCTTACAGTCTTTAAAAGTATCTTCAAAATCCTTTTTCATAGCCTTAATTTCCGAGACGTTCTCGAGATAAACGCCGTTTTCAAAATGGAGATAGAGACTACGATAATCGAGGTTGATCGTTCCGACGACGGCGCGTTTATCGTCGACAACAAACATTTTTGCGTGGACAAAGCCTTTTTTATAAATATGAATCTTAACGCCGTTTTTATGAAGAACCTCGAAGAAAGAGGTGGTCAGAGTATAGACCAGTTTTTTATCCGGTATTCCGGGGACGACGATATTTACGTCGACACCGCGCTTCGCGGCGCGAATTAAAGCGTTCTCCATATCTGTATCAACGATTAAATATGGCGTCATAATATAGAGATAATCTTTAGCGGAGTTAATCATGTTTATATAAACATCTTCGCCGATTAGCTCGTCATAAACCGGAGAGAGACCATAAGGAAGAACGAGTCCGTCTTCAGTATTTACGGTCGATTTTATAAGATATTTTTCATAGCTAGAGTCGGTTTTTAAATTCGCGTTCCAGAGATTCAAGAACATAACTGTAAGATTTAAAATCGCTCCGCCCTCGATTTTAATCGCGTTATCTTTCCAAGTTCCGAAACGGCTAACCTCGTTAATATATTCGTCGGCAAGATTTAGGCCGCCGGAAAAAGCGACTTTTCCGTCGATAATTGTCATTTTCCTGTGGTCGCGATTATTCATGAATAACCCCTTAAGCGGACTAATTTTATTAAACGGGATACATTTTATACCGAATTTCCCTAAAACTTTCGGGAAATTTTCCGGAAGCATCGATAAACTTCCGACATCGTCATAAATTAAGCGAACCTCGACGCCTTCCTTAGCTTTTTCTTTTAAGATCTCCAGAATCCCGCGCCACATTTTCCCGTCGTCGATAATGAAATATTCCATAAAGATAAACTTTTTCGCTTTTTTCAGCTCTTTTAGATATTCTAGATAAAACTTTTCGCCAAAATCATAATAAATGACTTTATTATTCTTCGTAACGGGATAATTCGTGTTATTAACTAGATAGTTTAAGACGTCGAGATTTTCTCGCTTAATTTCTTTTTTGATTTTTTCGTCTTGAACTAGATAATTTTTATTCTTTTTCTCTTCTTTAATAATGTTATTAAAAAGCTGGCTCGTTTTTAGGTTCGACCTAGTGATTAAAAAGAGGACAGTTCCGAAAATCGGAAAGACGAGAATTAAGATAATCCAGGGGATGTCGTTCGAGAGTTTTCGGCTGTCGCGGATAATATTTAGGACGACGAAAGCGCCGATTATATCGAGGAAGGCCGAGATTAGCTCGAACTGTTCGTCGAGAAAGAAAAAGACGAATAGCCAGAAGCCGATTTGTAAACCTAACCCAAGCGCCACGATCAACCCGCGGCGAATCGCCGTATTCATAGCTTAATTATAACATAAAAACAAGTTTTTTATTTTTATCGACTTCTACGCCGTCCGAACCCTACGGGTTCTCGTGCCACTCCATCTACGAAATTAAAAAAGAACCCTTCGGGTTCTGTTTTAATTTCGTGGTGAGCTGGGAGGGGCTCGAACCCTCGACACCGGGCTTAAAAGGCCCGTGCTCTAACCAGCTGAGCTACCAGCCCACAACGAGCGAGTCAATGTCTCGCACGTTAACTATTATACTCTATTTTTCTCGAAAAATCAACCCTAGATTTCGATAAGCTCGTATTCGCGTGAGCCGAGGCCGAGTTTTTCGGCGTATGGAAGGATTTCGCGGCCGAGACGAGAATCAATACGCTCCTTTAATTTCTCAGCACCAGAATCTTTCGAGTTCCAAACCATATCGATAAATGCTTGGTCATTCGCGACCGGATCGAGCGAAGCGACAATACCTAAATCTTCCATCACTGGATCATCTTGGTTCGCGTCGCAGTCACAAGAAGTCGAAATCGCGTTCATAACCGTAATATAAATAATCTGTTTTCCTTGAGACTTTACATAGTCCGCGACCGCCGTCGCCGCTTCCGCCATAGATTCAATAAAATCAATTTGTTCATGCTCGTCAGACCAACAAGCGTCTGGATCTTCAGTATGGCCGGCGGAATGGATATAAGCTTTACCATTTCTTGAAGCGATACCGATTGACTGGTTTTTTAAGTTTGCGCCGAAACCGCCCATCATGTGTCCTTTAGCGTGCGCAAGGTTAATATAAGAATCGTAATTATCCCAGTTTTTACCGATTAAGTCATACTTTAAGTGTTTACCGTTTTTAACCGGAATCTTTATTTCGCCATCCGCGTCCATAATATCGACATTAGCAAAGCTCATAAACCCATGCTCCTCGGCAACTTTAAGGTGATCTGAGGCGGTGTTTCGCGCACCTGGATAAGCAGTATTACATTCTAGAATCGTTCCGTTTAAACTTTTCACGAACGGGCCAATTAAATCCGCCTTAAGATAGCCCTTTGCGCCTTTTTCACCGGTCGAGACTTTAACGCCGATTTTTCCAGTTAGTTCAATACCGAGCGCTCGATAAATCTTCTCGAGACCAGCCGGACTAATTTCCCTTGTAAAATAAACTTTTGAGCTCATAATTCTCCTTTTCTATATTATATCAGAAATTATGGAGAAACTTCATCGCGAGAATACAGCTATTGATAAAAATCCCGAAGAGAAAGACATAGTCTACACTTAAAGGTTTTTTGGATTTTTCAGACTTAAGTGGGCAAAAGATTAAAGGAATTAACCCGACGAGCGGGAGGAAATAGCGCCCTTGAGTTCCCTCGATAATTACTTCGTCGGTTTTAGTATATTGCCACTGTGTAAAAGAGACGAAATAAATTAAACTAATAACGATAATTGGGATTAGCCAGTAAATATACTTCTCAATTCTTTTTAAAACGATTTTCTCGGAATTACGAACACAGAGTAAAACAAGAAGAACCAAGGCAAGGTAAAGGTAGATATCAACGAGCGGAACATAATGCCCGTAAGCGAGATTTAAACCTAGCCCAGATTCCGCATAATAACCCGGATTCGCGCCGAGCGCAGTTCCGACCATCATAACTAAAAATCTTAAAAGATTCGCGAGAACAAAACTTAAGTTTTCCGTATTGGCACTAACGGAAGATTCTTGAGTTAACATCCAAGAAAGATTTACGACGAGCGCGAGCGCAAAGCTTAAAGCTAAATGAAGATATTTATGCCATTTTTTCTTAAACTTATTTGCCGGAATTAAGAAAAACAGCAGAAAGAGCGGAAGATAAATAATCTTTTTACAGATTGAAACGAGTGTCGTTAAAAGATAAATCGAGGCAATCTGTTTTTTATTTAATTTTTTATCGTCGCCGTAAATATATTTAAAGGCTAAAGCCGTTAAAAGCAGAGCGGAACCGATTAAAAGCCCGTCGGCAGAATAAGCCATTCCCTGCTGTAACATTTCCGGAAAGAAAGCGAAGAAGACGAAAAATTCTTTAAACTTCGGGACAAGTTTAATCGCGAAGAAGCAGAGAATAAGAAAGACTATAAGCGCGAAAATCCGCCCGAGATACATTGTTAAGACAATCGGAAGATGTAAAAACTTTCCGACTAAAATCCCCATGACCTGCGGAGCATAGACAACAGGATGATAACCGGCGGTATTTGAATAAGACCAACACCAAAGTTCGTCGCTAGTTTTAGAGAGAAAATTATCTTTTAATTTTTTATAATATTCCGAGTCGCCTTGTGCATTGTTTAGAACTTCCCAATAAGTCCGCGAGATACAAGAGCGATAATCGCCGTTTTCGTCCTTTTCGCCGATTAGTTTTCCTTCGGAAATCGCATAGGCACGGAAGATATGGCCGATTTCGTCCGGAAGCTGATTCATTGGGGTTAAGAAAACGTGCGCTAACCCGAGAATTCCCGCGAGGGCGAGAAAAATCCTTTCGATTTTCCAATTTTTCTTTTTTAAGAAATTATATAGAACAACTAGTCCGACTTCGGCGACGATTTGAATTAAAATTAGCGGGATTAGATATTTAGCGTGTTTTCCGGTATCGACTTTTTCATAGAGAAAATTATAAGCGAGAAGAACCGAATTTAAAGCGATAAGTCCGAGAGAGACTTTCCAATATTTCTTAAAAAATGTTTTTAAAACTTCTTTCATTTAACCTCACTTTATAATCATTAAGAGAACACCGACTAAAACTAAAAGCGAGCCGGAAATCTTTGAGGCGGTCATAGGCTCATGGAAGAAGAAGACGGCGGTTAACATCAAGAGGATATAAACTAGACCGACCGTAACCGGAGAAACAAAAGAAAGTTCGAGCCGAGAGAGTAAAACCGTATAAAGGACAAAGCTAACGCCATAGCTCAAAATCCCGAAGAGAGTTATAAGCGAGACCGGAAGGTTAATTAAAGGGACAGTAAAAAGCTCTTCGGCGCTTGCGCCGGCTTTTAAAAGCGTCGAGCCGACAACCGCGAAAACCACATATAAAGCGATATAAACCCAAGTCATCTTTTATTTCCTTTCTCGACGATTTCGGACATTTTCTGAACCGTTTTTAGGCCCATTTCCGCCGATAAATATTTGTTCTCTTTTCTAGTTTCAACTGCCTTGATAAACTCGGCTAAAACCGTTTCGTGTCCATAAAGCAGGTTCTTTGAAATCATTTTAAAGCCATTTTTAATAAAACCGAGGCGGTATTGGTTTCCGCGCGAAAAATCGTTTTTAAAGACTTCTTTCGCATAATGTTCGCCGTCGGTCGGGAGATCTACTAAAATATCTTTAAAAAGGTCATAATAAATAATTCGCTTCTTAAAACAAAGACAATAATACCACTCACAGACTGGCGAATTAAAGTTTAAATACATATGAGTCGGGACTTTTCCGGCAACGAGATTGACCGAGAGGAGGCTCGGAGTATTATCTTCCTTGTCTGCGCCATAGAGCGCGTAAGAGTTTTTAATTTCAAGCTCTCCGCCATGTCGCATTAAAAGATAAATAAAATGTGCCGCTTCGTCATAAAATAATCCCATCGGTAGTTCCTTATACCAGGTCGGGAGACGGCGATCACGATTTGTCAACTGGACTTCGGTTATCGACTGGATTTCGCCATATTTTTTCGTTTCGACGATTTCGTTAATCTTTTTCATCCCGCTCGTAAAGTTAAAATTATGGACGACGTTTAAGATTTTATTTTTCTTCTTCGCGAGCGCGATTAACTCTTTTGCTTCTTTTTCGTTCATTGTCATCGGTTTTTCGACGAGAACGTCCTTATCTAGAAGCAGGGCCATTTTGGCGAGCGGATAATGCTCCTTCGGGGGAGTTCCAATCGAGACCGCATCGACTTCAGAAAACCACTCACATTTTCGGACTTTTTCAATGTCATTTTTCGGATCATTTACAATTAGGCTATTTTTAATTCCCTGTTCTCGACAGGTTCTCTCGACGTGTTTTTTATTTGAGCCGAGAACGCCGACAATTTCGACATTTTTAAGTTTTCTTAAGGCCGGAATATGGCGCGTATTCGAGATGTTTCCGCCGCCGATTATACAAACTTTAATCATTTTCTAACTCCTTTCTGACTTTTTCTGCTGTTTTTTCTAAAGTAAAGTTTTCGCTAACTTTCTGAAAGATTTTTTCGCCATATTTTCGGATTTTTTCGGGCTCTTTTAGAAGTTTCTCTAGTTTTTCAGTTAAATCTTCCGCGTTTTCTTTTAAGATAATTCCGGAACTATCGTCAATTAACTCGGTTATCCCGCCACGGTCGGTCGCGAGAACCGCGCACTTTTTCGACGCCGCCTCGAGGACAACCGTCGGGAAGCCTTCGGGGTATAAAGTCGGGTAGAGAAAGATATCGGTTTTTTCGAGTTCTTTTAAGACTTCATCTTTCGAGATAAATCCAGTAAAGTAAACATCTTTATATTCTTCTTTTAAAGAGTTATAGAGTGGACCGTCGCCAATAACTATTAGTTCTAGGTCGAATTTATTTTTAAGTTTTCTAAAACTTTTTAGGACGAGCCTTATACCTTTTTCTTCAATCAGTCTTCCGGCGAAAGCGAGCCTAATTTCGGAGTTTTTCGGCTTTTTAAAATCTTTCACCTTAACGGCATTATAAAAAATCCCTTGAGTCTTTATCCCAAGCGTCTCGAGCCAGCTCGCGGTTCTTTTCGAGACAGCATAAAACTTCGGATTATATTTTAATATTTTCGGAAGACAAAATCTTTCATAAGGTTTTAAAATATAGTCGCTTGAGTGGTCGATAATAATCGGGCGAATATTTTTAAGTTTAGCGAATTTTAATCCTTCGAAAGTCGTATAATAATATCTTGTATTGATAATAACATAATCGACTTTTTCGGCTTTAATTCTCTTCATCAAATCCTTATATTCGGCGTTCTTTTTCGGAATCGGAAAACGCTCTTTTAAGAAGTTTTTAACCGGGAGACGAAAAATCTTAACACCAGCTTTCTCTTCATAGCTTTTAGACTTCGGGACGTTCGAAGTAACGACAATAATATTATAATCTTTCTTTAATTCTTCGATTAAAGCGGAAGTATAAGTTTCGACTCCGCCGAGGTGCGGAAGAAAGAAGCCATTAAAGAAGATAATTGTTTTATTTTTTGCCATTTTTCTTCGCCCTTAAAATATTTAATTCTTCGGTCGTATTAGTTAGTTTTTGTTCAAGCTCGTCGATTTTCTTATCTTGAATAAAACTCATAATAAAGAGAGCAGAAACGCAGATAGTTAAAAGCAGGGCCGGAGGATAGCTAATTCCGAGCAGGCTCGCTACCCAGTCGAGAGAATAGGGGAAACAAGCTAAAACTAACATCGCGATACAGAAAAGAACCCAAGCGAACGAAACCGAAACGCTTAATTTTTCGCGCCGAATCGAAGAGATTATATAGATAATAATTATAATAGCGATAACGATAAAAGGCAGGTTATTCATATCTTCTCCCGACAAATTTTATAAAAATAATTACGCAAGAATAAAGTTGTTTAATCATATAGCCGACAGGGCTAAAAAATCCGTCATGCATCGAGGTGCCGTTTTTTCTCTGTTTCATTTTAACCGGAACCTCGATAATTTTATATTTCTTCATCAACATTTCGATAATTAAGCCGGCGTCAGGATATTCCGGATAGGCGCCGGACTCAGAATAATACTCAATTACACGGCGATTTAGAACTTGAAGTCCGGTCAAGGGGTCTTTTATTGTTTTATGACAGAAAATCCGAATTAAGGATTCAAAAAGGCTCGTCCCAGCTCGGCGGAAAAACGGAGATTTATAGCCAGTGTTTTTCTTAAAGCGAGAGCCGAGAACAATATCGGCGTTCTTTTCTATCGCGGCGTCGAGACATTTTTTCGCCTCGGAGGAGAGATGTTGTCCGTCGGCATCCATCTGAATTACATAGTCATAATTATTTTCTTTCGCATATTTAATTCCGGTTTGAACCGACATCGCATAGCCCATGTTGTGGACATTGTTGATGTATGTACACCCCTTAACGCAACGAATTCTAGCCTCAGTCCGATCGGTCGAACAATCATTTATCACAAGGATATCGGCAGTTTTTATTTCCTTTTTAATATCAGAAATAACCGTCTCAATTGTTTCGGCTTCGTTATGAGCCGGAATAACAACAATAGTCCTCGCTTTCATTAGATACATTATATCACTTTTTAAGGCTTTCTTAAAGAAAAAGCCCTCGAACGATAATCTGTCCGAGGGCATATATGAAAAACTGAAAGCTAGGACTGTTCGAAAGTTATGCGCCTAAAGCGGCGCGGTTCCAAAATAGAAACTTCTTTCGATCTATGGGGCGGGCCAATGGGCCCATGGTGGTGGTTTTCGTCTTCCTTTGCACACTTCGGCGCCCATCTGGCGCCCGTTTTCTCGCACATTTCTTACCGCCAAACGGCGGAGGAGGCAGAACGAACAGCCCATAGCTTCAGTTATTCGCCTTAGAGAACAATATGTATTATGGGTGAGGTTCGAACACTTGACTCACACTTGAGATCTGGTTATCCCCTCACCCTTAGTGAAACATATCCAATTATATTATACTACTTTTTAGATTTTTTGTCAACAATTTTCGCTTCTTTTGCGTTATCTAAAAGCGATTTGGCGGATTTTTTCGCCGATTTAAAGTTCTCTTTAACGTCGTCGACGCGAGCCTTAATTGTCATAGCTTCAATTAAACCGGAGATACCATAAATCATCATTAAAACACCCGCGATTTGCATAATCATTTCGGTCGATTCTCCCGGATGAACAAAGAGGATAACTCCACAGATTAGCCCGATAATATTTGAAATAATCGTCATTGTGTAGACGGTAGTATTTCTCATGTTTTGCATGAAGAGGAGCGAAGAAACGCTTGTAATAATCATATAAAGGCCGAGGATAATCATTACGATATTAAGAGTTTCCGGATGCATCGCGATTAAAAGTCCTAACATAAAGAAGATAATCCCGACGACAATTCCGGCGGAGCCGTTTCTACTAGCACTTCTTAAAATCATACCGAAGCCGGTCGTAACCAAAATCGCAACCATAATCCAGCGTAAGACATTTAAAATCGCTCCCGGAAAGATGAAGAATATTAAGCCTAGCGCCGTCAAAATTAAGGTCGAGGCTATCGTCATTCCGATAAAGCCGTTGATTTTTCGTTCAATTTTCTCCATTAAAACTCCTTTTTAATGTTTTCTTCTTATGATTATTTTATCACAACTTGCGAGGAGCGCAGGAAGAATTAAGAGAATTAAGATTGCGGCGCAGAGCGTTCCCTCGGAGACGGTAACGCAGATTTTCGAAGCAATCGCCGAACCGTTTTTATCGAAGTTTCCAACAATCCAAGTAACGATAACGAGAACCGAAGCGGAAGTTAAAATCGTGTGAATTGACTTATTATAAGAGTCGATAATCGCAGACTTAATATTCTTATAATAAAGTTCCTTCGAGCTATCTTTCTGTTTTTTACGATGTTCAAGATAATAACTTGTATAGAGAATCGCGTAGTCGATCGTCGCGCCCATTAAGATTGCTTGGACGATAATAAGAGCGATAAAGTAAACGCTTGAGCCGGTAATACTTAAGATGCTCATTGTGATCCAAACGGCGGTCTGGATAATTAAGACGAGGATAACCGGAATTAAGACGGATTTAAAGGTAATCGCAACGACGATAAAGATCGAAACCATAGTCAAAATCGTAATTAAAGTCATTTCGTCGTTAAAGGTTTTACTCATTTCGAGCGCCATCGGCGAAGTTCCGATTACGAAAGTTTCGGCTTTCTTATTATTTAACGCGGACTTTAGAGCTTCGAGGAAGTTGAAAGTTTCTTCGCCCTCGGATTCTAGGTTCGTATTTAAGATTGCGCGAGAATAGTTTTTTCCGACAAGCATTTTCTTCGCGTCGGCGATTTTTTCTCTTGCGGTAGAGATTTTCGAGCGCTTTTCGTCGTCGATTTTATTATTAAACCGCGCATCTTTCGCGATATTATCGTCTAGATAATTTACGAATTGTTCGAGCGTAATCGTCCAGTCTTCATTATAATCATAGAGAGAACCATGATACATATAGAGCATGTCGAGGAGGTCTTTATTTAGATTACTTGAAAGCGGACTTAAGAGATTATAAACGGATTTACTCGTGTAGTTCGTTCCGGCGAGCGAAGAATTCATTAAATCAGTTACGATCGCGAGTTTTTCCTTTTTAGCGTCGCTAAGAGAACCGCTATATTTACTATTATTTATAATATTTCCGTTAATAAAGTCGACAAGAGCTTTCGGGCTAAGGCTTAAACTTTTTCCGCTTTCGACATAGTTTAGAGAATAGAGCAGTCGGAGTTGGCTTTCGTCGAGACCGAAAGTTTTCGAGAGTTCTAAGTAGCTAAACTTTTTATCGGCGTTTACCGCGTCCATCACGGTTTTCGCGAGGTTAAGGCTAGCTAGAGTTCCGCTATCTAAGTTCGAAGCGAGCATTTCGTCGTTCTTATGTTCTAGAATAAAGTTTACAAATTCAAGCGGAGAGTTCGTGATGCTTGTCGCGTTTTCAGCGACTTCAGCTTCGATTTGAGCAGTATACGCTTCAATTTGAGCCTGAGCTTGAGCCTGGATGTTTGAAATCGCATTAGCGCCGTCTTCTTCGCTCATTAAACCGGCTTGAACCGCATATTGGACTTGAGAGATTAGGCTCGTAACTTGATTAGCGGCGGCCGTTTTTGTTGCTTCGATTTCGGCGCCATGTTCAGACATATAACTTAGATAAGCTTCATATTGGAAAACTTTTCCAACTTTTTCAGCCGAAACACCGAGGATTTTCGCGAGGCCGGCGGCGTTCGTCTTTGTATTTATCGTAGCTTTATTCGAGAGAGGTTCGAGCTGTTTTAATTTTGCTTTAGCTTCGCTCGAAATCTCAGAGGAATAATCTGGATTTGTTAAGACTTTAGAGTTAATAAAGTTAACAAACTCTGAGAGAGTCATCTTCGAATTTGTAACGGCTCGACCGAGATTAGAGTTTTTCTCGTTATTTCCATATAGGACGAAGACTTTTTTAAGCGAGCTTTCGTCCATCTCGAGAATCGAAGCTAGCTCCGAGATTGAGCGCTCTTTGTTCATTTTCGACTTTACGACAAAGTTCGAAAGACGTTCGATTTGAGAACGAGTAGAAGCGCTAATGTCGCCCGAGAAATTCGGATTATTTTCAATCTCGTTTTGGATAAAGAGGACGAGCTGTTCTAAGGTCATTGTGTTATCTTCGTCGGGATTATAATAATGATAATAGAGCGTTTTAATTAGATAATCCTCAACCTCAAGGTTCGAGCCAAGTTCCGAGGCTTTATCTTTCATCTCATTATATTTCTCCGGTTCGCCGATCGTGTTTCCGTAGCAGAGAGCCTGTTTAACATTTTTATTATCTTCATATTCATGACAAATTTCAGAAATCGCGCTCTCGTTTTCATTTTTATAGATAACCGCGACTTGGTTCGTTTCTTCGAAAATTTCGCCGATTTTATTATTACTGGCGCCAGTATATTCGATTCCGACGTTTCCCTTTAGAATCATAGAACCGACAAGAATAAGCGCGAAAACCGGAAGCGCAAGATGGCGCGCGGCGTTAGCGAATTTACCGAGCAAGGTCATGTCGAGCTTCGGGGAATGCTTCTTTGCGTTTATAATTGGCTTATCGAAAATTAGAAGGAAAGCCGGAAGCGTCGTAAAGATAGAAACGAGACTTAAAAGAACGCCTTTAGATAAGACAAGTCCCATGTCGCGACCGATTGTAAAGCTCATGAAAATCAAGACCGCGAGACCGACAATTGTTGTAACACTCGAGGCGGAAATCGAAGAGAAAGCATAATTTAAAGCTTTTTTCATCGCTTCGATTTTATTATCTTCTTTCGCGCGCTCTTGGCGATAGCGAGCGGCGAGCATAATCGAATAGTCCATAGAAAGCGCAAGCTGAAGAACGGCAGAAATCGAATCGGTAATATGAGAAACGTTCGGGAAGATAATGTTTGTTCCCTTGTTAATTATAACGGCGATTAAAATCGAAGTTAGATAGAGCCACGGCTCGATATAACTCTTGCTCATAATCGTAATAATTAAGAGCGCAACTCCGACCGCGAGGATAATAATAACGACGTTTAAGACCGAGCCGTTATCGCTCGCGACATCGCCTTTTTCAAGAAAAGTATATTTTTCTTCCCCGTTTTCGGTTTTAGCATTTTTTAGGTGTTCGTGGATTTCGTTATAAACCTTACTGGCGTTTTCGGCGTCGGCTTCGCCATTAACCGTAATACTATAAAGTGAATACTGAGCGCCGTCTTTTTCGCGGTTATATTCTTCACTGTCGTCATAAGCAACTTCTTTAACTCCGTCAACACTCTCGAAATAAGCTTTCATCTCTCCGCGTTCTTCCTCTGGGAGATTTTCGAACATAACAGTATAGTTCGAAGTCGTTATTTCAGAAAACTCTTCTTCCATAATATCTAGCCCTTGGCTAGTCTCGGAAGACTCCGGCATATATTGCATAATGTCGTGGTTAATTTTAACGTTTCCGGAGATAAAAGCCGAAAGCCCGGCGATCAGAATCATTACGGTCAAAACGACCTTGCTATGTTCAGCAATAAAATCAGTAAGTTTTTTCATATATAACCTTTTCTTTTGGTATATTATAGAGATAGAACAGGGATAAATCAAGAACATTTTAATACATTTTGTCTAATTTTATACACTTGTCCTATATTTTGTGCTATAATAGGAGGTAGAGATGAAAGAAATTAAATATAATTCCAGTAAAAGGACACACGAACGGATTAAACGAACGTTCGCGGAGCTTTTGTCCGAGAAAAAGACCGTTAATAATATTACGGTTGCGGAGCTAGCAAAACGGGCGGAGATAACGCGCGGAACGTTTTATGCTCATTTTAATAATATTAAAGAGGTCTCGGAAGAAGTTGAAAAAGAAGTCGTCGAGCGCCTCCAAGTTTCGAATAATAAAATAGAGAATATCGAAGACTTTCCGATTTTTCTTCATGAGTTTTTCCAGTTTTTAGCAGAAAACGAAGAGCTTTATCGCCAGATTCTATCGAGCGAAGCGCCGATGGCTTTTGTTAATCGTCTAAACCTCCAGATTACGCAAGCGGCGAGGGATGCGCTTAACGCAAACTCCTTTAAACACCCGATTCAAGAACTCGACGTCATGTTCTATATCGACGGAGCGACTTATATGATTTTGAAATATTTTCGCGGGGAGATTTCGATGTCTCTTAATGAGATTGAGTGGTATTTAAAGGAGCGCGCGTTTGAGATGTTTCTTAAGGATTTTTCGACGGAAACTCCGGAGGAATAACCTTTGGGCGTCTTAAAAAAATCCGTTCTAAAAAGGCCTTAAGACAGCGATGTTTTTTGTAACGACGAAGATATACCAGTTCTTCCGGCATTAAATCGCCTTTCTCGACATTACAGAATTCATGTGCGAGTTGATAATTCGCGAGGGTATTTTTTCCGCCACGGGTTAGCGGGATAATATGATCAACAGTTACGTCGCGACAAGATTTAATTTTCTTGCCACAGATTCCGCAACGCCTTCCATATTGAAAGAGAAGCAAAAACTTCGCCTCTTGGGTTTTCATTTTAATCCTTTCTTTTAATTTATAGTCAGGATTTTAGAGGCTTTATTTTCCGAAACGACGGTTTCTATTATTAAACTCTTCGATAACTTCGTCAAAATCTTTTTCGGTAAAGTCCGGGAAGTATTTTTTAGGGAAAAGAAATTCAGAATAGCTAGCGCGCCAAAGCTGAAAACCAGAGATGCGTTCTTCCCCACTCGTTCGAACGATTAAGTCGCAGTTCGGAACTTCAGGATGATAAAGATATTGTGCGAAGACTTCCGGCGTGACTTCTTTAACGCCAGCCTCGATTAACTTTTTCGCGGCATCGGCGATTTCCCATTGTCCGCCATAGTTAAAGCAAACGACAACGGTTCCTCTTTTATTATCTTTAGTCGATTCTTCTAGGTCTTTTAGACTTTCTAAAATATCTTCCGGAGCCGGCTCGCTTCGTCCGAAGACGACACAACGGATATTCTCCTTAAGAAACTTTTTCTTTAGTCTCTTAATATTATGGCGGAGTAAGTCCATTAGATAACTTACTTCTTCTTCAGAGCGATTCCAGTTTTCGGTCGAAAAAAGATAGAACGAGACAAATTCACAACCTTGATCAATCGCGTAAGTCGCGATTTTTTCAACCTGATCAAAGCCCTTACGATGTCCCTCGAGCGTCGGAAGACCTTTTTCTCTCGCCCAACGGCGATTTCCGTCGACGATAAAGCCGATATGCTTTGGCATTTGATTATTCATTGCTTATATTATATCATATTTCCGATTTTTTGGCGAGTTCTAGGGATTTATGATATACTAGAGAAAAGTAAAGGAGTTTTATGGCACAAAAAGCAAACGATTTAGTTCAACGAACTTTAGTTCTCTGTAAGCCGGACGCGGTTCAACGCGGGATTGTTGGCGAGATTTTACAGAGATTTGAGCGAGTTGGGTTAAAAATCGTCGGAATCAAGATGGTTGCGCCGGACGCAGAGCTTTATGAAAAACATTACGAGGAAATCGGAAAACTAATTACTCGCCGCGGCGAACAGACTTTCCGTTATAACCTTAACTACATGTTAACTGGTCCAGTTATCGCAATCTGTCTTGAAGGAATCGAAGCGGTCGAGCTTGTTCGTAAGATTGTTGGTCCGACCGAGCCAAAATCGGCGCCGATGGGAACAATCCGCGGAGACTATTCACACATGAGCTTTGGATATTCCGACGCGAAAGGTATCGGCGTTCCTAATCTTGTTCATGCGTCTGGTTCTGTCGACGAGGCGAAAGAAGAAGTTAAACTTTGGTTTACGCCGGAAGAGACATATGATTATGAAGATCTCTCTGAAAAATATACAAGGGGGAATTTCTAGTTAATTTTTTGAATTGGCATTGGGTGGAGATCGGTATCGCCATAAAGGATACCGTTTTTTGCGCCGAACTTTGAGACGACGGAAGTCGAGTTAGCGGAGCCGAAGATTAGCGCATCTTTAAAG
Source organism: Candidatus Saccharimonadota bacterium (assembly GCA_017406985.1). GTDB lineage: Bacteria > Patescibacteriota > Saccharimonadia > Saccharimonadales > Saccharimonadaceae > Nanosyncoccus. The sequence continues at coordinate 121,367 of JAFQXL010000004.1, forward strand.
CTTTTTCCGTTAGCTAGCGCTGCGAGGAAGCCAGAGCCAAAACCATCTCCCGCGCCGGTCGTATCTCGAACCGGTAAGTCTTCATAAATCCCGAAACGATAAGTTTCTTCTCCATTAGTCGCGATAGCGCCCATCGCGCCAGTCGTAATAATAACAGTTTTAACGTAGTTTTTTAAATGAGAAAGTAGCTCTTCGAGGATTTTTCCAGGGACGATTTCCGCCGCTTCGACTTTATTCACGAGTAGGACATCGACATCTTCAAGCAGTCCGAGCAATTTCTTCTTTTCTTTTAGTTCGAGCTTCCCTGGATTAAACATAATTTTACAGCCGATTTCTTTTGCTTTCTCGAAGAATCGAAGGAGCGTGTCCATATCTCCGCGAAGCGACGTAACATAGAGCCAGTCCGGCTTAATTAAGTCGAGGTCGTCCTCGTTTAGATTATCGAAACGCGCCGAAGCGCCGCGACAGGTCAAAATAGTACGCTCGCCGGATTTTGTGTCAAGAAGAATAACCGAAACGCCGGTTTTAATATTTTTAGGATGGACAATATAGCTGGTGTCGATTCCCTCGTCGTCGAGCAGAGCTTCGACCGCTTGTCCCGCCGGATCGGTTCCGACGTTCCCGAGAAAGACAACTTCATGTCCAGAGCGTGCAAAAGTAACCGCGGAGTTAGTTCCGCCGCCACCAACTTCGAAAGAAATCTTATCAATATCGACTTTCGAGCCGACGTCGATTTGTCCTAATTTTTCGACATTTCCGACTTTAGAGCTAATAAAATCGTCATGGTCGATTAGATAAATGTCTTGAAGAGCGGAGCCGAGAGAAACAATTCTTGCCATTAGATTAAAACTCCTCGCTGTGTCGCTTCTTCAGATAAATCTTCAAAAGCTTTTTTCGGATCTTCGGCCTTAATAATCGCCGAACCAACGTTTAAAATATTAATGTCGGAATGAGCCAGAGCGCGAACATTCGTCATATCAACTCCGCCGTCCCAGCCAATCTCGACTTCCGGTTTTATCGCGCGGACAAGTTTAACTTTTTCAATCTGAAGTAAGTCCGCCTCGCCACCGTTTTTTCCGAGCGCACCGGCAAAAATCATAACGTGATCCGCCGCTTCGATATATTGTTTAACGTCGCCCGGATAAGTTCTTTGGAGAAGAGCGACGCCGGCTTTAATTCCCGCCGCCTTAAGCTGATCGAAAAAAGGTAAAAGATTTTCGGTCGCTTCGGCGTGAAAAATACAGAGATTCGGTTTTAATCTTAAGATATGTTGGATATGTTCGCTCGGGCGCGCCACCATCATATGCATATCGACTAAAATTCCCTGCGGGAGAGCAGTAATCGCGGCTTCGGAAATCGTTGTTTGAGGAACAAAACTACCGTCGACAACATCGATTTGCATTCGTTTCGCGAAAGTCGGATAAAGCCCGATAAACTTTGTAAACTCCGTTGGATCGGAAGTAAGAAGAGTTGGCGAGATTATGACATCGCTTGGGTCGACAGCACTAAAATCCATTTTCCTCCTTAATAAATATTATCCTCGTCAAGTCGAGCATTCCTTCTAATATAGCGCTCCTCCGGTAAAAATTCACACGATAAGAACATCGAAACGGAGCGGTCAATCGTTGTGTCGTCCATAAAATCTGAAGACAGACATAAGACATTAGCGTCTTCGTGGAGGCGACCGATATGGACTAGCTCCGGAGTATAGCCACAGATAGCGCGGATACCTTTAAAGCGGTTAGCTTGAATCGAGATTCCGTGTGCGGAGCCACAGATTAAAATCCCGCGACTCCCCGGATTTTCTCGAACGTTTCTCGCCACATTTATCGCCGCGTCATTAAAATCGTCTTCCGGCTTTAAAGTTGTCGGGCCGAGATCGATAATTTCATAAGCGCTTTTTAAATTAGAGCTACCGAGCTGAGCAAGTAAACGCTGTTTATCGGCAAAGCCACGGTGATCCGAAGCGATAAAGAGGCGAGGCATTTATTTTCTCTTTCCAAAGTCGGCGGTAAGCTCGACGAGGCGGTTTGAATAACCCCACTCGTTATCATACCAAGCGACGACTTTAATTAAGTTTCCGCCGACGACGTCGGTCAAAGGTAAGTCGACAATACAAGAATGAGAGTTTCCTCGAAAGTCGCAAGAGACAAGCTCTTCGTTCGTAACGGCGAGAATCCCCTCATAATAAGGCTCTTTCGCGGCTTTTTCGAAGATTTTATTAATTTCTTCTTTTGTTACGTCTTTTTTCACGACGGCAGTAATATCAGATAACGAGACAACCGGAGTCGGGACGCGAACCGATAGACCGTTAAACTTATCTTTAAGGCTCGGGATAGTTAAAGCGGCGGCTTTAGAAGCGCCAGTCGTCGTCGGAACAATATTTTCCGCGGCGGCGCGAGCTTCTCTTAAATCTTTTGCCGGAGCGTCTTGGATTCGCTGTGAAGCGGTATAACTATGAACCGTCGTCATCATCGCTTTCTCGATTCCAAAATTATCCTCTAGAATCTGCATTACGGGAGCGATACAGTTCGTCGTACAGCTAGCGTTAGAGAGAATCTCGTCGCTATCTTCGATAATTTCTTCGTTAACACCGAGAACGACCGTTTTAGCACCTTCGCCTTTCGCCGGAGCGGAAATTACGACTTTTCTAGCGCCAGCATCGATATGAGCATGAGCCTTTTCTGGATCGGTAAAGAGACCGGTCGATTCAATTACTACGTCGACTTTCATTTCTTTCCAAGGTAAGTCTTTCGGATCTTTTTCCGAGAGAACCTTAATCTTTGTTCCGTCGACGATAATGTTTTCGTCGTCAAAAGTCACTTCTCGATCATAAGTTCCGTAGCTCGAGTCATATTTTAAAAGATGTGCTAAAGTTTTTGTATCTGTTAAGTCATTAACAGCAACAATTTCGAGGTCACGTCTTTCAAACGCGATTTTAAACGCGTTACGACCGATGCGACCAAACCCGTTGATTGCTACTTTTATCATTTTGCCTCCTAATTATTACCATTATTTTAGCATAAGAGATATAAAAAATAAAGAATAAAATAAATAAAAAACGAGCGGGGTCCTGTCACCGCCATAAAGTTCCCCGCCGTGCTCAGACGCAAAATATCCGAGCCTACTGTACTAACGTACACACGGCTCGGATTTGCTTACCTGCGCGCGACGGGGTCCCCAAGGCGGCGCCACCCCTCATGCAATCTTAGTTATAGATGTTTTCGACTGGAATCGACGGCCCCATCGTCGTAGTGATAAAGACGGATTTGACGTAGGCGCCTTTAATCGAAGCTGGTCTTTGAGCCTTAAGCGAGTCGAAGAAGACTTGCGCGTTCTCGAGGAGAGCTTTAGCTTCGAAGTTAGTTTTTCCAATACCGAGGTGGATAAGCGCTTGCTTATCGACGCGATATTCAACTTTGCCAGCTTTAGCTTCTTTAACAGCTTTTTCGATATCAGTCGTAACGGTTCCAGCTTTCGGATTCGGCATTAAGCCTTTCGGGCCAAGAACGCGAGCGAATTTACCGAGTTTCGGCATAAACTGTGGAGTCGAGATAAGGACATCGAAGTCAATCGTTCCCTTTTCGAGTCTCTTTAAGAATTCGTCATCTTCCGCGATATCTGCGCCAGCTTCTTTTGCTTTTTTAGCCTCGTCGAGCGGAGCGAAGACAGCAACACGAACAGTTTTACCGTTTCCATTCGGGAGAACGACGGTAGTTCGGATGTTCTGGTCAGCTTGTCGCGGGTCGACGCCTAAGCGAACGTGGACTTCGACAGTCGCGTTGAATTTAGCCGGATTAGTCTCGACCGCGAGTTTAAGCGCATCTTCAAGAGAATAAAACTTAGTACGGTCAATTTTCTTATAAGCAGCTTGATACTTTTTACCACGGCGCTCTAAAACTGGACGAACTTTCGGAGCGGCGCCTTTAGGTTTTTTCTCGCCTTCAGCAGCTTTAGTTTCAGCTTTTTTAGCCTGACGCTCTTCTTCAGCTTTAACTTCCTCAATGTGTTTTTTGGATTTTTTACCAGATTTAGCGAATTTCTCTTCCTCTGGAGCTTCTTTTGTCTCTGTCGCTTCTTCGACAACAGGAGTTTCAAGTTTGGCATCTTCTTTTTCTGCCATAAATTCCTTTCTGTGGTAATAACGAGTTTAACTCTCCCAACAAATTAATTATCTATGCTTTCATTATATCATATTTTTGTTATAATGTAAATATGATGAAGAAACTGCTAGCGCTTTATAAAAAATACGAAGAGCTTATAAATTATCTGGTTGTAGGGGTACTCGGAACCGCCGTTAGTATCTTTACTTATTGGCTTTTCGAGCTAATCGCATTTAACTTTTTTAACGATAAAAACGTTTCGATTTTACTCGGGAATACGATTTCTTGGGTAATTGTCGTAGTTTTTCTCTATTTCTTGAACCGAAAATATGTCTTTAAATCGAAGTCAGAAAAGGTTTTTAAAGAGTTTATTTCGTTTACGCTCGGGCGGGTTTTTACGCTTTTTCTAGAGACAGTCGTAATTTTTCTCGTCGTTTCGGTCTTTTCGGGAAGCGATTTAGTTGGGAAAGTTTTAGGACAAATCGTCGTTATTGTTACAAATTATATTCTATCGAAGTTTATTATTTTTAAGAAACCAAATAAAGAGGAAGCCGCGCGTAAAACCTTGAAGAAATAACGGTTTTATGGTAAGATATTTTTATCGGGGCGTAGCGCAGTTGGTAGCGCACGCGGTTTGGGACCGTGAGGTCGCAGGTTCGAGTCCTGTCGCCCCGACCACGAAATCGGTGGCTCGCCGAAGGCGAGTTTTTTTGCGCAAGAGATGTTCCCTTGATTTTTAAGCATAAATATGATATAATATAGATGAATACGCTAATTAGCGTTTGTCGCACATTTAGTTAGATACAGATAAGGAGGGTCTAATATGTTAGAGTTTGTATCAAAATTAAAAGGCTTAAAAATCAATGCTGATGTAGAGAATTCGCTTAGCAGGGAGGAAATTAACGTTATCCTTGCGATAATGTCTCAGGTGTTCAAACACGAAGGATATTATCCAGAAAAAGGTACGTTTATCCTCGAAGGACAAGTCGGAGACAAGGCGCCGTTCAAGATTATCGAGGCAGAAATGCCGAGCGGAGATCAGAAGAACTTTTCTGGGACCGGTCGGTCAAGCCGGATAATCGCCGAAAACGAGCTGAAAGCTGCTTCAACTCAGCCGAAACAGGGCGGAAGTGCTTTAGTTTATCTCCCGAACAATCCCTATATAATTCGGATTAACACGAACGAGGGGAGATTTCTTTCGGCGTTCTTCGTCGATAATGGCGAGTATACCCTTCAGGGGTTCGTCTATATGGCGATAATTCGGACTTTAGCGAGACTAAGAGAAGACAAGAATCTTCAAGAAGCATGCGACCATACTTTCTTCGTAGAGGTAGAAGACATGCCGGCATATTCGTTAGTATTCGACTTTGTCGATCAGCTGTTTGAAGACTGCGAACTTCCAGAACTTAAAGACTGGGAAAGATGGAGTGAAACTACAGAAGGACAAGGCGCCGAAGAATATTTCGGCTGGGTCGAACCCGAAGAAGAAGAGGAGGAGGAAGAATAGTGATTTAAGCCAAAAAGCGTCGGAGAAATCCGACGCTTTTTATATATAACTCAGACTATCTATTTGATAATCGAAGTGATAACACCAGAACCGACAGTACGTCCACCTTCACGGATAGCGAAACGGTCGTTATTGTTCATAGCGATTGGAGCAAGGAGTTTAACCTTGAAGGTTACTGTATCGCCAGGCATGACGATTTCCTTGTCTGCAGGAAGCTCAACTTCACCGGTAACATCAGTAGTACGGAAGTAGAACTGTGGTTTGTAGCCCTTTGAGAACGGAGTGTGGCGGCCACCTTCCTCTTTCTTAAGGACGTAAACCTGTCCCTCAAATTCAGTATGTGGGGTGATCGAACCAGGAGCAGCGATAACCTGACCACGTTCAATCTGATCACGCTCGATACCACGAAGGAGAAGACCAGCGTTATCACCAGCCTGACCCTGATCAAGAGTCTTATGGAAGGCTTCAATACCAGTAACAACTGATTTCTGAGTGTCACGGAGACCAACGATTTCAACTTCGTCGTTAATCTTAACAACACCCTGTTCGATACGACCAGTAGCAACAGTACCACGGCCTTTAATTGAGAAGACATCTTCAATCGGCATTAGGAATGGCTTATCGAGATCGTGTTCAGGGATGTCGAAGTATTCATCCATAGCTTTAACGAGATCCATAATAGCCTGTTCGTTTTCAGGATCACCTTCAAGAGCTTTAGTAGCAGAACCCTTGATAATAGGAGCGTTGTCGCCATCGAAGCCGTATTTATTAAGAAGTTCACGGACATCCATTTCAACGAGTTCAACGAGTTCAGGATCAGCAAGGTCCATTTTGTTCAAGAAGACGATAATCTTTGGAACGTTAACCTGGTGAGCAAGAAGGACGTGTTCACGAGTCTGTGGAAGCGGACCATCGTTCGCAGCGACAACAAGGATAGCGCCATCAATCTGCGCAGCACCGGTAATCATGTTTTTAATGTAGTCAGCGTGCCCCGGCATATCGACGTGAGCATAGTGACGTTTTTCGGATTCATATTCCTGGTGAGAAGTAGCGATAGTAATACCGCGAGCTTTTTCCTCAGGAGCATTATCGATCTGATCGTAAGCAACAGCTTTGTTAACCTCAGAAGGAAGTTTTTTAGCGAGAACGTTTGTAATCGCAGCGGTAAGGGTAGTCTTACCGTGGTCAACGTGGCCCATAGTACCAACGTTAATGTGTGGTTTGGAACGGTCAAAATCTGCCATTCTTATTATTTCTCCTTATTATTATTTGTCTTGATAGCACTAATATTAAACCAGCTTCAAGACCTGATACTTTATATTTTATCTTAAATTTTAGGATTTGTAAAGAGTAAAACGTCCCGAAAAATAAAAATCCCGCAGGACGCCCGCGGGATTTAAACAAAAGAACGCGTAATACTACTTCGACTCGGTCATCAGACGCAGAATCGCCCGGTTATAGAGCGTTGAAGCTTCTGGGTCCGCCGTACGACCATGCTGAGTATCAATTTCTACGATACGGTGGTTGTTAATCCAAAAATATGCTTTAACTTTTTCGTTATCCAAGAACTCATCCCTCGAGCTTAAGACTATACAAGACCGATGGATATTCCGGCGCTTCGATCGCCTAATGCCAATCTCAAACAACTGATCGGCCAGTAAAGCCAAAGAGTAGTTCGTGTCGTCTGCCGGAATTATCGGCAGAACAGCAATCCAGCCCAGTAGAAATGTTATAAGCTCAAGCACAATTGCCAGAACCGGAGACAAGATCCGAAACCGAAAATTCAAAACCTCTGGACTAGGGCAGGGATTAAGGGCGTAAATACGCTTACACTCTGTAATTCCACGCGCGACCTTGTCTCCAACCGAAATTGAAAATACGGTCAGAGGGACGTGCTCGATAAAGCCATTATACTCGTTAAGTTGTTTGATACTCTCTTTCGCGTTCCACCCGAAAATTGAAAATTCAGCATAGACCATCTGATCGGCCGTAGCCGTCCGAAGCCGACTAAACGCCACTCCCGGCTGGTTCATCATCCCGGCTAGGAACAGACAACAGCTCTTTGGTCTAGCGCCCTGCGGACAGAAATTTAAAATCTCCATCCTTCCACGGTGGATAAACCTACGAAAAATGAAACAAGAAATGATGTTCAGAAGTAATATTACTAGTATGATTCTAGACATATTTTATCACCCCCCTCTTTAGGAAGTCTAGAAAAATTAGTGTGCGACAAAAGACCACCTTAAAAGTCTCTTATCTTTTTATTATACCATATTTTTCACAAAAAATCCAGTAAAGCCAGGCGTCAAAAATCCCCCACGAGATGCAGGGGATTTTTCGAGAATTCTACTCTTTTGTGGCGCGTTTTTCTATAATCTCTTGCGCTACGTTAGGCGGAACTTCCTCGTAAGCGAAGAGCTCCATTGTCGAAGCCGCACGGCCTTGAGTCATACCACGAAGGTCGCCAGTATAACCGAAGAGGTTAGCGAGCGGGCAGAAAGCTTTAATAAGCTTTGCGCCACCTTGGAGGTCTTCCATTTCGTCGATACGACCACGGCGAGAGTTAATATCGCCGATAACGTCGCCCATGAAATCTTCAGGGGTAGTAATCTCAAGTTTCATAACAGGTTCAAGAAGAACTGGGTTGGCTTTCTTGACGCCTTCGCGAGTCGCTAGAGAACCGGCGAGTTTGAACGCGAGCTCAGAGGAGTCGACATCGTGGTAAGAACCATCATAGAGAGTCGCTTTAACGTCAACGACCGGATAGCCGGCGATAACGCCACCAGCAAGGGTCTCTTCAACACCTTGTTGAACCGGTTTACGGTATTCTTGAGGAACGACACCACCTTTAATCTGATCGATAAATTCAAAGCCTTTACCAGCTTCGTTCGGCTCAAATTTAATCCAAACGTCACCATATTGACCACGACCACCAGATTGTTTAATGTGTTTACCTTGCGCCTCAGCAGTACCGCGAATAGTTTCACGATAAGCAACTTGCGGAGCGCCAGTATTAGCTTCGACGCCGTGCTCTTTATTTAGACGGTCGATAATAATCTCGAGGTGAAGCTCGCCCATACCAGAGATAATGGTCTGTCCAGTTTCTTCGTCAGTGTGGACACGGAAAGTCGGATCTTCTTCAGCAAGTTTTGAAAGACCAATACCCATTTTCTCTTGATCGGCTTTAGTTTTTGGCTCGACCGCAATAGAAACAGGTGGCTCTGGGAATTCAATCGATTCAAGGTGAATCGGATGGGCCGGATCACAAAGAGTTGTACCAGTTGTCGTATCTTTAAGTCCAACGACCGCAGCGATATCACCAGCAGTAACCTCGGAGATTTCTTCACGTTTATCGGCGAACATACGGACGATACGGCCAACGCGCTCTTTATTTCCGGTAGTAGCGTTTAGGACATAAGAACCAGTTTTAAGAACACCAGCATAGACACGGATAAAGATAAGTTTTCCGACGAACGGATCAGTCGCAATCTTAAAGGCGAGAGCAGTAAGAGGTTCAGAATCAGCCGCTTTGCGGATGATTTGGTCGCCAGATTTCGGATCGGTTCCGACGGTCTGTCCTTGGTCACGATCAAGCGGGCTTGGGAGATAGTCAGCCATAAGGTCGAGAACTTTCTCAACGATAACACCACGGCCATCACCACCAGTAACGAGGAAGAAGTCGCCATCAAGAACACGTTTTCTTAAAGCGGTTTTAAGTTCGTCGACAGTAATCGCTTCTTCGCCTTCGTTAAAGTATTTTTCCATAATTGCTTCGTCGGCCTGAACAGCCTCTTCAACGAGCATAGAGCGATAATTTTTCGCTTTCTCAAGCATATCGGCCGGGATTTCGCCAACAGTAAGCTCGTGATCGGCATAATCTTTATAGGTATAAGCCTTCATGTCGATTAGGTCGACAACACCACAGATATCTTTCTCAAATCCAATTGGAAGATGAATTGCGAAAGCGTTTTTCGAAAGACGCTTATGAATCGACTCGAGGGATTTATAGAAATCGCCACCGATTTGGTTAATCTTATTAACAAAACAGATACGAGGGACGCCATATTTTGTGGCCTGGCGCCAAACAGTTTCAGACTGTGCCTCGACACCCATCTTACCATCGAAGACCACGACCGCGCCGTCGAGAACACGAAGCGAACGCTCAACCTCAGCGGTAAAGTCGATGTGGCCCGGGGTATCGATAATGTTAATCTGATGTCCCTTCCAGTAAGCGGTAACAGCGGCGGAGGTAATCGTAATTCCACGCTCTTTTTCCTGTTCCATCCAGTCGGTCGTCGCACCACCAGTATCGCCTTTAACGAGGTCGATTTTGTGTTTTAAACCGGTTCGGTAAAGAATCGCCTCAGAGGTCGTCGTTTTTCCGGCGTCAATATGAGCGATAATACCGATATTACGGAACTTTGATAGATCCTTAATTTCAGCCATATTTTTCCTTTATTTAGTTAATATTTTGTCTTTTATTCCTGGGTTTAGCTATTACCCACGAACGCCTTTAATACTCCACGTAAAAAAGATAAGACCTTAAACAGAATTTTAGCATATTTTATAATGGTTTTCAAGAGAAAAAATACCCCGGTTTTTTATCAACCGGGGAGACATAAAGTTGCGCGACTTAATAGTTTTTAAGGTACCTTATCTTATATTATCAAGAAAACGATGGATAAGACAGTTCGGATCGAACCTCTGATAGAAATCAATACTTTCAGGATAAATCCGAATCGGCTCGTTGTCTTCGTCTTTTCTGTCCCAGCTGGTAAAGGCATGGATTTTTATTCCATCTCGACCAACGGACGGCTTCCCACTCGTCTTAACATATTCCGTTAAGCGACGTTCGTCAAAGTCTAAACTCTGATAAAACGATTCATCGACGAGGAGCGCCTTATTAGAGACGTTTTGAGGATATTCCATAATCTTATCGACCGGGAATAATTCAATTAAACTTCCTTCCGAGTTATAAGCAATAACCTTTCTGTCGGTTGCGTTAACTATTAACTTACTTTCACATTTCATGTTCCACCCTCCTAACTTCCATGTGCGCGCAGAGGAAATTATATCACATTTTAACCTTAAATTCAAGACTTTAGGTTTTATTCCGGTTGTGGTAAAATAGGGGTAGTTATGCGTATTCTGATTGTGGGAAATTTAATCAAGGATGTTTACCTTAACCTTGATGCAAAACAGAATAGTTTTGAGACCGACGAAAACGGGACGCCTTGGATGGACGTAGCGTTTAACGGTGGTCATCAGTCTTACTTCTCTCGAACTTCGGTCTTCGGCGGAGCGAACGTAACGCTTGAAGTTTTTAAGAAACTCGGGCTCGAGGCGACGATTTCGCGCCCGTCCGACGAGACTTTAGCGGATTCTTATCGTTATATTTTATGTGCCGACGACAAGATCTCTTATTTTGTCCCGAGTGAGCGAAAAGTTACGAGATTTGTCGCACCAAATAATCCGGTTGATTGGATTTTTGTTGATAGATCGGCGGAAATTGACGAAGAATTAGTTTCGAAAATTAAGAATTATATCGGACTAACTCGCGCGAAGTTAGCGTTTTTTGCGGCGACGAAGAAATATGACGAGATGTCGGCAGAAACGCGCTCGGCGGCGAGAGAGCTAGTTCGAGTTTCGAACGTAGTTTTCTCGGACGACGTCTTGAAAGAGGCACATCCGGGCGGAGTAAATTGTTTAATCTTAGATAACGAAATTCGCTGTGGCGAGTTCATTAGAAGATATAGAGTTTCGAAAAATGATTTATTAACTCATTTAACCTCATATTCGATTATCGCGGCGACGATTTTCGGGACGATGGTCTCGGGCGCTTCGACGAAAGACGCGCTAGAGCTAGCTTCGATTAACGTCGAGAATTCTAAAGTAACTGGGACGCTTTCAAAAGATGCATTAATTGAGAAATTGAACGCCCATAAGGATCAAGACGGAAATCTCCGATTAATCGCAAAATCGCTAGTTTCGCCCGGAAAAGGGATTTTAGCGGCGGACGAAAGCGGAGGCTCGATTCATAAGAAATTCGAAGAAGCTGGGATTCCGGACGACGAGACACATCGCCGAGATTATCGCAATATTTTCTTTACAACACATCATCTTTCTGATTATGTTAACGGAGTAATTTTATTCGACGAAACGGCAAGACAGCTCTCTGATAAGGGCTCGGATTTTGTTTCATATTTGACTTCGCTCGGGATTATTCCGGGAATTAAAGTCGATTTAGGGCTAGAGCCTTTCTCGGAGCCGGAATATATGTCTGAAAATTGGACAAAAGGACTTTCGGATTTACCGGAGAGATTAGCGGAATATTATGAAATGGGGGCGAGATTTGCGAAGTGGCGCGCGGCGTTTAATGTTGAGTTATCGGGCGTCGGAGAGAGCGAAGTTTCGATTAAAACTCCTTCGACTTTTGCGATTTTAAAGAACTGCGAGATTTTAGCGGAATATGCGCGGGATTGTCAAAACGCGGGGATCGTTCCGATTGTTGAGCCGGAAGTTGTTCACGACGGATATTATTCAGTTGAGACTTGCGCGAAGATAACAGGACAGATTTTAGACACGCTCTTTGAACAGTTAAAACGATTTAACGTAAATATCGAAGGGTGTCTACTCAAAGTAAATATGGTTCTTGCCGGAAAGAAATTCGAGAATCAGTCGTCGCCAGAGGAAGTCGGATACTGGACGGCGAAAGTTTTAAGAGAGCATTGTCCGAGAGAGCTCGCGGGAGTTGTATTCTTGTCTGGTGGACAAGGCGTCGAACAGGCGACAGAAAATCTACAAGCCGTCACGAATAACGGGCCGTTCCCTTGGCCGGTTACATTCTCGTTTGCGAGAGCCTTGCAGGGTCCGGCTTTGGACGCTTGGAAAGGCGATAATAATAATGCCGACGATGCGCGCGAGGCGTTTTATCGTCGCCTCGTCGCAAACTGTAAAGCACTAAGGAAGAATGATTTAAGTTAAGGACTACTTCTAAAAAAGCCTACCGCCGTAAAGCGGTAAGGCCAAAACTGTCTTAAGAATGTAAATGCTATAAGCGTTTTAGGTATTTTTGGATAGCGAGACGAGCGGAGATAAGGGTAATAACCGAGCCGGTTAAGATAAGCGCGAGAGCGATAAGAATAACATTTTTCGGCTCAGAGAGAAAACTATTAATCGAGCCGACTTGAATCTCGTAAGCCTCGAGGCGCGGACTTAAAGCATAATAACCGACAAGGCTTAAAATAGTCGAGATAATTCCCGCGAAAACACCCGAAATCATTGCCTCGACGAGGAATGGCCCGCGAATAAAGACGTTTCCGGCACCGACGAGCTTCTCCATATAAATCTCTTCCGAGCGAGAATAAATCGCCATGCGGATTGTATTAAAGATAACGAGGGTAGAGATAACTAAGAACAGAATAGAGAGAGCGGTTCCGCCTTTTGTCGCAATGTCGGCCCAGCTAGAGATAGTCTGGATAGCGGAGCTGTTTGTATTATAAGTTGGATCTTCTTTTTTACTTAAGTGTTTTATAAATTCTTCGTCCGAATTAACGATATTTTTAATGCTCGAGAGGTCGTCAGTATTATAGACCTTAATACGCATCGCCGCTGGCTGTCTTTGAATCATTAAATCCCTACCGACAATCTCGAGAGTAGTTAACATACTCTGGTTATCGGATTCTTTATAGCTCTGATAGAGTTTATCATATTCTTCTTCGGCGGTAGAATATTCAACACTTTTAACGTTTTCGTCTTTTTCAATCGTCTTACTCATACTCGCAAGTTCTTCTTTGGTCGTATCAGACTCAAAGAAAATCGAAATGTCAATTTTCTCGCGCATCGCGTTTGCAGTAGAGGTAAGGACGGAGCTAGCAACGATAGTCGCGAAGAGCAAAATTAGAGTCAAAGTCGTAACGATAGTCGCGGTAATTGAGAGCCAAATATTTCGCCCGAAGCCAATCGCGCCATATTTAAAGACTCTACTTCCCTGACGGAAAAAGTGTCCACTACCGGATTTCGCCATCTGTTTTAAGCGACTGACGGTTGATTTTTTACTCATTGAATTAGCCTCCTCTTCGGCGGTTGTTTTCTCTGGTCACGCATAAGATAAGTTTCAGGGTGGAGATGTCCCGGCTGCGGAAGCGAAATTCCGTCATTATCGCCGTCAAGACGATAGATTCCGTGATCTTTCTGGTCACTAACGATTTTACCATCTCTTAAGGTAACGACGCGCTTCTTTAAGTGATTAACGGCGTTCGCGTCGTGAGTCGTAACAAGGACAGTCGTTCCGTAGTCGTTAATTTTTTCAAGTAAATCAAGGATTCCCTGTCCGGTCTCGACATCGAGGTTTCCGGTCGGCTCGTCGGCGATTAAGATTTTCGGCTGTCTCGCGACGGCACGCGCAATCGACGTTCTCTGTCTTTGTCCGCCGGAAATATTATCCGGGAATTTGTAGGCAACATCAGAAAGCTCAACGAGGTCTAAAACTTTCGGGACGGTTCGCTCGATTTCGCGGTTACTCATTCCGGCGATTTCAAGCGCAAAGGCGACGTTTTCATAAACGGTTCTAGTCGGGAGAAGTTTAAAATCCTGAAAGACCGTTCCGATACGGCGGCGATAGTGCGGGATATGACGTTTTTTTACGTAATCAAGGTCGATTCCGCCGATAATAATTTTTCCTTCGTCCGGCATTTCTTCTTTTGTAATCATCTTAATTAAAGTAGACTTTCCGGCACCAGATTTTCCGACTAAAAAGACAAATTCGTTCGCTTCGATATGAAGAGAGACATTATCGAGCGCCGGCTTTTTATCGCCAGAATAAGACTTCGTCACGTGGTCGAAAAGTATCATAAGTTTATTTTAACATAAACACTTTGCAAATGCAAAAAATAAGTCAGAAAACGGGGTCCTGTCCTATAATTCTAGCAACTAACAAAAAACCAGCCGGTACCTATTTCGCGGAACGCTCCGGGGCTCGCCCTCCGGCTCGCGTCCCAGGCCGCTCTGGCCAAGTCTTAGTGTCCGCGGAAATAGGCACGCGTCTGAGTTTTTTGTATATTGCTTTATTCCGCTGCTGGAGCTTCTTCGGCAGGGGTTTCTTTTGGCTCTTCTTTCGGAAGTTCATTTACCGCAGCGCGGTCGAAATCTTTACCAGCGAGGCGAGCGGATTTACCGGAGCGCTCACGGAGATAAGTAAGATTTTTACGGCGAACTTTCGCGCGTTTTGTAACTTCGATTTTTTCGACAAGCGGGCTATGGATTAAGAAGCTTTTTTCAACTCCAACACCCGAAGCGATTTTACGGACGGTAATACGAGCCGTATGAGAATCTTTGCGGTCAGTTCTAATTACTACACCTTCGAAGACCTGAGAACGGAACTTATTTCCTTCCTTAATCTTTTGGGTAACCTTGACAGTGTCACCAGAGCGGACGTCGACAACGGCGTTCTTTTTCTGAGCATCGCCAATCTGTTTCAAAATAGAAAAACTCATTATTTTAACCTTTATTATTAAAAACTTATCTTATTCTAACATACTTTCTTAATTTAATCAAGATGTTTCATAGAGAGAGATAATCGACCTTTATCGTCAATCGCTTCGAGGCGGACTTTAATCTCATCGCCAACTTTTAAGACATCTTCGACTTTATCAATACGCTTATCGGAGATTTGAGAAATATGTAACATTCCATCAATTCCCGGCATAATATTAACGAAAGCGCCGAAATCTTTAATCGTAACGACAGTTCCGTTATAGATTTTACCGACTTCTGGCTCTTCGACGAGGCTCTTAATCCAAGCGAGTGCCTTATCGATCGACTCGCCGTTCGGGCTAGCAATTGTGACAAGACCGTTGTCATCGATGTCGACAGTCGCGCCAGTCTCAGCGGTAATTTTATTAATCATTTCGCCGCCTTTACCGATAATCGCGCCGATTTTATCCTGTTTTACTTGTAGTTTTTCGATTCTCGGAGCATATTCAGAAAGTTTCGCTTTCGGTTCAGGAATAACGGAAAGCATGTGATTTAAGATAAACATTCTACCTTCATGAGACTGTTTAATCGCCTTTTCGAGAATATCGACCGGAAGACCGTGGACTTTCATATCCATCTGAAGAGCGGTAACGCCTTCGGTCGTTCCAGTAACTTTAAAGTCCATATCGCCAGCAAAATCTTCTGCGTCCATTAAGTCGGTTAAGACGTAAGCTTTATCAATATCTTTTTCGGTAACAGGGGTTCCCGCCGGAACATCGACCATAAGTCCCATCGCAACACCAGAGACCGGTCGTTTCAAAGGAACACCAGCGTCCATCAAAGCCATACAGCTAGAACAGGTCGCAGCCATAGAAGTCGAGCCGTTTTGAGACATGATTTCCGTAACGGAGCGAATCGCATATGGGAAGTCTTCTTTTGACGGAAGAACCGGGGTAAGGGCGCGTTCCGCGAGATAGCCGTGTCCAATTTCGCGACGTCCCGGAGAACCAAGGCGGCCACATTCGCCGATTGTATAGCTCGGAGCGTTATAATGGTGCATATAGCGGCGCTCGCCATCGGTCACTTCCATCGTGTCGACCATCTGAGCGAAGCTTAGAGGCGCTAAAGTTACGATATTCATAGCTTGAGTTAAGCCACGAGTAAAGAGACTCGAGCCGTGAACACGCGGAAGAATTCCAGTTTGAGAAGAAAGCGGACGAACCTCGGTTAATTTACGGCCATCCGGACGGACATTATCTTCGATAATAGCGCGGCGGACTTCGTGATGGACCGCAAGCTCAAAAGCATTGTCATATTCAGCTTTTAACCTCTCTTCATAATCGGCGATTTTTTCTTCGCCAGTTTCGCCTTCGCCGAATTTAAGTGCAAATTCAGCATCCATTTCGTCACGGAGTTCGTCGGCGATTTTTTGACGCTCGAGGACGTTTCCGCGAATTCTTGTTCCCTGTTTTTTATCAGAACCTTTGAATTTCTCAAAAGTCCACTCGTCGACAGTTTTCTGAATTTCTTCGTCCGGGAGAATAAGTTCATACTCTTTTTCTTCGACATCGAGTTTTTTACGGAGTTCTTCCTGTAGTTTTAAGGCAGGCTGAACATTTTTAACCGCCCAGCGCATCGCGTCGATAATTACCTCTTCTGGAACTTCTTTCGCGCCAGCTTCAACCATCACAACTTTTTCGTCTTTTACGGCTACGACGAGGTCGAGGTCAGAAGCTTCACGCTCTTCAGGGGTAAGGAAAGCCTTAAATTCGCCGTTTACGCGACCAATACGAAGCCCAGCAACCGGACCGTCGAACGGAATTCCAGCGTTATAAAGCGCGCTTGAAGCGGCAATCATACCGACCATGTCCGGTCTAAAGTTCGGATCCATCGAGAGAACGGTCGCGACAACCTGAACCTCTTGGCGATAGCCTTTCGGGAAGAGAGGGCGAATCGGACGATCAATTAAACGACCAATTAAAATCGCTTCATCCGCCGGTTTTCCCTCGCGTTTTATAAATTTAGAGCCAGAGATTTTACCCGCCGCATAAAACTTTTCTTCATAGTCAATACTAAGCGGGAAGAAATCCTGTTGAACCGGTTTATCGGAGACGACGACCGAGCCTAAAACGGTCGTATCGCCGTAAGAGACGAGAACAGAGCTAGTCGTTCTAAAACCGACGCGATTTACTTCTAGGGTAAGTTTTTTACCACAAAAATCAGTCGAAACCTGCAGAGTTTTCTTCCCTGTTGGGTTAATAATTTCCATTAAAATACACCTTTCTTGGGAAAACTTCAGGTATCTGGAGGCGAGCGAGGGGGTAAATAGTCCCTGGGTCGGCTCCAGGTATCTGCCGTCTTCCCAGTTAATTTGATGTTTTTATTATATCACGAGTTGACTTTTTTGACAAAATATGATAAAATAGACATAAGGGTTTTGGTGGTGAAACTTTAGCCGTAAATACGGCGGAAACTTTAGTCTAGACCTAACCACAGGTCGCACATTATATTCCATAGGGGGTTAATCAGTATGGAAAAAATTGAGAAGTATGAACTAGAGGATGCTTACGACGAGATCGCTGAAAAAAGAAAGTGCGGGATGAGAAGTGTACTTACGCACATTGAGAACTTACGTTCAGAAATGAAGCGTAAATGCGAACGCTCTCCGATTGAGGCAGTCACGAGCAGGATTAAGCTCTTTCCTTCTGCGCTTGAAAAGTGCGAAAGAAAGGGTTTTGAGCCGTCAATCGAGTCTTTCGAGGAGATGCATGATATTGCGGGGGTTAGGATTATCGTTCCGTTTCTCGACGACATCTGTCGCGTAAAGGAAGCAATCACTCGTCGCAAGAATCTTGAGGTAGTCGAGGAGCGTGACTACATTAAGAATCGCAAGCCATCTGGCTACCGCAGCTATCATCTGATCGTCAAGACGAAAATTACCTATGAATTTGACGATGACTGGCCATTGGTTGAAATTCAAATCAGGACGAAGGCACAGGACTTCTGGAGTTCAATGGAGCATAAGCTTCGTTATAAAAACAGAAATCCAGCGCCGGCCGTTGTTGCTGAAATGGCTAGCTTTTCAGACGAGCTTTATGAAAAGGACAAGTGGATGGTTCACATGCGAGATTACAATAAGATCGAAAGTATTGTTGGGGACGAGAATGAAGAATCTATAGCAGGCATGTCAGATAGTTTATTAAAGTTACAAGCTCTAAAACGCTCATAAGTTCATAGCACATTAAAAAGCCCTCGCGAGTTTCGTGAGGGTCTTTTTTTCTTTCAACCAAGTTATAAATTACTTAATAACCGAGCTGAAGCTTATAATACGGATTATTTCCTAAGTCCGAGCTTCGCAACAGTTTTCTTATAAGTCTCGAAGTCAGTTTTCTCGAGATACTTTAAGAGCTTTTTGCGACGTCCGACCATCTGCATAAGTCCGCGGCGCGCCATGAAGTCATGTTTGTTACTCTTGACGTGTTCAGTCACTTCTTTAATTCTCTCAGTGAGAATCGAGACCTGAACCTCAGGAGAACCGACGTCCTTTTTGGAGCGAGCGAGCTTAGAAATAGCCTCCGCTTTATTCTCTTTTGTTATCATGTGTTAAATTATACCACCTTTATCTCAAAAATTCAAGCAACCATAAAAACAAAAATACCTTTCATCCAGTTATGGACTTTCTCACTAGAATTTACAACATATTTATTTCATAAAATGTTGATAAATTCTCCTGTCCCTTCGGGCGCGTCCCAAGGGGCGAACGAAAATCTGGGTCTAAATCGCATTAATAACTGGAGTGAAAGGTATTTCTTGTTTTTATTTAATATTTCTTGGCTAATTTTAAGAGGTAGAAGCGTTCAAGATTTCCGTTCCGGCCGGCCAGGTCGTTGTCGCGCTTCTTTACAATAATAAATCCTTGCTTTTTTAGCCAAGCCTCGAATTCTTTAATAATCCCGCGCCTAATCGCCTCGTTTTTAACGACGCCGCGTTTTAGCTCGAAACTTTTTGCTTCAAACTGGGGTTTTAACATAACGAGAAAGTCGGTATTTATCGAGGCGAGGTTATATTTTGCGTGAAGTAAGACTTTTTTCAAACTCACGAACGAGACGTCCGCTAAAATTACGTCGAGACGTTCGCCTGAGCCTTTCTCGAAATAGTCCTGAAAATTAAAATCTTCCCGAGAAACCTTAAAAATATCAGTTTTTTCGCGTAAATCGATTCGCGAGTCGAGACGAAGGGGGCTTTTCATCTGATTTGTTCCCTTTTCGACCGCAAAAACTTTCGAAGCTCCCGATTTTAGCGCAAATTCAGTAAAACCGCCGGTCGAGGAGCCGATGTCGAGAACGGTTTTTCCCCTAAAATCATAAACAAACTCACGGGACGCGCCCGCGAGCTTGTTTTCAGCACGAGAGACGACTATTATTTTCTCCTCTCGCGATAAGCGTAAGTCTCCGTATCAATCGAGACGATGTCGCCTTCTTTAATAAAGGCAGGGACTTTAACGACTACGCCAGTTTCTAAAGTCGCGTCTTTCTGGACCGAAGTCGAAGTATCGCCTTTAACGGCGGTCTCCGTGTAGGTAACGGTAAGCCAGATATTCTTCGGAAGAACGAGGTTAATCGCCGTTCCGTTATAGAATTGAATATCCATTTCGTCGCCATCTTTCATAAAATCTTTCATATCGCCAACCATATCAGAAGCGAGTTCATATTGTTCAAAAGATTCCGGATCCATAAAATAAAACTTTTCGTCGTCTTTATAGAGATACTGGACGTGTTTTGTGGTGACTTCAGCTGGCTCAATTTTCTCTTGTCCTTTAAAAGTCTTCGGGAGAAGAGCGCCAGTAATTAAGTTTTTAACCTTGACATTTACGATCGAGCCACCGCGCCCCATTACTTTCTGAGAGTATTCGACTACCTTATACGGCTGTCCATCTAAAGTAATAAGGACGTTTTTCTTTAAATCTGTAGGTCCGTACATTTTACTCCTTTCTAATAAACTATTCCGCTACGAACGGTAATAGAGCGAGATGTCTTGCGCGTTTAACGGCGACAGCGAGCTGTCTCTGTTGTTTCGCGGAAAGACCAGTTTTCGAGACAGGCTCGATTCGGCCATAGACATCGAGATAACGTTGTAAAGTCTTTACATCGCGATAATCGAAATAAAGATTTGGATCGTTTTTCGCCTTTCTAGCTTTCACTTATTTCTCCTTTCAAAAAATCTTAGAACGGAACATCGTTAAGATCAATCGACTCCGCCGGAACGTCGTCAGGAACGATGTCGGCTTCCTCCTGTGCCTCGTCGTTACTGTAATTCGAGCTTCCTCCTTCCGCACGGCCGCCTAGGAAGTTAAAATCTTCTACGACGATTTCCGTACGAGAACGTTTTTGTCCTTCTTTAGTTTCGTAAGAATGTTGTTCAAGACGACCACTGACTAAGATACCTGTTCCGCGTTTTGCGTATTGGCAGATAACTTCGGCCGTTTTACCCCAAGCAACACAGTCGATAAACGAAACCGACTCTTTCTGGGTTCCGTCTGAAGCTCTAAAGTTACGGTTAACCGCAACACTAAAGGAACAGACCTGTGTTCCAGAAGAGACAGACCTCATCTCTGGATCTCTTGTGATGTTTCCTGTGATAATTGCTTTACTAAATCCCCGCGCCATAAATAACTCCTTTTCTAATTATTCTTCAGATTCTTTAGATTCAGCATCTTCGCTCTCAGTCGATTCTTTCTTCGCAGCATATTTAGCTTTACGAGGGTCGACAGCGACTAAGAGGTAACGAATTACTTCGTCAGTAATGTTCAAAGTACTCGAAATTTTCTGCGGAGCCTGAGCCGGAAGCTCAAGGTCGTAGTAATAGTAAATAGCGTATTCGTTTTTAGCGATACTATAAGCGAGGCGCTTTTTACCTTCGTTCGAGTCTTTGGTGATTTTCCCGCCGTTATCTTCGATAATTTTTTGAACCTTATCGAGGGCAGGAGTCATATTCATCTCTAAATCAGGATGAAACATGACAGTAAGTTCGTACTGTTTCACTTCACACTCCTTTGGTTAAAGCAAACGCACATGTTTTCAGCCGTTTGCTGAGCTAATATTAGGTGTATTTTAACACAGATTCTAGTTTTTTACAAGAGAAATTATTCGTGGTGGTATTTTCCGCCGACACTAATTTCTTGAGCGCGGTAGATTTGTTCGACCATCATAATTCGCATTAACATGTGCGGGAAGACAAGCCGAGAGAAGCTCCAGATAAAATCGGCTTTATTTCGAACTTCTTCCGAGACGCCGAATGCCCCGCCAATAATAATTACCGCCTCAGAGCTAGAATTAAAGATTTTAGTTAGTTTATCAGAAAGCTCGGGAGAGCTAATATTTTTCCCTCTTTCGTCCGCAAGAATTATAACCTGATTCGGCTTAAAATCCCATTTTTCAAGTCGTTTTTCGAGTTTATCTTCGTCTAAAATTTCCCAAGAAATATTAAACGGCTTTTTTAATCTTTTTTCATATTCGTTTACGGCGTCAAGAACCCAGCCCGAGCTCTTTTTTCCGCCGGCAATAATCTTAATCATAACTTAATTTTAGCAAATTCAAGTATTTTTAACAACATTTAGTGTGGAAAAGCCTTATTGCATTTTTTAAGAGTTTGTGATATACTTTTAGAAGTTACCGAAGACAGTGGCGGGTTTACCTCAATAATGCCACCGAGGAAAAATCTTATATTTTTCAGGTTGGGAGTAACGAAAATTAACAATTTACCAGTTTTTAATAGCAATAAAACAACCAAAGGAAATTAGAATGGCAATTTCAAAGGATAAAAAGAATACATTGGTTGCTGATTTAACTGAGCTTTTATCGACTAGTAAAATGACCGTTTACGCTCGCTATCAGGGTTTAACTGTTGCGGAACTCCAAGAGCTTCGTAAAAATGCCCGCGAGAACGGCGTAAAAATCAAAGTCGTTAAAAACCGCCTAGTAAAAGTTGCGATGGGCTCGGTCGCGGTCTATAAAGACACTGATACGACTGGACTTACTGGACAGCTTCTCTATGCAGTTTCCGACTCTGATGAAGTCGCTCCGGCGAAGGTGCTCGCTGAGTTTGCAAAAACTCATGATATCCTTCAAATCGCTGGCGGCTTTAACGATAGCGGTAATGCGCTCTCTGACGCAGACATTAAAGCTCTTGCGGCTCTTCCGTCGAAGAACGAACTTATCGCTCAGGTCGTTGCAAACCTCCTCTCGCCGGTCAACGAATCTGTTTCTGGCCTTGCGAACGGAGTTTCCGAGATCGTTTCCGGACTTGAGAATAAAGCGAACGCTTAAATTAGCAATCTAAATTATTAAATTTTAATTAGAAAGGTTATAACAATGGCTGATATTAAAAAATTAGCTGAAGAACTCGTAAACCTTACAGTTCTCGAAGTTAACGAACTTAAAAACACTCTTAAAGATGAATATGGCATCGAGCCAGCTGCTGCTGCGGCTGTCGCTGTTGCTGCTGCCCCTGCTGAAGGTGCGGCTGCTGATGAAGGTAAATCTGAATTTACAGTTGTTCTTAAAGACGCTGGTGCTCAGAAAATTGCTGTCATTAAAGCAGTTAAAGAAGCTACTGGACTTGGTCTTGGCGAAGCTAAAGCTATCGTCGATGGCGCTCCGGCAAACGTTAAAGAAAACGTTCCTAAAGACGAAGCTGAAGCTCTCAAGAAATCTCTTGAAGAAGCTGGCGCTACTGTCGAACTCGCTTAAGCAAAATCTTCGATTTTGCTTTCCGACGGGCGTCGCCTTGCAGATGAAAATAAATTTTCGCCCGTTAGGCTCCTACGTCGGTAGTTATAAGTTAAATTTTACTGGTAAGTTGGATATGAAAAAGACGGCTCGAAAGAGCCGTCTTTTGTTTGCTAAAAGAGCTTCTTGACTTCTGACGGAGAATAGGTTTTACCACCAACAGTATAGGTAGTCTTCCATTTTCCGTTCTTTTTGACTGTAGTCTGTTTAATCGTGATTTCTTTCGACTTTTCGTCGACCTTTACGGCTTTATACTCGATTTTCGCGACAGCTTTTACCTTATTTTTTGAGGCGGATTTGATTTTCCATCGACAATCCCACCACCCCTTGGTTTGCGCATGTGTGCGTACGTCCTTGAACGAGCTTTTTGCTGCGTTCTTTGCGAACTCCTTCAATTGGTTCTTATTACCATTCAAGCCATAAATCAGGTCATTGAATTTATAAAAGGCGTTCATCGTCACGGTATAAGTGCCGTCTTTAGTCCCGGGTTTTACGATAATCTTACCAGAGCAGATGTCATCGTTCCAGGAGATTGTACCGAGCGATAAATTGTGATTTGCGAGCTCTTCCTCTGTCATTACGACAGATGACGTCTCAGGTGGCGGTGCCGCCTTTGCGGCCGAAACCAAAAGAAGAGAAAAACAAACTGTAAGCAACAAGATTCTAGTCATTTTCTTCATAATACTTTTCCCCCTTATTATGAGAAACTAAGTTAGTGTGCGATAGCGCCTAAGTAAGGCACATATCTATATTATAGCACATTTTCTCCAAAAAATCAAGACCACAAACATTAAAACTCTAGCGTTGAACCTAGCTTTTGTTGTATAATAAAAATAGAAATTATGACTTATTTAGGCGCGATATAGGATAGGGGCCCCTGTTCTAGTTATCTTTGTTATACCTATATTAAATTAGCGGATAATAATAAAATTTAATATTAGCTAAAAAGCAAAGGATTTTTTATGGAAATAAAAGTAAAAATCGCCATAGATAAGATTTATACTTCACTAATTAACCGCGGGGCAGTAGATCGATTAACTAAAGCGCTAGATGACGCTCTCGAGAATAAAAATAATAAGAAAGATGTTCTTTTCGCAAGAATTACAGAAGAAATGTTAGATGAAATTAACGCAATTAGAGTCCTTCAAGACAAGAAACAACTAACAAAAAGAAATATTAAGGCTTTCTCTGGTGCAATTAATAATCATTTGACAAAACATCTTAAAGAGTATGGCTCGACTAGAAATATTGCGGAGGCAGCGTTTGAGGTACTGATGGATAGAAGAACTCTTATATTACCAGGTTCTGCCACTCAAGGTAATAAGGGAACATTGTTAGTTAATAGAGGCAACAGAGATAGGTTTGCCGATTCAGTTGTGCTAGGAGATACGGAAAGTGGAGAAACGAGTTTGAAGAGTATTTCCCCACGGTCTACTTCAAAATTAAAAAATCTCTCTAATTTAAAGAGAGACTTATCTAAGAAGTGATCCGGTAGGGGGGAGAAGTACCCTACATCCGATACCGATTGACTCGGCCGCCGGCCTCCCGAATTCCGCTCGACGAATCACTTATGTTTTCATTGTATCACAAACCCTTCAAAAAGGCCACCCGAAGATGGCCTTAATGTAATTATTTGTCTTTTTCGAGGTTGGTGAGGCGTTTTTCAATATTTTTATACGCCTTTTTCTCGTCTTTGCCGAAAAGTTTTTTACCGATATATTCGCGGACATAGCCCTTTGCGAGCGGACCGACCGCCGTCATGTCTTTAACATTTCCGGCGATGTCGTTCGCCTTATTCGCGACGGATTGTCCAGTCTCGACGACCTTTCCGGCCTCTTTCGTCAGTCTTATTACCTTAACTAGCGCAACGATTCCGACAATTAGGAATACAAAGAGCGTAAAGCTAAGAATTCCGACGATAATCCATTCTGCTACGTTTAAATTATTTGTCATTTTTATATTTTCCTTAATTTAGTCTTATTATAGACGAATTAAGCGTTTTTGACAAATTCTTTTAATTCTTCAGCATAATCTTCGTTATCTAGGGTATAGCGAAGGTGAGCGAACATATAGTTTTTCGGATCGCCAGTTGTCATCCAGGTACCCTTAGTCTTTTCGACGTAGACATTTCCGGTTTTCGCCATCTTCGTAATCGCGTCAACGGTCCAAAGTTCGTTATCAAGCCCAGTATTCTTCGGGTCGAGATGTTCGAAAACTTCTGGAGTTAAGAGATAACGACCATAAGAAGTTAAGTTAGACGGAGCATCTTCAATCGCTGGTTTTTCAACGATATTATCGAGCGTCATTTTCTCCTCGTCCGCCATCTTAATAATTCCGTATTTATTAAGAACTTCGCGCGGCATCTCTTGAGAGATAATAATTGCTTTAGCATCAGGATGTTTTTCGTAGCTTTCGATAAGAGTTTTCATATCCGAGCTACCATAGACGACATCATCAGAATAGGCAACGACAAAAGCTTCGTCATCATTGATAAATTTCTTCGCCGAAGCGATTGGTGAGCCGTTTCCGTAAGGATAGGCCGGATCCTGTTCGATTACGACGATTTTTGGAAGATCTAAGACTTTGGAAATTTCCGCATAGCGGTCGTCTTTGTTCTGAGAGTGAAGCTGCTTTTTAATCTTCGTGCACGCATTATTAAAATAGTCCTCATAAACGGACTTTCCTTCAGGTGTAGCAACGATAATAATTTCTTCAATTCCAGCTTCAGCACATTCTTCGACAACAAGCTGCATAATCGGTTTATTCCCAAGCGGCAACATCGCCTTTGGAACGGTTTTAGTAATTGGTAGATAGCGGCTCGCAAAACCAGCATCGGTAATGATTGCCTTAGTAGGTTTTTTGTAATTCATAAGTATCTCCTTGAGACTTCATTATAACATACGTTAATATGTTTTGTAAAATTGCCCTCTTAAACCCCTGGTGAAAACATCTGAAGCTTTTTTCGATGGAATTTGTATTTCGGATCATGTTCTCCGACCTCCGCCCAGAAGGAGCTAGAGTGATCCATGTGATTTAAGTGAGCGAGTTCATGGATAATTACATAGTCGCGCAAAACTTCCGGAACTTGCATTAAGCCGATATTTAAGGAAATTGTCGTTGAGCCGTCCTTTCCGTGTCTCGTACAAGAGCCCCAACGCGTCGAAGCGTGAGAAACGCGGAAATTGTCATATTCATAGCCGAATTTATCGGCAAGATATTTTAAGCGATAGGGGAGATATTCTTTCGCCTGTTTCATTAGGATCTTCTTTTTCGCGTCACGCGCGCGTTGAGTCGAAGGATCTTTTAAATTAAGTTTAGAGCGAATCTGCTCACGGGAGGATTTAAGATATTTTTTAACTAAAAAATCGGGGGTATATTTCGGGACGGACATCTGAAGACGTCCGGAAGTAGAGACGGAAAATTTTACGTGCGACGACAAAGCGTTTTTCCGAACAATAACTTCTCCAAATTCTTTATCTTGGATTATCATAAGTAGAAGGTATAGAAAATCAAAAATCTAAAGAGTTAAAAATAGCTTAATTTTATTGAAGTTGAGCCAAAACGTGAGAGAGCTGAGTCTCAAAAGTATGTTTTCCAGAGAGAATAATCGGTTTTTCCGCTTCAGCCGGAGCTTCCATCGAGCGGATTTTTGTATCATATTCCTCTTTCGCGCGGGCGACCGATTTCGTCTTCATTTTAAGACGAGCTTTAATCGTGTTTATGTCGGTCTGTATCCAGACGAGCGTCGGGTTATAATTACAAAGCTTCAAGAGCTTTCTAATTCCGTCGCGCTCCGCCTCGGTATCGAGACCGCCTTCAATCACGATATTCTGTCCGGTTTTCGAGATTGCCTCGAGAACAACGTGAATTTGTTTTTCTGTAAAATCTGCTTCTTCACGGAGCTGTTTAATATTGTAATACGGAGCTTTAAAACGACGAGAAAACTTTTCGCAGAAAGTAGTCTTACCGCTACAAGGCGCACCGAATACTAAAATAGCTCGTGGTTTTGTCTTCTTATTACCTTCCATAATACCTCAATTATATCATAGATATTCGGTTTTTATGAAGTTTTTTCAATTTTTTCTGAATTTTTAAGATTTTTTTCGATAATTACGGACGAATTACTAATTAAAACTTGGCTTGGATAATAGAAAAACCAAGCGAAAAAGTTAACGAAACGGGCGAGCTCAAGCGGGAGACTTCCAGTTACGGAGAGATAAGACAAAGCGACATTAAAATCACAACAAGCAAACAAGAAGAAGCCGAAAAAGGCGCAAGTCGAGGCGACAAGCTCGCGGTCGTTATGTTTTTCGGGATTTTTAGTTACGCGTTTCCACCACCGATAAGTTAAGACGACATTTAAGCTAAGCGAAAAAAGATAAATCGTCGCGAGGACATACATTTTTTCGAGATGCGCAAGACTGCCTAGAACTAGGAGCAAAAACAAAAACGCTGACCAAGCGATAAAATAAGTCGGCTTAATTTTTGCGAAACGAGCGAGATGAAAATATTGCGCAAGACAAAAAGCGAAAACGCCGAGCGGGCTAACATTATCTAACATTAAGAGCGTATCGGCGAGAAGCGTAAAGCCGAGAGCAATCTGAAGAACATGGTCGCGAGGAAACTTTTTCCGAGCATAAAGAAAAGTTAAAATTATCCCGAGATATTTTAAAATCGTTACGCCAATAAAAGTTCCATTGCTAACAACCCGAAGATGAGCGTCGAAGCCGAGAAAATTAAAGTCCCAAAAAATATTTTGTCCTTTATAGAGACTTTGAAAAAGAAAATCTAGAACGACAAAGCTAAAGAAAATTGTCCCCCAAGTCGTAAGCCAAGTCCGGTCAATCGTCGTTCCATAATCTAAAACTTTTTCGACGTAAAGTTTCTTTTTCTTCATAATTTTATTGTATCATTTTTTATGGCGTTTGTGAGGTTTCCGACGACCTCTTCTACGGTCTTTTAGTAAACCGATAATACAAGCAACAATCGAAAGGACGTCGGTAATAATTCCTGGAACCGAAAAATTTGTAATATCATAAGCTAGCCACATCGAAGAGGCGGTTCCGGAAGAAAGTTTAACTAAGAACCTGTTACCGAACCATTCAAAAGTAAAATAAAGCAGTCCAGCGAACGGCGGAAGGATGTTGAGCGGTTCGTTAAAATTTATGATAATTAAACAAAAATAAATTGCGAAGATGCCGATAAAAACGAGAGAGTTATTATAAAGTGCGCGGTGACGATATTTTTTATGATGTTTTTCGCGTAAAAGAATATAGTAGTCGCGCAAAAGCGCCACGACAAGAGCATAACACCCCGACAAAGCGCCGATTAAAAAATAATGTAAGATATAAAAAATATTCGAGATAAGCATCGTTTTCGCGATGGAAATTTTATCTTTTTTAAAATAAGTAGAAATTAAAAAAGCCAGAGCAATAGCGCCGGCAATTTGGCCTAAAATCAGTTCAATCCCCACTCCTTGCATTCTTACCTCTTTTAAGTCTAGTCTAAATAAGTCATTATGGCAGGGGAAGCAGGACTTGAACCCACGACACCTGGTTTTGGAGACCAGTGCTCTACCAACTGAGCTATTCCCCTATTAAGAGTATTATAACATAAAAAATCTCTTAAAAAAAGATTGAAAAATTTAGCATAAACGTGATACAATAATACTTGATGAAGATTTTAATGCTGGGATGGGAGCTACCCCCGCATAATAGTGGAGGACTCGGGGTAGCGTGTTTAAACCTTTCCAGGGCCCTTGCCTCAGAGGGCGCGGATATTGATTTTGTCGTTCCCTACACAGCAGACCATTCCGACATCGACTTTATGAAAGTTGTTTCGGCGTTAAAATTAGATCCGCTCTTTCGCTATGGAATGGGGGCTTATGACTCGCAGAAAATCGAGGAAGTTATTATTCCAGACGCTTCGGAACAGAAACTAATTTCGATTCGTGATGTCCAAGCGAAATATTGTGATTTTATTAATGAGTATTTGATGGAGTTTAAGCCGGACGTTGTCCACGCGCATGATTGGCTAACGTTCGAAGCGGGAATACTTGCGAAGAAAAATTATGGACTCCCGCTCGTCGCGCACGTCCACGCGACTGAATTCGACCGTTCGGGAATGAACGGCGGAAATCCAGTTGTTCACGCGATTGAATATGAAGGCTTAGTGATGGCTGATAAGATTATCGCGGTTTCGAAAGCGACCAAGAAAATTATCCACGATAGATATGGAATTCCTTGGGATAAAATCGATGTTGCCTATAACTCGCTCGACGAAGATTTTGTTACTTCGGATTATTCGTTTAAAGCGGACCATTATAAATATATCGAGGCAATGAAGCGACTTGGATATACGGTCGTCTCGACGGTCGGGCGATTTACGATTCAAAAGGGGCTTTCGCACATGATGCACGCGGCGGCGCGCGCGATTTCGAAAGAGCCGAAACTCCTATTTGTTTTCGCGGGAGACGGCGAAGAACGCGAACAACTAATGCAACTCGCGGCGGATTTACACATTTCGAATAATGTTATCTTTACGGGATTTGTCCGCGGACAGAGACTTCGAGATATTTATGAGATTTCCGATATTTTTGTAATGTCTTCTGTTTCGGAGCCGTTCGGCTTAACCGCGCTTGAAGCGGCGCACCACGGAAACGTTTTAATCTTAACGAAACAGTCCGGCGTTGCGGAAGTTTTAAAGAGCGTAATGGAATATGATTTCTGGGACGAAGAGAAACTCGCGGACGAAATTGTCGCGGTGTCGAAATCCGGAGCTTTAAAATCGACGCTTCAAGACGGAATTTCGCGCGAATATTTAAAAATTTCGTGGGACGATATTGCGAAAAAATGTATTCAGGTCTATAATGAAGTAAGTAAACATAAGAGGAATAACTTTTAATGCGAGCGATTTGCCTTTATCTACATGTCCATCAGCCATATCGCGTTAGGGCTTATTCGATTTTTAACGTTGCGAGAGACCATAATTACTGGAATACAGATTTTTACTCGAAACAAAGTAACGAGCGAATCTTTAAGAAAGTCGCCGAAAAATCTTATCACCCGATGTTTGATTTAATCGAGGGGAATATTAAGAGATTTCCGGATTTTAAAGTTTCGATGTCGATTACGGGAACTTGGCTTGAACAGGCAGAAGAATGGGATCCGTCTTTAATCGAACAAGTTAGAAGAATGGTCGCGACCGGACAAGTCGAGATTATCGGCGAGACTTATTATCATTCCTTAGCGTTTTTCCATAACCGCGAAGAATTTGAGTCACAAGTCGCAAGACATCAGTCTAGGATTCAAGAGCTATTTGGATTTAAGACGAGAGTTTTCCGCGATACGGAGTTCGCTTATAACGACGAACTAGGAGCTTGGCTCGACAATGAAGGCTTTAATAAATTCGGCTTCCGCGGGATGTTGACTGAAGGCTGGGATAAGGTTCTCGGCTGGAGATCGCCAAATCACGTTTATCGTGCGCCTGGAGCGGTTAACACTAGACTGCTTCTTAAAAATTATCGGCTATCGGACGATATTGCGTTTAGGTTTTCTGATCGAGGCTGGAAAGAATGGCCGCTAACTGTCGATAAATATCAGAATTGGCTCGATATGGATTGCCTTCGAGGTAACTTAATTAACTTATTTATGGACTTTGAGACTTTTGGCGAAAACCAGTGGGCAGACACCGGAATCTTTGAGTTTATGAACTGTTTAATCGAGCGCTGGCTTTCGGTTTATGAAAATAAATTCGTTACCTGTTCTGAAGCGTTAGAACTAGAAGAGCCGGCGGACGAAGTTTCGATGCCTCAGACCGTAACTTGGGCAGATACGGAGCGCGATTTATCGGCTTGGGCGGGAAACTCGATGCAAGAAGAGGCGGAGAATATTTTATACGGGATGCGCTCGGAGATTTTAGAGACTGGAGACCAGAGGTTAATTGAAGATTGGCGCCGACTTACAACTTCGGATCATCCGTATTATATGTGCACGAAATATTGGAATGATGGCGATGTTCACGCGTATTTCTCGCCTTATGATTCGCCGTATGATGCGTTTATGTATTTTATGAATGCGATTCGAGATTTACAATATCGCTTGCTTAATGATAAGAAGAAACGTAATTTAAGTTAAAAGTAAATCCACCTAATTTTCTCGGACTACGGAGTTCTCCGGCCCGTCTTCACGGGCGGAGCCTCCTCTGCCTCGCTAGCTGAGCTCCGGCAGGTCCTCGAAAACTAGGTAGATTTACTTTTTATCGAAAATATGATATAATTATAAGATAGGCTAGTTACTAGCTAGAGCCTATTCGCACACTTAATTGTTTCTTATAGGAGGTGGGTTCTATGAAGAACGCAGAAAACTTGAACTATCAAACTCTGATTTTGGGGATTTTTGAGAAGATTCGCGAGCGGGCGAGACAAAGGATTCCAGAGAAAGACGGCGGAGAAATCCAGATTATGGTTTTGCCGTTTACGAAGGAAGCCGACAACTTCTTCGGGGGGCTCGGGAAGTTCGACCGAAAACAGCATCTCGGCCCGAGCGGTTGTATCGCTCTGCCGGATGATCCGGTAACATACTTCTTCGAGCTTCCGATTCGAGTTGATGTCGTCAATAACTCGAAGATAATCAGCTTTGCGAGCAGAAATTCCTACACGCTTCACGTCGCCATAAAAAAGCGAGTCGAGATTCAAAATCAAGCCGAGGGTAAGGTTTTTACCCATGAGGACTGGGTTAAGATTAGTATTACCGTTTCTGGAGGGCGCTCGAAGCATGAGTGTTTAGAGTGTATCGGAGATATCGACAAAACAATCGACAAGTTCTTTTCCGAGTTTAGTCGCGTAAATGGATATGCAGAAAATGGCCTGTCGGTCGTAATAATTTCGGGGAGATAGTTTAAGGGGTCCGAGATTTTCTCGGGCCCATTTTATTTTTTAGCTTTTTCAAAGAAATTCTTAAAGTATTCCTGCGACTCATATTCTTTTGTATAGTCAAATTGGCTCGGCGGAACCATAAACGGAAGGTCCGAATAGAGCGGTTGCCACCAGCCTTCTGGCAGTTTCAAAGGAAGCGGTTTACCGTTTTTATCATATTCTTGTTTTACGACCGGCATCTGTGGCTGGTCGCTCGTAATTTTTCGAACTTGAGCGTCCGCCGAATGATAAAACTTATTCATGCCGAGGCGAGCGGAAGCCTGAACGAGGTTCGCATTCAAGGTTTCTTTCTGATAATTACGACTTACGCCAGAATTCGGCTCGATATAAATCGGCGGAACTTTTAAGCGATGTTGATAAGCGAAGCGAAGTTCGTCGAACGAGCCGACACATTCAAACGGCTTCGGAACATTATCGATTCCGAGCAACCCCTTAAAAGTTTCGGTTAGAGTCGGCTTCGCGAAAAGATCGGTGTCGGAGAAAAGACTCTGGAGAACGTGCGGCGCGAGGAATGGGCAGAAAAGTAGATAAGTATTCGCACATTTAGCGCAGTTCCCGCACCAGGTTAAGCGACCGTTATTTATACCCTGTTTATAGTTCGCTTGATTACAAGAGCTAAACTGATAACCATATTTCTGCCAACATTTATGAATAAAGAGCTCAGAAATTCTTAATTCGGAATATTTACGGATTGGCGAGCCGATTTTAATATCTTCCGAGATATAACGCTTTACATATTCCGCGAGTAAAACTTCCGCTTCCCAAGTTTTCGACCATTGATGATTAACAGGAAGGTCGCCGATATAACTATGCGGCTCGGCGCCCTCTTGGCCGATACTCGTCACTACGACATTTTGATTATTTAAAATCGCTTGGATGAGAGCGAGAGCTTCGTTAATATAAGTAACAGGAACATGGCCGTTTAGACCGCCGGATTGTTGAAGATGAAACTGGTCAACTTGGCGGATTACGACCGAAGCATTTTTAGCGTTAAGCTGAGGGAAGATACGGTCGATTACGACCGGATGAGCGCCGTTTGCGTCGCTTGAAACATACCAAGGAACGAAATCAACTCCTACCTCGCGCAGAAGCGTTGCGACGAGAAGACTATCTTTTCCGCCGGATTGGAGACTAATAATTCCGTCGCCGCGATAAGAAATAGCACGTTCCGGATTTTCGGTCATAGACGGAGTAAAATGAGCGAGATGGCTACGAGTTAAGCCGTTTTCAAAGGCGTATTGAGACAAACCTTCTTGGAAA
This sequence comes from Candidatus Saccharimonadota bacterium, assembly GCA_017406985.1. Classification (GTDB taxonomy): domain Bacteria; phylum Patescibacteriota; class Saccharimonadia; order Saccharimonadales; family Saccharimonadaceae; genus Nanosyncoccus. The sequence goes on from JAFQXL010000004.1 coordinate 154,433, forward strand.
ACTTTGTTGAAGAAGCCGGCCTGGAAAGCGTCGATTTTTTGAGTAAGGTGGACATTAGGGGTAGGGTGTGCTTTATAATAACTAGTTCCGATTAAGACGAACGCAAGGAAAAGTGCGCGGTCGAGCAATTTATCGAGAGTCGGATCGTCGAGAGCATTAAAATGTTTTCCCTGTTTCGCTTCGGGATGTTCCGCAAAGACAATTTTTTCGGTAAAGATTATATTATCAATTCCCTGATAAGAAAAAGTCGCGACACGGGTTTTCTTATCAAAATAATAACTTAGAAACTTAAAGACGGAGTTAGTCGGGTTAACATAAGCGTTAGTTGGTTGATTTTGCATATTTTTTCCTTACATTTTATTAACTATGGCTTGAAACTTTTTCCCGCGATCTTCAAAGTTTTCGAACATATCAAAGCTAGCGGCGCCTGGGCTCATTAAGACGACCGGACTAAGCGGATTAGTTACAGGGAGACAGAGGTCGTAGTTAGAGCCAGTATCGTCGGCGATTTTTTCAGCAAGCGCCCGCGCCTCATTTACGGCGTCTTCGAGCGTCTCGACGATTTCGAACTTTTCTGGATCTTCATTTTCAGATAATCTCTTCGCGGTTTCGCCAATTAAAATCACTTTTTTAAGATTTTTCGTATCGAAAATTCGACGTTTCATTTCGGTTAAGTCGAGACCACGGTCTTTTCCACCGGCGATTAAAATTATCGGATCTTTTTCAAAAGTTTTTAGCGCGACGTCGAGCGCCGGAAAAGCAGAAGAATAATTATCATCGAAATAGCGAACGCCGTTTAGCTCGCGGACAAACTGGATTCGGTGCGGAAGACCTTGAAAATTTTTAACGGCGGTTTTAACGTTTTCAAAAATCTTCGCGTCATTTAAGAATTCATTTAAGTCTTTCTTAAAGAAGCTAGCAACCGCAAGAAGCGCCGCCTCGAGATTCTCTCGATTATGTTCGCCCGGAACATTAAGCGAGTCTAAAATTTCTATAACTTTTTCGGTTTTTGCGACTGGATAAGTTAATTTTGTTCCCTCGGACATTTTTCCGATTTTTTCAGAAGTCTCGTTATTGTTGTAAAAAACACAACAATTATCAGGGGTTTGATACCTCGCGATATTCGCTTTAGCGTTATGATAATCTTCCAAATTAAAATGACGATCTAAATGATCCTGTTCAACTCTTAAAACAACCGCAACTTCAGGAGATTTTTCAAGATCCCAAAGCTGAAAACTACTCATTTCAAAAACAATAATATCGTCTTCTGTCGCCTGATCTAAAACTTTTATCGACGGATTTCCGATATTTCCGACAAGATAAACATTTCTAGAAGTCCACTCGGAGTTTTTAATAATTTCTTCTAAAATCGCTTTAATAAGAGAGCAAGTCGTTCCTTTTCCTTTTGTTCCGGTAACGCCGATAACTTTAGATTTTTTATGATCAAAAAAGTATTTCGTCATCGAACTCCATGAGCTGTCGAGCGGACGAACCGAAGGACTACGAAAAACTAGGTCGAAATCTTCGAGCTGAAAAGTTTTTAAATCTTCGTCGGAAAAGTTATCAAAAACTCGGACAGAGTTCTCGTCGCTCAAGAAATATTCTTTCAAAGCTTTCCCCTCGACGCCGCTACCTAAAATCGCGATATTCATAAGGCTATTATACTACAAATTAGAGAGTTTTTCGGCGCATTTCGCGCGTAAAGAACTTAACGCGGTCGTTTAATTCGATAGTTAATTTCTTTTCGAGCTTAAAGGCGATACCGCCAGTTTCGCCGGCAACTAATTCATTAACCGCGAGCTTCTCTTTTTGAACCGAGTCGACTTGAACCTCGCCGATTAGCTCTTTATTTCGATAAACACGTCCAAAAACCGGTAAATCGACGCCGGCACCAGTCGGAGAAGGTATCGTCGCGGAGGCTTTTCCGGTCAAAACTTCACCACCAGCAATAATCGAAGAGCGCTCCGTTCTAAAGACGCCTTTAATTTTCATTTCGCCGACTTCTTCTTCGACGACTTCCGCGTCGAGGAGATTTTCCATCGAAGATTTCGCGTCGTCTAAGAGCTCATAAATAACTTTATAATTTCGAATCGCTACGCCGTCTCGCGCCGCCATTTTTGAGATATTAGTCGGGACGGAAACGTTAAAGCCATAAATCACGGTATTATCTCCCGCCGCCATATAAACATCATTTTCGGTAATGTCGCCGACGCCGGTCGAGACGATATTAAGCGTAACCTCGCCTTTTGTATCAATCATTTTTAGACTATCAACAACAGAGGTAACCGAACCTAAGACGTCGCCTTTAATAATGACGTTAAAGACTTTTGAATTATCCGCGACGTTCATCATGCGGAGAAGGTCGGTCGAAGTAACGTTTGAAGAGGCGTTTGCGTCTTGAGCGCCTTGAGCGTTAAGGAGAGCCTGTTTTCTCGCGGTTTTCTCGTCGCTACATTCAATAAAGCGGTCGCCGAAGTTCGGAAGCTCCTTAAAGCCGGTAATCGTTACTGGCGTTGAAGGAGTAGCCTTTCCCTTTGGCCTTCCGCGGAAATCGACCATTGTCCTAACTTTACCGTAAGCAGAACCGGCAACGATAAATTCGCCAGTCTTAAGTTCACCACCTGTAACTAGAAGATTTACGACCGAGCCTTTTCCGACTTCCATGTGGCTCTCGATTACAAGGCCTTCCGCCGGAATATCGACGTCGGCTTTTAATTCTTCGAGGTCGGCAGTTAATAAAATCATATCAAGTAATTTATCGAGGTTCTGATTCATTTTTGCGGAAATCGGCACCATCGTAATATCGCCACCCCACTCTTCCGGCTGTAAGCCGTGTTGAGATAAATCGGCCATTGTGCGAGGAATATCGGCACCTTCGCGGTCAATTTTATTTATTGCAACGATAATTTTTGCGTTTGCGCTCTGAGCGAATTTAATCGCTTCGACAGTCTGGGGCTTAACGCCGTCATCTGCCGCTACTACAATTACAACAATATCGGTCAACATTGCACCGTGTTGACGAATTGCGGCGAAGGCTTCGTGTCCCGGCGTATCAAGAAAAGTAATTTTTCGGCCTTCGTGTTCAAGCTGATAAGCGGAGATATGTTGAGTAATTCCGCCAGCTTCGTCGTCAACGGTTTTCTTATTTAGAAGCGTGTCGAGAAGAGTAGTTTTTCCGTGGTCGACGTGTCCCATTACGGCGACAACCGGAGGACGCTCAACGGCGTGATCGGAGAGTTCGTGGTGGATTTCGGAAGTTTTAGTCGAGGTGTTTTTCTTCTCGAGCTTGACGCCTTCAATTTTCAATTCGTCGATAATTAAAGTCGCGGTATCGAAATCAAGACGTTGGTTAATCGTTGCGACAATTCCCTGTTTAAAGAGCTCGCCGATAAGAGAAGTAACAGAAAGACCGAGCTCCGTCGCTAACTCATCAACCGTAATAGAACCCGCAATTTGAATAATTTTCTCTTGCTCCATCTTTCTCCTTTCCTATTTTATTTTTTGTGTTTATAATTTTCTCACAAAAAACTCAAAAACTATTTCTATTATAGCATTTTTAACAGAAAAGTTCAACAGAGAGAGGTTTATTCGATAATCGCTTTAATTCTTCGAACTCCGGCGGAGCTAGACTCTTCTTTCTTAATTTTATATCTTCCGATTTCTCCGGTATGTTCAACGTGCGGACCGCCACAGACTTCTCTTGAGACTGGGTTTTCCGGATCGCCGATTGTGTAAACTTTAACTTTGTCCGGATATTTTTCCCAGAACTGGCCATGCGCTTTTAAGGTATTTTTAGCGTAGTCTTTATCATATTCAGCGAAGCTAACCGGTAAATCTTGAAAAATCCACTCATTAACCTGATTTTCGACCGCCTGTTTTTCTTCTGGGGTAAGTTTTCGTTCGAAATTAAAGTCAAAGCGCATACGCTCAGAAGTAATATTTGAGCCTTGCTGTCCAATATTTTTATCTAAGAGTTTTTGAAGAGCGGCAAGGGTTAAGTGGGTAGCGGTGTGATATTTAGTGGTAGTTTCGCCATGGTCCTCGAGACCGCCTTTAAACATGCCTTTACTGGCGGTTTTAGAACGGTTGCGCTGTTCTTCGAGGGCTTCGTCGAATTCGGCTTTATAATTCTTCGACAATTTGATATTTTGACGATAAACTTCTTCGACCGAGACCTCAAATGGAAAACCATAGGTATCTTGCAATTTAAAGAGATCATATCCATTTAAAACGCCGTCGCTATCTTTTTCAACCATTTTCTTCATTTCACGCAGACCTTTATTTAAGGTCTGGCGGAAGGCTTTTTCTTCTTTTTCTAAAGTCGCGATCGCGTCTTCACGAGTTGTTAAAATTGAATCCGGTAAATCTTCGTAATTTTTCGCGATAATCGGGATAATTTCCGAGATAAAGTTCTGTGCGATTCCGAGATCTAGAGCCTTTAAGATTGCGCGACGAATTAAACGACGAAGCGCGTAGCCTTGTTGTTTATTCGACGGCTTTAATCCCTGTGCCGAAAGTAGGTAGGCCCCTCTTAGGTGGTCTGCGATAATGCGCATCTCGTCGGTATTATTCTCATAGCTCTTTCCGGAAATTTCTTCGAGTTTATCGATAATCGGTTTTAAAAGCGAAATCTTAAAGACGTCGAAACTATCAATCGAAGCCGCAGCAATTCGCTCAAGCCCGCCGCCAAAGTCAACATTCTTCTTCTCGAGTTCAGAGAAAGTTCCGTCTTCATTACGTTTATATTGCATAAAGACTTGGTTCCCGATTTCCATAAAGCGAGCGCCGTCCGAAGCAGGATGAGACTTCCCGTATTTTTCGACATCCTGTTTATCTTCGCCAAAATCATAAAAGACTTCCGAATCCGGACCACAAGGGTCGCCAATCGGCGTAGTTTCGATTCCGCCGCCGCGAGACCACCAGTTTTCATGGTCGTCGTAGAAGAAGATATGTTCGCCCGGTTTTACGCCGCGTTTATCACCGTTTTCAGCAGAGCCAATTTCGGCGATTTTCGCGTCGATTCCGGCTTTTTTAAAGACTTCCTGCCAAATTTCGGCAGCTTCCGTATCTTTTGGGATTCCGTATTTTTCATTTCCGATAAAGCAAGTGACATAGATTTTATTCGGATCGAGACCGACAACTTTTGTTAGAAACTCGAAGAACGCCGGAATTTGTTCCTTTTTAAAATAATCTCCGAGAGACCAGTTTCCAAGCATCTCGAAAACAGTTGTATGGCGCGGGTCGCCAACGTCTTCGATGTCCTGCAATCGCATCGACGGCTGGGAGTCAGTTAAGCGTTTTCCGTCTTTATGTTCTTTTCCAAGAAGATAAGGCAAGAGCGGCTGCATTCCGGAGCCGGTAAAAAGCGTTGTCGGGTCATTTTCAAGAACAAGCGGGGCGGGAGCGATAACCTTATGTCCGAGCTTTTCTTGATATTCTAAAAATTTCTGTCTAATTTCACTTGCATTCATTTTTCTATTATATCATAGATTGATTTTTTAGCGAAAATATGGTAAAATAATAGGTGAACCGTATGGGGTTCGTCTTACTGGGAGAAGGCCCAGAATCGTACATTACAAGGAGGAAAAAGAAGATGAGAAAGTCTAAGCGTAGTAGTATCATAGCAGTATTGCTCGCGGCGTTGGCGGTAATTGGGCTACCGGTTTGCGTCTATGCAGCGGGAAACTTCGCGGTAGTAAAACAGGGGCAATATTATATTGTCGATACCGTGAAGAACGAGGCAACCACAGACGGCGTCCTGATTCAAACAATCGAGCGTCGTTACATCCCGGAAGGTCGTTATAACCCGAATAATCCGCGCGTTCCTTATTCTTCGGGAAATGGTTATTGGGACAATAACGGCAACTATGTAAATAGCGGACAATGGAACCCGAACTGGAACCAAAATCGCGCAACGCAGTTAAAAAACTCTGGCTATAGCTCCGCAACAGGCGTAATGAATTACGGCGCGGCACGCGGCTGGACCTACGATTATCACGAGAATTACTCGAACGATTCGGAATATTCGATGTATCTCTATTTTCGCTATAACAATGCGAAGAATTACGACTATGTCGATATTGCGTTTACAGTCAAAACTGTATTTGATAACGCAGGAAATCCCTATACTCGCTATTACAAAGACGGTGCAGGGACGGCTTACACGGAATCAGACATCAAGTCAATGTTCGATCGCACATACTGATCATTTCTATTTTTCTACTTTAATCTAACAAACCGCCTCTATAAGGCGGTTTTTCTTAGTCGACAATAACTCCGCCGCCGAGACAAATATTGCCGTCATAGATTACTGCGGATTGACCGTTTGCGGGACGTTTTACTTCGTTTTTGAAAATCAAGGTATTAGTTTTTTGGTTAAAGGTAGCTTCTTCGAGCTTTGCGCGATGACGTAAGCGAACCTCAACTTTTGAAACAGGTTTTGAGCTTCGTAAAATTACATCTTTTAGTTTTAGCTCTTTCGTCCATAGATTGTCGTTATTTAAATTCTTTGAAACATAGACTTCATTTTTCTCTATATCTTTTCCGACAACATAAAAGGGTAGTCCGCCACCAACATCAAGACCGTGGCGCTGACCGATTGTATAGAAAATCGCGCCGTCGTGAAAACCGAGGACTTTCTTCGTTTCGCGTTCAATAATTTTTCCAGGCTTTAGGTATTTTTTCTTGTCGCCTTCGGATTTTAAATATTCTTTCAAGAAGTCTTTGATTCCGACGTCGCCAACAAAACAGATTCCCATACTCTCTTTTTTATAAGCATTATCAAGGCCGTGTTCTTCAGCAAGTTTCTTTACGTCCGGTTTTAACATATTGCCGATTGGAAAAAGTGTATGATTTATCGCGTCTTCGGAGATGCGGTAAAGGAAGTAGGTTTGGTCCTTGTTTTCATCTTTAGCTTTAGCCAGTTTATTATTAGCAATATTTGCATAATGCCCCGTCGCAATAAAATCCGCGCCCTGTTCCCGCGCAATGTCGTAGAAGAGTTTAAACTTAATCTCTTGATTACACATAATGTCTGGGTTCGGGGTGTTGCCTTTTTTAAATTCTTCGAGCATATAGTCAACAACTTTTTGTTTATACTCTTTTTCAAAGTCGAAAACTTTAAACTCGATTCCGAGTTTTGTGGCGACACGCTTCGCGTCGGCGAGGTCTTCCGCCCAAGGGCATTTCATTCCCGGAAGGTCGCGCGACCAGTTTTTCATATAAACGCCAACGACGTTATAACCCTGTTCTTTCAGAAGTAAAGCAGAAACGCTCGAGTCGACGCCGCCAGACATTCCGACATAGACAACCGGTTTCTTCTGAGCCGTTTTATTATTTTCAGTTTCTAATTCTTTAACGGCTTCAATAATTTTTATCGCAGCGGTTCTAATTTGTTCTTCATTATTTAGGCTACCGAGCGAAATGCGGAGTGAGCCGGCGATTTCAGAATCCGACAGCCCAATCGCTTTCAGAACATGTGATTTTTTACCCTTACTGGCGGCACAAGCGGCGCCAGTACTAAGATAGATTTTTTCTTGTTCTAATTTATAAATTAATCTTTCCGCGTCGATTCCGTTAAAACAAACCGGAATAAAATTCGCGAGCTGGTGTCTTTTATGGCCGAGAAAAGTTAATTCTGATTTTATGTCTAATTTTTTAGCTTCAGAGATTAACGTTTCTCGAAAGAGACTCGATAATTTTTCATATTTTTTACGGTTTCCGTTAACGTGTTCTTTCGCTAATTTCGCAGCGGTAGAAAAGCCGATTAGGCTCGGAACATTTTCGGTTCCCGATCTTAAACCTAATTCTTGTCCGCCGCCATAAACGACCGGACTTAATTTTATTCCGCGTCCAACATAGAGCGCGCCGATTCCTTTCGGGCCATAGAGTTTTGCCGAGTTTATTGTCAATAAATCGACACCGAGCCTCGAGATATAAAGGTCGATTAAATTCATGCCTTGAGAGGCGTCGGAATGGAGATAGAGCGGAGTCTCGTTTCCGTTTTTTAAACGCGACTGTTTCTCTTGTTTTAAGATTTCCGAAATTTCCGAAAGAGGCTGGATCGTTCCAAGTTCATTATTCGCAAGCGCGACCGAGACTAAAACGGTTTTTTCGTCGAGTTTATTTTTTAAATCTAAAAGGTCAATTAAGCCAGTTTTTTTAACTTTAATTTCGCGAACATCCGTACAGAAAGCCTTTGCCGCTTCGCGAACAGAAGCGTGTTCTGTTTCAAGAATTAGGCAGTTAACATTTTGATAATTTTTTAAAGCTGAAAAAGCAAGATTATTTGCTTCGGTTGCGCCGGCGGTAATGACGAGGTCATTTCCCTTCGCGCCGATAGTATGCGCAAGCTCATCTTTATTTTTTTCGTAAATTTCGCGAACGCGTTTTCCGGAAAGATAAGGCGAGGACGGATTAAAGAAATTTTCAGAAAAAAACGGCTTCATTTTCTCAAAAACGCGGTCGTCAACAGGAGTTGCCGAGGCGTAGTCTAGAAAAATAAAGTCGTCTTTATCCATACTTATATTATATCATATTTATGCTTATTTCGCAAATTTAAAAAGTTCAAAACAGTTTCCAGTCGTCGTTTTCATTACTTCATCGAGCGTTGTCTTGTGCTGCTCAGTAAGCCAAGCGGCAATTTCTGGAATAAAACTCGATTCGTTCGTCTCTCCGCGGTGTCCTCTTGGAGAGAGAAAAGGTGCATCGGTCTCGATTAAAGTTCGGTCGAGCGGCGGAAGAGGAAGGGTTGAATAAGTCGCGAGTCCGTTAACGCCGATATAAAATCCGCGCTCAAGCGACTCTTTAAGATATTTTTTCTTGTCGGTAAAACTATGGACAACGCCGCGAAGATTCGGAAAATTAGACGTTAAACCGAGAAAATCATCAAAGGCTTCGCGGACATGGAAAATTAGCGGAAGATTATTATCGAGAGCTAGTTGACACATCTCATTTAAGAGTTTAAATTGTTCTTCTTTATCGCTCGAGCTGTAATGATAATCTAGTCCGACCTCGCCAATCGCAATCGGTTTATCGTTTGAAAAATCCGGAATTTCGCGTGGTTTCTCATATTCATTCGGATGGATTCCAAAACTCCAGAAAAGATGTTCCCGTTTTTTGTCGTTTTTTAAAGCAAAGTCGCGCGCGTTAAAGGAATCTTTATAATCCGTGCCGATAAAAATCATTTTTTGAACGTTCGCTTTATAAGCACGTTCTAGAAGTAGAGTTTGTTCTTCAGGAGAATAAAACTCCGTATCGTGCATGTGGCAATGAGAATCGACAAAATAATCCATATATCTAGTATAACACACTAGATACGGTTTTCGCGCTTGCGCTTGATCGGGTCGAGCTGGCGCTTTCTGAGTCTTAGATTTTTTGGAGTAACTTCGAGAAGTTCGTCATCGAGGAGAAAATCTAAACATTGTTCAAGCGATAATTGAGTATAAGGAGTGAGCTGAATCGCGCCGTCACTAGCGTGAGTCCTCATATTCGTGAGCTGTTTCTCGCGACAGACGTTTATATCAATATCCTCTTTTTTATTCGAGAGACCGACGATCATGCCTTGATATACCTCGGCTTGAGGCGGGATATAGAGAGTTCCGCGAGCCTGCGCTGTATCGAGCGCGTAAGCGGTCGAAACACCCGATTCAAAGGAAATTAGTGCGCCGTTTCGCTCTGGTTTGTATTTGGAATCTGCCGGTCTATATCCCATTGGAAGACTTGACATAATAACCGTGCCTTTTGTAGCGGTAAGAAGATTATTTCTAAGCCCAATAAGAGCGGCGGTAGTAATTTCATAGGTAAAGCGGGTAGTTCCAGATGTTGTTAATTCTTGGCTCTTTAAATCGGCTTTTCGGATTCCCATTTCTTGAGAAACGGCACCGACATATTCGCTATCAACTTCAATTGTTAATTCCTCAACTGGTTCATTTTTAACGCCGTCGATTTCTTTATAGACAACTTCCGGACGACCAGCTTCAAGTTCGTAACCTTCGCGGCGCATAGTTTCGATTAAGACCGATAGATGGAGCTCGCCACGACCAGAAACTTTATAACCGAGTCCATCCGGTTTAATTTTCAAGGCAATATTTGTCTCGAGCTCTTTTTCGAGACGTTCAGCGATTTGGCGGGAAGTCGTAAACTCGCCTTCTTTACCTTTCAGAGGGGAGGTATTCGGACCGATATAAATACTTAAAGTTGGTGGCTCAAGTTCAATCGTCGGGAGGGCTTCTGGATTATCTCCCGTAGCAACCGTGTCGCCGATATTCGCATCAGCAATTCCGGTAAGCGCGACGATATCGCCAGCATAAGCTTCGTTTGTTTCTTCTTTTGAAAGACCGCGATAGGTAAAGATTTTCTCGATTTTTGCCTGCTTACTTTCGATTTTTGGCTCGCCATTTTCAAAAGTAGTCTTTAGAATCTTAACGGTTTCGCCGTGTTTTAATTTTCCGCGGTGGATTTTACCGATTGCATATTTCCCGAGATAGTTATCGGCAGCGAGGGCGGCGACAAGAAGCTGCGCGCCCCTACCTTCGTTTTCGTCGACTTTCGGAGCCGGAATATCATTGATAATTGAGTCGAAAATTACGTGAAGGTCATTATCGAGGTCGGTAGTTTTTCCAGCTCTCCCGTCACGAGCGATAGCATAATAAATCGGATAGTTAAGCTGAGACTCGTCGGAAGCTAGCTCGAGGAAGAGGTCGGCAATTTCACTTTCAACTTCGGAAATTCTAGCCGCCGGTTTGTCGATTTTATTGATGACGACAACCGGTTTTAAATGAAGCCCTAAAGCTTTTTGGAGAACAAATTTCGTCTGAGGCATCGGGCCTTCTTGAGCGTCGACAATTAAAATGACGCCGTCCGCCATGTTAAGAGTTCTTTCGACCTCGCCAGAGAAGTCGGCGTGGCCTGGGGTATCGATAATGTTGATTTTATAGCCATCATAAAAGACGGCGGTCTGCTTCGCGGTAATAGTAATTCCGCGTTCATGTTCCTGATCGCCAGAGTCCATAATTAAAGTTTGGCTCATTTCCGCCTGATTATCACGAAAAGTATGCGACTGTTTTAGAAGCGCATCGACAAGAGTAGTTTTTCCGTGGTCAACGTGCGCAATAATCGCGACGTTACGAATTTTATTCTGGTTCATTAGACTATAATACCATATTTTTAAGCTTTTTACAAGAGGTAGGCGAGCGTTTTGAAGAATCATAATCTGTGTTATACTTAAAGTGTAACTATGGTGGGGTTGTTAGATCTTTAATAGGGAGGTGGTTTTTATGAGTAGACCAAAAAAGATCGAGAAAAACCAGAATCTAGAGTCAGCCGTAAAAGCCGACTCCGTAACAACAGAGGAAGTAAAGGAAGGTGGTAAGGAAAAGGGACATCCGGCTAAACCGATTGACCGGATGTTAGAGGAAGCACAGAAGCATAATCCCTTAGATAAGATTTGCGCCGATGTAAGAGACGCGGATTTCGAGGAAGAGATTCAATTTACGGAGGAGGATTTAAACGCTTTAACGCCGGACGCAAACGGGCGAAATATCTTCGAATTTTATCAGCTCGACGAACCAGAGGAAGAATTTGAAGATTGGATTTATCTGGAACTGCCGATTTTAAACAATGAACTTGCGAAACAACATAATGTTTTCGTAATGGTAGTCGTACCATATTTGTTTAAAATCCCTCTCTCCGACATCAATACGGACCCGCGCGTTAACGACGACACGCTCTGTATTATCCTCGGGGACACGTTTCTCGCGGTAACGGAAGAGACTTTGAACGAATATTCAAAAGCGCTAAATTATATCGGCCTTGAATATGGGGCGCAGAATATCTCAGAAAATGAGAGCGCGCTAGAGAAGATTTGCGAGATTGTCGAAGCGGCACAAGTTCGAGAGACGGGATATTATGAGGATTTAATGGAATATTGGTACGCGGGAAGATTGTATCACGAGAAGGACGTAATTTGGGTTGAGCTGGAGACAATGGCAAAAATTCCGCTGAAGAAAAATCCGCAGGCCGGAATAGTAGAAGAAATCGAAGAAGAGCCGGAACCGGTAGATGAAGTAAGGACGCTAGGAAGTCCACCGACGTTCGTTTTAAATTTCGACGTTTTAGGCGGGCCACATACGGCGATCGATATTTCAAGAGTTAAGAACGTTAAAATCGAAAACGGTCGGCGCGTTCTGTCGAAGGCGGAAGAAGGTTATGCGAAGTTTTATGGACAGAGTTTAGATTTTCTACAGACGCCGACGCCGGCGGAAGAAGTCTGGCATCTCGCGACGGAAAAAGCGAGGCAGGAAGATGCGGCAGGATTCGCGGTTGTCTGTCTAAACGGAAAGTTTTATGTTCCGGTCGAGACATCGATTAACTTCTATACCCATGAAGTTGAGGAATATATTTCTCTCTTTAATGTCGTTCCCTGTTTTATGAATCATCATAACTGTATCGGCTGGATTATTGTCGATGTCGGGAATATGCAGATTAATACTGGCGTAAGATATTTAAAAGGTCGACATTTCGACTGGAAGAAAAGGATTGAACAAGAGTTAGAATCTTATCGATTAGACAATCCGGATTTCGACCCTTTTGCGGATCCTTATGACGATCCGACAAACTCTTATAATTTTTAGCCCTTTTCTCGGGACTCGTTAAACTCCTCTTTAGAATAGGTCGGGATTTCGCCCGACCTTTTCTTTATCTTTTGGTAGTTTTACGTTTTGTTGTTTTCTTTACCGTTTTAGCTTTTGTTGATTTCTTTGTCGTTTTAGCCGGTTTTGTCGTTGCGAGTTTAGCGAGTTTTTTAGCACTCTTTTTTGCTGCTTCGGAGCGTTCGGTTTTAAGGTCAGTCGCCTGATCATGGTTATGGACACCATAAATTAAGTTCGCAAGACCATAAAGCATCATATAAGCGCCGAAGAATTTAACGAAAGTCGGGGCGTTATTCTCGACCGTGGCCGAGCCGGAGTTTAAAATAACGAAGCCCATAATCGAGCCACAAATTCCGGTAATAACCCAAATAAATTTATCGGTCATATCGTCGACGGCTTTAAGACCGACTAAGATTTCGAAAATACCGCGAGTAATTGTATAAGCAGCGATTAAAGCGAGATGCCAAACGGCGTTCTGATCTGAAGTAAAGAGGAGAGCGAACGCGGTCGCGATTTCAAACAGTGCCGAAACGAGCGTAAAGCCCCAAGTCTCGTTAAGGTGAGCGCGGCGGAGAAGGTTAAAGAGCTCAATAATTCCGAGACCGAGAAGTAGGCTTCCAACGATCGAAACTAGAGCGCCAGTATCGGCGAGGTTAGTAAAGAGCGCAAACCAGCCGAAGAGCAACGCAACGGCTCCTTCAAACGCGAAGATTAGCCAGTGGCTATCGACATATTTTCTTTTGATTGACATATTTCTCCTTAAAATAGCTATTTCATTTTAATAATGCTTATGCTTATTATAGCATAGATTTAGCTATACGTGGCGGATTTTGCGGCGAAGGGTTTCAATTAGCCAAGTTTTTAAATAATATGGAAACGGTTTTAAGATTAAATCGTGCGCCGGAAGATATTTTAATTCAGAAACGCCGAAGCCGCGTTTAAAGACAGAAACGCCATAGAAACGATGTTTTGTCTCGTTTTCGCCGACAATTCCCCAGAAATTATAGCGCTTAATTCCCCGCTTCCTAGCATCACGCATCGCCTCCATGTGAAGAACCGGAGCGCCGGAAAGTTTCGTTCCGAGTTCGGAGCTGACGCCGTAATGATAACTCGCTTCGTTTCCATAGAAAATCATAAAATTCTGGGCTAAGATTTCGCCATCCTTTTTCGCAGTATAGAGAACCGCCTCGTCGTTTTTCGCGAAAGCTTTAAATTGCTTCTCTAAAAAGTCCTCCGAGAAAGCGTAAAAATCATGGCGCTTCGCGGTTTCGAGCTGGATTTTATAAAAGGTTTTTATATCTTTTGGATTAGTCGATTTTTCGACTTTAATATCGTTTTTCGCGGCCTTTCGAAGGGCGCGACGAAGCCTCTGACGCATTCCGGCGAGAATCTCTTCTTCAGTTTCGTTTAGATTCAAAACTCCGGCATATTCAACCGAAAGATACATCGGCGCTTTTTTCAAGCCGTTCTCGCGGAAAATCGAAAAGTTTTTCTCGTTTCTTTCACATTGCGGACGAACACGAACAAAAACACAGTTGAGCTTTTTTCCTTGTTCTTTCATATCTTCAAAGACCGCTTTGACGAGCTGATGATTACTCCAGTCTAAAATCGGACCGCCAGCAATCGCCATGTGGCGACCGCGCTTTGCGTGTTCGACTTCGCCGGCATAAGCGCCGATAATATCGCCGTTTTTATCGCGAACAATTCGGCGGACAATTTCTTCGCCGCGGCTTTTATGAAACTCATAAAAATCCCAACTCTGAAGGAAGTTTGCCTCTTCGTGGTTCGTAACGAAGCCGTCCCATTCTATGGCGTTTTCACAATTCTCGATTTTCATCCTAAATGCCTTACTTTCTTTCTTATATTTTCAATTATTTTCGTTTTCTGGTATTTCAGAGGGTTTATCACGATGTCCTGCGCATGGATAAACTCAACTTGTTCACCGCCGAAGCCGGTTTTAAAGGTTGTAACGCCGGCATAGCGATGATGAGGCTGATTCGGAGGGGCGATTCCCCAGAGATTAAAACGTTTAATTCCTTTTTTCTTATAATCTTTCATCGCCGCCCAAAGCATAGCGTAGGCGCCCGGGAGAAGATGTCCATATTCAGTACTCGCCGCCTCAAAATATTCAACTTCAGAGCCATAATCGATAAAAAGCCCATAACAAATCGTCGAGTTTTCCGGGATAAAGTCGCCAGACGGCTCGCCCTCGATTAGTTTTTTACCGTCTGAAGAAATCGGTTTAGAAGTTTTTACGACATAGATTTTAGCATTATCTCTGAAGATTTCGCGATAAGCCTCGAGCTCGTCTAGACTCGGCGGGATAAAGTTTTGGCGTTTCGCGGTTTCGACTTGAACCTTATGGAACTCCTCGAATAATTCTTTCGAGTTACCGCTCTCGACCAAAAGCTCTAATTTTCCAGAGCGACGAACCTCATAACGAGTTTGACGACGCATATTCGAGAGAAGCTCGTCCTCAGTCTTTTCTAAATCTAGAATAACGGTGTTTTGAGCGTGAAGATGAAACGGAGCCGGACGAGAACCCTTCGGAAGTTTTTGTAAATTTTCTGGGGTATTTTTAAGTTGCGGACGGAAGCGGATAAATGCGCATTTTTCGAGTTTTGCAATCTTTCTGATTTCACTAAAAATTTCTTCAACGCGAGTTTTATTGTCCCAGTCGATTAAAGGTCCGCCCGGAATTTCAAGATAGCGACCGCGACGCGCGGATTTAATAATTAAAAGCGCGAGGTCGCCTTGTCCGAAATCTTTTAAAATCGCTTTATGACCGACGAGGTTCGCAACCTCTCCCCACTCTTCGCTCTGGAGAAAGTTTCCTTCTTCATGTTTTATAAAAGCATATTTAGTCATTTTTACCCCCAATCTGATATTTCTTAATTATTTTTCGCGCAGGTTGTAGCTCGGTTCTTTTATAATAAGTTGGGAGATTTATTAAATGTTTCGAGATTTCGGTCGCGACCGGACACTCGTTTTCCGGAAATCTGACTTTATTATAATAACGTTCAGGAGAAACTGGAATATCATACCAGATTTCATTCATTATAAAGCCGTTTTTCTCGAGTTCTTTTAAGACTTTTTCACGGTCTTCTACGAAATAAAATTCGCGGAGCGGCGGACGGTCTTTCGGGAGAGATTTAAGCTGTTCTAGAGCGAGTTTCGCCTGCCAATAAGTTAAGCGGACTTTTAAATCCAAGTCGGCGTCGGCGGAGCGCTTAATTTGATGCGTTTTTAAGAGAAAACTCGTAAAGAGACGTCCGAGTTTTAGATGATAAAAACCACGAATAAGCGTCCCGAAAAGCGGATAAAAACGGTCTCGGAAGCGGTCGGAGAATTTCGGCTTTCTGCCCGGTTCTTTCGGAAGTTTTACTTCTTTTGTTTTAAAGCGTCCGCGCTCGACATAAGTAATTTCTTTCGCGCGAAGAACTAAAGCTCCGCCGGAAATCGTATCGATAGACTTTCCTTTCCCGAAGCTTAAAGCGACGACGTCGCCGAGAGTTCCGGCTTCTTTCTTGTTATCATAAGAGATTCCAGCGCAATGCGCTAAGTCTTCGATTAAAACTAAATTATGTTTTTTTGCGACAGTTTTTATCGACTTTATGTCACAAGGATAACCCAAGTTATTTTGAACGATAATTGCGCGGACGTTTTTATGCTTTTTCAAAGCAGATTCCGCAGTCCTACCGTTAAAATGGAGAGTTTTTTCGTCGATGTCGGCAAAAACAGGAGTAAAGCCGGCGGATTTTACTGCTTCGACAACCGCATAACATGTTAAAGCGGTAATTAAAACACCTGGATGTTCGCCGTTCTTCTTCGGCACCGCCGCTCTTAAACCGGCAGAGAGAGCCGTTCGCCCGTTATGATAGAGAAAAACGTTTTTTAGATCAACGTCGTAATGTCCCGCGAGATATTTTTTAAGCTCGTCATAATCTTTTCGAGCTCCGGTAGAAAAAGTATGTTTTAAAATTTTTCCGCGAAGATTCGCCGCTTGACCTAAGAAAAACACTAGTCGATTCCCTCCATTACTTTATTGATTGCGCGCGCAAGACCGCTCGGGTCGACAATATAAGGAGCGTGAGTCCAGTTTTTATAAGTCGTAAGGCTCGAGCCTTCGATTAATTCGTGAATCTTTTCGCCCTGTCGGAGCGGAGTAATCGTATCTTTTTCGCCCCAGAGAATCGAAGTCGGGGTTTTAACGCTAGAAATATCTAACTTTTTATCCGAGCTTAACATATTCGATAAAGTTTTTTTCATGTTTTCCGGAGCGCGGTCATAATCGCTCGCGCCGACGAGTTTGTGGAAAATCTTACGAAGAAGCGCAGACTTTTTCAACGGCGCAAAAATCTTCGAAAGTTTCCGAGAAGCTTCGCGTTTTTTATTCTCTTCATAGACACCGGCGGATGAGAGTAAAATTAAATGTTTTAACTTTTCTGGCTTTTTTCCGCAGAGATTTAAAAGGATTCGCCCGCCGTTACTGTGTCCGAGCGCGACAGAGCCGGACGGGATATTTCGATCCGCCCAGTCGGCATATTCTTCGATTGTCCAGACCTTTTTCGAGCTAGTCGTCAGCCCCGGAACGTTTAACATTTCAACGTCGATTTTATATTCTTTTTTCAAAATCTCGAGCGTCCTCGCCCAATGTTCAGTTGTATAAGTCCAACCATGAATTATATAGAGTTTTTTCATGAATCTAACCCCCTATTTTTACGCCTTTTTATCGCGGCTTTTTCTCTTCGCGGCAAGAACTTTTTATCTTCCGGATTTTTCAAGAGTTTTTCGATAATCCACTCTAAATACTGCGAACCTTTAAAAACGAGAATTTCTTTTCCGGTCGTTTTTTCTTCAATAAACTTCAAGGCTTCGCGCGGCTCGAGCGTCGTAAAAGTTTCGATTTTATTTTTTCTTAAAATCGGCGCGGTATATTTTTCGGTTCTTCGCCCGATTAAAATAACCTGTTCCGGTTTTACTTTCATTAAAGCAGTGGCGAGTTTTTCGTGTTCTTCGCCCTCGATTTCGCCCTGTTCGACCATATCGCCGATAATTAACCATTTATGTTCCTCTTTAATTTCAGAGACCATATCCATAATCGCCTCCATCGAGATAAGATGAGCATTATAAGAGCTGTCGATAATTTGAAGACCGTTTTTTCCTTCAAAATAAGAATTTCTCCCCGGCGGAAGTGGCATCTTCTTAAAGTCAGTTTTTAATTTAACGCCGAGATAGTCGCAGAGCTTTTTTAACTGGACAAGCTGAATCGTTACGTCTTCCGGCATTGGATTATAAAAATGAAACTTCGTTCCTTTAATCGTAAAGTCAGAATGATCTGGGTGGACATGATAACGAGTACACTCTTTTTTATAACATTTGACAATTTCGGCAGATATGTTATGGTGTAACTTTACTTTTTCGCAAGCGCGAACCATCAAAGGAACGTCGCCGTCGATATAGATTTTCTCTTTTGTATATTGCGGAAGCATCGCGAATTCATGAGTAATCGCTTTATCAATATTTTCAAAAGTTCCCTCTTTAACCTGATTTTCAAACTGGATAGCGTGAGAACGACCGAGCGAAACCCAAAGCGTAACTTCTGGCTTTAACCATTTCGCGAGGAACTCGGTTTCATGCGGGCGTTCGCCGTCGATTTCGACGACGTAAAACTCTTCAGTCCGGTTATAAAAGAGAGACCTAAACGGGACGGCAAGAATCAGATAAAGCCAACGCAGCTTAGAGCCATAAATCCCCTTAAGCCCGACTAAATCAAAAGCGATTCCAAAAGCGGAATTAGCGTCATGAGAATAGTGAGCGCGAGAGCCGAGTTCTTGTTCGATAAGATGTAACATGGTCGTTTTTCCGACGGAACCGGTAATCGCGATAACTCGGGGACTCCAGCGTTTAAACGCGCGCTTGACAAAGAAGCGGAAATAGCCCGCGGCGATAAAATAAAATTTCTTTTTTATGTTCCTGAACGACATATACTTAAATTATACCATAAAAATACCCTCTCCGGTAAACTGGAGAGGGATTTTTCTTAGTAGTGAAGGTCTAAACCTTCTTCAACGGTGTAACCGCCGAGGTCGTCATGCCAGCGAACTTCGCCGGTTTTCGGATCCTTGTCATAATGGAGGATTCCGAGTCCGTAAAACGGACAGTCGCGCTCGGTCATGTGTTCCCGGAGCTCGGCTTTAAGTTCTGAATTCGGATCGGTCGCGATATGGAACATATCGAACGCTAATCGATCAAACCAGAACGGCGAGGTCGCGTCCATCATTAGAGTCCCACAATTTTCGACTGGGGCGCGATAAATCGTTCCGGAAATCCGGTTTTTCGCTTCGACTCCGGTATAAACTCCGTAGTTCGAATTACCGTCCGCGAAGACGACAGTTTCAACCGTCCAGTCGAAATTACCGAGCGAGAACAACAGCTTCTGATGAGTCCCATCGTTAGTCTGATAAATCGCTCTTTGAATCTCGGTCGCGCCGATTGAATTAAGGTAGGAGTTTACTTCGAAACATATGTCCGAATAATCGCCTTGGGCACGCCCCGGATAAAACTTATCCGTCTCGGTTTTTACCGGTTCATAGCTTATCTCCTGAGCCGAGGCACGGACCAACCGGGTCCCCATATAAGCCATGAGAATCAGCAAGAGAATTACAAAACCGACTAAGACTCTAACGACTACTGCGTAACGTTTCTTCTTTCTCCTAAGCTCAATGAGCTCGCTAATCTCCTCAGCGGAGACATTATTAGTTCCGTTCATGTTTACATTTTCCATACTAGCCCCTCCTGTATGAAATTTTGCAAAAACCACCACTATAAGTTACGATTACAGATTAGGATATTAACCTACTGTATACCTTAATTATACCATATTTTTAAGATTTTTTCAAGAGGCTTATGCTTTTTCTAGCGAGTAGTTTCTTTAGTCCGAGGAGGATAAAGAAGCCAGCAAAATCGACCGCGAAACGAGCAAGAAGCGAGATGGCGAGCATTTTATTCGAGCCGTCGCAGAAGTTCCAAAGTTTCTCAAAAAGGCACCAATCGAGAGAGTGAACGAGATAGAGGAGGAAGGTATTTTTCCCTAAAACAACGAGAGCGTCTTTTAGAGTTTTTATTATTTTCCCAGATTTTCTGCTCGATTCTTCGACGAAAATAGCGAGACGAGAAACAAGAAAAGTTCCCGCGATTGCGACAAGGAAGCTCACTTCATAACCGCCATAAAAACGAAGCCAAAGTTCCATAAAATCTCCACGCATCGTATGCGAAAACCAATAAACTCCGGCGACAAGCGAAATCGGGAGAGCATATTTCTCAATTATCTTTTCGTGTTTTCGCCAGAGCGTCCCGAGATACATAAAGAATGCGCCGACAAGCCCGAGGTCGAAAAAGGCGGGCGGGCGGAGGCCATAAACGCCCATAAAAACGCCGGCGATTCCGAGAATAAAGAAGATAATTCCGTTTTTCTCGGTTTTAAAGACGACGTTTATAAAGTCCATAATTAGTTTTGCCCAGAAGAGCGCGACTAAAAACCAGACGGCGCCCGCGGTATAAAGTCCTTCGGGATAAGGATCGAGGAAAAATTCGCGCAGCCAATAAACGATTTTTTCAGGAAAAAGATAGATTCCGCCCTGTTTTATCGCGTCGGTAATTGTAAAGATAGCTAAAACGGCGAGCGTCGGGAGGATAAGATAGATAAAGTTCTTCTTTAAACGTTTTAAAAGTTCGTTCCAGTTCGTCGCGAGGCGAGTTGTAAAGCCGCTAAGGATAAAAAACAGGGGCATGTGGAACGAGAAAATCATTGTTCTCATAGTCCATTCAATCGGGATAGTATGCGCAAACGGGACCGACAAAATCGTAAAGGCCTTCGCAATATCAACCCAAACGATACGTTTTTTTACCTCCTTCATAGGGAAATTATAACAAAAAATAACCCCTATTTCTAGGGGGTATTTGTATTACATCTTGATTTCTGCGTCGACGCCAGACGGAAGCGAGAGGTTCTGTAATGAATCAATCGTCTTCGGAGTCGCGTTAGAGATGTCGATTAAGCGCTTATGAACTTTCATTTCGAACGCTTCGCCGCCGGTTTTGTAAACGTGCGGGGATTTAACGACCGTAAAAGTCGAGCGTTTAGTCGGGAGAGGAACTGGTCCCGAGACGGTCGCGCCGGTACGGATAGCGGTGTCGACAATTTGTTTTGCGCTCTGATCAATTACGCGATGATCATAAGCCTTGAGACGGATACGAATTTTAAGTCCGCCATCTTTTTTGGCATCTGCCATAATATTTTTGCCTTTCTTATCTGATAACCTCGAAGAATGGAGTTTTTCAGACTAAATAATTATTTAATAATAAACAAATTATACCATTTCTATTTAGTTTTTTCAAGAGAAAAAATAGAGGTAGAGTTATATTAACTCTACCTCAAAGGTACTGTGGTTTTTCTGGAATCAATAATTGCTCGGGGGATAAACCGAATCCAGCCGTCCAAGGCTGCCGGAGTTGTCGTCTGAAACGTTGTGCCCCGCCGACACGTGCTCATCGCGCCATTGCGCCGCCTGCTGATACCCGATTGTTGATGCTGTAAAAGTCTTACTTTCTCCTGTTGTACTGTCTCTTAAAACCAGTTCGCCCACATAAATCACCACCTTCCAAAAAAATGAAAAGAACAATAGTTTCTAAGGTCATTATTAACCCTACTGACAACTATTATACCACATTATAGATTTTTGACAAGACCTACAAACTCGCGAATTTGTTTAATTCCGTTTTTACTATCAGGATAAACGGCGAGCGGAGAGCTTTCGTCGATAAAGTCGAGCGACTTTATATGGCGATAAACCGCTTCGAGAAGTTCCCGAAAGTCGGTCTCCTCTTCAGCATTAAAGAGATAGGGTTTATCGTGGACAAGGTCGGCGACTTCGGCGTCGATTTCCGAGACGGCGAGGTCGCTCGCTTTCGGCGAGACGAAGAGGATATGCGCCTTTTCGATTTTATATTTATTATAAGTCGGACTAAGGTTCAAGAGGAGTTTATAGAACATGAGCTGGAGCGTATATTTATAGAGAGTAGGATGAGAGCCCCAGTTTTTATCATGGAAATTCCCGGTCTTAAAATCATAAATCTCGATCGTCTTATTTTCTTCGTCGATATTTATATGGTCGATTTTTCCGGTCAAAGGAACGCCATTAAAGACGAGGTGTTCCGGACCGAGGTTTACCTCGGCGCGAGCCTTCAGCTTTTCGGGGACAAGGATAGGACGGAACGCTTTTAGCGACTCAGTCAAGGCGATTTCGCCGCGCTTTTCTAGGTCGCTTTTTTCCGATTCCTCAAGATCGAGTTTTTCGACTTCGGTTTTAAAGAAGGCGAGCGCGTCCGCGTCGGACATTTTTTCGTTCGTCACTTTTTCAAAAGTTAAATGGATTAAGTTTCCGAAAATCATGTCGGAACTCGACGGCTCTCCCGGAGCTTTTAAAATATAGCTCTTATAAAATTCGAGTGGACCAGAATAAGCAATGTCGATAAAGCTAGTCAACTTTGTCGCGGTCATCGGAAAGTTCTCGACGCTTTTTTCAAGAACTGGTTTTAAGTTAGGAGTTAGATTAAGATAACTCGAAAGCCAATAATTCTCGACATTTTCGCGACGTTCTTCTTCGGAAATTTCTTCATAATGTTCGACGACGTCGGTATCTTTTAAGAGCGGGCTAACGATTGAACCGGTAGCGCCTTCATATTCCTCGAGATAAGCGAGGCGTTTCGGTTTTTTACCGGAAAAATCTTGAATCGAGTTCGTTAGAGTTAAAGTTTTTTCGGCGCGAGTAATCGCGACAAAGAAAAGCCGAAGTCTCTCGTCGTCAGTAATTCCGGTGTGGCGGACGACTTGAAGATTATAAGGAAGAGTTAAACGGTTATTATTCCCTTTTCCCTTACCCCAAGAGAGGTCGTCGACCGAGATAATAAAAACGTGTTTAAATTCAAGACCTTTAGACTTATGAGCGGTTAAAATCTGGACCGAGTTTTCAGAATCCTGATAAGGAGAAGTATTTAAAATCGCTTCGCCGGCGAGTTCATAATCGTCGAGAAAATCGATAAAATCTTTTAAGCGCGGTTTTTCAGTTTTAACATGAGACTTAATATGTTCTCTTAAAGCGGCGAGATTTTCATAAAGATTATAAGTCTTAAAGTCAGGGACTTTCGCAGTGTAAAAATCGAGAAACGGCGACTTAACTCCCGCTTTTATTTCGGCATTTCCGGTTAGGTAATCGATAAAGAGTTCGAGCGGAGTATCAAAACTCTTCATTACGAGTTCGGAGAGAAGCGTCATCGTCGGCTTTAGAGATTCTTTCTCGGAGAGATATTCAAAGACAGTTCTTTTATCATCGAAATTAGTCTTCAAAGCGGAAATTGCGTCGAGCGCCGGAACTTCAAGAAACGGAAAACTTAAAATTTCAAGGAGGCGGAAGCTCGGATCGACGCCATTTCCAACTTCATAAATAAAGCGGGCGAGAACTGAAAGTTCGTGGATATAAGGATCTTCAAGGACGTTTTCGCGTTTTTCATAAGCGATATTGATATTTTCATGACTCTTTAAATAAGGTAAGAGCGGGGCGATATATTTATGTTTCGGAGCGAGGATAGCAATATCTTTTTGTTTCTCGCCAGAAGCGATTAAATCGGAAATTTTCTTCGCGACAAAAGCATATTCCGAGTCGGCAGACAAAAATTCATGACGTTCGACGAGCGGTGTTTTTTCGCCGCCCAATATTTCGTCGTTTCGAGCGCTCGTTAAAACTTTATTATAGTCATGCGCCTTAGCAAAACTATTTTCGATTTTATCGGCGATTTTTCGACCAAGCTCGATAATCTCGGTCGTCGAGCGATAGTTCTCGGAGAGATTAATTACTTTTGCGTTATATTTAGAATAAAAATCGAGGAGATTATTCGCAGTTGCGCCTTGAAACTCGTAGATAGCCTGGTCGTCGTCTCCGACCGCCATAATATAAGTCTGTTCCTCGTTCGAAACAAGCTCAACAAGCTTAAACTGGGAAGGGTTTGTATCCTGAAACTCGTCGAGAAGAATATACTGGTACCTTTCTTGAAGAGTATAGCGGAAGCCGTCGTCGGTCTCGAGAATTTTAATCGACTGCTGAATCATGTCGTCATAATCGAAAAGATTATTTTCTTTAAGATAATCCTCATAAGATTTTAAGACGTTCGCGAGGCTAACGAGTTTTTTGTTCGCGACAAAGTTTTTTAGCCTATCGCGATTATTATTATCTTTCTCGAAATAATTTTTACGCCAGTCGGAAAGAGGTTTTAACTTCGGTTTTTCGGCAAATTCGACCTCTTCAATCGCGAGAGCGAGAGTTCGCGCAAGTTCGTTCGCTTCTTTTTCGATATGACCGACAATCGGCTCTAAACTTACATAATCCTTTAAAACGTCGTCGACAGCTTTATAAATCGGGAGGGCGGCGAGCGGTTTCATTCGCGGGACGACTTCTTCTAAAATTTCAGAAATCCGCTCGTTTAACTCTTTCGTTTCGGAGAGGTTTATTTCTGAGATTTTAAAGAGATCTTCGGAGTTCAAGCCGGCGGATTTAATATCAGAAATAGTCGAGATAATATCTTTAGTATCGTTCGTTCTTAAAATATCGGTTACTTCTAGACCGTTTATAATTTCGCTAACGATTTTATATTGTGTTACGGTATCAATTGGCTCGTCGAGGTTTCGGTCGAAGTTTTCGGCGTAGTTTTTATATTGTCCTAAAATATCAGAACCAAAAGCATGATAAGTATGGATATTAACTTTATTCGCGTCCGGACCAATCATCGATAGGAGACGTTCGCGCATATTCGCCGCGCCCGCCTCAGTAAAAGTTAAACATAAAATATTCTCCGGACTAACGTCGAGAGACTCTAAAATATGGGCGACTTTCGCGGAGAGGAGCTGAGTTTTTCCTGTCCCTGGACCGGCAAGGACGAGCAAAGGCCCGTCGAGATAGTCGACCGCTTCCTGTTGTTTCTGATTTAATGGCATAATCTTATTATAACACCTTTCAACAGAAAAGGCCGGCAGAGCCGACCTCATCTAAAGGAACTGAGGATTAAGTTTCATACGGACTGGGAAGTTTACTTCCCCAAACGTAAGGAGTTCCGAACTGAACGATCGTGAAATAATTATGGACACCGTCGCCCGTAAAATATAAATATTCTTCGGGGAGAGTTCGTCCGACATTTATTTCGCCGTTCATCTCTCTATTCCAGCGCTCTAGAACATCCCTTGCGATTTCGATACAGTGATCATAAGGGACGGTTTCCTCGTGCCAGCCTTCGAATTGGTTACTCTGAGTAATTACGCCGTGAATTGTGTTCGGAAAACTCGGCGATTTTACTCGATTTAAGACTATCCAAGGAACGCCAGATTGTTCCGTGTCCGAGGGGATTCCGCCGCCTTCCTTCGTCAACAGTTTCGCTACTTCTATTACATCTTGTTCGGTGTAATATTTCGTAATCGTTTCTATCTTGGGTAACTCGACAGGTGCGGAAGTCCGAGTTTTAACCTCGAACTGTTCTACCTTAATAGTTGCTTTTTCGTTCGCATCCTTGATAATCTCGGCAACCTTGAGCGTACCGCCCGCGAGAAGCTTTGATGCATCAACGTCAATATCTTCCATTATGACCGTAGTTTTTGTAACGGTTGTAACATTGATGTCCGGAGTCGTGATCATAGTTGTGCCAATAAATAGCGCTAAAACCGTGGCGAGGCCAAGTAATTTTACAAGGCTATACCTTATTTTCAGCTGCTTCTTGTAGATGTAACCATTGATTCTTTTCTTCATCTTATCCTCCTAAAACTTAAAGAACGATAGGGTAATCACCCTATATTATGACAACAGAGAGTTATTCTAGTTAGAAACCTCTCTTTTATGTCTTTATTATATCATACTTATGCTAAAAAATCAAGTGTTAGAACATAAAATATCGGGGTAGCGCTAGTCCGAGAAGTCGGTATCGAGGACGATATTAACGGTATATTTAGGATATTCTTCTGCGATTTTTTCGCGAATTTCTTCGATAAGCTTCGAGGTTTCCTTCTCTTTAAAATCGAAAACAAGATCGAAACTAATTAGCTTTTTCTCGGAGTCAACATAATAACCGTGCATTTGGAGAATACTTGGATATTTCTTAATTAATTTCTCGATTTTCTGTTTTATTTCGGCATATTCGGTCTTTTCGGTGTTCGTCGCGTAGATTCCGATTGTTAAAATTACGCCGAATTTTTCGAAAATCTGTTCAGAGATTTTACGGGTTAAGAGGTGGATTTCGCGAGCAGTTAACTTATCTTCAACTTCGATATGAATCGATCCGATTATGCGTTCCGGGCCGTATTGATGGAGAGTTAAGTCATAAGCGCCGAGGACTTCTTTATTTCTCGAAACGGCTTTTTTAATCTTAAAAGAGAGGTCAGAATCGACGCGCTCGCCGATAATACTCGAGACGCTATCCATAATAATTTCGACGGCGGTTTTAATCACAAGGGCGGAAATTATAAGGCCGAGCCAACCGTCGATCGTAATATTGAAGATAAAGGTTATAAGAGCGCCGACGAGAGTCGCGGTAGAGACTAAGACGTCGAAGAGGGCGTCGGAGCCGCTCGCAACGAGCGAGTCGGAGTTTAGCTCTTCTCCGCGTTTTTTTGTAAAACGACCGAGGAGAAATTTAATAAAAATACCGGCAGTAATAATAATTAACATCGGGACGTCGAACTTCGCGAGCTCCGGTTCGATAATTTTCTGCGCCGATTCGACAAGGAGCGAAATTCCGGTTCCGAGGATAATAATTCCGACAGTTAAAGCGGAGACGTGTTCGATTTTTCCGTAACCATAAGGATGTTTCTTGTCCGGTTTCTTCCCCGCAAGGAGCATCCCGACAATCGTCACGATACTCGAAATTGCGTCCGAGAGATTGTTTAAAGCGTCAGAGATAATCGAAATCGAGCCAGAAACGAGACCGACGAAAGCCTTAAAAGCAACCAAAATTAAATTCGTAAGAACGCCAACAAGGCTCGTTTTTATAACTCGTTTCATGCGGTTCATTGTTTTATTATAACATAGTTTTAATTAAAAAATCCCCCTTAACTAGGGGGATTTTTTAAGTTAGCCGTGATTACGGTTCAACAGGAGCAGCGTTTGCAGAGACGGTGTAGGTAATTACGTTAGCATAAGTACCAGCAGCCTGATCTTTATCAGTTGCGAAGTTGTAAGTCATTTCAATGTCTTGTTCTTCTGCACCAGTTGTCGAGGTACCGACATAGACGTTCTGTCCAGCAGTCGTGATAGCTTTGTTGGAGAGGAGACCACCAGAGATGTTCCAGCCGCCGCCAGTCATACCAGCGGTTAAAGCACCATCTACCGCGGCGATAGTATCAGTAGTATCGGCACTATGGAGGGTTAAGTTGTTGCTATCGTCAGTTCCTTTATCGGCGACAGTCAAAGTCATACCATATTTATCATTCGTACCAATCGAGACAGTGTGAGCACAGCTTCCCGTTGCGTTAGGAAGTAATGAGCTAGCAGCGGCACAAGTTTTAGTACGACCAGACGTATCGTCGGACGGATCGGTTTGGTCACGACCAGAGTCAACAGCGATACCAACAGCATTCGCGACTTCGAGTTGGACTGTTACATCGGCCGAGTCAGTGTCGGCAATATATGGAGTTACAGTGTAGTGATCTACGGCGAAAGTGCCGAGTGGGAGGGCGGCTACGCCGAGGCCGGCTGCGAGAACTTGTTATTTTAGGTTGTTTTCCACAGAGAGGAGGGGGGAGGTCGGAAATAAGTAGAGGTTGTTTTTTATTAAGATAAGTGATATAATTAGGTTAATGCAGCGACTGGTAAGTAGTTGGTTTACCCCTGCGGCATAGTGGCGAAGGTCCTATGCAGGTCGCAGCGCCAAAAAATCCTCTTTCCGGAGGACTTTTTGTTACCCTAGCGCAGACTAATCAGCTATCTCAATAAAAGCTAAGACTTTCTTCGCAATTGCCTTATACCATCTATTTGCCGTTGGTGTATTTTTAACCTTCTTAGCAGATATATTGACTACATAGTCTGCAACTTGAATCAGACGACTATTTCTGGAATTTCTTTCCCGAAGTTTGATATATTTTATTCTGCGTTTGCGAATTTCTTTGCGTATTTCTGTGTAAAATATAGGATTTGAATCCATCTCAATCTTAATTTCCGGAAAGCGTTTCTGAATTTCGTCGACCAGAAGTCCTGCAATGCGACTATACGAAGCCGTTTTCTTAAAATCATTTTTATGTATAGCAATAGTTATGAAACGAAATTCAAGATTTGTGAGAGTTTTTAGAAATTCTGTCTGCGGCCTAGTCGAGTTACTACTACAATGAAATTCGTAATCATCAGGTAGTCGTAATTCGTTCCTTAACCTCTCAATAATAGAAATACTTTTATCCCGTTTTTCCTCGGAACTAAATAAGATTAGGCTTACTACTAAACAATCTTTACTGTGGCTTGCGATGCCTGGAGCACCAGATTCGTCAATATACCCAAATATCATGCTAATAATTATAGCATACTTGAGCTAAAAATAAGACCTCGAGAGAGGTCTTATTTTTAGCCTACCTAATTAGTCGTTGATAGAGACAGAGTACGTAATAGTATCAGTGTAAACACCAGCTGGCTGGTTGGCAGCAGTGCCGAAGTTGTAAGACATAGTAACATCAGCTTCTTCTGCTTTTGTACCAGTGTAGATAGTGATCGGGCTATCTGTACTAGCGACCATGGCTGCGTTGGTTACGGAAGCAAGCGGAGTATATTCGCTGCCTTCAGTAGTGACCGTAGTACTTGCAGAGACGGCCGAAATGTTCCATTTCGAAACACCGTCAGCAACGGCACCAGTTCCAGTGTCAATGTGGGTAGAAGCAGCATCATTACCGAGAAGATAGGTGTTAGCATCTTTATCTGCAACGGTAAGAATCATACCATTAGAAGAGTTCGTACCAATCGTAACAATACCGTTTACGCTACCATGAGAGTTAGGCATTAACGACGTAGCGATAAGTGCGTGGTGTTTATCCGTATCTTCGTCCGGATCAGTTGCCTGTCCGTTATCTACAGCAATACCAACGCCTTCTTGAACCGTAAGTTGAAGAACAACATCAGCATCTTCTGGTTCAGCTTCATATGGTTGTGGTTGATAAGTTACAGCAAAGGAGCCGAGTGGGAGGGCGGCTACGCCGAGGCCGGCTGCGAGAACTTGTTATTTTAGGTTGTTTTCCACAGAGAGGAGGGGGGAGGTCGGAAAAAGTAGTGAGGCGACGGCTTCTAGTAAAAAAGGGAGCCCCTCGCGGAAGGTGAATGCTCACCGTGCGATAGGCTCGCTATAACATTATAGTATCAAATGAACTTATTTATGTCAATAATTTCCCCTCGTTTATTGATAAAGATTATCTTTTTTAGTCCCTTACCATTACGAAGACATTTTACTAATTCGTTTAAAATCTTATTGTCTCGGACTCTCATTCTAGAACTATCAAAGATAATATTGGGACATTTTTCTAAAGCTCTAGTTAAGTTACGCTCAACTGCATCTATTTTATCGCTTGTCGGAGATTTTATTTCATATTCAGTTCTCCCTAAATAAATATCAGGTGTCTTAATTGAGGCTTCAGGGATAAACTCTATAATATACCCCACCTTAGCGAGAATCGTCGCCGCGCGTTTTTCGTGCGGCCAAGGATTTGCGCTAGCAGGAGTAATGACTTTTCCGCTTTTCTGGTTTTTACCTCGCTTTGTCATGTTGTAAATTATACTACGTCCTATCTAATAGTTCAAGAGTTTTCCACAAAAATAAGACCTCTCTCGAGGTCTTATTTTTAGCCTACTTAATTAAGAGAAACGGTGTAGGTAAGAACGTTCTGATAAACACCAGCAGCCTGATCGACAGCAGTCGCAACATCGTAGGTCATGTTGATATCAGTTTCTTCTGCTTCGTGTCCAACATAGACCGTTTTAGCCGTTTGTCCATCTAAGACTTGATTGCTGAAGCCAGCAGCAGTGCCGGAACCAGTTGTAGTTTCACCGCCGATGTAGCCGGAGCCACCACCAGTAGTTGGGAGAGCAGCAGAGATATTCCAGCCCGGAACCCAAGTTCCGCTTTGGTCGCCAATAGCTGCTACCATAGGAATCGAACGGTTCGTAGTAGATGAAGCAGCGCTATTGAAGAGATTTGTATCTCCCGCCTTGTCAGCAACAGTGAGGTTCATACCACCAGCAGCGTTTGTACCAATAGAGACCGCGTCACCAAAACTTTTGTGCTGTTTTGGAGCAAAGAGGTTGGCGTTTGCGACTACATCAGTATCCGAGAAGACGTGAGAAGTCTGTTTGTCTGCATCGCTATCTGAAGATGTAGAGGCATCAGAGGTATCGACTGCAATTCCGACTCCTTCAGCAACTTTTAACTGAACCGTAACATCAGCGCTTTGGTCGCTAGTTTCATACGGAGTAGTCGTATAGGTTGTAGCGAAAGTGCCGAGTGGGAGGGCGGCTACGCCGAGGCCGGCTGCGAGAACTTGTTATTTTAGGTTGTTTTCCACAGAGAGGGGGGGGAGGTCAGAAAGAGGCGGGCGACAAACAAAAAAACAAGTTTTTTGCTTGCTTAATTCCTAGCGTGGTGCACCTGACTAGACTCGAACTAGCACAGCCTTTCGGCCACTACCACCTCAAGGTAGCGTGTATACCAATTTCACCACAGGTGCATAATCACCCGCTAGATATATTTATCTTACCCTAAAAACAGTTAAAAGTCAAGGTACCAAATATCCCCTTCACGTTTTAAGCTAAAAAATAGAGCCTCCGAGGAGGACTCTATTTTTTAGCTTACTTGATTAGTCAGCAGTTACCGTGTAGGTGATAACGTCAGAGTAAGTACCAGCCATCTGATCAACGTTAGTTGCGAAGTTATAAGTCATAGAGACATCCATTTCGCCAGCGGCTTCTAGGTTATCAACTGTCTGTGCAGTGGTGCTGATACCGGCATTAGTTAAGTCACCACCAGTAATGTTCCATCCGGCAGTGCCAGCAACGACAGCGGAACCGTCTTGAGCTGGGATTGGATCGCTTCCGGTCGGGCCAACGAGGCTAGTGTTAGTTTCGGAAGTTGCGTTTACAACCGTAAGAGTTGCTGGGGTGTTTGCACCGATAGAAACTACATGTGTACAAGTCGCAGTCGAGTTCGGGAGAACGTTATTAGCAGCACAGGTATAAGTACGTCCACCAGTAGCGCCATCTGCAGAACGTCCGTCAGCAACAGCGATACCAACCGATTTTTTAATTGAAAGTTGAACAGTTACATCTGCGCTTTGTGTATTGTCAACATACGGGGTAACGTCATAAGTCGCCGTAGCGAAAGTGCCGAGTGGGAGGGCGGCTACGCCGAGGCCGGCTGCGATACCGAGAGCTGCAACAAATTTTGTAGATTTAGTCATGATTTTTTCCTTTTTGTTATTATATTTATTATTGTTTTAGCTTTTGATTTATATGACCTTAAAGCTATTATTAGTATATCGTTTTATAATGCTTATGTCAATAAGTTTTTCGGACTTTTTTAAAGATTTTTTAATAATTTTAGGGGCCGTTTTCCACAGAGAGGGGGGGGAGGTAATAAATTTGCTTCGCAAATTTCTTTCCGCCGGGCGTCGCGTCGCGAGTGAAAAAGCAAGCTTTTTCGTTCGCTCCGCTCCTACGGCGGTACAGCCTATGGCGTTCTATTTTTACTAATTGGCTCGATTCCCCAGCGTTTCACGTCAATAAAGCGCTCGAGCGGGGTAACGAGTTTATTCTCCGAGCTAAAACTCCTAACATTTTTATTTACGAAGTAATTATAATTTGTCTGATAGATTCCGAGTGCAGGGACGTCTTCGACGAAGTATTTTAAGAAGTTCTCATATTTTCGTTCGCGGAGCGTTTCGTTCATCGTGCTTCTCGCGGAAAGAACGAGGTCGGAGACGACGGCGCTTCGATAGTTCGATAAGTTATGTCCGTTTCCGTTCGCCTCGGTAGAATGAAAATAAGCGAAGAGATCCGGATCGGCGCCAAGCCCGATTTCATAAACTAGAATATCATAAGCGCGCTGAGTCAAGACGTTAAAGAGAAAATCCTGATTAGAATCATAAGAATTAACAGTTACGGAGAGTCCGAGCGAGCGGATTTCTTCGGCGAGCTTTTCTGAAACTTCCGGAAGGAAGCTCGACTTAACGGTTACGATATTAATTCCCCGCTTTTTTAATTCCGGATCATTATCTAAAATATCTTTAATCGATTTTTTCGCGGTATTCGTATCAAGAATCGGCAGACTCGGGACGTTTTCGAGAGACATCTGTGTCTCGGTAATCGGGAAGTCGAGGGCGTGTTCCCCATTTAAGACGCTTCGGACATTTTCCATATTAATTCCCTGCTGAAGCGCTTTTCGAAGTTTTTTATCGTTAATCGATTCGACATTAAAGAAAGCGAAGACACCATAATTTAAAGAACTCTGTTTTTCGGTAATATTAGCCGAAGTAACCTGTTTCGCGTCGCTTCCAGAGAGGGCGCCAGAGGCAGTAATCGTTCCGTTATTTAAAGCAGAGATAATATCGGAAGTTTTTGTAAAGGCATGGACAACGAAACTATCAATTAGAGGTCGCCCCTCGAAATAATGTTCGTTCGCAGTTAAATAAACGGTTTTTTCGCCGAGATTCCCGATAGTCTGGGTTGCGTTATAAGAGAAGGCACCCGAGCCGACCGGCTTTAGAGAGAAAGAATGTTCTAGAATTAGCTCTGGAGCAACATCGCCTAAAATGTGTTTCGGAAGAATCGGGAAGTCGAGAGCAGATTCAAAATAGGCGTTCGCGGTCGAGAGAGTAAAAACTAGAGATTTTTCAGACGTTTCTTCAACTTTTACGCCAGAAAGATTACTCGAGTAGCTACTATTTAGGAGCGGGTTTTTAATTAAATTAACAGTAAAGAGGACATCTTCATTCGTTAAAGGCTCTCCGTCAGACCACTTCAAGTTTTCGCGAAGTTTAACGTTCCAGTTTTTTCCGGAATCGTCAACGGTAATACTCTTCGCGAGAGCGAGGCCGGAATGTCCAGAATAGTCAGGAGAAGAAAGACTAGAAAACATTAAACGACTCAAAGTTTTTTCAGAGTTAGAGTCTGCGAAAAGCGGATTTAGAGTGTCGATTTCGCCGAGCGTCCCCTCGATATAAGTTCCACCCTCTTTATAAGTTTCGGTCGCATAAGACTCGGAATACCAGTAGGCCTGAGTTAGACTTAAGAAAATAATCGCAAGAACGAGGAGCGACCATTCGAGGATTAAAAGACGAACCTGACGGATATGAGAAAAACGATCGATTACGTTTTCTTGGACGTGTTCAATCGTGTCTTCGCCGGCTTTTTTCGAAAGAAAAGTCAGTTTTTTAGTTAATTTAGTCCCACTCCCTAGCTTCTTCTTCATTTTTACTCCGGAATTAAGAGAAGCCCCAGAATAGAGAGGACGAAGATTAAGACGAAGATAATCGTCGCGTTAAAGAGAGATTTATCGAGACCACGACGAGTCGTATAAAGTTCGCCGTTCGCGCCGAAGCCCGCACCGAGCGAAGCGCCGCGCTGTTGCAATAAGATTAAAAGAATACTCAAAATCGCCGAGATAACGGTCGCAGTTTCTAAAATATTTCCCAAATTCATATCTTTATTATAGCGGATTAAACGGTTTATGTCTAGACTAATTCGCCTCATTTGTCGGGACGAGAAGGTTCATTATACCGTTTATAACCGACATTAAAATTGTTCCGGCGACCGCTCCCCAAAAATCGATTTTTACGCCTGGAAGAATCCAGAAAGTAAGCGCCATCATAGCGATATTGATTAAAATTGTAAAAATACCCATACTAAAGATAATTAAGGGGAGACTTAAAACGGTCGCAAGAGGTCGAACGACCGAGTTTACGAGCGAGAATACAAGACCGGCGACGACATAAAGCCAAAAACCGCCCGTAACTCCCGGTTCAATTTCGCCGAACCAGTTAATTATAAGCCACATTCCGCTCGTCGAGATTAACCAACGGAAAATAAAAACGAGAATCTGTTGTTTTATCATAACCGTTTTATTGTATCATTTTTTTACGTTTTAGTAAACGGTGATAAGAGATAGCGAAACGATGAGCCTCTTCGTCGATTCGAGCGATTAGTTTCGCGACATGAGAATCCGGGCTAATTTCGATTTCTTCGTAGCCCTCGCATTCGGCCGGAACGACGATATTAACTCGCGCGTTTTTATTATGGTCGCCGGATTTATTCCGTCCGATTACGGAAATATTCGCCTTATTACAGAGGTCGAGAACGGCGTTAACCTGATTTATCCCACCATCTAAAATAATTAAATCAGGATATTCCCATTCCGTATGTCTTAAACGACGCTCGAGAACTTCTTTTAAACTCTCCGTATCGTTATTTTGTTGTTTTCTTAATTTAAACTTTCGGTATTCCGCGCGGTCGCTTGCGCCGTTAATAAAGACAACCATAGAGCCGACAACCTCTTCGCCGGACTGGTGAGAAATATCATAACCCTCGATTCTCTTCGGCGGATTTTCGAGATTTAAAAGATTTTTTAGCTGTTTTAAAGCCTGATCGTTCGAGATGTCGAGAAACTCCTTGTTCGAAAAAACAATTTTCTTTTTTAATTCTTGAAGTCCGAAAAGCTGATTTCGATATTTCGCAGCCTCTTCGAAATCTCCAGTTTTCGCCGCTTCTTTCATTTGTTTTTCAAGGTCTATTAAGAGTTCTTTTCGCTTTCCGTTCAGATATTTTATCAGTTTTCTTAAATCTTTTTTATATTCTTTCGGGGTAGATTTTCCAATTTCAATCCCAGGAGTTAAACCTAAATCCGTATCGAGAGTTTTCTTTCCGTCGTAAGGCTTAATATAATACGGGAAAACTTTTCGGAGAATCCTTAAAGCGTCGGCGACGGTTCTTTTTGCGTAAAACGGGCCGATATATTCCGCGTCGTCGCCCTCGGGGATTCGCGTCATAGAAACATAAGGGATTTCCGACTTCATATCAATTCGAACATAGCTAACGGTTTTATCGTCTCTTAAGAGAATATTCCATTTCGGCTTATAGCGCTTAATCATTTCCGACTCTAAAAAGAGTGCGTCCATCTCGGTATCAACGACGATCCAGTCGGTCACGGCGATTTCTTTAACGAGAGCTTCGGTTTTTATGTCTTTTTCGCTTTTCTGAAAATATTGTCTAACGCGATTTTTAAGTACCGCCGCTTTTCCAACATAAATAATCTCGCCTTGTTTATTTTTATGAAAATAGACACCAGGGGAGCTAGGTAGAGTCTTTAACTTATCCTTTAGTTCTTCATTCATCTGATAATATTATATCAGATATTGACGTTTGGTTGGACTTCGTAGTTCTGAACTAAGTGGTAGTCTTTATCACAATAGAAGCTAAAATATCTCGGATATACTTTTTCGATATACTTACACTCTGCGGTTTTTTGAAGTTCCGTAATTTCTTTTACGACCGTTTCATAGAGAGTCGTAACTGACTTTGCGTTTTCTGGAGCTTTTACAGTATCTTTCTGTTTACCGAAGGTAAAGTCGAGTTTTCCGCTATAAGAACTGTCGTCTTTTTCAACATAAACTCCAGTTAGCTCGTGACTGAAGAGAAAGCCATTAACCGTAACAACAATGTCCGGGATATTTTCTAGTGTCTTCTCAACATCTGCTTTTGTTACCTTCTTTACTTCATAGCTCGTCGAGACGCCAGAAATTCCGTTCGCTTTTTCGAGACATTTATTGATTCCGAGACTATCGAGTTCAGTTGTCATTTCATTCGTAAAGTCCGCCAGCTTCTCCGCATCAAACGTCACATTATATGGCGTCCCTTTTCCAGAGAAAGTTTTTCCGCCCTTATAATTATCAAGTTTTATAAAGGCATTTTTCTGATAAATTTCGACGTATTTATTAGTGTTATTCTGGAGTTTCGAGAAGGCATCAGTAACACAAGAATAGGTTTCTTTCATTTTCGTTCTATCGCTTGTGCTAACCTCTTTAATCTCGTCGACTAGCTCCGGAACGGAAATCTTCCACCAATTCCCCTCGACTTCGCCAACGACCGAATCAAATAACTCTTCATAGAGATCAGCATAAAATTCATCTTGAGTTTCAGAAATCATATCGACAACTTGATTCGAGAGATCTTTTAACCCGCTAACCGAAATATAAACCGTGTAATCTTTAATGATAACTGTGCCAAGAGAAATTTTATACTCTTTACCGTCATAAGTAACGTTCAGGTTCGCAGTCGCGTTAGACTCGGCAGATTCGTTCGTATCCGAAGACAGAGTAATCGAGACCTTTTCGAGCGGGTTTTTCACAGAGCGACAATTCATCGTCTTTATTTGATACTCAGAACAGTTTGTACCGCTGTCTGTGCTAGACTTTAGAGTTAAATCAAAAGTGCCGTTTATATTATGCGCGTTCGTGTTGAAAAATCCAGAGATAGCCGAGAGAGCAATATTTTCTGGAGTATTCGTAACAGCGTAGGCTACTCCAACACCGGCTCCGGCGAGGACTAGGGCGCCGGCGGTTAACCCGATTATTAGACCTTTTTTAGATTTCTTTTTAACTTCTGGTTCTATTACTTCCTCTGCAACGGGAGCTACTGGCGCTACAGGAGATACTGGAGCTACCTGTGGTTCAGTCGGATTTTCGATAGGAGCTTCGGCGACCGGCGTTTCGACGGGTTTGTTGACCTCTGTTTCTGCCGTAAGCTCTTCTGTAGCTTCGGTTAGTTCCTTAATAGCTTCGTCTTCAAGATTTTTCTTATCTTCGTCCATTTTCTCTCCTTTATTTCTTAAATGGATTAGCGAGACCAAGTGTCGAGTTTCCCTCGGCGATACGCATTAGTTCGTTATATTTAGCGATTCTTTCGCTTCTTGAAAGCGAACCAGTTTTAATCTGCCCAGTACCAAGACCGACGGCGAGATGGGCGATTGAGTTATCTTCGGATTCGCCAGAACGATGAGACATGACAGTTGTAAAGCCAGCTTTTTTCGCGGTCACGACTGCGTCGATGGTTTCCGAAAGAGTTCCGATTTGGTTCGGCTTAATTAAGATACTATTTCCAGCTTTTTCTTTAATGCCTTTTTCAAGGAGTTTCGTATTTGTAACGAAGAGGTCGTCGCCGACAAGTTGCAAACGATTTCCAAGACGAGCGGTTAAGTTTTGCCATCCCGCCCAGTCCGATTCAGAAAGTCCGTCTTCAATCGAAACGACCGGATAGTTTTCCAAAATCCAAGTGTACCAGTTAATTAAATCTTCGCTCGATTTCCAGTCGCCATTGGTTTTAAGGACGTAGTGGTCATTATCATAAAATTCGGAGCTAGCAATATCCATCGCAATCGAGATGTCGTCGCCCGGGCGGTAACCAGCTTCGAGAATTGCTTGACGGATACATTCAAGCGGCTCGTTATTTCCCTCGCGGACTTTCGGAGCATAACCACCTTCGTCGCCAACCGTTGTCGGATAACCTCTGTTCTTTAAGACGGTTTTTAGCGCGTGAAAAACTTCCGCGCCCATCCGAATTGCGTCGTTAATATTTTCGGCGCCGTTCGGGATAATCATATATTCCTGAAAATCGGTCGACCAGTCGGCATGGGCACCGCCGTTCATTACATTCATCATGGGCATCGGAAGAGACATTTCGTCTTCAGTTCCGGCGAGTTTCGCAACATATTCATAAAAATGAAGATTATTTGCTTTTGCCATCGCTTTCGCGGTCGCCATAGAAACGGCGAGAATTGCGTTCGCGCCGAGGTTCGACTTATTCTCGGTTCCGTCGAGCTCAATCATGAGTTTATCGACATTTTTCTGCTCCGCCGAATTTCCGACAAGAACGTCGCGAATTTTTGAATTTACATTCCAGACGGCTTTCAAAACACCCTTGCCGTTATAAAAAGCAGGGTCGCCGTCTCGGAGTTCAAGCGCCTCGCCAGCGCCAGTACTCGCGCCGCTCGGAACGATTGCCCTCCCAACGTGGCCGCTCGAGAGAAAAACATCGGCTTCCACGGTCGGATTTCCTCGACTATCTAAAATTTGTCGAGCCTTGATCCCGTTAATCGTTAACTCTTTTTCCATATAATTTTATTTTAACAAAAAGCTTATGGTTTTTCTAGAGTAATTTTAAGAAATCTTCTTCAGAAATTGTCGGGATACCGAGTTTTTCGGCTTTCGTCGTTTTCCCCTTTCCCGGTTTTTCGCCAGCGATTAGGGCGGTTGTAGTTTTAGTAACAGAGCTCGTAATAGCTGCGCCTT
This sequence comes from Candidatus Saccharimonadota bacterium, assembly GCA_017406985.1. Taxonomy (GTDB): domain Bacteria; phylum Patescibacteriota; class Saccharimonadia; order Saccharimonadales; family Saccharimonadaceae; genus Nanosyncoccus. The sequence goes on from JAFQXL010000004.1 coordinate 192,482, forward strand.
TTTCGCGGAGTTTATCTTCCGCTTCTTCGCGCCCCATCGATTTAAGTGTTCCGGTAATAATATAAGATTTTCCATTCAGAGGAAGCTTATTCGGATCTTCAAAAGTCGGGTTCATGCCGAGTTCTTTTAGCTCTTCAAGCTGTCTTAAGTTGTCTTCGTCCGAAAAATAAGCGAGGATGGATTCCGCGACAACTTTTCCGATGTCGTTAATTTCGAGAAGGTCGTCTTCGGTCGCATCCTTTAGAGCTTCAATACTACCGAAATGGTTAGCGAGCGAAACTGCTGTCTGAGCGCCGACATGGCGAATTCCGAGCGCGGTAATAAATTTAGCGAGCGGAGCAGATTTCGTCGCGTTTATTGCTTCGATAAGATTCTTCGCAGAGAGTTCTGCGAAGCGCTCGAGACTTGCGACGTCCGATTCTTTAAGTTTATAGAGGTCGGAAATTGAATTAACGAGTTTACTATCGACAAGCGCAACAACGTTTTTCTCGCCTAAACCTTCGATATTTAAAGCCGGCTTACTCGCGTAATATTCAATCGAGCGTTTTAAAATTAAATCAGAATTTAGACCTTTAACGCGATAAACTACTTCGTTTTCCGGACGTTCGAATTCAAGGTCGGGATATTGTTCTTTTAAGGCTTTTTCATAACTAAACGGTTCTGAATTTTCCGGCCTTAAAGTTTTTAAAACCTCTTTGACCTGAGGAATAATATCGCCAGCCTTATAGATAATTACTGTGTCGCCAATTCGAAGATCAAGGCGAGCGATTTCGTCGGCGTTATGGAGCGTAGCGTGTTTTACGGTCGAGCCGGCGACTTCAACTGGGTCGAAAATCGCGACCGGCGTCGCCGCGCCAGTTCGGCCGATTTGAATAACAATGTCTTTAACTTTTGTCGTCGATTCTTCCGCAGGATATTTAAAGGCGACGGCGGCTCGGGGAGTCTTCCCGACAATTCCGAGCTCGTCATAAATTTTTCGGTCATTTATTTTTATAACCATTCCGTCGGTTCCGAACGGAAGACTCTCGCGCGTCTCGCCCAAGCGTTTTATTTCTCTAAAGACATCTTCGATATTTTCAAAAACCTTGTCCTGTTTCGAAGTTTGAAAACCAAAATTTCGTAAGCGTTCATAAGACTTTTTATGCGTTTCCTCGACCGGCGTAACAAGGTCATAAGCCATAAATCTTAGAGGGCGAGACGCCGCAATTTTCGGGTCTAACTGCCTAATCGTTCCGGCGGCGAGGTTGCGCGGGTTTGCGAACGGTTTTTCGCCGCGTTTTTCTTGTTCCTCATTTAGCTTCTTAAAATCGTCTTTAAAAATAACAACTTCTCCGCGCGCCTCGACAGTTTCCGGAATATTTTCTCCGCGAAGTTTAAGCGGAATATTTTCAATCGTTCGGACATTCATCGTGACATCTTCCCCGACTAAACCATCTCCGCGCGTTACAGCTTTCTCGAGAACACCGTTTTTATAATGAAGCGACATCGCAAGCCCGTCCATTTTAATATCGGTAAAGAACTCGAATTTCGTATTACTTTTAACGAGTTTATAATTTCTCGATACCCATTCCCTAACTTCCTCTTCCGAGAAAACATCAGAAAGAGAAATCATTCTTCTCTCGTGCGTAACTTTTTCAAATTTATCAAGCGGTTTTCCGGCGACACGCTGAGTCGGAGAGTCGGTAGTAATTAAATCGGGATATAGTTCTTCTAGTTTCGAGAGCTCGTGTTTCAAGGAGTCGGCGGCGGCTTCGCTCATTGTCGATTCATCTAGGACATGATAATGATAGCGATAATCATTTATTAGTTCCCTTAGCTTTAAAATCCGGTTTTTTGCAGCTTCTCTATCCATGGCTAGTCCATATCTAATAATTGACGGTAGAAAAGGTAGAGATAAATCGCGAAATAGATAATACTAAAGACGGTCATATTTAAGAGGAAGAGGGAGACGACCGGAATATTCTCGAGCCATTCGATGTTCTCTCTTAAAATATTATCAACGAAAATAACCGGAAGCATAATAATAATCCAACAAACCGCAAGAACAAAGAACGAATATAAAATTCTTAAAATAAAGCGAATACGGCGGCCAGCAATTAAGTCGGTCGCGGTATTTACCGCGGTCATCGGGAAAAGCCCTGGCGCAGTTACAGCGATCATAGCGAGAAGACTACTCGAAACGAGATAAACACTAAGAATAATCAAGAGCGCTGCAAAAATAAAGAAAATTAAAGCATAAAACGGAGTTTCGAGAAAGCCAGTCGAAAGCGCGGCGGAATAAGTAATAATAACGATAAAGAGCGGGATTAGCTCGAGAAAAATCACGCCGAGAACACAAAAAGTCGAGATAAGCGGAGTTAAAGCATTATAAAGACCGTCGCGGAGCTTTATCTTATGGCCGGCGAGGATATGGCGGACGAGATAAATCGTAGTCAGCCAAGTTATAAGAAGTAAAATCACCATAAAGACCTGCTGGACCTCAGTCATTCCACGGTTTAGGCCGCCAGTCGTGACAGTTCCAATAAGTAAAAGTCCGGCTTTTCCGAGGTTTCCGAGCTGGCCCTGAGCGAGACTTTCGTTCGTTTCGTCGACAGCATCGCGAAAAGTATCATAAGATTCTTGACTCATTAATCCTACAAGAATTATATTCGAAATAACAATAAGAATAATTAGCGGAACAAAAAGTTTCCAGTTTTTAAAGATAATTTTAAAAGTTAAAGCGCTATGCGCCATGAGGCCGGGGATTTCGGTTTTTCGCTCATAGTCTTCTTTGTAAGAACGCTTAAAACTTTTATGAAGTTTTACTTTTGTCGCCGCGCGAAGTTTTCGGCGGTCTTTTTTCTTCGCTAATTTTAACTTTATTCCGGCGAAGAATCCGAGTTTTTCGTCGGTTTTCTCAGACTTTTTAGAAGTTTGTTTTGGCATTTTCAAGCCTTTCTATTCGGTCTTCAATCGGAGGGTGAGTCGAGAAGAGCTTCGTTAAAGTTCCCTTTTTCATTGGGTTATTTATATACATCGAGCTAGTCGCCGAGTTCTGACGCTTCATCGGGCGGCCGTGTTCGTCGAGCTTTTTAAGGGCAGAAATCATTCCCTCCGGATAACGAGTTAATTTTACGGCGGAGATGTCGGCGAGATATTCCCTTTCGCGAGAAACCGCAAGCTGAGCCAAGCTCGCAGCAATCGGCGCAAGAATCGAAGTAATTAAGATAATAATAAAGCCGACCGGAGAGCGATCTTCGTCATTTTTACCGCGACGGTCGCCATACCAGAGCATCCTTAGGCCTAAATCAGAAACAAAACCGATTAGACAAACAAGTCCGAAGACAATCATAGAAACACGAATATCATAATTTTTAACGTGAGACATTTCATGCGCCATTACGGCGGTAAGCTCGTTATCGTCCATAATGTCGATTAAGCCAGTTGTCGCGGCAACGACAGCATGTTCCGGATCGCGACCGGTTGCAAAAGCGTTCGGCGCGGGATCGTCAATTATATAAACCTTCGGCATCGGTAAGCCAGCCGTAATCGAGAGGTTTTCAACCGCTTTATAGAGGCGAGGTGCGTCTTTTTTACTAACTTCTTTCGCGCCGGTCATAGCGACAGCGAGACTCGTAGCGGCGAAATATTGAATTAGGGCATATATGCTTGCGACAGCTAATACATAAAAACTTATGGACCAATTGTCGAAAGCATAAGCAAAACCGCAGCCAATAAGCGCAATTAAAACCACAAATCCTATAATTAGGAAGACAGTATTACGTTTATTAGCTGCGATTTGTTTATACATTTTAATTATTTATCTTCAGAGAATTTAACTTCTGGAGCTTTCTCAATTCGCTTTGCTTCTTCTTCGTCTACTTCGTAATATTCACGTTTTTTGTAGTGTAAGAAGCTATTATTGATAATAACGGTCGGGAAAGTTTTAACTTTTGTATTAAAATCTTTAACGCCAGCGTTATAGAAACGACGAGCAGCCTGAATTTTATCTTCAGTATCCGAGAGCTCTTCGGTTAGCTGTTGGAAATTTTTATCAGCTTTAAGCTCAGGATAAGACTCCGAAACAGCCATAATACGACTTAAAGCACCCATAAAGCTTTTATCAGCTTCAGCGGTATCTTTAACGCTTCGAGCGCCCATCATTTTCGCGCGAGCATCCGAAACCTGTTTTATCGCATCGTTTTCGTGTTTCGCGTAACCCTTAACCGTCTCAACAAGATTCGGGATAAGGTCGGAACGACGCTTTAGCTGAACCGTAATGTCAGACCAAGCCTCTTCGACACGCTCATTAAGTTTTACTAATCCGTTATATGAAGCCCAAATCGCAAGTAGGATAATCACTACAATTGCTAGGACTACGATTAACCAAATTGGCATTTTGTCTCCTTATTTATAGCTCTATTTTATCACACTTATGTATTTTTAGGAAATATTTTAGACTTGAAATAAACGATAGTTTTTGTTATAATTATTTTATCTTCTTGCGAATGTAGCTCAGTTGTTTAGAGCGCTTCCTTGCCAAGGAAGAGGTCGAGAGTTAGAGTCTCTTCATTCGCACCACATTATATTTCAAGATTATTGAAGCCATAAAAAGGCACACTAACCCCCCTTAGTGTGCCTTTAATGGTTTTTAATAGTCTTTAATAGTTCGCGGTGTTGTAAAATCTGAAGAAATATAGTAAAATTATCTTATGGCGCCCGAGTGGCGGAATTGGTATACGCGTTCGACTTAAAATCGAATGGTGAAAACCATATGGGTTCAAGTCCCATCTCGGGCACCAAAATTTGAATTGAAAACGCCTATCTTGGCGTTTTTTTTCGTGCTCGCTTTTTTCGGTCAAAAAAATGGAGGCGCCGACCGGAATTGAACCGGTGTACAAGGTTTTGCAGACCTCTGCGTAACCACTCCGCCACAGCGCCTTATAAATACATCTTATCATAAAAAGTAAAAATACGCCATGTTTTGACGTATTTTTTAGTTCCCATCTGACGATTTGTACATCTCTCAACAGTTCGCACAAATCTTACTTTTATTTTAAACATTAGCAGTTCTATTGTCAATATTGTTTTTCAAGTTTTTTGTGTTGAAATTTTTTGACTTTTCCACAGATTTATCGCTTGACTTAAGCCTTAAAATATTTTATTCAATTTTTAGCTTTCGTTCGGTTTTTGAAAAATCTGTTCGGTTTTTCCCTGTTATTCGAGTATCTTCGCTTTTGGACATTTTTAGAGATTTTTATGTTATACTTAATATATGAGTGGAGGAAAGAATTTTTATTCAAAGCTCCAGAGATGGGCTGACGAATTTAAGATGAGCCTTTATGGCGCGATTTTAGCGTTTTCAGAGAAACGTTTTCTAACCGCTTTTATTATCGCGTTTATCTTTTTCGGGACGCTTTTAAATATGTTAGTCGGCGGGGCGGCGGGTTTTGCGCTTTTCTCGAGCGCCAATCTCGGCGGAAAACTCGAAATTTTAAGAGATGCATTTCTCGGGACTTTCGGAGTGGGGAGAGAGTTTATCGACTGGCTTTTTATCTTCTTCATGACGATTTTACAAGCGACTTTAATCGGACTCGTCGTCTTTGTTTTTAAATATCGTAAAGACAGCGCAAATTTACAGAACGCTGGAATTATTACGGGATTAATTATCCTCGGTTCGGGCTGTCCGACTTGCGGGACGAGCGTTCTTGCGCCGATTATTATCTCGATTGCCGGCTCTTCCGGAATGGCGGTAGTCGGAACGGTAAGCTGGGTTTTAACGGTTTTATCGATTGTCGTTGCGTTTTTCGCGTTAAAGAAAGTCGGGTTTGAGACCTATGCGATTTTAATGGAAGAGAGATATAATAGTAAAAAGAAAGGAAAAAATGAATCAAGAAGAGACAGTTAAAATCGGTGGGGCAGGAGCATTAATTCGTTTTATTATTTTAGTGTTAATTTTCGTCGGGATTATTATGGTAGTCGTTTTTTCGGCGCCGAAGAACGAGGATTTATCGGGAATTTGGGACGAGAGGACGATTCTCGGAAATAAAGATGCAAAAAATCATTATGTAATGACGACCGATATTATGTGTCCTTATTGCGACTATTTCTCGCGCGCGATTATGAGCGAGCAGGAAGAATTTGAGAAATATCTCGCGGACAACGACATTGTTTATGAAATGAGAATTACTGATTTCTTAAACGAATATGGCGAGGCGGGAGTTTATTCTGAAAATTCGGCGGAAGCGGCGCTCTGCGCGACGGAAGAGAATAAATTCTGGGACTTTTATCACGCAACAATGACGGCGCTCGACAGAGATTATCATTCAAAAGGCGTCGGGAACTCAAAAACCGCGCCACATATTACCGATATTACAGACGAATATTGGCTTAACATTGGATATTCAGTCGGGCTTTCAGACCGATTTACGGATTGTTATAAAAATCACGAACAGCTCGAACATGTCCGCGAGAATACTGCGAAGACGGCAAAAATTATGCAGAAATCCGGACAGTCGGGGATGCCATATTTTAAGTTTAATCAGTTCGAAACGACAGGGTTTGATACGAGCTGGGGCTGGGACTACGTAAAGAAATACCTCGACGCCGGACTAAATAGCTAATTTACATTCTAATAAAACTGTGTCGACCGCCGGAGGCGGGGTAAAATCGGTTTTCTTCAAAGGATATTTAATTTTTACGTCATAATATTTTTGGAGGATTTTTCCGAGTTTCGAAGTATAGTGGCGGTCGGTCGGGATTAGCTTTAAAGCGAAATTTTTCTGGACGATTAAATAAATTGACTTCGGGAGATTTTCCGGAGCGCCACGCTCGATAATTTCGCCGTCTCTATTTTCGAGATTTAAGATTTTATAGAAAATTCTAGCGCTCAGAGAAAACGGCGGATTCGAGAAGATTTTATATGGCTCGGACGGAAGGTCAAAGTTTAAAAAGTCTTCTTTAATTATTTCGATATTTTCAAGCTGATATTTCTTGAGATTTTGAGCGAGTTTTTCGGCAGTTTCAAAATCTTGCTCGAGAGCAAGGACTTTCTTACATCTCTTCGAAAGTCCGAACGTAATTACGCCCGAGCCTGCGCCGATCTCTAAAACCGTATCGTTCTTTCTAATATTAGAATGTCCGATTAGAATTAAGGCAAGCCGCGGAGACTTCAAGAAATGTTGTTCCAGCTCGAATTTCCGACTAGGCATTTCGAATATAATCTTCGAGTTTAAGTTTTTCGCCAGTTTCGAGGTTCTTTAGCTCGATGTTTCCGGTTTCGACTTCTCTTTCGCCAATTACGGAAGCGAATTTCGCGATTTTTCCGGCGTAAGCGAATTTATCACCAACTTTTTTATCGGTCAGATTTATGTCGACAGTTTTTCCAGAGTTTCTTAGATTTTCGGCCAGCTTAAAAGTATATTCATATTCATTTTTTGAAAACGGAATTAAAACGAGGTCAAGCGGCTTTTCAGATATTTTATCAAGTAAATTATTCTCGTTCAAAACATAAAAGAGACGAGTTAAACCAATTGAGATACCAACGCCGGGAAGACTCTGATCGGTATAGTTCCCTGCGAGATTTTCATATCTTCCGCCAGAACAAACCGAACCAATTTCTCGATATTCTGGTAAGAAGGTTTCAAAAACGGAACCAGTATAATAATCGAGTCCGCGGACGATTAACATATCACCAATCGCAATATCTTTCATTCCCTGTTTTTCGAGTAAGTCTAAAACTTCCTCAAGCTCTTTAACGCCAGTTTCAAAAATCTCATTTTTAATTCCTAGGCTATTTAGACTTTTAATCGTCGCTTCTTTACCTCCGTTAATTTCGCTAAATTTAACGAGAGTTTCGATTTCGGAACCATTTAAGCCGATTTCCTCGAGAGCTTCGAGAGTTTTTTCTTTCGGAACTTTTTCGGCATGGTCAATAATACTAAAAATGTCGCTCGACTTTGTCTGAAGGCCGAGTTCTTGAAGAAGACCGGTTAAAATCTTTCGGTTCGAGATACGGATTTTCATTTCCGGCTTAATAAAAGTTTTCAAGGCATCATAAGCGGTTTTAACGACTTCCGCGTCATAGGCGATATTTAGGGTATTTCGTCCGATTACATCGACATCGAGCTGATAAAATTCGCGGAAGCGACCTTTTTGTGCGCGTTCACCGCGGAAATTCCGCCCGATTTGGGTAACTTTAAACGGAAAAGTTAAATCGTTTTCATGTTCAACGACATAACGCGCGAGCGGAACGGTATGATCAAACCTTAAAGCCTGATCCGCATCGTCCGCAGTCTCGGCGGTTTTAAAAACTTTATAAATCTGTTTTTCAGTATCTCCGCCGGCTTTCGCAAGAAGAATCTCGTTTCGGTCGATAATCGGAGTTTCGATCGACATAAAACCATGAGAATGATACACCCGAGCAATTTCGTTTTTAAGTTTGTCAAAAAGGGCCTGTTTCTCAGGTAAAAGTTCCTGCATGCCCGAAATTGGGGATGTATTTAGTTTTTTCATACTAATATTATACAATATTTTCGTAAACTTTTAAAAGATTCTTAATCTGGGTAGACTGGAGAACCTCTTTACGGTTTTTAAAACAAGCTTTACTCATTTCTTCGATAATCGCCGGATGGTCGATTATATCTAAAATTAGCTCCGCCATTTTCTCCGGCGTTTCATCTTCAGCGCGAAGACCACCGTTTTTTAAAACGACCTGGTCCATGTCTTTATCACAATAAATCACAGGGAGACCGACCGCCGCCGCTTCGAGAATCGTTAAACCTTGGGTATCGAAGCCATAAGAGTTAATAATCGAAAGATGTTGCGTTTCGAGATATTTTAAAACTTCTTCGTGTGGGACGGCGCCTTTAAAGTCGCAGTTTTCTTGCATCTTATTATCTTCAGCGAATTTCATAGCAAAGCCGAGCTCGTTCCCGTCTCCGAGCGCAGTAAAGAAGAACTTATTGGTTTTTTCTTTAACTATCTTTAAAGCTTCAAGAAACTCCAAAATACGTTTTTCTTTCGATAAACGGCTCGTCCAAATTATCTTTAGAGGCTCATTAGAAACTTTTTCAAGCTTTCGAACTTTCCAGTCGGTTCCTTTTACGGTTTCGTCCGAGACACCGTTAGAAACGGCGGTGATCGGCTTTATAACGCCATAATGTTTAAGCTTATCGGCAAAATGTTCGCTCGGGGTAATCACTGCGTCGGCGCAGTTCGCTTCTCGAACCATTAATTCCCACATTTGTCTCGTCGCGACAGTCGGGGCGAGATAATCATCTTTTTTAACTTTAACATCTTCAGTAAACTCTTTTAGATAATGTCTATGAATATGGTTTAAAAGAAAGCCGGCAAGAGTTTTAAACGGATGAGAAACGTTTACGGCGATAGCCATATCTTCGCGACCATGCATTGTCTGGACAAGCGGTTTTTTATATTTTTTCGCAAGTAGAACTGCGGCGATACTAGCGCCCGCTTCATAATGCGCATGAATTAAGTCGAAATCAGTATCAAAATTCGGGAACTTTTCTTCGACATATTTTACGACGGTTTTCGGCCATTTCGCGAGTGGAGCACCGTTAATTTTTAAGAATTTCGCAGTCGGAAGAAGAATTATATTTTTCTCTTTCGGCATTTTCTTCCCCGGACAAAAAACCGTAACTTCGTGTCCGAGTTTTTCGAGCTCGCGTTTTTGGGCGGAAATCGACGACGGGATTCCGCCGGCAACTTCGAGATATAAATCAGTAAAGACAGCAATACGCATTACCAGCCTCCCCCTCCGCCTCCGCCGCCCCCACCGCCGGAGAATCCACCTCCTCCACCACCGGAAGAGCTAGAGCTAGAATACCCGCCGCCAGAACCGCTCGACGAACTTGTATCAATCGGGCGAGAAACGGCGCTACGCATCGTCGAATTAATAATCGAATAATTAAAGCCACTCGTATACCAATTCGGAGAAGTCTCATTATGTAGTTCGTAATATTTAGAAAGTTCGTTCATCCAACTTTTCTCGAGTCCGAATAGCGCGGCATAAGGTAAGAGTTTTTCGTTTAATTTAACAATCCCCTCCTCGCTAGTATCGGCCCCCTCGACACTCTGTAGAAACTTTAAGCGGTCGGCTTCAGCCATTTTAATATAAAGTTTTAAACCTTCCATATAATTACTTATATCTAAACCTTTATCCGTGCGGTTTTTATAGTGAGCGAGAAAACCGGAGAGAATCGGCAGAGCCGCGAAGACGACGAGCGCTAAAACAATCATCGGAATTAAGAGCCATTTTCCTTCATAAATCGAGAACGGAGTAAAGTTTATCGCCTTTAAGAGCGCCGCTCCGAGACCGACAATTAGTCCGAAGATAAGCGGGATACCGAAATTCATGAAGATAATAATACAGAAAACTTTTAGAAGTAGAGAAGTGATTGTCGGACTACTAGTTTTCTTATTTTTTGCTTTTTCTTCAAGACAGCCAGCTTCAATCAAAGCAGTTTTAACGTCGGAATCGTAGTTTTTAAACGCGGTTTCAAGCGAGCTAGAATAAGCATGATTGGTTAATTCGATTTCGTCTCCCGCCAAAACACTATGTCCAGAGTTTAAGATTTTTAGAAGGTCGATTTGTTCCTTCGACAAATCGCTTAAATCGACAACTTTAACTTTCCAATTATATTTACTACTAAAGCGTTTTTTCTCGCCCTTAACTAGCTCGACTTTTTTCATAATAATTAACTCGAGCATAGTTGCGACTTTTGGATTTTTCGTCGGCTTTAGATAAATCTCGGCGAGCTGGGCAGCGGTAAAGCCTTTAAGCGGAGTATACTCAGGAGCGACCGGTTTATTTTTAAAGTAAGCGACGCGCTCTTTAACGGGGACATAACTCTTACGATAAAAGAGATAAACGATAAGAGAAAGAATAGCTACGACGACCGCGAAGATAATATAATAGAGATAATTTCGGTTCGGTTCAGGGATTTTAAACGTCCCGTCTTTAAAATAAACTGTAGTCGAGTAATTTTCGAGGTTAGCGAGATTTACGGTCGTAAAGCTAAAACCATCTTCAGTTTCTTCGATTTTACAAGACATCTGCATCGTATCAATCGAGCTTCCGTCGTTACAAACTGCACTAACCTTTTTCTCGGTCCGTTCCGTTTTTCCCTCGCGGACAAGCTCGAGGTTATTTTTTAATTCGTCCGATAAATGAATATTCACGGTAATTAAGTCGGCTTCGCCAGCGTTTCCACTAAAGCTTAAAGCGGAGAAGCTCTGATAAGAAAGGATGTCGCTCGAGTCGCGAGTAACCGACTGAGATTTTTTACTGACGACATTTTCTAATTCATATTCTAAAGTTATTACATGTTTCCCGTGTATATAACGACTATTTTTATCTTTAATCTCAATTTCAAATTGTCCTTTATTTTTATTCGACTCAAGAGACCAGCTCGCCGTTTCGCCGTCCATCGTTATATTTAAGTCTAAATTATCTTGATTTTTAGCTATAAAGGCGTTTTTATTAGAATTAACATAAGAGATAAAACGCGGGAAAGAATCGACTTCGTTTTTAGTCGGAAAAAGAGCGACAATTTCTTCTTTAACTTTTAATTTAGCGAGGCCGTTTTCATCCTTACTTAAATAATAATCTACTTTCGCGTCTTCGACTTTTAGAGTTTTAATAAAATCGTTTTCCGGAACGACAAAAGTATCACTATTAAAGTTCGTCACGAAAGTTAAATTTTCGCCAGCACTAAGAGCGGTCGCGCTAAAAGAAATTCCATCTTCTATATCTTTGATATTACAGCGACTCTGATTATTACTACTATATCTCCCGACATAACACCAAGCTCCGAGCTTATTTTTTGTTGTATTATTTTGATGGATTTTATATTTATTCTGATAAGTCGCGGAGTTAGAAACCTCGAGGCCGGATTTTAGATTATTATAAATATCCTGATCCATATGTAGACGGACGTTTATTTCATTAAACGGCTGGTCCCAGCCAGTTCCGTTCGAATCCCAATAAAGTTCCTGAAAAGCGGTTTCGCTATAGCTCGAAACATCAAATTCCGTAATAACATGGACAAACTTATATTTTAGAACGTAAGTTTGTTCGCCGTGGAGATAAGTATCAGCGTCGCCAATCCGGACGTTAAAATAAGTATCTTTTGTCGTAATGACCGCTTTTTCTTTTTCGCCGTTTCGAGTTACCTCGATCTTAAGATTATCGGTACTTTCCATCGTCAAGTTCGTGTCGTCCTGATTTAGAAACGGGATTTTTCGTTCGATTCCGTGATTCTGGTTATAACTCGGAAAGACCGCAGTCATCTCCTCGACAACTTCCATCTCGCTCGTTCCGTCGGCTTGCTTTTTTAAATAATAATCGGCAGTAAAGTTTTTAAAATAAAAATCGTTCGCGTTAGCGCTTGCTGGTTTTATAGAGAAAAGTGGTGTAAAAATTAAAAGCAGGCTTAAAAATAGAAATTTTAGTTTCCTCATATAATTCATATTATACCACATTAGCAGCAGGCAAAAACAAGAAATACCGTTTCATCCAGTTGCGGACTTTCTCACTAGAATTTACAACATATTTATTTCATAAAATGTTGATAAATTCTCCCTCGAAAATCTGGGTCTAAATCGCATTAGCAACTGGCTGAAAGATATTTCTTGTTTTATTAACTTTTTAGCCATTTGCTTCCGCGATCGCTTGTTTAATCGCGTTAACGGATTTTTGAAGTTTTACTTCTTCATGCTCGCTCATTTTAATTTCAAGTCGGCGAATTAAGCCGTCGCGACCGATTACGCTCGGAAAGCCGAAGAATGTATCCGTAAAGGAGTCGTAAGTCGAAACCGGCATAACGCGGCGTTCGTCATATAAAATATTATTAACAATATCCGTAACACAAGCCCCGATACCGTAATAAGTTGCGCCTTTACGGTTAATAATCTCATAGGCCTCGTTTCTCGCGTAATTTTCAATTTCGATTTGTTCTTCGACGTTCAAAAATCTCTGAATCGGCATCCCGCCGACATTTGCAGAGCTCCAAAGACTAAACTCCGTGTCGCCATGTTCACCGATCTGATAAGCATGAACCGATTTCGGCGAAACGCCGAGTTTTTCAGAGATACGGAAGCGAAGACGTGCGGAATCAAGCACCGTTCCAGAACCGATTACCTGTTCGACCGGAAGACCAGAATATTTCCAAACGAGATAAGTCATTACGTCCATCGGATTACTAACGACAATAAAAATCCCGTTAAAGCCGGCTTTCATAATCGGATCGACAATCCCTTTCATAATTCCGGCGTTCTTCTTCAGAAGATCCATCCTAGTTTCGCCGCCTTTAGCTTGAGGAATACCGGCGGTAATGATAATAATATCACAATCTCCAGCTTCGTCTTCATAAGTTCCAGAGCGAATTTTCATGTAGCTCGGATTTACGGCGAGCGTATCGCGAAGATCCATCGCTTCGCCCTCAGCGTCTTCCATATTTATATCAGTTAAAACTAGCTCGTTAACGGCAGTTCTTTGAGAAACGAGCGAAAAGCCGATACTTGCGCCGACGTTTCCCGTCCCGACAATCATTACTTTATTATTATCGATAATCATTTCGAGCCTCCTTTCGAGACTGAACAAGTATAATTTAAGTTATTTTGAAGCCCTTTGTAATAATCGAGGTTGCGCTCGACGTCTTCGGTAGAGGCGTTAGGTTCGGCGCCATAAGTCGTATCGGAATAAGCGTCGGACTCGAGCCAGTCTTTAATATCTTCCGATAAGACTTCCATTTTATGAGTAACGATTACGCCGTCTAATAAAATACTGTGTTTTAGCATCTCGGCAGTAGTTTTAGTTCCAGAAGTCGAACCCGAAGTTCCGGCGTCGGTCGAAGGTTCGGTCGTATCTCCGGAAGTTTCGGTCGTCGTAGTAGTCTGATATTGACTTTCTAGGGCAACTTTCCATTGTGTCGCAGTAGCGGCATTAGCATAAGAATAATTAATATTTGTTTCTAGGCCGTCTAACTCGTCATCCGCGAAATAGAAAACATTTTCCCAAGTTCCGCCAACTCCGCCGAACGATTTATATTCGTCTTCGGAAAGCGTACGCTTACAAGAGAGTGTTGAAGTCGAAGCGGTGTCTTCATAAGAAGTCGTGGTCGTGGTTACAGTCGGAGTAGAAGAGCTACTTCCGCTACCAAAAATCAGAAAGGCACCGACACCAAGACCAATTAACGCGACAACCGCAATTACGATAATAATAATCGTGTTTTTCGAAAGTTTAATTTTCTTGTTTTGAGCGGCAGCAACTTTAGCAGCTTTTTCGGCTTCTTCCCTTTGAATATCAGCATAAGATTTCGCGCTACCGATTGAACCCGGAACAGGAGCAGCAGCAACAAGTGGTTCCATATCTTCCGGCGAAGCTTGTTGTCCTTCAGGGGCTTGGGCTTCTGGATTTACTGGGGCTTCTGGGTTTATCGGAGTTTCTTGAGGCTGTTGTTCGGGAGCCGGAGCACCAACTTCAACTTGGCTTAATGGATCGTTTATAGAAGCAAGGTTCGGATCAGCGCCGTTCGGGGTAGCGGAGACAGTCGCGACTTCCGGCATTTCAAAACCAGCACTCGGAGCGAGCGAAACCGGGCCTTCCGGTTCTTGAGCTAAGACATTCGGATCGAGAACTGGAGCTTGTAAGTCCGGTGTCTGTAAGTTCGGATCTGGCGACATTTGTAGAGCCGGTTCAGCCGGAACGTCCATTGCGTTCAAGTCAGTAGTAGTTACGACCGGAGTAGCACCCGCCATCGCGGCGTTCGCCACGTCAACTGCGGGATTAGGGATTACTGGCTCGGGAGCTAGAGGTTCTGGAGCTATTGGCTCAGGAGTCATTGGTTCGGGAGCCGGAACAGGCGTTGCACCTGGAGTAAGATTATTATTTGGATCCATTTTATTTCCTTTTTATTTTTGCGCAAATTTATATCGTAATTATAACACTTATGATTATTTTTGACAAGATTTTAGATGAAAAAGGTCTCTTTCGAGACCTTTTTCGTGCTGAAGCGCGCCCACCCGCGGGCACATTGTTTTGTTTTAATCCGCTGTTTGTTTTTATAAAGTCTCCACACTCCACTAACTTTCAGTGGAACCCGTGTGAAGCGTTTCAGCTTATGTTTATTTTAATATATTTTTTTCTAGCTTGCAAGACTTTTTTCAAAGATTTTTCACGATTTTAGATACTGACGCCGAGATAGGTTATCTCGGCGCGTCAGTTTAATTATCCCAACCTTCAAGGAGAGTAAAGCGGTGGCCAGCGATTTCGATAATCGATTCGGCTTCAGCGCCGCGCGAAGTTAGCTCGGCTTTTATTCCGTATTTTTTTATAATATCGCGGAGACGATTTAGAGATTCATAATTATCATAATCAGTTCTTCTCGCAAATTTTTCGATTTTTTCGCCAGTAACTTTAAAGAATCTCGTTCCGTCTTCGAACGGCGGAAGCTCTTCGACCGCCCAAGTATTTTTAACGTTTTTCGGATTTAATTTAATAACCGGAAGGGCTTCAGAACTAGAAACTGGAGAGTTTTCAAACGAATCCGGACTATCGAGCGAGATATGCGCAATTCCCTCTTCGTCGAAATCTTCTAGAACTTCTTCTTGGGCCGGTTCTTTAGCGTCTTTTTTCGCTTTTTCGATTTCAGACTTAAGCGCGAACAGAAGTTCGTCGAGACCTTGGTGCGCGGAAGAAGAAATCTGAAAAATCTTCGCTTTAGGATTTTTCTCTAAAATCGATTCTTTCTGCATTTTAATAATTTCAGAATCTAGCCCTTCGCATTTCGTTAGGGCGACGATTTCCGGACGGTCTTTTAAGTCAGAATATTTATTTAGCTCGGTTCGGATTATTTCATAAGACTTACCGGCGTCGTCGTTGTAAACATCGACAAGGTGTAAAAGTACGGCAGTACGGTCGACATGACGAAGGAAAGCATGACCTAAGCCTTTTCCTTCGCTCGCACCTTCGATAAGCCCCGGAATATCGGCAATTAAAATATCGCGACGGTCGACAGTAGCGACGCCGAGATTCGGAGTAATCGTTGTAAACGGATAATCCGCGATTTCCGGTTTTGCGTTCGTAACGACCGAGAGAAAAGTCGATTTTCCGGCGTTCGGAAGTCCGACTAACCCGACATCGGCGAGAAGCTTTAATTCGAGTTCTGCTTCGAAAGCTTCGCCCGGCTCGCCGAGCTCGTGGATAATCGGAGTTTGGCGAGTAGAGGATTTAAAATGAGCGTTTCCAAAGCCACCGTCGCCGCCTTTCGCGATAACTTCTTCTTGTTTATCGCGAGTTAAATCGGCGATAACTTCGCCGTCTTTTTTAACGATAGTCCCAATCGGAACTTCGATAATTAAATCTTTTCCGGCGCGACCAGCAGAACGCTGCCCAGAGCCGTTTTTCCCGTCTTCAGCTTTCCACTCGGGATTAAATCTAAAATCTAAAAGAGTATTCGTATCTTTGTCCGCCTTAAAGATAATCGAGCCACCTTTTCCGCCATCGCCACCGTCCGGACCGCCTTTCGGAATATAAATCTCATGGCGAAAAGAGACGGCGCCATCTCCGCCTTTTCCGGCTTCTAATTTAACTTTAGCTACATCTACAAACATAAGATACCTCTATCTTTTTATTATATCATATTTTAGCGATTTTTTCAAATTATTTATGGTGGATATAGGTATATTGACTTGCGCTAACGTTAGACTTACAACCAACTCTTCCCCAACCCGCAACTCCGTTCATATCACAAATATTAATCGTTCCGTCACCGTTGACCGAGGTAACATAGCCGACGTGACCAAAAGCACCGGCAGTAGTAACGAAGATGTCGCCAGCGCGCGGGTTTCGGTCGACCGGAAAGCCGGCCCTACTCGCGGCGTTCGCCCAGTTTCGAGCGTTACCCATATTAGACGGAAGATCCGGACGTTTACTCCAAGCATACCAGGTGCACCAACCATAAGCATAGCGGTTTCCAGCGGAATATTGCGCAGCATAAGAATAGCTACCGGTTCCCTTACGGGTAGCGACCGGCGCGACGTAGTCCGGACGTTCGTTTTCCGGAAGGTCGCCGTTCGGGATTAAAATCGCCGTCCCTGGAGCGAGATCCGAAGTTAACTCAAGCGAGTTCGCGGCGATAATCTCTTCGACGGAAGACTGATATTTAGAGGCGATAGAGTTAATCGTTTCGCCGGCTTTAACCTTATAAACGAAGCCCGCGCGTCCCGGAACTAAAATAGTCTGTCCAGCACTTAAAGTTGTTCCCGCTTTAAAGCCATTAGACCAGCGAATCATTGTTTCAGTTACGCCAGAGGCGGAATATTTCTCGGCGATGCTCTGGAGGGTTTCGCCCGCAGAGACGACATATTCAACAACACCAACCGCAAGATGAGAAGTATCGACAACATTCGGTTTTTCGAGTTTGTCGCTCGAAGCGCCAGTCGCGAGCGAAGCCGCAGAAGTAATAGAATCATAGTTAATCGCGATAACCGCCGAAGACGGAGTATTCATAGATTTAGCGATTTCAGTTACGACATACATCTCGGCAGTCTGGTCCGCGGAGGCGGAGAAGTTATTTTGAGCGATTGCGCGCATATCGAGCGAAGCATTTTTCTCTTCAAACTTTTCTTTCGAACCGAAAAAAGCTACTCCTATAATTAAGGCAGTAATAATAAAATATGGGAAAAACCTTCGCGCGTCGAAGCGCGACGGTTTTTTAGGACTAGTTTTCTTCGTTTTCTTTGTCATAATAACCTGTAACCCCACTACAGGGCCACGCCGCAGAGAACTTTACAATAATCACGTACGTTCTGGTTATGGCCTGCTACAGTATCACTATAATACATCTTTCCATCGTCTCCTGTCAAGAAGTAATACATCGAAGTTTTACTTTTATCAGGGTTCGCGACCGCGAGTAAAGCGGTTACGCCAGGGTTAGAAATTGGCCCTGGAGGAAGACCAGTATGAATACGAGTATTATAGAGAGAATCATAAGCTAAGACGGCGGTATTATCTGTTAAAATCTGGCGATCAGGATCGACGAGGTCGGCGGCATAAGTCGCGGTAACGTCCGAGCCGAGCGACATTCCGACGCGGAGACGATTTAAGAAGACTTGCGCAACGCCCGCCATATCGTCCGACTTTGCTTCTTTTTGAACGATTGAAGCGAGGATAATTCCCTCCCTTAAACTTAAGCCGTTTTCAGCGAATTTAGACTCTAGTTCGTTTCCGACGATTACTTCATAAAGGCTATTTAAGGTCGTGTCGATAACTTTATCGAGATTTTCGTCATTATAGAACTGATAAGTATCGCCGAAAATATAACCCTCAAGCTGAACCGAGACAGGTTGCGCCGCGTTTGAGAGAGTTCCGGCGCCGGAATAAAGACCTCTTAAGACTTTATGATCGTGATATTTTTCAAAAGCTTCGTTAACTTGAGACTCGAGATAGCCGACTTTAACGAGCTTTTTCTTAATATCGGAGACGGTTTCGCCAGGGAGAATAGTAATATTAAAGACGTTCGTCGCGGCGGCACCCTCGATTAACTTTTTAATTATTTCTTCTGCGCTTTGAGTCTGGCGGAATTTATAATCGCCGGACTTTAAAATCGACTTATTTAATTTTACGTAGATTTTAAAAGCAAGGTCGGACTTAATTAAGTCGGCGTCTTTTAAGTTTTTCGCGATTGAAGAGGCGGTATCGCTCTCTGAAACTTGGAAAGATTTAAACTGACAAGCGGAGCTGTTTTCTTTTTCTTCGCTAGCGGCTTCTTCCGCGGCGGAAGCGAATTTACATGTTTCTTCCGAAATCGCCTTAAGGCTATTTGTATACCAAATATAAACACCGACACAGCCCGCCCCGCCGAGAACAAGGACAGAGCCGAGAATAATTCCAATAATTAACCCGACTTTACTTTTTTTCTTCGTTTTTCGCATTTTTTTTCCTGTTTTTCCGTTATTTTCCGTTTCACTTTCGGCTTTCGCCTCGACCGCAGTATAAGCAGATTCAGAAATTTTTCCGTTAGAGATTAAACGTTCGAGGAAATCCTGAAGAATAATCGAAGCGGCTTCGGCGTCGATTTCGCCTTTTTCAAATTTCTTTTTACGTTCTTTTAATCTTCGTTCAGCTTCGACAGAAGTTAAACTTTCGTCTTCAAAATAGATACGCGCGTTCGGGATACTCATTGCGAGCTGGCGCGCAAAGTCGCGCGCGTAAATCGACTGTTTCGTTTCGGCGCCCTCGTTATTACGCGGGAGACCAATAATAAAAGTCGTGGTCGAATACATTCGAGCGATACGCGCGATTTCGGCAAATTCTTGTCCATTAACATTTATATAGCCGTCCGGAACGGCGATTTTCGTCGTCGAGTCCGCTTTAGCGATACCGATTCTTTTAGTTCCAACATCTAGCCCAATTAACTTCATTATTCCTCCACTGTTAATTTAACTGTTACTTTATTCGGATCGTTCGGGATTGACCATACCCAAGGGAAGCTAACATTAATCGTTACATCGTTAATATAGCTAGAGACGTCTTTAATTTTAGCTTTAACGGCACCTACTTTCCCACCCATCGCAGTTTCGAGAATCTTTTGTTCAGAGATTTCCGGACCGACTTTTACGGTCGTCTTAAACTTAGCGGTATAAGTTCCGTTCGTACTGTCGGCGAAGCGTTCAAAGAACGGCGAACCGATAGAATAAAGCTTGTCGCCATCGGCGATTTTATCTTTTTCGTAAGCCTTAACATACTCTTCAATAGCGGTTTTATCGACGACGTAAATTGTATAAGTCGTTTTAGCGGTTAATTTCGCTTTTCCATCACTCGCTTCTTCGTTTACTTTCGGAGAAGAAACTGGATCGGAAGCTTCCGCTTTAAAGCTACTTTCAATTTTAATTACACTGTCGGAAATTTGAGAATAAAGTTTTTCCTTTGCTTCGGAGTTACTAGATAGCTGACTCTTCGCGTCGTTAATATCCGACTCGGAGACGACTTTAACGTTTTTATCGGTTCCGCCGGTCATAGCGGTCGAGCTAACGAAGCTAAAGCCACTTCCGACGCTTCCGCCACCGCTCGACGCCGCAGCAATATTATATTTTGTTCCAGCTTCACTCGCGGTTACGCCGACCGTCGCGTTTTTATAACAAGTACTCGAATCGCGACTATCACAAGAGGCAGATTTTCCATCCCAGTTCACGGTCGCGGCGCTAGCGGTCGTGAATTTTTTATCGCCAATCGTAACGGTAGAGCCAGCCGGAAGAGTCGCCGAACCAGAATCTTTATCGAGCGAGAAGCCGGCGCGGACAGTTACTTTTCCGGTCGCTTTTTCGCCTTTATTCGCGGTTCCGGTCGCTTCAAATTCAACCGAGCTTTCTTCTTCATATTTAATTTGTTCGAGTAAGAACTTTCCGCTAGTTACGTCGACGTCTTTTTGATTTGTAACGAGAGTAACATTTTCAGCGATATTAGAGGCGGTAGTTTTAACGTTAACTAAAATTTCCGCCGCCGGAGCGATAAAGAGCCCCCAAATTAAAGCGATAATAAGGACTATGCCGAGGACGCCACCGGCAATAATAAACTTACGATATTTATCAAAATTCGGGATTTTTTGTCCGAGTTTAGAAGTTTTTTTAGCTTTCTTTTTCTTTTTAGAATCGTCATCTTCCTCGACTTCTTCTTCGTCGAGTTTTATTTCTTCATTTTCTTTTTTCGACTTTTTCGCCGGTCTCTCGTCGACAATTTCTTCCTCTTCGTCTTCAGGAGAAACAATTTCGCTTTCTTCAAGTTCTTCGACTTCAGCTTTTTTCTTCTTTGTAAATTCAGACGGGAGCATCGGACGAGAACTGAGGGTTTTTGCGACCGGGAGCCCGCTCATAGCGGAAAGCTTAATTAAGCTCGGATCGTTCGCGACGATTACAACCGCCTTATCTTTAGACTTCGCAGTTTTAGCGATTAATTTCATATTAACCGCGCTTCGCATTATTCCCGCTTTTTTCGGGGGGACGAGCGCGACAACCTTTTCGGCTGAATTTTTAATCCGGTCGATAATATCGGTAATATCATCCTCCGGCTCGATATAGATGACGTCCTTATTCATACTATAATTTTAACATATTTTTTGTGTTTTTCTAAAGTTTTTATGCTAAAATATAAACAAGATGGGCATTTTTAGTAAGCTAAAACCAGCCAAAAAAGAAACTAAAGGAGCACCGGTCGCGCAGACGAGCGCAGACAGAATGGTACTCGCGAATATGGTGCTCGATTCGATTACGGACGGAGTAATTATTGTTAATTCCGAAAACGCGATTCAGATGATCAATCCGGCGGCGGCAACGCTTGTTGGTTACATTTCGCCAGAAATGGCGGTCGGAGTTAATGTCGCGGGAGTTTTAAGATTTGAAAACGGCGAAGGAGTTCCGATTGAAGAGTCTATGAACGAAGTTTTAGGAGCTTTAGTTCAGAATAAAGAGTTTACGACTAGAAATTATGTTTTAGTTAATTTTCAAAATCAGAGAAAAGCGGTCGCAGTAACGGTTACACCGGTTAAAACTGGACACGGCGAAAAGGTCATTACGTTCCGCGATATTACGAAAGAACTAGAAGAAGAGGGCGAACAGACTGAGTTTATCTCGACGGCTTCGCACGAAATGAGGACGCCGGTCGCGTCGATCGAGGGGTATCTCGGACTTGCTTTAAATCCGCAGTGTGCGACGATTGACGACAGGGCGAGAAAATATCTTGAAGAAGCGCATTCTTCGTCTCAGCATCTCGGTAGGTTATTTAAAGATTTACTCGATGTGACGAAACTTGATGATAAGAAAGCGAGGCTACATCTTGTTCCGGTAGAGATGGTCGATTTAGTTCGAAAAATTATCGACGGACAGATTCCGGCGATGGGTGAGAAAAAAATTAAGTTTACTTTTGGCTCTTCGACGGGAATGGGAAGTTCGAGCGACCATACGATTACCCAAGCGGCTTATTCGCTTGTCGATATTGATTTTTTGCGCGAAATCTTAAACAACCTGGTCGAGAACGCGATTAAATATACGAAAGAAGGCGGGGGAATTTGGATTAATGTTCGCGGAGACGGAGATAGAGTTTTAATTAACGTTACGGATACGGGAATTGGGATTTCGCCGGATGACCTACTTCATATCTTCCAGAAGTTTTATCGCGTCGATAACTCACAGACTCGAGAAATCGGCGGGACAGGACTTGGGCTTTATATTGTAAAGATGCGCGCGGAAGCGATGGGCGGAAAAGTTTGGGCAGAAAGCTCGTTTGGGGAGGGTTCGACTTTCTATCTTTCCCTACCGCGACTAACTTTCGAAGAATATGAACGTAGAAAACAGATACAAACGAATACGGAAACGATGAGCGTTAAGCCGGC
Source organism: Candidatus Saccharimonadota bacterium (assembly GCA_017406985.1). Taxonomy (GTDB): domain Bacteria; phylum Patescibacteriota; class Saccharimonadia; order Saccharimonadales; family Saccharimonadaceae; genus Nanosyncoccus. The sequence goes on from JAFQXL010000004.1 coordinate 214,870, forward strand.
TCAAAGTTCGACTCCGACGGCGGGGACTTCTGGGGCGGGGGCGCCGATTTCAATGTCGACAATTACGAGCCAGCCGGAAGCTACGACGGCGCAAAATCCGACACCGACAGCTGCGCCAGTTACGGCTCCAAAAACCGCGCCGAGCCCTGGAGATGGATTAATTAAGAAAACTTAGCCTTTCCAAAACCGAAATAATATTATAAAATAAAGTAAATAGTGAGGGAAAAATGGCAAAAATTTTATTAGTTGAAGACGACCAATCTTTAAGGGAAATCTATTCGATTCGCTTAACGGCGGAAGGATATGAAATTGTTTCGGCGGGAGACGGCGAAGAGGCGCTAGCTTCGGCGGTGCGTGAAAAACCGGATTTAGTTTTATCGGATGTAATGATGCCGAAAATTTCGGGATTCGATATGCTCGACATCCTTCGACAGACGCCGGAAACGAAAGATATTAAAGTAATTATGATGACGGCGCTATCTTCAGAAGACCAGAGAGAACGCGGAAATGCGCTCGGCGCAGACCGCTATTTAGTTAAAAGCCAAGTCGGAATTGAAGATGTAGTTAATGCAGTTCACGACGTTTTAGGAGATAATAATGGAACCGCAGCTCAACCAGCCCAGCCAGAACAACCAGCCCAGCCAGAACAACCAGCCCAGCCAGCTGCTCCGGCTCAATAAGTTTTTAGCAGAAAAAATCGGGATTTCGCGACGCGAGGTAGATAATTTAATTGCTGCTTCTAAAGTTTTAGTTAATGGTGCGCCAGCGAGACTCGGAGCAAGAGTTTTAGAAACGGACGAGATTATTGTCGAAGGAAAGAAAATCGATACTACTCCGGTTTCTTATACTTATTTAATGTTAAATAAGCCGGTCGGATATCTTTCGTCGCGACGGTCACAAGGCGGAGAGCCGACTTTATATGAGCTCCTGCCAGAAAAATATCGCGCGCTTAAGACGGTCGGGAGGCTCGATAAAAATTCTTCCGGACTAATTCTCTTAACGAACGACGGAGATTTTGCGTTTTCTCATACACACCCGAAGTTTTATAAAATTAAAACTTATCTAGTCTCGCTCGATAAGCCGCTCGAACCGCTACATCAACAAGAGATTTCCGACTTCGGAATCCAGCTAGACGACGGGGCATCGAAGTTATTTTTAACAAAGCTGAACGACAATAGATTAGAGTGGCAAGTAGAAATGAGCGAAGGGCGAAATCGGCAGATTAGAAGGACGTTTTTCGCGCTCGGATATACCGTCGAAAAATTACATAGGGTTGAATTTGGAAACTATAAATTAGGCGATTTGAAGCCTGGCGAATATAAAGAAGTAGACAAAATATAAAAACGAGCGGGGTCCTGTCGCCGCCATAAAGTTCCCCGCCGTGCTCAGACGCAAATATCCGAGCCTACCGTACTAAAGTACACACGGCTCGGATTTGCTTACCTGCGCGCGGCGGGGTCCCCAAGGCGGTGCCACCCCTCGCGTTTGTTTATCCCTCTACTCCATCTTCGAGTAGGTCGTTGGCTCTTCTGATCATCTCTTCAAATTCGTCAGTTCGAATAACATAGATAGGCTTTGAGCCTTCAGAGGCGATGTTGGTGTGTCGCTCTGGCATTTCGGCGACGTTTTTCGCTTCGTCGAGCGCGAAGCCGAGATAAGCTAGCTTCTGGCAGACCATCTTTCTAATTTCGTCCGAGCGTTCGCCGATTGTCGCGGTAAAGACGATTGCGTCGACTCCGCCGAGCGAAGCCGCCATTTGGCCGATTGCGGATTGGATGCGATAAACATAGAGCGCGTGTGCGAAGGTCCCGAGTTTGTCGCCTTCGTCGCGAAGTTTAATAATTTCGCGCATATCGTCGCTCTTTCCGGAAACTCCGAGGAGACCGCCTTTTTTATTAAGATATTTCTCGAGCGCTTCGTCTGAGCTAATTTTAAGGTTACGCTTAAGAGCGAGCGCGGCGGCGACATCAATCGAGCCGGTTCTCGTCGACATCATAATTCCTTCAAGCGGAGTATAGCCCATGGTCGTATCATGAGACTTACCATCGAAAACAGCGGTAATCGAAGAGCCGGAACCGATATGACAGACGATAAGTTTCTCCGGAAGGATTTCAGCCGATTTCATATAATGAACAATCGAGCCGACCGAAAGACCGTGATAGCCCCAGCGTTTAATATCATATTTTTCCGCCGCTTCTTGGTCGATAGCGTAAGCTTTCATAAGCTCTGGGCGGTCGGTATGGAAGCCAGAATCGGAAATCTGGAGAACTGGCGTCCCTTTGAAGGAAGTCATAAAGTGTTCAATTTCGCCCGCGACAACCGGAACGTGAAGCGGAGCTTTTTTCTTTGCATCTTCAAGCTCTTTAAGACATTTTTCGTCGACAATATGGTCGTGAGAGAAATATTCGCCCGGAGCAGCAACACGAGCTAAAATCGCGTCGAGCTTCGACATTCCACCGAGATAACCCTCGGCCGTTAAAATCTCTTCAATATTCGCAACGGTAGAAGTAAGCGATTTAAAGTCAGTTTTAATTTTCTTTGAAGTTCCGTCCGCTTTTTTCAAAGTACAGATAATTCGCTTCCCTTCAAATTCGAAGTGAAGCGAACAGACAAGTTCTTGTCCCTTATATAAAGCGTATTTTCTCGAGGAACTCCCCGGATTCGTAATCAGAATCAGGCGATCGTTATTCATTTTTTCTCCTAATTATTTTATATTATTATAACACAATTTCTTTAGCTTTGTCGAGCTGAGGGTCGATGTCCTTATTGATTTGTTCATAAGTTCGTTCAACTTCAACATCGGGGACAATTCCGGTCTTATTAATCGTGTTTCCTTTCGGAGTATACCAGTGAGCCGTAGTGACCTTTAAGAGGTTTGAGCCGTCGACCGAGAGCATTGTTTGAACGACGCCTTTTCCGTAGCTAGTTTGGCCAACGATAGTCGCTTTTTCATAATCTTTCAAAGCACCGGCAACGATTTCCGAAGCGGAGGCGGTTCCGTTATTGATTAAGACGACAGTTTTTATATCTTTTAAGATAGCTTCGCCGCGAGGAGCAGAAGTATTAGACGAGCTAAAAGTTCGAGATTTTTGAGTTAAGATATTTTCGCCATCAATCCAAAGCCCGAGCATGTCGCGCGCAGCGTTTACATAGCCACCGCCGTTTCCGCGAAGGTCGACAATTATTCCTTTAATATTTTTCTCTTTAGCTTCGTTAGCGAGTTTTTTCGTAAGAGTTCCGGTATCTTTCGAGAAACGATAGACACTTAAAATCGCGATGTCGCCGTCATAAGTTATATCGGCAGAAACGTTGTTAATTCCTTCGCGCGTCATCGTAAAGTCGAGTTTTTTACCGTCGCGGACGACCGTAACTTTAACGCTTGAGCCGGCTTCGCCACGCAACTTTTTACCGATTGTATCGACATCTTGTTGCCAGACTTCTTCGTCGTTAATCGCATAGATAATATCGCCAGCTAAAATCCCCGCTTTTCTCGCCGGATTATCCGGAAGAGTTCGAAGAACGCGAACATAATCTTCGCGCTTCGCGAACGAGACGCCAATTCCAGCTTCGCTAATTTCGCCCTCTAGGGCAGATTTATATTCTGCCGCTTCTTCGGAGTCCATATATTCAGTGTATTCGTCGCCAAGCGCCGCGACCATACCTTTTTTAGCACCAGTAATAAGCTCATTTTTATCGATGTCGCCGTCGTAGTTATCTTTTAAGACCGTATAGAGATTTTGGACGCTAGAGAGGTTAAGCTGATCGGAAGAGCTAGACTTAAAACCAAGATAAGGACTAAAATTTATCCAGATACTATTCCAGTTTAAGCCAATTGTAAAGCCGATTATAAGCGTAACGAGACAAGCAAAAACAGTAGTACCAAGAGCTACTTCCGAGATTTTATATCTTATAATATTGTCTTTTCTCGCAGTTTTCTTCATTATTCTATTGTATCACGTTTAAATAAAGTGGATGAAGTTCAAATCGTTAATTGAGACGCCAATACGATAACCGAAGTCACCGGCTCTATGAGAAGCAGCAGAATATGAGTTATTGTATTCAGAGAGGTTAATTGTTCCATTGTTGTTTACGCTTTCAACCCACATGACATGTCCCCAAGCGCCAGAAGTCGAATAGGCGACGGAGCCGGCTTCCGGAATATGGTCGACGCGATAGCCATAACGTCTAGCGGTATTTCCCCAGTCTTTCGCGTTACCCCAAGCAGAAATAACAATTCCGTAGCGCTCTTTAACTTTCCAGCCGGCATAGCTAGTACATTGACAGACGTAGCCGCCAGTATAGAGATATTTTAAGTTGTCCTGCGGACAGTTATTGCGCATCGGATAAGTATTAACGCCGTTACCAATCGCACCAGAGCTATTTGCTTTACGAATCGCCTCGGCGATTTCAGCTTCCTTAATCTTTCGAGCTTCCGCGGCGTCGGCGGCATAAGCGGCCTCGTTCGCGCGATATTGCGCAACGAGTGACTCTTCGCGCTGTTTAGTTTCAGCGATAGCCTGTTGTTGGGTTTGTTGGTCCGCGATAATACGGTCGACCTCCTTCTTTTGAGCCTCGAGATCTTCTTTTAAGCTCTGAACCATCTGGGCGGAGGTACTAATTTGGTCTCTAGCGGAGTCGATACGAGTCTGTTTTTCGGCATAATCCGAGAGAGAGCTAGAGCTAGCTAAAATCATTAGCTCGTCTGTATCTCCCTCGAGATAAACCGAAATAATCATTTCGGCGAGCGCTTCTTTTTGCAGCTCTAATTTCTTCGTATTTTCTTCAATTTGTGCCTTTAAGTCGGTCGCTTTCTCTTTGTTTGCAAGAATTCGCGCTTCATACATCGCGATTTCTTGGTTTAGGCGGTTAATCTCGCCGTCTAGAGTGTCGGCGGCTTGAGACGCTTCGTTCGCTCTTTCAACGGCAGCCTGTTCAGCAGCTTCAGCCTGTTTACATTTATCGGTCGTACACCAAGAAACAGCCGAAGAATTAATCGAGCTAAAAACCGGAGCGAGGAGAGTAAGGATAAGTCCGAATGTTATAATTTTTGTTTTCATGATAAAACTCCTATGTTAATAGTAACATAAGAGTTTTATTTTTGTCAAACCGGTTATGTTAATTATTAGTTAAAGCGGTTCGAACGGCGTTTAAGCGAGCGAGTGTCTTTTCTCGACCAAGCACGCTTAAAGTCTGATGGAGAGCAGGACTAAACGGCGCGAAAGAAACGGAAATCCGAACAAGGCTAAAGTATTCCGCCGGTTTTTTACCGGATTTTTCGAGCAAGTCGTTTAATTCTTTTTGGAGATTTTCTTCAGACCAATCTTTAACGTCATTTAAGCGTTCAATCGTCAAAGTTAGAAGTTCGATTAACTCGGTTTCAGAGAGTTTCTTTAAGAACTTATTATCCGTAATCATTTCCGGCTTAATCTCCGGATCGACGAAGAAATAATCGGTCATAGTTTTTAAGTCAGCTAAGACTTTAAGACGGTCATAGATAATCGAGAGGACTTTTATTTTATACTCGTCCGGCTCGTTTTCTGCGACTTCCGGCCAAAAATCTTTTGTGCGAGAATAAAACTTCTCTACGCCTTCTTCGTCGACTAGCTTCCTAATCCATTGTCCGTTATACCAATAAATCTTAACTTCGTCGAAACGCGCGCCAGAGTTCTGGATTCGGTCGATCGAGAAAGATTTAATCAACTCTTCCTTAGAATAGATTTCTTTTTCGGTTCCGTCGTTCCAGCCGAGACAAGCCAGATAATTCAATAAAGCTTCTGGGAGAACGCCGTCGCTTTTATATTCTGTAACGGATTTTGCGCCGTCGCGTTTTCCGAGTTTTTTATTTCCCTGCGGAGCAAGAATATGCGGGAGGCTTAAGAACTTCGGATGTTCAAGATTTAAAGCTTCATAAAGCGCTAAATAGTTCGGCATACTCGAGAGATATTCGACACCGCGCGCGATATGAGTTACGCCCATTTCTGCGTCGTCGACGATATGCGCAAAGTTATAAGTCGGGAGACCGTCTTTCTTAATTAAGATTATATCGTCACAAACTTCAGGACCAGTTTTCATTTCGCCCATGACTTCGTCTGTCCACTCATAATTTTTTGGATCAGACTTAAAGCGAAGCGGGATTCCCTTTTGCCACTTTTCTAGAGTTTCTTCCGGACTAAAATCGGCGGAAGCAGGACGGTGATTTCGATAAAGAAACGGAACTTTTTTCGCGTTATCCGCTTTTCGATATTCGTCGATAACTTCTGGAGCGGTTTCGTCGAGATAAGCGCGGCCAGTTTTAATCAATTTCTTCGCCCATTCGAGATATAAATCTTCCCTTTCGCTCTGAAAATAAGGCGCGTTCGGGCCGCCGACAATCGGGCCTTCGTCCCATTCTAAGCCGAGCCACTTCAAGGTATCTTCGATTAGTTCAGTTGCGCCTTCGACAAAACGAGCGCGGTCAGTATCTTCGATACGAAGAATAAACTTTCCGCCAGTTTGTCTCGCGACAAGATAAGGATAAATTGCGCTTCTGACATTTCCAATATGGATATAGCCGGTCGGGCTAGGGGCAAAACGAGTTCTAGTTTCTTTCATAACAAATTAAGTATACAATAAAATTACCCCTCTTTCAAGGGGTAAAGTGTGTGAGGTTTTTTCACATTAAAGAGATGTGACAATACTTTTAATTTGGCGCTTTGTAAGGGTTCCGGCAGAAGCATTCAATTTATAGAGGACGCCATCTTTAATCCAAGCCGCATTACTATGGCTAATATAGACAGTAACTCCGCTTTCGGTCGCGGCTTCATAATCTTTACCGAAAGCACCTTTAATATAATTCGTAATTAAAGCGTTCGAGTCCCAAGAGGTTTTTTCTTCCGAGAGAGTAAAACCAGTATCATTCGGACCGACAAATTCGATAATAACGCTTTCATTATCGGTATAAACGCCAGAAAGGTTAAAGTCGCGCGGAGTATAGCTCGGGTATTTAGCTTCGACGCCAGTTTGCGCAGCGGCGACAGAGACAGAGATATTCGGGAGATTAACTTTTACGAGCATCGCAAGCGCAATCATACAAGCGGCACTAGCGGCGAACGCAAGGATAATTCGCCCAGCGCGATGTTTTTTAATATGTCTTGTCGCTTTAGCTTCTTTTTTCGCAAGCTTTTTCGCCTGTTTCTTATTTAATTTTTCTAATTTCTCAGCTTTCTTTCCTGTCGCTCCGACCGACATTTCGCTAAGCATAACTTTCTTAACGACTTTGTCTTCTTTCTTGTCGACTTTCGGCGCTTTTTTAACTTTAGCTTCAGATTCCATCTCGGCAAGAGCTTTAGCAATTGCGGCTTCTTTTAGAGCCTGCGACGAGATTTCGGCAACCATCTGGCGATCGCGTTCAGCTTTCTTTTTATCAAGCGCTTCCTGATAAGGGTTTGGCGCCGGCGGTAAGTCCGGAGTTTCTTCTCTTACCGGTTTTTCTTCAACAGGTTCGATATTTTCGACTGGTTTTTCAATGTTAATATGAGAAATTTTCGGGGGGTTTTCAATAGGAGTAGCCTCAACAGGAGCTTCAATCGGGGCTTCTTCGACAATGACAGGAGATTCTTCGATTAAGATTTTCGTCGGACGCTTAACGTAACGACGATTTAAGGTCGTAGATTTTTCAGGACCACGGTGAGTGGAACTACTATTTATATTGACTTTTATTTCTTGTTTACTCATTTTTCTCTAAAATTTATAGGACCTTAATAAAAAGCTTATATTTATTATAACCTAAAGCATAATGAAAATGCAAGTGCTTTTTACAATTTTTCTCTAATTAGTTTATAATATACGACGCCTTCTTCTTCGAACCGGCCGATATAATAAAAATACTTCTCATTTTCGGTAATTAAAGCGTCAAAAGTATTAACTCCGCGGTCTACGACGAGCGTTCTCACGTTCTCACTATCGAAGTCCCAAGCGAGAAATTTTCCACTCGCTTCGTCGACGCGGTAGAGAAGATAGTTATCGAGAAAACGCACGTTTTCGTCGCCATAATCATATTCGTTCCACTCTTCTAGCTCCGCGTCATAAACTACGACGCGCGAGCTTTCGCGGAAGATAACAAATTCGTTATTTAAAGAAGTTTTTACTTCCGTCGGGACAATTCCGAGGTCGTTTTCATTAACTTTTAACATATCGAAGCTCGTCCCAGAACGCGGATAATCGTTCGCGCGATAAGCAAATAAACGCTTATCGACCGTATAAATTAAATAGTTCTGACTATTAAACTTCGTAAGCGCGAAGGAGATGGTTTGTCCGGCTTCGACTTCGGCGACTTCTACGGATTTTTCTTCGCCGATACGATATATTTTAATTTTTCGTCCCTTTTCGCTATTTTCGAGATAGACGATTTCGTTTTCTCTAAAATTAAAGCTTTCGACTTTTTCAAGTAGAGACGACACGGTTTTATTTGAGAAATCGACTCTCGTTATTTTATTTTCAACTAGACCTAAAATTTTTTCTCCAGCGGAGTCTTCGAACTTTGCGTCGGAAATTTTAATATTATATTCTTTTGAGAGGTTAATATGTTTATTCTCGTCTTTTAAGTTAATAATTCCCCACTCGTTTGTCGTTTTATTTACGGCGTTAATTAAAATCTTTTCGCCGTTTTTACTCCATTCAAGATATTTTATTTCAAGATTCAACTCGCCGTTTTCCGAACCGGTAAATAGATTTTTTAAATTTATAGTTTCATATTTAGGATTATTATTAAAATCAGTAACTAAAGTCCATTCAATCGTATTTTCTTCGCTATAAATCGCGGCCGTGCGGTCTGGCGAAACGTAGAAAAAGTCTAAACTAGCAAAAGTTTTTAATTCTTCTTTTTCGCGGTTTTGTTTAACCAACTTCGGATATTCAAGGCGATAGAGCCAGCCCGGAGTAATTTTAATAGTTTTTTCCCAAGATTCATAACCCTCTTTTTCAAGAACGATTTTATGTTCGCCACCAGTTAACATTTTCGAAGTATTCGAGACTTGAGGATGTTTTTCGTCGTCAATAAAGACCGTTGCGCCGGTCGGTTTAGTTTTAATCGAAACTAGGCCGTTTTGTTCAACCGTAAAATCTGCGCTAATTCTCCAACCCGCGACGACTGCGACTAAAATCGCAACAATTATTACGACCGAAATAGCCATAATTAAATCGACAATTAAGACTTTTATCGTGCGTCGTTTTCTAATCTTTTCAATATCCATATTAATTATTTCCTGTCAGCCAGTCCCAAATATTTTCGAAGAAAGATTTTTCATTCTTCGGAAGTTCAGTTTCTTCGACTTCTTTAACTTCTTCGCTCGAACTTGAGGATTCATTATTTGTCGCCGGGCTAACTTGTTCCGCTTGGACAAGAAGGCGATAGCGAGACGTTCCGAGCGGCCAACAAGTAATTAAAGTTAAAATCGGCTTATCGCCACTATAGGCGAGAGACTGGACATCGTTTGGCTCGACGGTTTTACTACCCGTCATTTTATAAGTATAACGCACTTTATTATAATCTATATAAATTAAGTCTCCCTCGACGAGTCGCTCAAGTCCAGAAAAGATAAACTTATATTGGTTTGAGCTATAAATATCGCCGGCGGAATGACCAGTAATAACGGTATTTCCGATTTGCCCCGGATAGGCGGACGCGCCCGGAACCATAAAATGCGCAACACCGTTCATCATCGCTTGATTTATCGAAGTAGTATCATTAGAGATTCCGAAGTGGACCGGAACATCGACGTTTAATTTCGGAATCATTAACTTATTCGTATCCGAAACAGCAGTCGAGACGGTCGGATCAATCGCGGAAATGTCGGAGCCGTCGCTATTTCCTGGCGCAACATAAGCCATAATCGGCGCAAAAATTAAACGGTTATATTGTAAGAATAAAATCAGGAGGACTACAAAAACTCCGGCAAAAATCGGAATGAATTTTCGATGTTTTTTCGGAAGCTTAAAACGACTATCGGCTTTTCTTTGGATGTTTTCTCTTAAGGTCGAAGCGATTTTATCGTTATCGGTCTCCCCCGGATTTAGCGCTTCGGCGTCTAGACGTTCTATATCTTTTTTCGAACGAGCATCTTTTAAGCGTTCCGTTTCGATATAATTTTTAGCTGCTTTCGAATAATAATCACTATAATATTTCTGATAATAGTTCTGCCAAGCGGAATGATAGCGCTGGAGATCTTGGCTTCCGATATTGATTTGAGAATTTTTATAAGTTCCGGTTTGATTAGAAGTTTGAGACGGTCCTTGGGGTTGTCTTGCTTCAACATTAAAATTAGAGCTCGAAGAATAACTTTCTAAAACTTTTCTTCGCGCAATCTCGGCGGCAGTCATTCGCTGACGCTCATCAGAATTAAGCCCACCGGAATTTTCGTCCATATATTTATTATATCATAACGAGATATTTTTCGGATATTTTCGGTTTTATATGATAAAATATAGTTAAAGGTAGGCTGAGTGGCGGAATTGGTATACGCGCTAGACTCAAAATCTGGTGTCCTCTGGACTTATGGGTTCGAGTCCCATCTCAGCTACCACTAATTAGGAGGTTTAAGTGAAAAAACGAGACAAGAGTAAAAATATTCGAAGGAGAAATTTTTTACCAGCGGTGGTGCTTGGAGTTGGTTTTATCGCCGGAGCGATTTTAATTGGCTTCGGAATTTATAATAACGCTACTTCAGATTATTCCGTAATGGCGATTCGATCTGAAGACGATTTAGAAAATGATGTCGATAATAAAATCGAAGAAATAAAGAAGTTGCGTGAAGAGCGTGACGCAGAATATAACACTTCAGCACTATCAGATAAATATTATGAGATTTCGCGCGGAATTACGACCGCTGAAGGAGAGCTTTCCGACCTTGAGGCGGAGCTTTATAATGTTCAAAACGGCGTCTATAATAGCTTACGCGAACGAACAATCTCGAGTTCAGTTCCGCTAATCGTAACCGGAATAGCGCTAATAGTTTTTGGCGGCGGGCTTTCCGTTTTCTTAAATAACCGCAGGAAACAAAATAAAATTTTATCGATTAGCGAGGCTTAAGTGGCGGAGAAAATTCGAGGCTTAAGCTATGAAGAAGTTTTAGAAAGACGACGCGTCGGACTGTCGAACGATAACGTAATCGCTCCGAGTAAAACCGTTCGCGAAATTGTCCGTGATAATACAATTACCTATTTTAATATTGTTTTTCTTTTAATCGCGCTAATCTTAGTCGCGGTCGGTTCTTTTCGCGATTTGACCTTCCTCCCCGTTATTATCGCGAACTCTTTAATCGGGATTATTCAAGAGCTTCGCGCGAAAGCTGTCCTCGATAAATTGACCGTTTTAAACGCGCCGAAAGCGCGTGTAGTTCGCGGCGGGAAAAAGTTAGTTGTTCCGGTCGAGAAATTAGTCTTAGACGATATTGTAATTTTTAAATCCGGCGACCAAATTCCGGCGGACGCAAAAGTTATCTCGGGCGAAGTCGCGGTTAACGAGTCGCTCTTAACCGGCGAAGCGGACGAAATTATGAAACGCGAAAATGACGATTTATTATCGGGAAGTTTTATCGTTTATGGAGAATGCTATGCTCGGTTAACAAAAGTCGGCGCGGATTCTTATGCGGCGCAGTTAACCCTAAAAGCACGCGCAATAAAAACTGGCGAACAATCAGAAATTATTAAATCGCTTAACTCATTCGTTAAGCTCGCAGGAATCGCGATTATCCCGATTGGACTTTTAATGTTCTTCCAGAGATTTATTATAGGCGGAGTTTCGGTTCAACTCGCGGTTCAAGCGATGGTTGCGGCGATTATCGGAATGATTCCGGAAGGATTATTCTTACTCGCGTCGGTAACTTTAGCGCTTTCGGCAATGAGACTTGCGCAGAATAAAGTTCTACTTCACGATATGAAAAGTATTGAAACGCTCGCAAGAGTCGATGTTTTATGTGTTGATAAAACTGGAACGATTACAGACGATAAAATGGACGTCGTCGAGACGGTTTGGCTCGGAAAAAATTCTAAACAAGAAGAACTACTTCCGGCAATGATTGGAGAAGTTGTTGCGAATCTTTCGGCGGATAACGCGACGATGGCGGCTTTAAAACGAGAGTTTAAGCGTTCGAAAGCGTTTCGCCAAGACGAATATGCCGGACTAGTCGGAACGCTCGGCTTTTCTTCAAAATATAAATATTCCGGAGTTCAGTTTAATAAAGCGGCGTTTATTATTGGCGCGCCGGATTTTGTAATGAGAGACGAATATAAAACAATTTCGCGCGAAGTTAAAAAATATTCAAAGAAGGGCTATCGCGTTTTAGTTTTCGGGAAATATAATGGAAAATTAATTTCTGACGCTGACGATATTAGTGAGAAGAAATTAACCGCTTCGGTTTCGCCGCTCGCTTTAATCGTTCTCCAAAATAATATTCGCGAGACGGCGCCGGAGACTTTCCGCTATTTCGCGGAACAAGGCGTCGAAGTTAAAGTTATCTCGGGAGATAATCCGGAAACAGTTTCTGAAGTCGCTAAACAGGCGGGGATTATCGGGGCGGAAAAATTCGTCGATGCGACGAAGCTCGGCTCGGGCGCTAACTTTAAAAAATCGGTACTAGAAAATGTCGTTTTAGGGCGAGTTACGCCGAATCAGAAGCGCAGAATCGTTAATATTTTACGCGAAGCCGGAAAGACGGTCGCGATGGTCGGGGACGGAGTTAACGACGTTCTCGCGCTTAAAGACGCGGATTGTTCGGTCGCGATGGCGAGCGGCTCGGACGCGGCGGCGCAAGCTTCGCAACTCGTTCTACTCGAATCAGATTTTTCGAAAATGCCGTCGGTTGTTCGCGAAGGGAGGCGCGTCGTTAATAACCTGCAACGCTCCGGCTCCCTGTTCCTTGTTAAAAATATTTTCTCGTTCTTTATGGCGTTAATATCGGTCTGTTTTGCGTTTACTTATCCGTTTCTTCCGACTCAAGTTTCGCTCGTAACAATGTTTACGATCGGGATTCCGAGCTTCTTCCTTGCGCAAATTCCGGGAGAAGGCTTAATTAAGGGCAGCTTTATTAAAAATATTATCTTTAACGCTGCGCCGGCGGCTTTAACAAATCTAGTAATGATTATCGCAACGAATTTTATCGGAGCGAATATTCTCCACTTAGACCGTCCGGTTCTCTCGACCGTTTGTGTCTTTGTTTGGGGTATTGTCGGGTTAATTTATCTAATCGGGCTTTGTCTACCGTTTAACAAATGGAAGACGGCGATTGTCGCGACGTGTTTTGCTGGATTTATTATTGCTTCGCTTTTCCTAAAAGGTTTATTCGGACTAGCCGAGAACTTAGACGGAAGCGCGATTGGATTATTTATCGGCGCGGCGGCGCTCGCTCCGCTCGTAATGTTCTTAATGGGTAAGTTCTTTAGCTGGTTTATGGACACTTTCTTCGAAAAATATTTTGCGAAATATTTCGAGAAACTCCCGAGAATTACTAGCCGATTTGAGCGTAAAAAGAAAGTTGTTAGGAAATAAATTGAAACTTTCAATTATTATTCCAGTTTATAATGTAGAAAAATATCTTTCTGAATGTTTAGAGTCGATTCTAGTTCAAGATAACTCAGATTTTGAAGTAATCTTAGTCGATAATAACTCAACCGATAAATCTCCAGAAATTATAGATAGGGTTAAAAAGAGATATCCGAAAAAGGTTCGATCGTTTCTTTGTTCGAGCTGGGGAGCGAGCGCCGTTCGAAACTTTGGCGTTTTAAAAGCACGTGGAGAATATATTTGGTTTGTCGATAGCGACGACTGGATAGAAAAAGACGCAATTTCGAAGTTAATCCGGCACGCGGAAGAAACTAGAGCGGACGCGATTAATTTTAGCGTTCGACGAGTTTATCCGAACCGCGAAAATATTTTAACTTTTGTTAATACCGATAAACCGGATTTTAAGAAACGTTATATTATGTATGGATTCCCGCCGTTTCAGAATATCTATCGCCGAGATTTTTGGAATAAACATTTTAGTTTTCCGGAAGGAATAATTCACGAGGACATGGCGATTCTCTCTTCTGCTGTGCTTTATTCAGATAATTTTTCTTATATCGACGAAGTTTTATATAATTATCGTCAGCGCTCTGGCTCGGTTTTACATAAAGCCGGATTCGACGTTCATTCGCTTGATATTTTTAAAGCGCTCGGGATTTTATATGGAAAGTTTAAAGAAGCCGGAAAACTCGAAGAATATTTTTCGGAACTTGAATATTTCTTTATTTGGAATCTTCTAATCGATTCAGCGAAAGATTTTAATAAAGGTCCAGAAGGTAAAGTCGGAAAAGAACAGACTAGAGCGACACTAAAAAGGCTCTTTCCTAACTGGTATAGAAACCAGTATCTTCGGAAAAAGCCTTTAAAGTTTAGAATAAACTGTTTACGCGGTTTTCTCGGTCTTCTCCGCTGAATCCTCTTTAGATTCTTCTTTCGGAGCCTCTTCAGAGCTTTCTTCGATTGCCGAGAGGAGAGAATCTTCAACGTTCGTGCGTTTCTTCTTCTTTGGCGCTTCGGCAAGCTCGATATCAAGTTCGAAGCCAGTTAATTTCGAAGCGAGACGAACGTTCTGGCCTTGACGACCAATCGCGATAGACTGCTGATCTTCAGTAACGAAGACTTTAGCGTGTTTTCCGTCGACTTCAACTTTCATAACTTCTGCCGGAGAGATTGCTTCTCTAATATATTCAGAAGCATTATCGCTCCAGTTAATAATATCGATTTTCTCTTTCTCGCCGATTTCATTCGTAACGGCTTGAACACGGACGCCACGTCCACCGACGAAAGTTCCAACCGGATCAATTCCTGGAACGGTCGAGGCAACAGCGATTTTAGTTCTTCGGCCAGCTTCACGAGCAATTGCGCGGATTTCAACGGTTCCGTTTTCGACTTCAGGAACTTCTTGAATAAAGAGTTGTTTAACGAAGTCCGCCGAGCCACGAGAAAGAATTAACTGGGCGCCGCGGTCGTTTCGCTCAATCTCTTTAACTAAAACTTTAATACGTTCACCGACAGTATAAAATTCGCCGTCGATCTGTTCGCTACGAGGCATAATTCCGTTCGCTTTACCCATGTCGATACGAATAATTTTCGGCTCGACGCGCGAAATCATTCCAGTAACAATCGTTCCGACTTTATCTTCGAACGCCGCGAGAATCGAATCGCGCTCTGCCTCGCGAAGTCTTTGAACAATAACTTGTTTAGCGGTCTGGGAAGCGACACGACCGAAGCCAGTAACTTCGATTTTTTCAGAGACGATATCGCCAAGTTTAGCGCCTTTCGCTTCTGCTTCCGGAACTTCTGTCGCCGGATTATAAGCGAGGCCGTCTTCGATAACTTCGCGGTCGATAAAGACATGGGCCTTACCATTTTGTAGATTTAAAGTCGCGCGAACATTCATGTCTTTCTCGCCGACTTCTTTACGCCAAGCCGCCGCAATTGCGTTCTGGATTACGTCGAGAACGGTCTCTTCCGGCAAGCTTTTTTCTTCAGCAATGACCTTTACCATCGCGGTCATAGCTTTTAGATCTAAGTCTTCCATTATAACTCCTTTATTTTAATTTAAATTATCCGGCCATTTCTGGTCGGATAATTAAGTATGTTTTTATTATAGCAGAGTTTCTCGTTTTTTACAATATATTTATTGTAGCTTTTTACGGAGGATTTGTTGGGCAGAGGACGGATTCGCCTTGCCTCTCGATTCCTTCATGACCTGTCCGACGAGGAAGCCGATAACTTTCTCTTGTCCATTCTTAAAGTCTTCCTGCGCCTGTTTTGTCGCGGGATCAGCAAGGACTTTATCGACGATTTTTTCGAGCTCGCCGAGATCGTTTTCTTGAATTACGCCGAGTTCTTTCGCGATAGTTTTTGCATCACGTTTACTCATTTCAGGATCGAAGAACTTTAAGAAAACTTCTTTCGCGCCGGTACTGCTAAGTTCGCCTCTTTCGGTCATTTCCGCGAGGTCGTTTAACTGTTTTCCGGTCGGAAGGTCGTTTAGATATTCCGCCGATTTTTCTTCGGCGAGAAGAACGCTCGCAAACCAGTTAGAGACGCGTTTTACGTCTTTAACCTCGGCGAGAGATTTCATCAAAGCCGGATAATCAAGGAGGATTTCGAGCGTATCTTCAGCGATTTTTCCGTTAAACTTTTCACGATAATCCTTCGGCATAAGAGGGAGTTTTTTACTTTCAGCTTCAATAAACTCTTCAGATAAATTAATCGGCGGGAGATCCGGCTCCGGCATATAGCGATAGTCTTTTGCTTCTTCTTTTGAGCGCTGGCCGGTAGTTTCGCCGGTTGCGTCATTCCAACCGCGGGTTTCCTGGATAACTTTTTCGCCTTTATCGAGGAGCTTCGACTGTCTCTTAATTTCATATTCAACAGCGCGCTCGACCGATTTAAACGAGTTTAGATTCTTAACTTCGGCGCGGGTTCCGAGTTCGTCCGAGCCTTCCGGAGCGAGCGAGACGTTTACGTCAAAGCGCATATTTCCGTTATAGAGATCACCGTTCGTAACTTCAGCGAAACACATTAAACGCCAGAGCGTTTTACAATAATCGTGAGCGTCTTTAGCGGAGTGCATATCCGGCATAGAGACGATTTCAATTAGCGGAGTATCGACACGGTTTAGATCGACGAGAGAATAAGTGTCGAAATGGGTTAGTTTTCCGGCGTCACCTTCGAGATGAGCGTGTTCAATTCTGATTTTCTTACCGTCCTCCGGAAGCTCGACGTAGCCTTCGCCAATAATCGGGTGATAGAACTGAGTAATTTGATAACCCTTTGGCGAATCCGGATAGAAATAATGTTTACGGTCGAAACGAGAAGAAGTATTTATCTCACAGTTCATAGCGCGACCGGCGCGAATTGCGAACTTAATCGCCTCGCCGTTTAACCTCGGGAGCATCCCCGGAAGAGCATAGTCGACCGGCGAAACACAAGAATTAGGCTCTTTTCCGCGAGCGTCGTTATCGACCTCAGAGAAGAGTTTAGTTTTAGTCGAAAGCTGGACGTGACATTCAATACCGATGGTTGGAAAATATTTCATTTAAATTGCTCCTAAATCTTTTAACGCTTGACGATAAGCCGCGAGGGCATGTTTAGCTTTATTATAATCAGCCGAAAAACCGTGTTCGTGGGCGATTTGGTTTCTCATTTTATGAGCATACCAGACAGAGTTTTTCGAAGAAAATCTAGTTTCAGCTTTTTTCAATCTCTCGCCCATGGTCTTTCCTGGAGTTCCCATTTCCATTAAGGCTTTATCGAGAAGTTTATCCGCCTCAGAAATAGCGGCGTTCCAGCTTAAATCGTTTTCTTTTCTAAGGCTATTCTCGATTCTAAGAAAGTCCGACTGATATTCTTCTTTATCAAATTCATAAGGCTTCGAGCCGGTTATACTAATTGCGATAAAGACGAGGATGCCAATAATAATAATTGAGACAACTAAAAGAACTACACTAGACATCGCTTTCCTCCTTTAGCTCGTTAGCGAAGCTTAAGAGAGTTTTATCGCTTCGACGCGGACCGACAAGCTGAAGTCCGAGCGGAAGACCTTCCTCGGTTTTTCCCGCCGGAACAGTTAAACTCGGAACGCCGGCAAGGTTAATCGGGACGCTCATAACGTCTTCAAGATACATCGAGACTGGGTCATTAACTTTTTCGCCGAGTTTAAAAGCGGGATTCGGAGAGACCGGAGTTAAGATAAAATCGACTTTAGAAAACGCGTTATTATATTCCTCGATGATCTTCGTTCGGGCTTTCTGTGCCTTTAAATAATAGGCGTCATAGAAGCCGGAACTTAAAACGAAGTTTCCAATCATAATACGGCGTTTATTCTCGCTCATAAAGCCTTCGCCACGAGATTTAGCGAAGATTTCGTCGAGGTTTTTCGCCTCTTCAGAGCGGAAACCATAGCGAATTCCGTCGTATCGAGAGAGGTTCGACGCAACTTCCGCCGGAACAACAATATAATAAACCGCGAGAGCATATTTTAACGCCGGCATTTCAAGGTCGACAATCTCATAGCCCTTAGATTTAAGTAACTCAACTTTATTTTTTAAGGCATTTCGGATTTCCGGAGCGACTTTTTCGTTATCAAAATCTTTAATAATTCCAATTTTCTGGACTTTTTTAACTTCAGATTTTATATAATAATCCGGAAGAGTTGTCAAGTCGTTTTCATCTTGTCCAGAACAGATTTCCATCAGTAAATCCATATCTTCGGTCGATTTCGTAAAGAAGCCGATACAATCAGTACTCGAAGCCATAGCGACAACGCCATAGCGCGAGATTGTTCCGTAAGTCGGTTTAAAACCATAGATTCCGTTAAAGGAAGCCGGCTGACGAATCGAGCCGCCAGTATCTGTTCCGGTCGCGAACTGAACAATATCGAGCGCAACCGAAACCGCCGAGCCACCACTAGAGCCACCAGCGACGCGCTCGTCGTCTTTCGCGTTTTTAGTCGGGCCAAAATAAGAGTTTTCAGTTGAAGAACCATGCGCGAAAGCGTCGAGGTTCGCGCGACCGATCATAATCGCGCCTTCGTTCTCCAACTTTTTAACAGTAGTCGAGTTAATCGGAGCTTCGAATGGCTCTAAAATATGAGCGCTCGCGGTCGTTCTTCCCTCTTTCGAAAGAAAGTTATCTTTAAGCGCATAAGGAACGCCAGCAAGACGGCCGACTTCTTCGCCGCGCGCGATTTTTTCGTCGATTTCTTTTGCTCTTTTTAACGCGTTTTCTTCGTTTAAGAAAACAAAAATGTTTTTGTTCTCATATTTTTTAGCTTTTTCTAGAGCTTCTTTAACTAGAGAAACAGCACTAGTAGTTTTATCTGCGATTTTCATAATTATAATACCTTCGGGACTTTAATTTGATCTTGAACACTTTCAGAAGTTAAAGCGAGAAGTTCCTCGCGAGTCGCTTCTTGCTTTTTTATTTCGTCTTCGCGCCAGACATTTTCCATTTCAAAAACCTGATAAGTCGGCTCAACTCCTTCAGTATCAAGCTCATTAAGCTGAGAAATATAACCGATAATATTTTCTAAATCAGAGCCTAAACTCTCAATTTCATTTTCTTCTAACTTAAAATTAGAAAGTTTCGCTAAATGTAAGATTTCCTCGCGTGTAATTTTCATATCTTAATTATACCACAGGTTTAATAAAAATATGTTATAATAAGTTCTAATAAGGTTGGTGGTGAGCTTTTGTACATTGGAGGTGGTTTTTATGTTTAATATCGACAAAGAACTCGAAACGTTTCAGAAGTTAAACTATGATGGTTGTGAAGAGACAATGAGCAAGGAAAAAGCGCTCGGTTTCTACATCCCGGTTTCTCAGAAGTATTTTAAAGAGAAAGCGGAGGGACACATTACGGAACAGACAAGTGAACAGGCGATGAAGAAAATCAAGGACGATTTCTTCGGAACCTGCTATCGTCTGAAGAAGGACGAGCTCGGAGACGATTTCTTTAAGAACCGGCGAAGAGTCGCGGAATTTTATGAACACCGTGGGCAGATGCTCGGAATCGATACCCGTTTTATTTTAATAAAGATGGACGGGGACGAGATTTTCGACAAGTGGGTTGAGGCGTTTTGGCTCAAGGTCGAGCCGCTACTCTTAAATCCGGCGCTCGGAGAATGGATGTTCGCGGCAGATATGACGAAGTCGGAGATGTTCTGGAGTTTTCTGTCTGGTTCAGGCGGATATCTTGCGCTTGAGACGGCATATCGTTGGGGTTTCGACCCGGTCGGCGTTTTTAAGCGCGCTTCGGACGAGGACCATCTTTCGACTTGGACTTACCGCGACGAGGGATATCTCTTTACGAAGTGGCGCGATGCGCAGTTCATGGAACAGATTCTTGGAGCATCCAAGATTCTCTCGCTCGGCGCCGGTGGAATGCCGGAAATTCGGCGGACGGGATACTTAAATAGGTATACGCTCGAGTCTCAGCAGTTCTTCGCCTGTGACAGGGATCCGAGAATCGATTTCGATTTCCTGATGAGTGATTTTTCGCCGGAAGACCGCGCGAAGATTGACTATCGTCCGGTCGACATTACGACGATGTTCCGCGAGCTTAACTGTTATAAGGGGCAGTTCGACTTAGTTTATACTAAGGGGACGATTTCCTTCATGAAGGATGCGCTGATGCCGATTGCGAAAGCGTCGCTCGAGCTGCTTGAGCCTGGCGGAAAGTTCATGTTCGACATGCAACTCTTACATCACGTGATGGCGAGAGATGCGCTCTACTTTGGATGGGGCGGCGGAGATTCTGTCGCAAGAATTGAGCTTTTGCCGTTTACGGAAGCGACCGATTTTGTCTATAAGTCGCTTGGTGTAATCGGAATTTCCGAGGAACAGATTTCAGAGCCGGTGATTATGCGTGATCCGATTCATGGAGATCCGTTCGGAATGAACATTATTGTAACTAAGAAATAAAAGCCACCGACCTCCAAAAAAGTCCCCGCTCTTTTTAAGAACGGGGCTTTTTATTTTTTTTATTCTTCTGGTAGTTTTGCGAACTTCCTTAAGGAGAAGGAGACCGCGAAACCGAGCGCGAAGACGGCGAGGTTCGCAAGGATAAAGCCTTGAGAGAGGACAACCGAAGCGAAAATCTGATTTCCGAACGGAGTTTGAGCAATTTTACCGATAACGCCCGTGTCCGGGACGAAGACGATTTCGCCATAGACCGGAAGAATATCGAAATCATATTCTTCGTCGTCGCTTTCCATACAGCCTTCAGCAAACGGATCTTCGTCACAGTCAACTTCTACAGGCTCTTCAGGTTCCGGTTCTACTGGCTCCACCGGCTCTTCCGGATCTGGAATCGGAGTCGGTTCAATCGGGACGATAATTAGCTGATACTGCGCGACGAGAGTAATATCTCCCGTAACGGCCGAGTCAAAATCATAAGTTTCGCCATCTAAAGTCCAAGTGACAAATTCATAGCCGGATAATTTTGGACTTACTGGTTTTACCGCGGCGTCGCCAGAATTGACGAGGATTGAGTTAATCGCCGAACCGCCTTGAGTATCAAAGTAGACGTGATATTGAATTCTTTCCCACTGCGCGACAAGGGTAAGGTTTTCGTTTACCGGAAGAGCAAAATTATATTTCGTATTACCGACATACCAGCCTTTAAAGCGATAACCGTCGCGAGTCGGAGCCTCTTCAGTAGCGACTTCGCCTTCTTTTATAGTTTGGGTCTCGACGTCGGAGCCGCCGTCGGTATCGAAGATGACTTTATAATAAGTCGGATCCGGAATCTTTTCCCAAACCGCAACTAAGACAATGTCTTTTGTTATAGGAGCATCGAAGTCGTAAGTTTCGTTATTTAGAGTCCAGCCTTTAAAGAGATAACCTTCACGAGTCGGATCGGTCGGGCGAGTTGCGGATTCATATTCTTTAATACTTTGAGTCGCAACCGAGTTTCCGCCAGCAGAGTTAAAGACGGCTTTATAATAAACGTCTTTAACGCGAAGCGTATTAATTTCGTCATGAGCAGAGCTATAAGAGATTCCGCTATAACCATCACTATTTATAGTATAGAACGAGACGGTATTAGTATAGTTAATTTCGTTTTCGTCCGGCTTAATATAATAACGGAAATAAACTTTGTCGGTCCCCTTTCCGGCTTTCGAGAGTGTAATCGGGTTTTTAAGTTTAAAGCCGTCGTCCGAGCTTGCTGGTTCAGAAACGTCGAGCGGCATCCAGCTATTTAGATTATTCGGAGTATAAGAATATTCAAGATTTTCAGCGTTCAAAGGAACGAAGCCAGAAGTTTCTTGTTCAGTTTGAGGATCGATACTACTAAGATGGGAGGCGATTTTAGTTAAAGTAATTTCATTTCCGGTATCGCGATTTGCAAGAGCGGCGGTGTATTGTAACATCTTATTATCGACGACGGAAGAATCGAGCCTTGAGTCGGCTTGAATCGGCCATTCCATTTCAGAAATCGTAATCAGAGTATTCGCTTCGCTTGTATTTCGCTCAGCATAGAAGAAGCTTAAATCAACAACGTCGCCACGTTTTAGATCTAAATTATAATTATTGACTATTCTATTATCAACAACCGAGGTAACAGTTCCATCGGCGTTAATCGTAAAGTAGCCATCTACCGCAGAGTGGACACCGCCAATATCGAGAACGAGCTGTCCATTTAA
Organism: Candidatus Saccharimonadota bacterium; assembly: GCA_017406985.1. Lineage (GTDB taxonomy): Bacteria > Patescibacteriota > Saccharimonadia > Saccharimonadales > Saccharimonadaceae > Nanosyncoccus. Next base: position 237,066 of record JAFQXL010000004.1, read on the forward strand.
GAATACCCAGACGTCGTCATCGCCAGAGAAGTCAAAACGTTCGTTCCCAGAAGCGGAAATCTTAATCGGGACGTTTAAGCTCGCCGTAAAGTGGAAGTTATGACCGAGAAGTTTCTGTGTCGCGGTTTTAACGTCGTCGAGCGGGAAGATTTGGCGTCCGCCATAGATATAACGGTTTGTATTTCCGTCGCGCGTAAAGGTAATTTCTTTATTATATTTAGTCGATTTTCCAGAAACTTCGTGGAACCAACGGTAAAAGTTGTCGCTCGAGACGACCGGATCATGTCCGACTACGCCACGGGACTGATAGTCAATTCCAGCGTTTTTCGAAGCGGTCGTAGTTTCATATGTCGGAATCGGCAGCCCGTCCGAGCCGAGATGGTCTTTAATAATTCCCTGCTGAAGCCCGCCGCCTTTCGAGTCATTACAGTTTCCGAATTCGAACTGGCGAGTTCCAGTCCCTCTGTTGTCACAAGAATAAGTTTGGTCAAAATAGGTAATCGGGAGGGTAATTGTGTCCGGATGGGTAGCCGAAACAAGTCCCCAGTTACTCGGGACACCGCCTCTACTATTCGCGTCAACGAGCGTAAGCGCGCGCGCAGAAAAAGTTACGGCAATAAAAGCAAGACCTAAAAAAGCCACGACGGTAATTATCCGCGCAAGGTTAAAGATTCTGTGTTTTAAAATGATGTTTTTTATATTTTTACCCATATCTAATATTGACCTTTTTTGAATAAATTATTAAAATAATTATAAACAAAAGCATTAAGGAGGTCAAGTGCAACTAATTACGATTCTACTGGCCCTGACGGCAATTCTTACCTTTGCGTCGGGGATAGCGGCCTGGGCGGGCTCAAAAAAGACGGACAAGAAAGCGTCTAAATATTTTGCGATTTCGATGACCTTCGGGGCGGTTTGGACATTAGCAATTATGATGTTTATCGCCTTAAAACCGGAAGATACGGCGCTGGCGCCAATTGCGATTTTCGGGATTTATATTCCGGCGATGTTTATGGACATTTGCTTAATGGTTTATTGTGGTTATCCGTTTAAACTTGTCCGCGGGTTCGGCGTAATTATGGCGATGTTCGCCGCTTTAATGTCAGGGCTTTTAATTTATGACCCGTCGATTTTATATAGTAGTTTTACTTTAAGCCACGAAGGAAATTCGGTTGCGCTTAATTTAAACTGGTTCTACATGGTCTATGCGATATTTTATTTTATAATTACTGGCGTAATTATGCTTTCGCTCTTTCTCAGGATTAGGAAAACCCGTAATAAAAATGTTCGTGCGGGGCTAATTACCCTCGGACTGGGAATTCTGATTACCGGGACTTTTATGCTGACTTTCGATGTCGTTTTACCGATTTGGAATTATGATTTAATTTGGATCGGGGTTATGACCTTTACGATTACGATGGTTGGACATTATTATTCAATTCTGAAATATCGTTTAATTCAGCTTTCGGGACGCTGGCTAAAGGCGCTAAGTTATGCGATTATTTTAATTACGGCCGGCGCGATTTATATGCTTCTGTTTTATATTATCTTTACGGCACTATTTAAAGTTTCGAGCCCGTCTCCAGCGATTTTCGTCTTAAACTTCTTAATGATCGCAATAGTTCTGCTACTTCTTCCGGCAATGAACGAGCTCTCGAGTTTCGTTAGGTCGTTAATTTCGAGCGAGAGAATCGATATTGCTTACGTAACGAAAAAGTTAAATATTATGTCGATGTCGAAAGTTAATATGAACGAGCTTTCGGGTTTCTTAGCGGATCATTTACACTTCTCATACGTCGGAATTTTAACTAAAGGAAAACTTTATGGCTCGGAAGCGAAACAACTTTCAACCGAAGAACTAAAGGCGATTTCGAACCTACCGGAGCCGAAACGCGGAATCTGGCAACAATTTAATAAAACCGTCGCCGGAATTATGTCAAAAAACGAAATTAAAGCGGTGGCGATTTTAGTCGACTCAAAAGGTAAACAAATCGGACAGCTAATTCTCGGAAAACCAGAGAGTAAAAACGGGCTAGAGAGGCGCGAGCTAATTCAGCTTGAGATGCTAATTAACTTAACTGCAGCGACAATAGATAGGAAAAAATAGTCAATGGCAGCAGCGGCAGCAGCAAAAATGATTAGACAGACGAGAATGACAATCCTTTTGTCGGTTAATGCGGTTGCGATTTTAATTGCTGGAGTCTTAGTCGCTTCGGCGATGGGCTTCGCGGGGAGCGGAGACCTCGACGTCGTTTCGGAGTATTCCGACGAAATCGACGGCTCGGTCGAGGAAGTCGATTTAGGCGAGGGAGAATCGGCCTTTGTTCAAGGAAACGTTACAGTAACCGACGAAAACGGAAACACCGTAACAGTAAAGCCGGCGGCGCCGAACTCGACGACAGATGCTGGAGAAACCACAAATTCGAACGGACAGGCGACTGGCGGAAACGTTCCGGCAGGGGAGCTTTGGAACGAGACCTCGATGACGATTTATCAATCAGCAGACAAGGACATTTGTATCGACGACAGCCTACCTGGGTATTCAAGAATGTATTGGCAGTCTTCGAATAAAAATGTAATAAAAAGTTTCTATAAAGAGGCAAGGTCTTCGCTCGGTTATAATTCCTCGAAATGCCGTTATCCGGTTATCGTGGGGACCGGAAAGACAACGATTACCGCCGGAACTTACGACGGTTCAAGGCGTGATAAAATCGAGATAACAGTTGTCGCGGTTCCGATCGACCAATGGAAAGACGAAGTTCTAAAGCTCGTTAATAACGAACGCGCAAAAAATGGATTACCGGGACTTGCTTGGGGTTCAAGTACAGCGTCAGCTTCAGAAACTAGGGCAAGAGAACTGGTCTCGAAATATGCACATACCCGTCCGGACGGTTCAGAATGGAAGACAGTCCTAAATATTCCTGAGGGAAATTACGCCGGAGAAAACATCGCGGCGGGCGCAGGCGTACCGTCCCCGTCGACAGTCGTTAACGCTTGGATGAATTCGGCATCACACCGCGCAAATATCCTAAATTCAAACTTTAGATATATGTCAGTCGGGATTGTCTTCGACATAAATTCTGCGAATAAGATTTATTGGGCACAGATATTTTCAAGCTATTAAAAAGAAGGGATAAAATGCAACTGAAGAATTTCATTATGATACTTAGCGCGATAACAATGCTCCTTTCCGGCTTCTGTATCCTTGTCGGCTCGCGTAAAAAAGAACGTAAGTTTACGAAATTTTATTTCTTGTCGGTATTTTTCGGAACGATTTACACAATTTCAATTTTAGCTTTCTTGAATCTTCCTTTGAACGCCGGAACAGCGGTTAAATATTTAGGTTATGGGATTTTTCTCGCGCCGGTCTTAATGGATATATTCCTGCTTTCATATATTTTATATCCGTTTAAACTTTTTAGAGGCTTCTCGGTTTTCCTAGCAACGCTATTTTTCCTGTTTATTTCGTTTATTTTAACTTTCGATACGGCGGATTTTTATAACGGGTTTAGTCTTTCGACCGACGGAAACAGTTTTAATATTGTTTCTGGACCGATTTATCTTTCTTATATTCTTTTCTTCGTTATTTCTTCGGTTTTTATGATTATCGGACTACTTCTTCGAGCAAAACAAATCCGCAGTCTTAACACAAAACACGGACTTATTTTCTTAACTATTTCCGGAGCTTTGCTTAGAATTTTAATGGTAGTTTTCGGGATTATCTTACCGTTTATAAAGTTCGAGTTAATCTATCTTTCGCCGATTATGCTCTCTTTAATGGTAATTTTAGATTATTACGCAGTTTTAAGGTTTCAGATTTTAATGCTCTCTTCTCGGGCGTTAAAAGTTTTATCTTATGTAATTCTGGTGACGACGGCGGGAGCGGCTTATATGTTAATTTTCTACGCAATTATTACGTTCCTCTTTAAAATTCGCGGACTCTCGACCGAGATTTATATTTTAACCTTTATCATGGTAACGATTTTACTCTTAATCTTACCGATTATGAGCGAGGTCTTACATTTTATTCGTTCGCTCGTCTTAAAGGATCAAGTCTATCTCGCCTATTTACTGAAGAAAATGAATAAAATGTCCGGAAAAGTCGATGCCGACGCGCTCGCGGAGTTCCTTGCCTCAAATCTACATTTTAATTATGTCGGAATCGTTATCGGAAAAAAAGTTCACGGTTCTAAATTAGAAGAGTTTTCGGAGTTCGAGATTTCCGAGCTTAACGCTTTAGCAGAGCCGGAACGCGGAGTTTGGCAAAAAATCGACGCCGGAACTCAAAAAATTTTAGATGAACATAAAATTAAAGCGGTCGCGGCGATGTTCGACGCGAAAGGAAATGTTTTTGGACAGATTTTAGTCGGAGAGCCGACCGGAAAAACAGGGTTCGAACGCCGAGACTTGGCGCAGCTCGAACTTGTTGTTAACTTAGTATCAGCGATGATTGATTCCAGAGCAAAATAATTATTTTTCGGATTTGATTTTTTCGATCAAGTCGCGAAGGTCGGCGGCATGTTCGAAGTCGAGATTCACGGCGGCGAGCTTCATTTGAGACTCTAATTCTTTAATTAGCTTCGGAATTTCCTCTTTCGGAACTTTTCTTAAATCTAATTTGTTTTCTTTTTCTTTCTCCGGAATAATCGCGCGGAGGCCTTGGCTAATTTCCTTTTGGACAGATTTCGGAGTAATATTATGTTTTTTATTGTAAGCCTGTTGAATCTCGCGACGACGGTTCGTTTCTTCGATTGCGCGCTCCATAGATTCGGTAATATGGTCGGCATACATTATAACATGCCCTTCTTCATGACGAGCGGCACGACCGATAGTCTGGATTAAAGCGGATTCGGAACGAAGAAAGCCTTCTTTATCGGCGTCTAAAATTGCAACAAGCGAGACTTCCGGAAGGTCTAGCCCCTCGCGAAGAAGATTAATTCCGACGAGAACGTCATAAACGCCAGCTCGTAAGTCTCTTAAAATATCTCCGCGCTCTAGCGTATCAATATCAGAGTGAATATAAGCAGTTTTAATTCCGCGCTCTTTAAGATGGTCGGTTAAGTCCTCTGCCATGCGCTTTGTTAAAGTCGTAACGAGAGTGCGCTGGCCCTTAGCGATTCGGCGGTCAATCTCTTCCATTAAATTATCAATTTGTCCGTTAGTTTCGCGAACTTCAATTTCTGGATCTAGGAGTCCGGTCGGGCGAATAACCTGTTCCGCCGGCTTCGGCGAGTGTTTTAATTCGTAATCGCCCGGAGTCGCCGAGACATAAATCGCCTGTTTAATATGGTCTTGAAACTCCCAAAAAGTTAGAGGGCGGTTATCAAGGGCGCTCGGAAGACGAAAACCATATTCGACAAGCGTTTCCTTCCTAGCGTGATCGCCGTTATACATTCCGCGAACCTGCGGCAGAGTCATATGAGACTCGTCGACAAGTAGTAAGAAGTCTTCTGGGAAGAAGTCAAGTAGGGTGGAAGGTGGTTCGCCGGCTTTACGACCGTCTAAGTGTCTTGAATAATTCTCAATCCCCTTAACGAAGCCGGTTTCTTTTAACATTTCGAGGTCGTATTTAGTGCGTTGAGAAAGACGCTGTGCCTCGAGGAATTTATTATGTTCCTCGAAAAACTTTAGGCGCTCGTCGAATTCAACTTTAATTGTTTCGAGCGCACGCTCGAGTTCGTCTTTCGGGGTAGCATAGTGAGTATTCGGGAAGATATGGATAAAGTCCGGTTTTTCGAAAATTTCAGCAGTCAGAGGATCGATAATTTTAATATTTTCTAGAGTATCGAATCCAAATTCAAAGCGATAGGCGACTTCGCCGCTCGCCGGAAATAAATCAATCGTGTCGCCCATCACGCGGAAATTACCACGTTCGAAAGCTAAATCGTTTCTATGATATTGCATCGCGACGAGATAAATTATAAAATTCGTCTGCGAAACTTCTTCGCCTTTTTTGGCGAGATAAGACATCTCGGTATAGTGATCCGGAGAGCCGATACCATAAATACAAGAGACGGAAGCGACAATAATCGTATCCGGACGGGTTAAAAGCGAGACGGTCGCGGCATGACGAAGTCGGTCGATTTCTTCGTTTATCGCGGAATCTTTTTCAATATAAGTGTCGGTCGACGCAATATAAGCTTCCGGCTGATAATAATCGAAATACGAGACAAAATAATGAACCTCGTTTTTCGGGAAAAATTCGCGGAACTCAGAATAAAGCTGGGCGGCAAGAGTTTTATTATGCGCTAAAATTAAAGTAGGCTTCTGGACATTCTGGATAATATTTGCCATCGTAAAAGTCTTACCGGAACCAGTCACCCCGAGTAAAGTCTGTTCCCGTTCGCCTTTTTTCAGACCTTCGGTTAAAACTCTAATCGCTTCCGGCTGGTCACCAGTTGGCTTGTATTTCGAGACTAATTCAAATTTAGACATATATATTATTATACCATCAAAAAGTCAGGACGTATGTCTTTAAGTTATTAAGCGGCAGTATATCCGCCGTCGACCGGAAGGATTACGCCGGTAACATAACGCGATTCTTCAGAAGCAAGAAAGACAGCGGCGGCGTCGAGTTCGCCCTCTTTTCCGTAGCGTTTCATCGGGACGTGATTATTGGCGAACTTCTTAAAGAAGTCAGTTTTTAAGACGTCTTCAGTTAATTCAGTATTAAAGAAGCCCGGACAAATCGCGTTAACGGTAATTCCCTCTTCAGCGAGCTCGCAAGCCGCCGCACGAGTAAAGTTAACGACAGCGCCTTTCGAAGCGTGATAAGCGATAGTCGGGATTTCGGCGTTCCCGACAAGCCCATAAATCGAAGCGATATTGATAACTCGACCATAATGATTCTTCTTCATAATATTTCCAAAAGCACGAGTCATCTTAAAGACGCTCGTTTCGTCGGTCGCAATCGTAAAATCCCACTCGTCGTCGGTCATTTCGAGGACGCCTTTATCTTTCGAAGAGCCGGCGCAGTTTAAGAGAATATCAACTTTCTTATATTCTTTTTCAACGGCTTTCGCAGCAGCGTCGATATCTTCGGTTTTAGTTACATCACATTTAAGAGCTAAAACTTTAACTTTATATTCTTTTTCGAGTTCTTTTTTAAACTCTTCGAGCCTTTCGACGCGGCGAGCGAGAATCGCAAGGTCAGCGCCCTGTCGAGCAAAAGCACGAGCCATTTGTTGTCCAAGTCCGCTCGAAGCTCCACTTACGACTGCTACTCTTCCAGATAAGTCAAACATTAAAAATTCCTCCTTTTATTTATATAAATTATAACACAAACTTAAGCCTGTCTCCTTTGGACGAGGTCGATATTTACTAAAATAAGCGCGACGATTGTTCCGAGCGCGAGCGTCGAAACGATAATATCGGTCGGGCCGCTCGTCGGGAGATCGTTCGAAGTCGTAACGGTCGGGGCGGAAACGGTATATTCGCTAGACGGAGAAACTACATTAGAGCTAGTCGTCTGACTCGTAGAATCTTCTTTTGTCTCGGTTTCAGTTTTAGTTATCGACGTTTCGGTATTATTGGTAGCGGCATTTTTCTCTTTCGTGCTATTAACGGCGCTCGTAATCGCCCAAACGCCAATCGAGATAATTAACGCCGCCATAATCGTCGTTACGACAATAATCTTAAAGCGATGGTCTTTCGGCGAAACATCCTCATTCATAAATAAAAATCCTCCATTTATCGGTCGTCCCACTCTACTAGACCTTATTATTAGTTTAAGTATAACACCGGTTTAAGCACAAGTAAAGGTCGAGATGCGCGCAGAAGCATAACTTTTAGTCGAGAGGAGTTTCGCGTCGATAACGTGAGGATCGAACGAAGACGGATGGCTTAAGATAAAGTTTTTTCGGGCGAGACTAGCTAGTCTTTCAAACGTTTCCGGAGAAACTTTTTTGATTTTATCATAAGGCGGATCTGCAAGAACGAAGTCGAATTTCGTATTAAAATTCATAGTTTCGACGCCAGCTTCAAAAACTCTAGTCTTGTCTTCCAGTTTTAAATCTTTTAGGTTTTTACGGAGTAGCTCCGCGACTTTATGGTTTTTCTCAATAAAAGTAACGTGAGCGGCGCCGCGAGAAATCGCCTCAATTCCGACCGCGCCAGTTCCAGAAAAAGCATCTAGAATAATTGCGTTTTTAAGCTCCGGACCAAGCGAATTAAAGAGCGCAAGTCTTTCGCGAGAACCCATAGGATGAGACAGATTATCTTTTATAGCAAGAATCTTTTTTCCTTTTAGCTCGCCCGATAAAACTCTTAAATCTGTAACTTTTTCTTTCATTTTTTCTCCGGTAAACTCGACGCCCAGCCGAGGATAATTGCTTTAATAATTTCCGGAAGGAGAACATTTCTCGTTTCGAACGCAAGTTCGGTTGTCCAACCTTTTTGACGAAACTTCGTATACATATCGAGCTCGGCGACTTTTTTCAGCGCAGAATAAAAGACTTCGTGGATTTCAGCATTTTTAAACTCTTTGTCGGAGATTTTCGGAACTACGCGACGAGACGGAAGCCCATTCAAGGTAATCGCGACGCCATATTCAAAAGCAATATGTTTACTCATATAGCCGTTTGAGCCCCAATAAAGCCAGTTATTTCGGAGAGTCTGTGGCGTATTTTGGCCGCGCATAATTCCCTTAATCGGAACTCCAAAAATTCGAACAAAATCTTTTTCGGTCATAAGTTCTTGTTGTGCTTCGATTAGAGGAAAGTGATGTGCCGGAGTTAAACCGTCGGTAATAGCGTGTGCCATCCATGCCGCCTCGAAAGCGGCGCGAACTTCGTCGTGATTTTTTAGAGCTTTTCTTAAATTGTATTGATGGTCTTCAATTAGCTTAATCAGTTTTCCGTCGTCGTTATCCGGTAAAATAAAATGTAGTGGCTCGTCAACACCCGGAGATTTACGCTTTAGGCCGTCCGGCCCGCCCATTCCTTCGAAATTTAAAATTGTTTTTATATCCGGAAAATCGACCGAACTTTTTGTTTTAAAAACTTTATAGGCGATTTTATCGAGCTTCTGATGTGTCCCGATAATTCGGCCAGAATTTTTTGAGTTTTTCTTAATAGCGAGAGTTGAATACATTAGTTTAAAGTTGTTAGCTGTTGATACTTCTTAATTTCGCGCATTAGCTCTTCATATTTTAACATATTGTCTTTATTCTGTAAAAATAAGCTAACGTCTTTTTGAGCTTTTGAGATTGTTTTTGTGTCGGTTAGGCTAGCGATTTTTAAGTTCATTGCGCCGTGTTGAAGCTGACCATAGATTTCGCCCGGACCGCGGAGCTTTAAATCGACTTCGGCAAGATGAAAACCGTCGGTCGATTTTTCTAGTTCTTCGAGACGCTTACTCGGAGGGGTATCGCCGTTTGTAATTAAGAAACAGCTACTCGGTTTAGTTCCGCGCCCGACACGCCCTCGAAGCTGGTGGAGCTGAGCGAGACCAAAACTTTCGGCGTCCATAATTACGATTTGAGTCGCGTTCGGGACGTCGACACCGACTTCGACGACCGTTGTCGAAACGAGAATATCGATTTTTCCGTCGCTAAAGCGTTTCATTATTTCGTCTTTTTCATCTGGTTTCATTTTTCCGTGGAGAAACTCAACTTTAGCTTTTGGGAACTTTATTTTTAATTTATCAGCTTCTTTTTTTACGTTCGCGGCTTCGCTTCGACCAGTTTCTTCGATTAGTTTGCAAATCCAATAAATTTGTTCTCTTTGTTTTATTTTTTCATTCAAAACGGGATAGAGTTCGTCTTTCATTTGGATTTCGTTTAAGATTTTCGTCTTAATCGGAGTTCGCCCTTTTGGAAGTTCGGAAATCGTCGAGACGTTTAAGTCTCCGAAAATTGTAAGCTGGAGCGAGCGCGGAATCGGCGTCGCGGTCATGGCGAGAAGATGCGGAGCGGTAAGCCTACGGCTTTCCGCGTCCCAAGGGGCGGTCGATTTATCGCCGGTTTTTAAAAGCAACTTTTGGCGCTGCATCACGCCGAAACGATGTTGTTCGTCGATAATCGCGAAAGCGAGGTCTTTAAAAATTGTATCGTCAGTTATAATCGCGTGAGTTCCGACAACGACGTCGACTTCGCCGTTTTTTATCCGCTTTTTTAGCTCGTCTTTTTTCTTAGTTGCGCTAATTAGAAGTTCGACTTTTACGCCAAGTGGCTCGAGCAGAGTTTTTAAAGTTTTTGCGTGTTGTGTCGCGAGAATCGCGGTCGGGGCAAGGAGAGCCGCCTGTTTTTTTGATTTAAAACATTGATAAATCGCGAGCGCAGAAACGACGGTTTTTCCGGAGCCGACGTCGCCTTGAAGTAGCCGGTTCATAGGAGTTTCTTTTTCTAAATCTTTTAGAATATCCCAAGCCGCGAGCCTCTGAGCATTTGTTAGCTTAAACGGAAGCGAGCCGACTAATTCTTTCGTATTTTCGGCATTAAACTTTAAAACTTCGGCTTTTAACTTTGAGTTTTCATTTTTATTTAGTTTCGAAGCTAAAATTAACTCAAAAATCTCTTCATAAGCAAGATATTTTTTCGCGCTTTCGACATCGTCAAAGTTATTTGGAAAATGGATATTAAACAGCGCGTCGGCGCGAGTTCCGGTTTTTACGGTCGGGAGCAAATCTGGGACTTTCGCAATTTCATTTCTTAAATTTTCAAAAAGCCGCTTAAACCAAATTGACTTATACGAGCCTTTTGCCGGATAAATTGGCTGAAAACCACTATCTTCATGGTCGGTCTCTTCGATTTCTTCCGCCATTACGGTCGTCGGGGAAGTAAGCTGATATTTATTATACTTAAACTCAAAATTTCCGGTGAAAAAGTAAGTCTTATCTTCTTTAAAAGTTTTAGCACGGTAAGGTTGGTTATACCAAATCGCTTTAACGACGCCGGTTTCGTCATAGATTTCGCCGGTCGTAATATTAAAATTTCTACGGCGAGTATATTGAGTCTTGAGATTTTTTATCTTCCCTTTTATCATAACTTTTCCGGGAGTTAAATCGGTAATTTTTGTCGTCTTTTTATAATCTTCATAACTACGCGGGAAATAATAGATTAAATCTTTAACCGTAAAAAAGCCATATTTATTTAAAGCGGTCGAAGTTTTCGGACCAACGCCTTGAATTTCTCTTACTTCTCCGAATAAATCCATGGTTTTATTATACAACATTATGATATAGCAAAAAAAGCATAAGCGTGATAAAATAAAACTATATGAATCTAGAATTGATTTTTCAGTTTATAACCGGTGGAGAGTATAAGGCAAATAAGCCGACGCTTGAGATGGTTTTGACAGAAAATATTATTTTATTAGTTTTTATTCTCTTAATTATAATTGCGATGGTCGTCGGAAAATATGCGGTCGGAGAGAAAATTTTCGGAGCGAAGAAAGGCTGGAAAGCGATTATTCCGTTTTATGGATTTTTCGATCTCTTTAAAGCGGTAGATTTAAATCCTTATCTTTCGATTGCGATTATCGTTCCGCTAGTCGGGTTAATCCCGCTCGCGATTTTTAGCTACGCTCTACCGAAAGCGTTCGGCGCAAAGAAAGAGCTGTGCCTACTTTCGATTTTCTTGCCGTTTGTCGTCTACAATATGATTGGCTTCGATAAAAAATATGAGTTTCAATATGTTAAAGGAAAAAACGTTGCATTTAAGAATGAGTTTAGAACGGTTATGCCGGAAGATTTATCGAGAGACGCGTTAATGCCGAGCGGAATGGTTAGTGGCGTTGCGATTTCGCCAATGATTGCGAAACAGTCTGAAATTTCGCGGGCGGCGTCGGCGGCGGCGGAACAAACTCGTTTAATCCGCGAGGAACAAGAAAAACAAGAGAAACTCGAGGCCGAGAAAAAGGCGGAAGAAGAAGCAAAAAGAAAAGCCGCAAAACAAAATCCGGACGACTTTAATTATGACATTTTCGATAAAGATACGGCCGCGACAGTTGGGCCGGAGTCTTCGAGTATTGATTTTAACTTTAAAATGGTTAATGGACGTTTCCAGTCCGCGCCAGTCGCGCCGACACAGCCAGTTGCGCCTGTTATTCCCCAGCCTGTTACGCCGGCGCCGATGCCGAATCCTGCACCTGCGCAGACCGCGCAAACTACTCCGCAGACTCCGCAACAATAATTATTTTGAATTTTCTTCGCGCCATTTATCGACGTTAGCGTGATGTCCAGAGAGGAGGACGTCCGGAACTTTCATTCCGCGAAACTCCGCCGGTTTTGTATACTGAGGATATTCGATATTGTCGCCGTCGCTAAAACTTTCGATTTCGGCGCTAGTCTCGCCGCCAAGAACCCCCGGAATAAGCCTAACGACACTGTCGATTAAGATTAAAGCCGGTAATTCCCCGCCAGTTAAAACATATTTTCCGAGACAAAACTTTTCGTCGACTATACTTAGAATACGCTCGTCATAGCCCTCGTAGTGCGGACATAAAATAATAATATGAAGCGGTTTTTCGGTCGATTCTTCAGCCCTTTTAGCGAGATCTTTAGCGTCTTTTTGTTCCCAGATTTTTCCCGCCGGAGTCGGAAGATAAACTAGAGCTTCTGGATTGTCTTTTTTAATGCTTTCAATCGCATTAAAGACTGGCTCACACATCAAAAGCATTCCATCTCCGCCACCATAAATCGTATCGTCGACTTTTTTATGCGGACCGAGGCCAAAATCTCTTAAATTCACAAAATTAAACTCCGCGATTCCCGCTTCTTTCGCTTTCCACATCATCGAAGCGTTTAAATATGGTTCTAGAGTTTCATTAAATAAAGAAATAATTGTGAATTTTATCTTAGACATAGCTTTATTATACCATAGGATAAGAATACTCCCTTTCGGGAGTATTTTATTATTTTGTCTGCTCTTCTTTTTCAGCTTTTTTCTTAGCTTCTTTTTCTGCTTTTCGAGCTTTATTACCGATTTGCTCCTTGAGCTTAGCGGCTTTAGCGGCACGAGCCTTGAAGCGGTCGACACGTCCCTCAGTATCGATAATCTTCTCTTCGCCAGTAAAGAACGGGTGCGAAGCGGAAGAAATCTGAATCTTTACGAGAGGATATTCGTTTCCGTCGGTCCACTTAATAGTTTCGTCGCTTTTCGCAGTCGAGCGAGTAAGGAACGAAAACTTTGCAGCTTCATCAGAAAAGACTACAAAACGATAATCTTTAGGTTGTAAATCTTTTTTACTCATAATTAGCTCTTATTATATCAGATATAAACCGAAAAAGCAAGGATAAAATTATTCTTTAGGATTAGCTCAAAATTATAGTTTTTTGCGTATTTAATAATTTCGTCGTGCTCAGACGTGTCGGCTTCGATTAAGAGGTAATGTTTCTTATTATCTTTTCTCGCATTAACCTCGTCCAAAAACTTTTTAATTAGTTTTAGCCCGCCGTCATCGGCGTAGAGAGCGAGCGCCGGCTCGAATTTAAGACTGTCGCTTGTCCAGTCCCAACTTTTATCGACATAAGGGAGATTCGCGGTAATTATATCGGGAAGCGTTTTAAACTTCTCTAATAAATCCGAATAAGTAAATTTTATATCGGCTTTAAGAGTTTTAGCGTTTTCTTCGGCGACTTTTAACGCCGCTTTCGAGACATCGGAGCCAAAGATTTTCGCGCTAGGTAGCTCTAATTTTAGAGTAATCGGGATACAACCAGAGCCAGTTCCGACGTCTAAAATCGTCGGGCTTTTTAAGTTATCGGTTTCGACAATACTAAGGGTACTTAAAATTATATCTTCAGTTTCAGGACGCGGAATTAAAACGTTTTTATTAACTTTAAACTTTCGGCCGAAGAACTCTTTTTCGCCAATTAGATAGGCGAGCGGAACACCAGAAGCGCGCTTTTCGACTAGCTCGTCTGCCTTTTTTAAATCAAAATCTTCCTCGCCGTGTAAAACTAAATCGACACGGTCGTTAAATTTTAAAACAAAACATGCGATTAGCTCGGCGTCGAGACTATAAATCTTTTTTTCCGCCTCTTTTAACCACCCTTTTAAAATCACTCGTTCTCTTCCTTCTTTAAATCACGTTCGTTTCGTTGTAATTCTTCAATAATATCTTCAATATCGCCGTCCATCGCCGCGCCGATATTCGAACGGTTATAATGAATACGGTGATCAGTAATTCGATCTTGCGGGAAGTTATAAGTTCTAATTTTCTCCGAGCGGTCGCCAGTCCCGATTAACGATTTTCGCGCTTCGGAAGCATTTTTCTGATCCTCGAGCTTTTGTTTCTCGGCAAGACGAGAACGAAGAACGGTCATCGCTTTAATTCGGTTCTGCTGTTGGCTACGCTCGTCTTGCATCGCGACGACGATTCCGGTCGGGAGGTGGGTAATTCGAACGGCAGAATCGGTCGTATTAACGCCCTGTCCGCCGTGGCCGCCGGAACGATAAATATCAATTCTTAAATCTTCCGGTTTAATCTCAAATTCGGCTTCTTCCGCCTCCGGAAGAACCGCGACAGTCGCGGTCGAAGTATGAATTCGGCCTTGGCTTTCCGTCACAGGAACGCGCTGAACCCTATGAACGCCACCTTCGAATTTTAACTGTCCATAAGGACGTTCGCCAGAGATACGAATAATCACTTCTTTCATTCCGCCAGCTTCGTTTTCGTTACTCGAAATAAGTTCAGACTTAAGACCGTGAGTTTCGGCGAAGCGAACATACATTCGATAAAGCTCGCCTGCGAAGAGGCTCGCCTCGTCGCCACCGGCGCCAGCACGGATTTCCATAATTACTGGCTTATCGTCGTTCGGATCGCGCGGAATTAGTTTTTCTTCAAGCTCGGCGCTTTTTTGTTCAATCTCTTTCGTTAAGCTCTCAATATCGGCTTTTGCCATTTCGGAAAGCTCTGAATCATTTAATAGTTCTTCCGCTTCTTTAAGATTTTTATTTAGCGTTTCAAGGGTTTTACCAAGTTCTAAAATCTCGTTTAGCTCAGAAAGGCGCTTAGACTTCGTCGCGAAGTTCGGATCGGAATAAGCATCAGGACGGCTTAAAAAATCGTTAATTTCTTTTGCCTCATCCTCATATTTTTTTAAATCAAAATTCATGCTATAATTATAGCATATTTTAACAGTATTTTTATGGATCTTTAGCTCAGTTGGCTAGAGCGCACGATTCACATTCGTGAGGTCACAAGTTCGAGCCTTGTAAGATCCACCAGGAAAAGCATGAAAGAAGAAACAGATAAAAAACCCGCTCTAACACCGAAAAAGATGGTCTTAAATATCGCAATATTTTTAGGACTTTTCTTCGTTACGTTTTGGTTTATTTTTAGAGGACAGAGCCTAGGCGCTATTCTTGCGGTAATCGGGAGAGCGCATATCCTACCGATTTTACTTGGATTTTTATGTATGTTCGGGTATTTCGCGATGGAATCATGGAATATTATGTCGCTTCTAAAGTCTTTCGGTGAAAAAATCACTTTCTTTAAAGCCTTGAAGTTTACGATGATTGGGTTTTTCTTCTGTGCGGTTACGCCTGGCGCGAGCGGAGGACAGCCGCTTGAAATTTATTATATGTCGAAAGAGAAAATCAACGCCGGAAACGCGACGATTGCGATTTTAATTCAGACTTGCGGAATCCAAATCGCCGTAACTGCTTTTGGTTTTATCTGCGCGATTTTAGGACACGATATTTTAAATGAAGGGCCGATGTTATGGCTCTTTTTGATTGGGCTTTTAATCAACGCTTTTGCACTCTTAATTCTCGGACTTTGTATTTTATATCCGAACGGGCTCAGAAAAGTTTTAAAAGGGTTTATGAATTTTCTCTATTATCTCGGACTTAAACGCGCGAGAAACTGGGAAAAGAATATAGAGAGTGGACTCGACCAATATGCCGAAAGTTCAAAATATATTAAAACCCACCGAAACGAAATGATTAAGTCGATTTTAAAGACTTTTGCGCAGATGGCATTTTTCTTTACGATTCCGTTTTGCGTTTATCTCGCGTTCGGGCTTTCGGGACATAGCTTCTTTATGATTTTTGCAATGCAAGCGATTCTCTTCGTTTCGACGTCGGGACTTCCAATTCCGGGGGCAATTGGCGCGAGCGAAGGCGTCTTCTTGAGCCTTTATAGCGCGGTTTTCGGAGAAGAGTTGCTGAGTTCGGCGATGCTCTTAAATCGCGGAATTAACTTTTATTGGTTTGTAATCGTTAGTATGGTCGTCGTATTTATTAATATCGTTAGATTAGACAGAAGTTCCGAACAGCCTAAATTGAAAAAATAGAAAAATATAGTATAATATAAGAGTAATGGTATTTTTAATTATCTTAGTCTCGCTTGTTTTTATCGAGACGACAGTTCTCCTTGTAAAATCCTTCAAAGGAGCAAAAACAACAAACGGTAAAAGAAAGATTTATGTTGATACGTCGGCTTTAATGGACGGAAGAGTTCTTCGAGTTGCGAAGACGGGATTCTTAGGCGATAATTTAATTATTCCTCGTTCGGCAATTCGCGAGATGCAACTTCTTGCGGACGGAAAAGATTCCGAAAAACGCCTTAGAGCGAGATTCGGAATGGACGTCGTAAGTGAGCTTGAGCGCGTAGTTTTTTGTAATACGGAGATTTTAGAGGATGCACTCGACAGAACGCCGGTTGACGAAAGATTAATTTCGCTCGCTAAAGAAAATAAAGGAATTATTTTAACCTGTGATTATAATCTTCAAAAAGTCGCAGAAACAGAAAAAATCGACGTTTTAAATCCGAACGAGCTCGCGACGGAACTTAAATCCGAGTTAATGCCCGGAGAAGAGTTTAAATTAAAGATTATTTCTGCCGGTTCTAACCCGAAACAAGGAGTTGGATATTTACCGGAGGGGACGATGGTTGTGGTTGATAATACGGCAGATAAAATCGGTAAGGAAGTCGAAGTGATGTTTGAGAAATATATTCAAACGAATTCTGGAAGAATGATGTTCGCGAAATTAAAAAATCCGAGAAGGCGAGCCTTAAAAACGACTAGACGCTCTACAACTCGAACAAATCAACGCCAAATTCATACGCGTTCGCGCGGTTCGCGTCGATAATCTTCTGATATTTTTGCGCGAGCTCGACATCTTTAAGTTTTTCAGCGACATCTTTCGCGAGGTCGAAACGACTAGCGTGATTTAAGGTTAACATTTCAAGTGGAGTAGTTGTCGAACCCTGCTCTTCGAACCCGTGTGCAGAAATTCGTTTCGGATCAGTATAGTTACTCAAAATATTTTTTAGAGTGTCTTTATAGCCATGGAAGTTCGCAATAATCGGGATTTTTGCTTTAAAATATTTGTCGAAGAGTTCTTGACTCATTGGACTGCCTATGGTGCCGATTTTATTATGAGAGAGCGCAAGAATATTTATTAAGCGGATTCTTAAACTTGGAAGTTCGTATTTTAAAAGTTTAACCGCTTCGACCGCTTCTCTCGTCGCGATATCTCCAGCGGAGACGAAGATAAAATCAAATTCATTTTCTTTGCTATCTAGGTCGAACGGATTTCCGTCCGAAACGAAACCGAAGATACTGGCGCCAGATTCGAATTGAAAAGCGGCGTGCCCCTCGTCGATAAACTGTGGTTCGTCGGTTTTATTAAACGTAACGAGATTAACTGCGTTTTTAGAACTTTGGAGATATTTAAAAGTCATTTTAGCGGACTCGCTATCGACCGGGAAGAAACAGTTAACTTTATTTCCCGGGCGGTCGAGCAAAGTCGAAATTAACATCGGCGATTGATGAGAAAAGCCGTTATGGTCTTGGCGCCAACAAGTCGAAGTATTAAGAAGGTTGACCGACGGATAATCCGGTCGCCATGAAACTTTTTCGCTTTGGTCAAGAAACTTTAGATGTTGGAGAATTTGACTCGTGATAATCGTAAAGAAAGACTCGTAACTCGTCATCGCCGCCGGTTCGCCGTTTAAAATATGTCCAAGCATAACCGCGAAAAGTGTATTTTCCGAGAGAAGCTCGACGATTCGCCCGTTTTTACTTTCTTTTAAATCTTGGGGTCTTATTTCTAGGCTAGACCAAGCACGTTCGGAACTATTATAAACAGCGTCGAGTTTATTAGAAGTTGTTTCGTCTGGCGAGAAGAGATAAAATCTCGGGTTATTTTCCATTTCGTTTTCTAAAAGGCTTCCGAAAGTTTTTGCAGTCGAGAGTCTTGGATTTTCGCTACTTGGCATAGAAGAATCCCCTTTCTTTACGAAAAACCTCAGAAAAACGGTAAGATTTTAGCCAATTCTCTAAAATTCTTAATTCTTTCTCGTCGGTTTTAGCGAGCGGAAGCGGAATTTGGTGAGACTTAAAGTTTCCGCGAATTTTTACCCCGTTTAGTTCTTCTGGCCCGGTTAAGCCCTTATCGGTCTTCATAATAATAAATGGAGGGTTTACGGCTTCGCCATGCTTAATCTTTCGGAAAATCTCGTCGGCTTTATCTAGGGCGACTTTAAAATCTTTGATTGCGTAGTCGATTGCGAGATTACTATCTTCATTATCTCCGCGGACGAGCAAAGGTTTAAAACCGAAACCGCGAATTAGCTCGTTTAATTCCCTTTCCGATTTCCGACCGGAAATCGTCGGAGCGGAGATTTTATAGCCGTTCAGATGTAAAATCGGGAGGACACTACCGTTAGGGCTACCACCGATAATTTTATTTAAGTTCATACTCGAAAGCGCGGTTGCGGTTTCAAATTCGCCATCGCCAATCAAAACAGCGATAGTTTTTTCGGGATGTCCGAGTGCAGAGCCATAAGCCGTTCCGAGCGCATAGCCGAGTTCGCCGCCTTCACAAATTACACCCGGAGTAACGGGACTAGCGTGAGACGGGAAACCGCCCGGAAAAGAGAAATTTTTACAGATATAAATAATTCCCTCTTCGCTTCTTTTAGCGTTTTCGTCGACTTTTTCGAGGTCGCCATCGATAAATAAGTTCGCCTGTAGGGCTGGAAAACCGTGTCCAGGTCCGAGAACAAAACTAAAGTTCTCTTCGGTCTTAAAATATTCTTTTAGACAAGCGTAAGCCAAATTTATCCCCGGACAAGTTCCCCAGTGTCCTAGAAGACGCGGTTTTATATCGTCGAAAGTCAACGGATTTTCAAGTAGAAAGTTAGACTTCAAGAAAAGCTGCGCAACGGTTAAATAATTTGTAGCGCGAACTTTTTGTTTTATTCTTTCAGAATCGAAGCCCAACCCATTCATATAGATATATTATAACACTAAAAACACTATTTTGCGTATTCAATTGCGCGAGTTTCGCGAATGACGTTGACTTTAATTACGCCAGGATAGCTCATAGTCGCTTCAATCTTATTAGCGATGTCGCGAGCAAGTTTAAGCGCGGTTAAGTCATCGACTTGTTTCGGCTCGACAACAACGCGAATTTCGCGGCCAGCAGAGATTGCGTAAGCCTTGTCGATTCCCTGGAAGCTAGTTGCGATATTCTCGAGGTCGCGCATACGCTCTGCGAAGTTTTCAGCGGAGATATTTCTTGCGCCAGGACGAGCGGCCGAGAGAGCGTCACAGATTTTAACGATAATCGCTTCAGGAGTTGTCGGCTCAATATCATCGTGGTGAGCGGCGATAGCGTGGACGACGTCGTCTGGAAGACCATATTTTTTCGCGAGTTCTGCGCCGATTTCGGCGTGTTTTCCTTCGATTTTATGGGTAACGGCTTTTCCGATATCATGAAGAAGAGTTGCGGTTTTAGCGACGCGCTTATCAGCGCCGATTTCTTCCGCAATCATTCCGGCGATATGCGCCATTTCAATTGAATGAAGGAGAACATTTTGTCCGTAGCTCGTTCTAAACTTAAGCTCGCCGAGAAGATGTAACATTTCGTGCGGAATTCCGACTACGCCGACTTCACGCGCCGCGTCTTCGCCAGCACGCATAACTTCTTTGTCGATTTCGCGTTCAGCTTTCGAGACCGCTTCTTCAATCGAAGTCGGGTTAATTCGACCATCTTTCATAAGGCGCTCTAAGGCATATCTCGCGACTTGGCGACGAATCGGATCGAAGCTCGATAAGACGACCATCCCTGGAGTATCGTCAACCATAATATCGACGCCAGTTGCCCTCTGAAGTGCCTGGATATTTCGACCTTCTTTTCCGATAATACGGCCTTTCATTTCGTCGTCCGGAAGTTTCAAAGCAGTAATAGTTCTATCCGCTGTAACTTCAGAAGACATACGCTCCATCGCGGTAACAAGAATAGACTGCGCAGTTTCGTCGATGTCACGTTTAATTTCTTTCTGTTCTTTCGTAACGAGTCCGGCGAGATCTTCTTTAATATCACGCTCGGTCATAGCCATAAGTTTATCTTTAGCTTCAGCTTTAGTTAAGCCGGCGATTTTCTCAAGTTTTTCCTGTTGTTTCGTTCTAATATCGCGGATTTCAGTTTTTAAATCTTCAATTTCTTTCTCTTGTTTAACGAGTTTTTCGGATTTCTTCTCGATTTGGTCAAGTTTTCCGTCGAGCAAGGTTTCGCGTTCAGAAAGGCGGTTTTCAGTTTTTCGCCATTCTTTTCTTCTTTCGTCTTCGTCCGACTTCGATTTTTCAGCGATGTCTGCCGCTTCTTTTCGAGCCTTCGAGACGATGTCTTGCGCCTCGTTTTTCGCCTTGCGGACAAGGTCGTCTGCTTTGTTTTTACCGCCGTTTTCATTTCTTTTGTTATATAGAAAAACAGCTCCTGCACCGCCGCCAATACCAATGATTGCGGCGATAATTGGGATAATTATCTCCATACTCCTCTTTCTATTTCTAAGATTTTGCCGATATTTTCCTTATATCAGCCAATTTTTTCAGAAATTTAACAAATTTTATTTAATAAATTCAATTCCCCTAAAAATATTATATCATAGAATTATTCGTATTGCTCAATATTGTCGGTCAACATATTCTTAATATATTGAACCGCGGTATGTTCAAGGCCTAGGTTTGCTTCGTCTTTTGAATAGTCGATTGAGCCGGTGTAGAAGTAGCTATAATCTTTATAAGTAAAGACTTTCGTGCCGAAGCTAACTCCCGTCGCAGCGTCGAATTCGCCTTCGGTCGTAGCGATACGAGTTAGACAGCCCATTCGTCCTGGGTTAAGCGCGATATTTGCAAAATCTGGGAAATATTGGACGCCTTTTCCGACTGCGTTAAAACAGATCGACTGACGATAATTTTCATTTAGAATATAAGAAACAGAAGCTAAATTATCTGGGATACGAATTTTAATGTTCCAAGAGGAAAGATAGATATAGCCAGTTGTCGCTTTATAAACCGGAACGTCGGAAACGGAGTTAATCGTTACGCCAGTTGTCTCTTCAACGGCAGTAACAATCGATTTATAATTATCGCGTTCACGCGAGACTTCGGTAATTTCAGCTTGTTGCGAAAGTCCATAAACTAACCCGACAATCGAAGTAATAATAAAGATTGCGGTTAAAATTCCGAAGATTACGGACATCGTACTGAGTTTTTTAACTTGTTTCTGAATATCGGCAGCTTTTTTCTCTTCTGGAGTTGGGGCGTTATTCATAACGCTCATTCCGCCCGGCACGCCTGGATCTTGGACGATTGGACGGACAGTATTTTGGGTATCAAAATGTGTCGGAGAAGTTACCGGAATCTCGAGGTTACTCGGGACTGGAGCCTGATAATTTTGGGTCGGAGTCGTTCCGTTCATTACAGCATCAAATTCCTCGCCGGTGGATTGAATAATCGGATCGACCGGATTTAGAGACTGGTCTTGAGCCGGAGTAGGTTGCGCAGGTTGAGCCGGAGCGGAAGCATTACCACTGCCGCCAAAAGTCACACCACCAACAGTAGTCGGAGTTGGCGCCGGAGTAGGCTGGTTATTATTATTTGGATCCATTTTTTATTCCTCTTATGCTTATTTAATATTATATCATAACTAAAGCGAATTTTAGCCGGATTGGACGTCGGAGACAATAGCATAAATCGGCATTAAGACCGCAATAACGATAAAGCCGATAAGAAGCGCCATCACAACCATGAGAATCGGTTCGATTAAAGTCGAGATAGTTCTAATTTGTTCGTCGAGCTCGTTTTCATAGACCGTCGCGGCTTTTCCGAGCATCTCATCGATTTTACCAGATTGTTCACCGATTGATGCCATCTGCGGAATAAGCGGAAGAATATAACTTCGGTCTTTAATCGAATCGGAAAACGGTTTACCTTGTTTAATTCTCTCCATAACGATTTCGATTTGTTCTTGGACAATCATATTACCGATCGCTTCGCCAGAGATTTTAAGAGAATCTTGAATCGAAACGCCGGTCGAGAGAAGGTTTTGACAAGTTCGCGCGAAACGAGAGTTATAAAGTCGGAGGAATAGCCCTTTAAAGAGCGGGACGTTCAATTTTATAATTGCGCCCCAACGTTTTCCGACGTCGGTTTTACTAAATTGAATTAAGAACCAAATCGCGACGGCGACAGAAATTAAGACAACATACCATTTTTCAATAATAAAGTTCGAAACCATGACGAGGAAAGCAGTTGCGCCCGGGAGCTCCTTACCGAGGTCTTCATAGAGACCTTGAACCTGTGGAACAACAACGACAACCATGAAGACGAGAACAGCAATAATAACAACAAGAATAATCGCCGGATAAGTTAAAGCACCGCGAATATCGGACATCATCTTATCGTCTTTTTCACTCTGGTCGGCGAGACGGACGAGCGATAAGTCGAGCGTACCGGAAGCTTCGCCAGCGCGAAGAAGCGCGATATAGAGATTATTAAAGATATCAGGATATTTCTGAGCAGCTTCGGTTAAAGTTCGGCCGGCTTCGACGTCGGCGAGAAGCGCCTCGATTACTTTTTTCATCGGTTTACTTTCAGTTTGTTCCGCGACAACGCGAAGCGAATTCGAAAGCGGGAGACCGGCGCCGATTAGAGTTGCGAACTGGCGAGTGAAGACGTTTTTATCCTTATTTTTAATTTTTCCAGAGAAGCGCGCAAAGAGACCATCATCATCTTCTTCTGTGATTTTTTCCGGAGTAAAACCTTGTTCGATTAAAAGTTTTCCGGCGGTACGCTCATTTTCAGCCTGAATCGCACCTTTGACGGTTTTTCCAGTTTTAGAATCTCTTGCTTTATAAGTAAAACGCTTCATTTATTATACGCCTTTAACTAACCTTTCAAATTCATGCATATCGACCGCGTATTCACGCGCATTATCATAAGTAATTGTTCCCTGTTGGACCAGTTTTGCGAGAGTACGATCCATTGTCTGCATCCCCTCGTTCGCGCCGGTTTGGATTGTTGTGTCGAGCTGATGGGTTTTTCCGTCACGAATAATCGAACGGACAGCGGAGTTCGCAATCATAATTTCTGCCGCGACGACACGTCCACCGCCAATCGCCGGAACGAGGCGCTGTGAACAGACTGCCATAAGAACTGCCGAAAGCTGAGAACGAATCTGAGGCTGTTGTTCCGCCGGGAAGACGTCGACCATACGGTCGATAGACTGAGCAGCGGAGTTCGTGTGGAGAGTTGCAAAAACAAGGTGTCCGGTTTCCGCAATCGTAATAGCGGAAGAAATTGTTTCAAGGTCGCGCATCTCACCGAGGAGGACGACATCCGGATCTTGACGAAGGGCGGATTTAAGCGCACGAGCGAAGCTAAAAGTATCGTAGTGAACTTCACGCTGAACAACGACAGAGCGTTTCGATTTATGCGTAAACTCAATCGGATCCTCAATCGTGACAATGTGGAGCGATTTTTCCATATTGATTTTATTGATTAAAGCAGCG
Source organism: Candidatus Saccharimonadota bacterium (assembly GCA_017406985.1). GTDB lineage: Bacteria > Patescibacteriota > Saccharimonadia > Saccharimonadales > Saccharimonadaceae > Nanosyncoccus. The sequence goes on from JAFQXL010000004.1 coordinate 260,816, forward strand.
AGAGTAGTCGATTTACCAGAACCAGTCGGGCCAGTAACGAGAACGAGCCCGCGCGGGAAGTCCGCGAAAGTCGAGACAACTTGAGGCATACCGAGTTCGTCGATTGTCGGCATTTTTGTCGGAATAAGACGGAAAGCCGCCGCGAGATTACCTTTTTCGTTAAAGGCGTTAACACGGAAACGAGCGATGTCGCCGAAGCTAAAGGAATAGTCGAACTCTTTATCTTTCGAAAGGGTTTCGCGTTGCATCGAATCGAGGGTAGAGAAAACAAGTTTTTCAACCATGTCTTCGGTTAAAACTGGCGTATTCTGGATAGGTTGAAGCGCGCCGTCGATACGAAGAATCGGAGGAAGACCAACCTGGATATGAATATCGGAAGCGTTTTTCTTAATACATTCTTCAAGAAGAACTTCGATACGAACGCTCGACGGAACCGCAGTCGGAGTCGCCGCCGCAGCCGCAGCTTGAGCAAGAGAATTTGAAGTCGGCGTAACCGTTTCAGTTCCGGTTAGAGAGCCGGTATTTTCAAGTGATTTTTTATCAGTCATCGTTGCAGTCTCAACTGCGGACTGGAACTGAGCTGGAGCGGCCGGAGTCGCTAGAGTTGCTGGCGCAGTTGGTGCTGAATTTGTTGAATTTTCGTTTTGCATTTTTTCCTACCCTTTATTTACCTTTAATTTTATCATACTGATTATGCTTACGCAAGGTCTGAAGCGACACGATTTACCTCGGAAATTGTCGTAATTCCGGAAAGCGCTTTTAACATTCCGTCTTGACGCATCGTTAGAGTTCCTTTCATTTTAGCAATCTTCATAATTTCGCTCGAAGTCGAGTGTGAAATAATCAATTTCTGGATATCGTCGTCAACTTCAATTGTTTCATAAAGACCGGCACGACCTTTATACCCGCCCGGAGTTTCGCGGTCTTCGACGCCTTTAACTAAAGTATAGCTATCTTTATTCATAACTGGAAGACCTGGATAGCCGAGGTCGTCGGAGACTAACGGGACTTGGCTTTGTTCTTGAGGAAGAAGTTCACCGATTAGGTCGTTAATTTGTTTAGTTTCGATTTCGGTAGATTTATAAGCTTCGCGCTTATCGGCAACACGGCGAACGAGACGCTGTCCGATAACGGTATTTAAAGTCGAAGCGAGAAGGAACGGCTCAATTCCCATATCGAGCAGACGCGGAAGAATACCAGCGGCAGAGTTCGTGTGAAGCGTAGAAAGAACAAGGTGTCCAGTTAAAGCCGCCTGGACCGCGAGGTTTGCCGTTTCGCCGTCACGAATCTCCCCGACCATAACTGCGTCTGGATCTTGACGAAGGATTGAGCGGAGGCCAGCGGCGAAAGTTAAGCCGGCGTCGACATTAACCTGAATCTGATTTACACCGTCCATTTTATATTCAACTGGATCTTCAAGCGTAACGATATTAATTTTTTCGTCAAAGATTTTTGTAATTAAGGCATAGAGCGTCGTCGATTTACCGGAACCAGTCGGGCCGGAAGTTAGAATCATGCCGTTTGGTTTTTCGATTCCACGATTTACCATCGCGAGCGCGTGTCCGGTCATACCCATTTTCTCAATATCGAGCGAAGTTCCAGATTTATCAAGAATACGAATAACCACCTGTTCACCCCAAACAACTGGAGAAATTGCGATACGAAGGTCGACTTCCTTTCCAGCGACCACAACCGTAAACTGACCATCTTGAGGAATACGGTGTTCATCGATTTTAAGGTCGGCAAGGATTTTAATACGCGAAATCAAAGCCGGCTCAATCGACTTCGGGAGTTCCATTACTTTTCGGAGAACGCCATCAATTCGACAACGAATTACTAAAGCGTTTTCAAGCGGTTCGATATGAATATCAGAAGCTTTCGAACGAACAGAATAATCAAGAATTGTAGCGAGCGCTTTCGAAATCGGAGAATCCTGTGTAATGGTTTTTACATCGGCGTTCGCGGCTTTCGCGGCAACTTCTTGGTTGGTCGATTTTACAGCTCTTTGAACAGCGGAGAAGTCGCCTTGATATTGAGCAAGGGCGGCACGAAGTCCAACTTCGCTCGCCATCACAGTTCGAACTGGTTTTTGGACTAAGGTTGAAAGATAGTCGGTCGACTGGACATTTTGAGCGTCAAGCATCGCAACGTAGAGCGCGCCGTTTTTCTCGCCGAGCGGCACGACCATCGAACGTTCCGCAACGTCATGAGGAATTAGAGTTAAAATCTCTTGATCCATACGGACGTTATTTAAATTAACATAAGGAACGTTTAAAACTATTGCTGTGGCATGATTAACGGTTTCGTCGTCGGTAATTTTTTTAGCAGTCAGTAAGGCTAAAATTGGCTGGCGAGTTTTTAGAACTTCGGCTTGAACTGCTTGAACCTGACTAGCAGAAACAAGACCACCTGAAACTAGTAGCTTTACTACCTGTTCTTGCATCTCCTTAGTCAGAAGAGCCATTATTCATCTCCTGAACTTGGTGTCGGGGTTGGAGTTGGTGTCGGAGTCGATGTATTAGTATTGGTACTAGTACAGAGAGATAAATTAGTCGTAATAGTTCCGTCCGGACAATAAAGAATCGTACTGTCGTCGTCGTCTTGAGCTTCTTCTTTACCACAAGCGACTAATTCTTCACGACTTAAGATTCCATTTTGGTCGACGTCTTCACAGTCACCGACATAGACCTCGACAGTCGGGTTAATTGCGCTAGAGTTAAAGAGTTCTGGATCTGGAGTAGAAAGACTAGACGAGATATCTTCAAGCGTCTTAATCTGAACCGAGCGGAGATTCGGATCGCCGAGGAAAGAGTTAACGGCGAAATAAGCGGCGATTGTTCCGACGGTTGCGATAATGATAATTGAGAAAATATCTGATTGTTTCATTTTAGTTCCCCATTGCCTTATTTACGGTTGCGTCGACAGCATCAACAGTCGCGGTAGTTCCGCTCGCCTTTCTCGCCTCTTTCGAAGCATAGATCGTCTTTTGCGTCTCGGTCGCTTCAATTTCGTTAGTGTAAAAAGCGAGAGCCTGTCCAGAAAGTTTTAATTTTGCAAGACCGGCGGCATCGGTTCCCTGCCAAGTAAAGGTCGCGCTAGTAAAGTAGAACGAGCGAATCGAGCGTTCAAGGTTCTGGAGGAGAGTCGTAGTTTTATTAATATTATTCTCAATCGAAACCGAAATCGGAATTACTTGGAGTTCGGAGATTGGCGAAGAATCGCCAGAGCTTCCCGGAGAGAGAGCTTCCGGTTGTAAGTCCGAGAGAAGGAAGATTTGGTTCATAGAAGAGAGTAGAGCTTCTTCGTTCTGGAAAGCCGGAAGAGCATCCGGAATTACACGAAGACTCGAACACATTTTAAGCATATAAAGTTGTTCGGCGCGTTCTTCTTCGGTCGAAGCAGCCTGATAAGCTTTCGTAAAGTCGAGCTTTCGACCGTCGACATCATAACAACTATCGAGGCTTTCGCGCGCGACCGACTCAAGGTCAGTATTTTCGGACATCGAAACTAAAGCATTATAACGGAGCGTTCCCGGAATATCTTCAACGGCAATATCTTCCGGAACACATTCTTGAAGTTCCTTATCAGTAAACTTACCGTCATTATTTTTATCGAGACAAATCCCAACATTCTTAATTGCGGAATAATATCCGTCAATCGCTTTATCCTTTTCGGCGATTACAGTTGTATTAAAGACGATGTATTTTGCGAAGAAGATAGTAAAAACAAGACAAACTCCGAAAATAAGCGACGTAATTAAGACCGCAACCATATTTTGTTGCTGAATCTTACTGATTTTAATTCTTTTGCCTACGGCTTTTTCCGCCATTTTAGTTACCTCCCGAATTTATTTCGCTTTGACATTCTGTATCACCAATGGCACAAGCCTCAGCCGGAGCGGCGAAAATCTTTTCAAGCTGGACGTAAGAGTCGGTAACGTTCTGACCGTTCGGACCGATCGCCATGACGTGTTTGTTTCTAAAGGCAAAAGCTTCTGGCGCGATTTGGACGGAAGCGGTAAAGCGAAGGACGAGCTGATCGTCGGCGTCGCGACCGTTCGAGGATTCAGAGACGACAATTCCTTCTGGAACGAGCTGACACTCGTTCGAAGCGGACCATTTAGCACTCTTCGTATCCCCCTCGCTTGTATCTTCGCCTTCATAGACGATACATTTACTGTCGAAGTGCGGGATACCAGAGATTTGTCCATCGGTCGTCATTTCTGGAGTATATTTATAGTTCGTGATGTTAATTTTAGTTCCCTCTTCGTCCGGCTCGATTGTTTCGTCATCGATTCCGTCTTGAGAGGTCTTCCATTCCTCGCCCTTATACCAAGCGGTAAATTGAGGAGTGCGGTAGATTTTTTCACTTGGGACGATTTCGATAACTTTTTGAGTTTCTTCGGTACTAGTTGTATTAGTATTTGAAGTATTTGAGTTATTCGTATTATTTTGGAGATTACCAGTTTGAGACTGACCATTATTCATTTGAGTAGATTCAAGGTCGACATCGACCGTACTAACCGTAACGGAGCCATCTTCATTAGTTGCGTAATCGTCACGAGTCGGATCACAGCCCTTTTCGCCACGCGTCCAGATTGCGTAGATACTACCGTTTTCTTCATACATATTACCGTTTCCGTCATATTCAACGATACAACGCGACGGGATTTCATTTCCTTGAGAGTCGACATAACGACCATAATCAAAAGTCATCATGTTTGTACGTTTAATAAACGATTCGAGAACACGATAATCGATATCTGGATCTTTTCCGGCGTTCGCTTGAGCGTCGAAAGAAAGGGTTGTCTCGGTTAAGTCAATCGCGAGTTCCGAAACTTCGACCGTATCCGGTCCGCTCGGAATTAGAGAGTTTAAGAACATAACCGCGCGAGAAAGGACTTTTTGGTTGTCTTCGATTTTAGCGATACCGTTAATTTGGTTCTGGAGAGTTAAGAACTCCGCAAGTTCCTCATAACCTGTAATCTTCGTAGAAAGATTTTTTAAGTGAGCGTCTTGTCCGGCCATCGTAATATCCTGCGCACCCTTAATCGAGCCGAGAATCGAGACAACCGAGCCAGAGGCGATTGCGATTACGATACAGATAAAGAAGACGAGGTTGCGAGATTTTTGAGCCTTAATCATTTCCGACTTAACGTCCGGAACGAGGTTAATCTCGTAAAAGCCGGTTTGAGTCGTCATGTTTTCGGCATCTTTTCCGAGCTCACCCTTAAAGAGCGCAACAATAAACTTCGGAATGTCCGCAAGATTCATCGTTTTAAAATCGAATTTCTTTTTTGGCATTAGTCATTACTCCTTTCCGCGAGACCAATCGCTACCGCGAATTCAGACGCGACCGGAAGAAGCGCTTGTTGTTGTTCCGGAGTAACACGGACATATTGCCAAGGGTTACCCTGAATTGTCGGGATATTGGTCTTAACTTCCATATATTCAGCAATAAACGGGATAACACCGGCGAAACCGGAAAGGATAATTCCACCGACCGAAGCACCAACATATTTTGTCTGGAAGAAGCGAACGGATTTCGTCATTTCCATCGCGAAAGTCTCAAGCGAACTATCGAGCGCCTTAAAGACTTGTCCGTCGAGTTTATCTTGAGCGAGACCGAATTTAAGGATAAATTGTTTCGCCTGATCTTGACGAACAGAGAGAGTATCGGCGACAGTTTCGACGAAGTGATTTAAGCCACCCGGAATCGAGCGAACGAGACGCGGAGCGCCTTGATAAACGACGACAAGGTCGGTCGATTTTTCGCCGAGGTCGATCAACATTCTCGCATCCGCCATTCCGACCGGAGCGAGCGCGCGAGTCATCGCGATTGGCTCAGGCTCTTGGGCAATAACGTTAAGACCAAGAGATTCAATATCTTCCATTCTCTCTTCGGCATAATCTTTAGCGGTCGAAGAAATAAGGATTTCAGCTTTCAGAGGATCGTTCGGAGAGACACCGAGGACTGCGAAGTCGACTTTAGCGTCGTCAACCGCCATCGGGATATATTGGTCAGCCTCATATCTAATCGTTTTTCCAACTTCCTTTAAAGGGGCGTTCGGAACTTCGACAATCGAGGTATAAGTTTTTCTAGCCGGAAGACCAAGCGCGACGTTTTTCGTTCTAATTCCCGCCTGTTCCTTTGCGCCGAGAATCGTTTCGGCAAGTTTACGTTTTCCAACAACAGAATTGTCCAGAGCGATTTTCGGGTCAATCGGAACATAAGCATATTTTTCAAGCGCCCAACCCCTTTCCGCATCACCAGAAAGTTGAATTAAGCGGATTGAATTTGTTCCTATATCTAGTGCGAAGAAGTCGCCCACTCCATGTAATAGACTCATATATGTTTAAATTATAGCATAAGCGTCTTGTAAAAAGCAAGGTATTTTTAGACTATTCTGTCCAAAATTTTATAAGATTTTTATCGATTTTTCGGATTTTTTAATAATGATTTCTTGGACGTGTTTTAGCTTCTTATATTCGCCCTCTGCTTGAATTTCGACGTTCGCACCGTTCGGGAAAATTATTGTGTCTTTAGTCGAAATATTAGCCGGGACACGTTTTAAAATACTTTTCGCCATAAAAGTCGCGAGTCTCGGAAAACTCGTAAGCTTCTTTGTCGTCGAGAGGAAGTTAGTTTTATCTTCATAAAACTTCCCGCCTTTCATCATCTTCGCGACAGAAATACCGTTTACGGCGAGATAATCCGAAATGTCTTTAGTTTCGTCCGGCTCTAAAGTTTTTTCACTCGAAATAAACTTAAACTTCGGGATAAAGTTTTTACGTTTATTCTTAAAATACCAGTTCGCAAGAGTTTTAATCGAGAAGAAAATCCCTTTATTCCCTTTCCTGAGTTTCTTTCGAGTTTTTTCAGTATCAAAGATTTCGGTCGATTCAGCAAACATTCCAATCGTAAAATAGCAAGCGGCATAGCGATAATGTTTTCCGTCGATAATCGCCTCTAGCGGATAGATTTCTTTTCCGCTCGCCTGTTCAATTGTCCTCGGGAGGTCATTAAAATTTCCGAACGGAAGCGCATAAAATCTAACGTCTTTTTTCGAAAGTAGGGCGCCGTTTAAACCGATAGTTGAAGTTCCATCTCCACCAGCGGTTAAAACAATATCGCCGTCTTGGAGAAGTTTCGAAAGTTTTTCCGCGTTATCGTCGACGTCGGTCGGCCTTACTTCATATTTTCCGGTAATAATTCCAGGGATTTTTCGAAGAGGTTCTAAAACTTCAGTTTTTACTCGGATAGCTTTAGACGAGCGCGGATTATAAACTAAAATTACGCGACGAAAATTTTTAGTTTTTGCCGCTAAAATCTTATTCTCGATTTTGGAAAAGTCCACGAGAAAGACTCCCTATGACGTAGTTCCGCCGTTTGCAAAGAGACCGCCAGGAAGAATAAATTGTAAGACTCCCCAGAAGAGCGCCCAGATCGCTAGTCCGATTATTACTTGAAGAATACGGTTTTTCGCTTTTGCGACCGCCGCCGAGTTATCGCGCGCAGTCATATATTGATAACCAGAGAGAATAATTCCGATAATCGCCGCCGCCGCAACACCAAAAGTCGCGATATTAAGCGCCATCGAAAGAAGCTCGAAGATAGCGGTTCCGTCGGTCGAATCGTCACAGTCGATTAACGCGGTATTAACCCCGCCACAACTTCTACTAAAGATTTTGAAGATAAGCTCATTCATAATTTTATTTTAACACTATCTTAGATATTCTTGAAGTTTTTTCGTATCCTTATTTTTACGAAGCTTCGAAAGCGCTTTCGCCTCAATCTGACGAATACGCTCGCGTGTTACGGAAAATTCAGCGCCGACTTCTTCGAGAGTATGCGGTTTTCCGCCACCAATTCCGAAGCGAAGCTTAATAATTTTCTGTTCACGGTCAGACAAAGTTGAGATAATATCGGCGAGTTGTTCCTTTAGCATCTGATTTGCGGCGGAATCTTCTGGAGAGATTCGGTCTTCGTCCTCGACGAAATCACCGAGAACAGAATCTTCGTCGTCGCCATCTTTACCGACACTCGCGTCAAGAGAAGCAATATCCTGTTTAATTCTCATAACATAGTCGACTTTTTCGATATCCATGTCCATTTCTTTAGCGATTTCTTCAATAGTCGGCTCACGATTTAATTCAGCAGAAAGTTTTCTCGAAGCGCGTAAGACTTTATTGATAGTTTCGACCATGTGAACCGGAATACGAATTGTTCGAGCCTGATCCGCGATTGCGCGCGTAATCGCTTGACGAATCCACCAAGTAGCATAAGTCGAGAATTTAAAACCTTTCTCCGGATCGAACTTTTCGACCGCGCGGAGAAGCCCAGTATTTCCCTCTTGAATTAAGTCGAGAAAATCAAGCCCGCGACCAGAATATCTCTTCGCGATAGAGACAACAAGACGCATATTCGCTTCAACCATCTTATCCTTAGCTTTTTTATTACCTTTAGCCGCTTTTTGAGCGAGGTCAAGCTCTTCTTCCGCCGTTAAAAGCGGGATTTTACCGATTTCGCGTAAATACATTTTGACGGAATCGTCAGCAAACTGGTCGACGTTATCGGCCGTAATTTCGAGATCCTCGTCTGTTAACTCTTCTTCTGCCGAAAGGTCAGAAAAACTCGGGTCTTGAGTCTCGAAAGAGTTCAAAATATCTTCTTCACTTTTATCCATTAAATAACATTATATCCTATTGTTCGGTTTTCTTCAAGGCTTCTTCGATTTTAGCCTTAAATTCAGCTTTAAATTCTGATTCTTTCGCGGAAGAAACTTCGTATTTTTCTTGATTAATATAAATTAGAGGAGTTGCGGTTAGGTTTACGCGGACAGCGAGCGCGCGGTCGAAAGAAATTTTATCTTTAATCGCGGTAGATTTTAAATCTTCAGAATATTTCGCGAGGTCGGCTTCGCCGTTTGAAGCTTCTTCAAGATAGCTCTTAAACATTTCGTCGCGAGTCGAGCCGGTCGCGTCATACCATTCATTTTGACTTGCGAAAAGAATAGTCGAATATTCGTCAAAATAGCCCTGAAGTCCGGCGGCAGTCGCAGCAGTCGCGGCGGCAGTTCCGTTTTGATGGTAGTTAATTACGTAAGTTCGAAAAACGAAAGCAACTTGATCTTTATATTCGCTAATTACTTCGTGGATATAAGGATAAGTCGTCGCACAAGCGGAACATTGAAAATCAGCATATTCAATAATACGGACTTTTGAGTCTTTATTTCCGACGACATGGTCCGCAATATTTCCGTTTAAACTATTTCCCTCGATAATATCCCATTCGTTATAATTAGCCATCTCGGCAGATTTCTTAGCACTGTTAAAAATAGCGAGACCGATTCCCCCGACAACTAACGCAACCAAAACGCCGATAATAATTTTTGTGGATTTCTTCATTTTAACTCCTAGTTTGGTATAATTATTATATATATTATACATCAAAAAGTGCGAGTGGGCGGAAAATCGGAGGCGTATGGAAAAAATTAAATTACTTATCTCGAGACTAGCCGAGAAAGTTTGTTCTCTTAAAAAACCAAAAGAGGAGGTCGCGGAAGAGACAGAAATTCCAAAGATTTATCTTCCGGAAACAACTGAAGATTTAGTTTGGGTTTTAAAGAAACTTCCAGAAGAAGTTTTGTCTTCAGAAGACAGAGAAAAAATTATGGCGGCGATGACCTTTAATACCCGAAAAGTCCGCGATATTATGCTCCCGAAAGAAAAAATTACGTTCGTTCATGTGAACGATTTTATGGGGCCTTTAACGCTCGATAAACTTTATAAATCTGGTTTCTCGCATTTTCCAGTTCTCGACGTTAAAGGCGGAATCGCCGGAGTTTTACATACGTCGTCTCTTAATTCGCTTGAGGTTAAAGAAACCGACCGCGCGGCGAGCTACCTCGACAATAAAGTTTATTTTATGCGCGATAATTATACTTTGCTAGAGGCGATGGCGGCGGTTCTACGAACTAATTCATATTTCTTCATGATAGTAAATTCGGACGGGCAGGTCGTCGGGCTAATTACGTTTAAAATGATAATTGAAAAATTACTCGGAGAGATTCCGGAAGAAGATTTTAATGGCGACGAGGACGCGATGTTAGTTGCAAAAAGATAATGAAAGAAAAAAATAAATACCGAAATCGAAAAATTATCGCAGGAGCGGTCGGCGTAGTAGCGATTTTACTCGCGATCTTTCTAAATCCAGAAAGTTATAAAACAATTTATATCGATTTCGGCGGGAGTTCAGAAGTTAAAGCGTCCGAAAATAACTCTGATGCGCCGCTCGCGTCCGAAATTCTAGAAAAGTTAGAAGTAAAAGGGCGAGCGCCAAAAACGGGATATGCGCGAACGGAGTTTTATGATTCTTGGCCTTCAGAAAACGGTTGTAATCTTAGACAAAGGATTTTAAAACGGGATTTTGGCGAGACGGCGGTTTTAGCTTCGGATAATTGTACGGTTATTTCGGGAAGTTTATATGAACCTTATACGGGACAAGAAATGACTTTTACAGAGAAAACGCAAATCTCGAAAGGCTTACAAATCGACCATATTGTCGCGTTATCCGACGCTTGGCAGAAGGGGGCGCAATATAAGACCGCCGAGGAGAGATTTGCGCTCGCGACCGATACTTTAAATTTAATCGCGGTAGATTCAAGCGCGAATCAACAAAAGTCGGATGGAGACGCGGCGACTTGGCTTCCGAAAAATAAAAGTTTTCGTTGTCAGTATGTTGCGAGACAAGTTTCGGTAAAATATAAATATGGGCTTTGGGTAACGAGTGCGGAAAAAGATGCGATTTCGCGCGTTTTATCGGACTGCCCGAATGAAAAAGCAACTATATAAACTGGAGTGAAAGGTACTTTTTTATTTATTTGAATGGATTTCAATTTGCGGATACGGGATTTTAATACGGTTTCTCTTGAATTCTTTATAAACTTCTTTTCTAATCGCACGCTGAACCGCGAAATGTTTATAAGACTTACACGGACATTGAACTCGATATTTAATTCCCGATTCTTCGAGGCCAGTAACTGGGAAAAATTTAATTTCGCCAGTCATTTGTTCCATTGTTCCGTCGAGATTCTTTTTAACATTTTCAAGCGCTTTTTCGACTTTCTCCGGATCGTCTTCATAGCTAGCAAAAACATCGACGAGCGCAAGCGTATCGAACTTTGAATAGTTAATTAACTCGTCCATATTACGGTTAGAGATAATTTTAACTTTTCCGCGGAAGTTTTTAATTCTGGTTGTTTTAAGACCGACCGAAACGACGCGTCCCTTAAACCCGTCGACTTCGATTAAATCCCCGACTTCATATTGTCCTTCGGTAATAATCGAGATTCCGGCGATAATATCTTTCGCGAGGTCTTGAAACGCGAGGCCTAAAACCGCGCCAGCAATTCCGATTCCGGCGAGGAGACTCGAAATATCGACTCCAAAATTCGCGAGACTAGCCAAGAGAACGCCGATAACCATAATATATTTAATTATGCTCATGATCATCGCTTTAACGGTAATAATCCGCTGGAGCTGTTTTGCGATTAGTTTTTCTTTATGACGGTCAAAAATAAGCGCAACAAATCGGCTTAAAATAAAATAAATTACGAGCGCAATCGCGATATAAATTAGCGGGTTTATATATTGTCTAAAAGTAAAAATCGTAAAATCCATTTTGCTCCTTTATTTTGAAACATTAAACTTAAATTCGACGACGTCGCCCTCTTCCATAACATAAGTCTTTCCTTCTGTACGGAGCTTTCCGGCGGCTTTAACATTTTGTTCAGAGCCGAGTTCAACTAAATCATGATATTTCATAACTTCCGCCGCGATAAACCCGCGTTCAAAATCGGTGTGGATTGTTCCGGCGGCTTCGGGAGCGGTTGCGCCCTTTTTAATTGTCCAGGCGCGAACTTCTTTCTTCCCGGCAGTAAGGAAGCTCTGGAGACCGAGCGTTCTATAAGCGGATTTGATTAGTTCGCCTAAGGCGTCGTCTTTTACGCCGTAGCTTTCGAGAAATTCTTTTCTCTCGGTTCGGTTCATATCCGACATTTCTTCTTCAAGCTTTGCATTAACAAAAATTGCTTCGTTCGGCGCGACCATTTCTCTTAACTTCGATTTTAAATCTTCGTCGGTTAGTCCGTTCTCGTCAACATTAAACATATAGATAACTGGTTTGTCGGTTAAGAACGGAATAAGCTCGTCGTTTGGATCTTTTTTGCGCTTTGCTTCGATTTTTGCTTTCGTTTCATCGTCAGCAAGCTGGAGTTCTAAGTTAATAATGTCGATATCGTCTTTAGCCTGTTTTAGAATATCTTCTTCGATTTTATTATCGGCGCGGACAATATCATTATTCACGAAAGCTCGGACAACATGACAAATCGCCTGACACTCGCGGATATGCGCGAGGAATTTATTACCGAGACCTTCGCCTTTACTCGCGCCCGCAACTAGCCCCGCAATATCGACGAATTCGACCGTCGCCGGAACGACTTTTTCAGTTTCATACATTTTTGCGAGAACGTCAAGACGGTCGTCCGGAACCGGAACGATTCCAACGTTCGGCTCAATCGTCGCAAAAGGATAATTCGCGGCAAGCGCACCGGCGTTCGTCAAAGCATTAAAAAGTGTACTCTTTCCTACATTTGGTAATCCGACAATGCCGATTCGAAGATTAATTTCATTCCTTTCGTTAACTCTTATCTGTTATTATACCATATTTTAGTATATAATATCAAATCCGAGATTTTTTAGAAAAACGCTATATTTAGCGTTAAAAAGTATTGACAAACGCTATATGTAGCGTTTATAATCATAAGCAGAATAACTTAAGATTTTAATAAAAGGGTGCTAAAAATGAAAAATATTATCTATAAAAGCCAAGCTGATATAACTAAATTCGACTTTGCGCGTTTCTCGAAATCGTTAAATAAATATGTAAAAATTCCAGAAGCCGAAATTAAAGAAGCTTTAAAATCGGTCGATAAATATGAGAATATGCACGTAAGCGTTCTTGTCGAGCTCGGAGTTTCTTTGATTTTAAAGTTTGGCGACGAGAAAAAGGCCGAAGCTTATTTTAATGAACATACAGAATATTTTATGAACGACCGCTTCGAGCGTCTCCGCCGAATTACGGGTTATCTTGTCGGGACGCTAGACCGTTGGAATGACGGAAAGAAGGCGGAAGAGCGCGAGCGCGTTAAGCATTCAGTTAACTCTTGTGTCGACGACCTTGTCCGCCAAGCAAAATTACAAGACCAAGCTCTAGCGCATAATATCGCTTACGTCGGACATACAAACGCTTAAGCGACAGAGTCGCTAGCGTCGATAACTTGAATTTTTCGAGTGTTACTGTTTATTTTCTTCACATTAACAAGCTTCGATTTATTAAGGTTGTCGCCACTAAAATTCGGCGCAATATCAGAGATAACGTTTTTAGGCTTGAGCCTTCTCGTTTCAGTTTTTATCTTTTTACCGGAGAGAATATCAGTATCCCAGTCGATTTCGTCTTCATTATCCCACCAGTTATTTTCTTGAGCCTCAAAATCACTCCAACTTTCCCCTCTGTTTAAAGCGTTCCAAACATCATCAGAACTAGCACTGGAGTCAACACTCACCTCCACTCTATTCATTGTTCCATTATAACATAAGACATAAAAAAATAAGTCCCGTTTTGGGACTTATTTTTAAGTTTTTATTCCTTATTTTCAGCTTGTTCAGCGTTTTCTTCAGGTTTCGAACCGTTATCGCTCGGGACATCGGCCGCAGCAGTTTCGCCGGCTTCTTTCGCAGCAGCCTCTTCAGCCTCACGAGCCGCAGCTTCCGCCGCAGGGTCAGAGAGAATAGCGATAGGCTGGCTAAGTTCGATTTCTTTATCAGCGAATTCAACGCCTTTCGGAAGGTCGATATTTGCGAGAGTAAGCTTATCGTCGAGATCCGCGAGGTTAGCGGCGTCGATAATAAGTTCTTTCGGAAGGTCAGACGGTTTAGCTTTAACATCAATTTCTTCCATAACTTGAAGAATTGTGTAGTGAGCTTTAGAAGCGTTAGATGTTTCGAAGTTAATAATTGTAATCGGGGTTGTCGCTTCAATCGCGCGGTCAGCCGAGACAGCTTGAAACTCGACGTTAACGATTTTACGAGAAACCGGATCAAGATTAACATCTTTAACGATGACGAGTTTCTTTTTACCGTCGATATCGACATCAATCGTAGAGTGATATCCGGCGGAAAGAAGAACTTTCTCGGTTTCATTATAAGCGGATTGCGCTAAAATCGGGTCGCCCTCGCCATAGATAACGGAAGGGATAAGACCTTCGGCTCGAAGTCCCGCAACTTTCTTGCCAGAAACAGTTCGAGCGTTCAAATTTAACTTGTTTTCAGACATATATTTCCTTTATTTTACAACTTCTAATTATTATACCAAATTTTCAGATTTTTACAAGGGGTTCTTCCCTGTTTCTATAATACAGTCTTTAAGAATAGACCGGTCGGGGTATCTTTTCGCTTTGCGAGGTCTTCCGGAGTCCCCTCGGCGATAACCTGTCCGCCCTTTCCGCCGCCCTCTGGGCCCATATCAATAATCCAGTCGGCAGATTTTATAACGTGGAGATTATGTTCAATAATAATCATTGAGTTTCCGCCGTCGACAAGACGATTTAAAATTTGAAGGAGGCGTTTTACGTCGTCAGTATGAAGGCCGGTAGTCGGTTCGTCGAGAATATAGAGGGTTCGACCAGTACTGCGGCGGGAAAGCTCGGTTGCGAGCTTAATTCTTTGAGCCTCGCCGCCAGAGAAAGTTGTCGCCGGCTGTCCGAGTCTAATATAGCCAAGTCCAACTTCTTTTATTGTCTTTAGTTTCGGCGCAATCGACGGGATATTCGCGAAGAATTCAACTGCTTCGTCGATTGTCATATCTAAAACCTCGGAAATGTCTTTACCCTTATATTTAATCTCTAGCGCCTCACGGTTATAGCGTTTACCGTGACAAGCCGGACAAGTTACATAGACGTCCGGGAGGAAGTGCATTTCAATCTTATTAACGCCGTCGCCCTGACAATGTTCACAGCGTCCACCTTTAATATTAAAACTAAATCTGCCTGCTTTATAGCCACGGATTTCCGCTTCTGGTTGTTTTGCGAAAAGTTCGCGGATCTGGTTAAAGACACCAGTGTAAGTCGCAGGGTTAGAGCGCGGAGTTCGACCAATTGGCGACTGGTCGATTACGATACATTTATCGAGATTTTCAGTTCCTTCAATATTGTCATGTTCGCCCGGAACGGTTTGAGCACGGTGATACTTCGCAAGGAGTTCGTTCGCTAGAATCTCATTGACTAAAGTCGATTTTCCAGAGCCAGAAACACCCGAAACAACCGTCATAACACCAAGCGGAAAATGGACATCAATATTTTTAAGATTATTTTCGCGCGCGCCTTTAATAACTAGCTCTTTACCTTTTTTAGCCTTGCGACGCTTTTTCGGAGTTTCGATTTTTAGTTTTCCGGAGAGATATTTTCCGGTAATCGAGTTTTCATTATTTTTTACTTCTTCCGGAGTTCCGACCGCGACAACTTCCCCGCCGAGCGTTCCGGCTTTCGGGCCGATGTCGATTAGATAATCAGAACTTAACATCGTATCTTCGTCATGTTCGACGACGAGAACGGTATTTTTTAAGTCGCGTAAATGTTTTAAAGTCGCGATTAGTTTATCATTATCTCTCTGGTGGAGACCGATTGACGGTTCGTCGAGGACATAGAGAACACCTTGAAGACCAGAGCCGATTTGTGTCGCGAGGCGAATTCTCTGCGCTTCGCCACCAGAAAGGGTGTTCGCGGCGCGACCAAGCTCGAGATAACCGAGACCGACATCTTGCATAAATTTAATACGTTCCCTAATCTCCTTCAAAATCGGCTTTGCAATAATTTGTTCCGATTCGGAGAATTCTAAATCTTGATTTAAGACTTCGAGCGTCGCATCGACATCGAGGTTGCACATATCGACGATATTTAGACCGTGAATCGTTACGGCGAGAACCGACGGTTTTAACCTTGCGCCATGACAGGTTTGACACTCGCGGATACGCATAAAGCGTTCAATATCTTTTCGGATAAAGTCGGAATCGGTCTCTTTATGGCGACGTTCCAAAGTCGGAATAACGCCTTCGTAGGTCGATTCATAAGTCGCGCCGTTTTGCCATTTTCCAGAGCCGATAATATTTACCTGATATTTTTCGTTGCCTGTTCCGTAGAGAATAATTTGGCGTTGTTCTTCGGTTAAATCTTTAATCGGAGTATAAATACTGAAATTATGGCGCGCGGCGACGGCGGAAAGTCGTTTCATCCACCAAGAATCGTCGCGAATTCGGTTAAACGGACGAATTCCGCCTTCGGCGATAGTTAAGTTTTTATTAAAGACGAGATTCGGATCAATTTCGAGACGGCTACCTAGACCAGTACAAGTTGGGCAGGCACCTTGCGGAGCATTAAATGAGAACAGACGTGGCTCAAGTTCCGGAATTAGCTCGTCTGGGTGATATTCACAAGCATATCTCTGAGAGAAGGTAAAGACTTCAGATTCGCCGAGGTTTTTTGTTTCGATACTACTGGAATTATCAGTAATTTTTAAGAGTTTTATAATCCCGTTTCCGAGTTCTAAAGCCTGTTCAATCGAACCGGAAATACGTGATAATAAATCCGGACTTAAAATAAACCGGTCGACAACAATTTCGATATCGTGTTTAAGGTTTTTCTCAAGCTCTGGAAATTCGTCGAGCGCATAAACAATTCCGTCGACACGAACGCGACTAAAGCCTTTTTGAATATATTGTTCAGAGATATGCTGGAACTCGCCTTTTTTCTGTTGGACAACTGGGGCGAGGAGCATCAATTTCGACCCGAGCGGAAGTTTCATAACTTCGTTCACAATATCTTCGACAGAACGACGATGGACTTCGCGATGACAAACTGGACAATGCGGGATTCCGACGCGCGCAAAGAGTAAACGGAGATAATCATAAACTTCGGTCACGGTCGCGACGGTCGAGCGGGGGTTCCTAGAAGTAGACTTCTGATCAATCGAAATCGCAGGAGAAAGACCAGTAATCGTATCGACATCTGGCTTATCCATTACGCCGAGAAACATTCTAGCGTAACTAGATAAACTTTCGACATAGCGTCTCTGTCCTTCGGCATAAATTGTATCAAAAGCAAGGCTCGATTTTCCCGAACCGGAAAGACCGGTTATAACGACGAGCTTCTCGCGCGGAATATCGACATCTATATTCTTTAAGTTATGTTGCCTTGCTCCGCGGACCTTAATATAATTATCTTCCATAAAACGCATATATTTTATCATTTTTTAGCGAAAAAGTCTAGACCTCTTCTCTCGCTTTCGGGAAAGTCGCTGGGTTAAGATAGTTAAAATTAGTATATTCCGGCATATATTTTTCGACGTAACGCTGGACAGTTTGATGGTGACAGCGGAGACGCTTTCCGATTTTAGTCCAAGAAAGACCTAGGTTCATATAAGCGAGAATCCGCCCCTCCTTTCCATAAAGTTTATATGATTCCTGATAAAATGTTCCGACAGGGCGTCCGAGTTTTCTTCCCTCGGCTTTAAGGCGGTTCATAGCCTCTTTTGTTCTCTGCGAAAGTAAAGTTCTTTCGATTTCGGCAGAAAGTCCGAATGCGAACGCGAGAACCTTTGCTTGAATATCGTCGCCGAGCCGATAGCCGTCTTTAATTGTCCAGACTTGACACTCTTTCGTCATGCAGATATTTAAAATTTCCATAATCATAAAGAGGTTACGTCCGAGCCTTGAGAGCTCAACACAAATAATTAAATCGTCTTTTTTAATTTTTCGAAGTAATTTTCCGAGACGTCGTTTATCATAATTTTTAGCGCCAGAAATCGTTTCGGAAATCCAGCCGTCGATTTTTAAACCTTGTTTTTTACAAAAATTATTAATTTCGAAAATCTGGTTTTCGAGAGTTTGTTTATCGGTTGAAACGCGGATATAGCCATAAATCATAAAAAATACTCCTTTCTTTAGGCTTTGTTTCAACTTATAATTATGAAATAATTATTTATTTTGTCAAAGGATTTATAGAGTAATTAGTC
Organism: Candidatus Saccharimonadota bacterium; assembly: GCA_017406985.1. Lineage (GTDB taxonomy): Bacteria > Patescibacteriota > Saccharimonadia > Saccharimonadales > Saccharimonadaceae > Nanosyncoccus. The sequence goes on from JAFQXL010000004.1 coordinate 278,941, forward strand.
GCAAACAATTCCGTTTACGAGTTCCTTACAACCACCAGTAACCGGATTATAGTTATTCTGGTAAGTTTCACGGAGATAATCATAAAAATCTTCAAACTTAGAATATAATTTTGCCATATCGACAAGCTCTAGCGGAAAGAGTTCGGTAATTTCTGGCTCATTCTCTTTTTTAAATTCAGAAAAGGCATTTTGTTTTGCGACCATATCGTCATATAGTGTTTTTAAATCTGTTTGAGAAGGATCGTGGTGATAATAGAGGTTTGTCGCGACGGCGGCTTCTTGTTTTAGAGTCAACCATTTTTCGCCATATTCTTTAAACTCCGTAACGTCCGAGTTAGTTAAGATTTCCGAAGCATTTTTTAAATCTGCTTCTGTCCAGTCCCAGTCGTTATGCGCGATATTTCCGTCCGACTCCGCAAGAATCCAAGAATGCCAAAGTGTATAGAGTCTCAAAGTTTTCTCGACGTCACTATTTCCCTCTTTCGCGGTTTTAATCGCGATTACTAAAATATCATAGCGTTTTCTAATTTCTGCATCTCTTAAGACTCCGGCAGTATCACTTATCGCATTAACAACATTCATATCGACACCCTCGCCGACCGTCTTACAACCTTCGACATATTTCGAGAAAGTGTCTTTCGAGGTATATTGATTATTGACATATTCAACAACACGGTCACAGTTCGAGTCGGAGCGAAGTTTTTGCATCTCCGTTCTGAGATTTTTTGCCGCGAGATAAGTCCCAGAATAGTCGATTTTAAACATTCCAGTAATGTTCGCATAGATAATAAAACCAGTAATTAAAAGAATTAGCGCGGTCGGGATTGTAATAATTAAAATTTTCGCCTTTAAAGATAATTTCTTTCTAGCGTGTTTAAGGCGTTCGCGAAACTTCGGTTTTTTCGGCTTCTCAATTTTCTTCAAGTGTTCATTCGGACCATAACCAATCGGAAAACCGTTACTTGGAACGGGATTTTTTGGCTCAACAATAACCGAGCTACCTGTCGCCGGCTCGACGATTTGAGGCGGATTCATGTCGATATGACTATCTACGACCTTTTGGTCGTAGTCGACATTCTCGGACATATTTCTATTTTGCGGATCCATATAGGTATATTATATCACGCTTATGCTATATGATATAATATAGTTATGTATATTTCTGAGCTAATTACCGATTTTCTGGAAAGCCTCGAAATCGAAAAAGGCCGTTCGACTCGAACGATTGAAAACTATCGTCTATATCTCGATAGATTTTATACGCTTTGTGCGGAAGAAATCGAAGGAGATGACTTAAGACCTAAAGACATTACACCAGAAATGCTCCGAAAATACCGCCTAAAACTTAACCGTTTTGAAGATAACCAGAACCACGAAAGGCTTTCCGCTTTAACTCAAAGTTATCATTTAATTGCGCTTCGCGGATTTTTAAAATATCTCGCGAAACGCGGAATTAATTGTCTCGATCCAAGTTTAGTCGACTTACCGCGCGCCGCGAAAAAACAAGTAACGTTTTTACATTATGACGAGATTGAAAGACTTTTAAACGAAATCCCGACCGATACGGAAACTGGACTTCGAGACCGCGCAATTATCGAGCTTCTATTTTCAGGAGGACTGCGTGTTTCGGAACTCTGTAAGTTAAATCGCGACAGTATAAATCTTGAGCGTCGCGAATTTGTCGTTCGCGGAAAAGGTCGAAAAGACCGTCCGATTTTTATCGACCAGTCAACGGCGGAACGCGTCAAAGATTATCTCGATGCGAGAACCGACAGTTTACCGGCGCTTTTCTTAAATAATTCTCAAAATCTCCAGATGCCTTCGACTTCGGGAGATTATCGACGGCTTACCCCGCGTTCGATTGAGAGAATCGTTCAAAACTACACAAGAAAGGCCGGAATAACAAAACATGTTACACCGCATACTTTAAGACATTCTTTCGCGACGGATCTTTTAATGAACGGAGCGGATTTACGCTCGGTTCAGAGCCTACTTGGACACGCGAATATCGCGACAACTCAGATTTATACTCACGTAACTGACCCGCATCTTCGAGAAGTCCACGAAAAATTTCATAGCGAGACAAAATCATGATAGAGACTTTATTTATGTTCATTTTTGGAGCGGTTTTCGGTTCGTTCGCTTGTTGTCAGGCTTGGCGAATTCACGAAAAACCTGCGAAACTCGGGAATCGTTCAATTTGTATGAAATGTAAAAAACGTTTAGCGTGGTATGATAATATTCCGATTATTTCGTGGCTAATTTTGCGCGGAAAGTGCCGAAAATGTAAGGCTAAAATCGGCGTCGCGGAGATTTTAGCCGAAGTCGGGCTTGGGCTAGTTTTTCTAGCTCTTTCAATTCAAGTCGGTTTTAATTTTAATCTTCTAATTTTAGGTCTTTCGTTTGTAATTTTTTGGATTTTACTTATATTCGACGCGAAATGGGGAGAGTTACCAGTCTTCTTAATGATTCTAGAAATTCCGTTAGCGATTTTATATCAAGTCATGAACGGTGGCGACGTTTTACAGATTTTAATGTCGGTCGGGATTTTAGCCGGGATTTATTATCTTCTGTTTTTAGTTTCAAAGGAGAAATGGGTCGGGGGAGGCGATTGGATTTTATGTATTTCAATCGCGATATTTTTAGGAACACCGTTTCTCGCGGTAATTGAATTATTTTTAGCGAATATGTTAGCTTCGGTTTATGCGATTCCGGCGGCGATAATTAAAAAAGATCGCCATATTCCGTTTGGGCCATTTTTAATTTTAGGATTAGTCATGATCATACTAATGAAAGATTTTATTTTAAGGTTTTTCTATTTTATATAAGACTTTTGTCCCGCGAACCGGTTATGCTTTAAGTTTTTGAAGAAACGTTTTATAATTAGGTTATTATGAGTAAAAAATCTATTAAAGAAACTGCGAAGGCGCACGCCGAAGCAGCAAAAGAGCGACATGAAGCCGCGAAGGCGAAAATCGCTAAAATCGGAAAGAAACAACCTAAGGTCGTAAAGGAATTTGCCGAATTTATCAATAAAGGAAACATTGTCGACCTCGCAGTAGGTGTCGTCATTGGTTCTGCGTTCGGAAAGATTGTTACGGCGCTTGTCGACTATTTAATTATGCCGATTGTCGGGGCGATTATCGGTGGTGTCGACTTTACAAATCTTTATATAACAATTCCAAACTGGCTCGGAAACGGAGCAGGCGTAAGACTTCAATACGGAAACTTTTTACAGGCCGTAGTCGATTTTCTAATTATTGCGTTCTGCGTCTTTGTTTTCGTTAAATTTATTACTAGATTTAGGATTGATTTTAAAGAAGAGGAAGAAGCGACGGCGGGACCGAGCGATAATGCAAAAATTATTGCGCTCCTCGAAGATATTAAGAAAAATACTAAGAAATAGTTAAATTATAGCTTAGTCTTACTAAATCATAAATTTCGTCCTGCGGGATTTGTCCTGACAGGACGATTTCTATCCCGCCGTTTCCGAAATAACGAGACTTCATAACGCTCTCAAACTTTTCTTGTAATAACTTCGAAAGGTTTCTATCGGTTCTAACTTCGAGAGTTTTATTTTCGTTTAAAATAACAAAAGCTTTAGAATTTGGCGCGTAAAAAATTTTACCGACTTTTTTCTCTTTTAAAATTAAATCTTCGGTCGTAAAGTCGCCAATTCCGGAAACGTTGTTGATATTAAAGTCCATTATTTCTTCTCCTCAAACTTCGAGCCGCGAACGCGCTTTAAATAATATTTAATCTCTTCGATTGAGCCTTCAATATCGTCGAGAGCGCGATGAGCGTCGCGTTTAGCGAATTTAATGTCCATCGCATTTTCAAAATAAACTTTCCATGCGGAAACGTCGAACATTCGATAATATAATTTTTCGTTTAACCTTTTCCACTCGCTACGGATAAATCTTCGGTCTTGGTGAATCGAGTTTCCGGCGAGAATTACGTCTTTTCCGAAGTTTTTATCGACAAATTCTAAGACTTTTTCTTCGACTTTTTCGCTCGGCTCGCCGGTTTTATTTTGAGAAATTAAAGAATTATAGCTCTCTTGATTTTTCTCCCAAAATTCCCCGACCATTCGCTCTTTAATAACTTCTTCTGGGACTTTTACAACGGCGGTCATTCTTGAGACTTCGTGAAAGTCCCAGTCGGTCGCGATACAAGCGACTTCTAAAATTCGGTCTTTTTCCGGCTCAAGTCCGGTCATTTCTAAATCAATCCAAAGTAATTTTGCTTTTTTCATTTACATCCTTTCTGGAACTTCAATTCCGAGAAGCGATAATCCGTGCGTTAAAACTTTTAGATAAGCTAAGACAATTTGTCCTCGTTCAAATTCAAATTCAGAACCTGCAACTTTAGTTGTTTCATAAAACCTAGAAAATTCTTGCGCGAGTTCATAAAGATAATTACAAAGTTTGTTCGGCGAGAGTTCTTTTATTGCTGAATTCAATTCATTTTTATAGGCAATAATTTTCTTAATTAGTTCACGCTCACGCTCGCTTAACTCCCATTTTTCATTTTTCGCGGAGACGCCGTCTTTTAAGAGGTTCCCGATAATTTTCGAGGCGCGAACCGCAGAATATTGAAGATAAGGTCCCGAATTTCCGGTCATTTTTACAGATTCTTTCGGGTCGAAAATAATATCTCCGCCGATTTTATATTTTAAGAAAGCATATTTTGTCGCGCCGAGCGAAACTTTTTCGTCGCTTGTTTCGTGTTCATTTTTAAGCGCGTCGTTTACGGCGTTTAGAACGTCGATTGCTTTTAAGAAATTCCCTTTTCTCGAGCTCATTTTCTCGTTCCCTGGGAGACGGACATTTCCGTGAGTTAAATGTAATGTCTTTTCAGTAAGTTCTGGCGCATATTTCGAGATTGAAGTTAGAACGACTTTCATATAATCGATAATGTCGTTTCCGGTTATGACGATTGATTTATCGAATTTATAATCATCATATTTTGTAAAAATTAAACCGACATCTTTTGCTTCATAAGTTGGGAGACCGTTTTTATTGATAAAAACGCGAGTATGAAGACCGTCTTTTTCGCCTTTATAGACGATTGCGCCATCACTTTCTTCATAAGTTTCTGGATGTGCCTTTACTTCTTTTAGACCCCTTTCGGCGACGGTCGATTCAGGATAATATTTATCAAATTTTACGCCAATTTTTGAATAGAAATCCTTAAAGTAATTGTAGCTAGTTTCGCGACCAGTGAAGTAAAGTTTCGCGATTTTAGCTTTTTCGACGTCGTTATATTGAAAATCTGGTCCACTTTTTGCAATCGCATAGATAGTTTGGTTTAATTTTGTAATTTCGGCATGAGCCGTCTCATCTTCCTCATAAGCCTTCGTTCCCTCGACATAATTTTTTGCGATTTTTTCAATATCGTTCGTATCGTCGCCGTTTTTTATTACGGAATAAAGCGTTTTTGCGACGTGAAGTCCGACATCTCCGCCAAAATTAGCACGAATAACTTTTCCTTTTGAAAATTCAATTAATCTCGAGATACTGTCGCCAACAATCGAAGTATAGAGATGTCCAACATGAAGGACTTTAAATGGGTTAGGGTCGGAGAACTCACAGATAATAGTTTGGTTTTTATAATCGTCTTGAGCGATGGTCTCTGAAAAATTATCACTTAATTTTGCAATTTCAGTTTTAAAGTATTCGTCAGAAGTTTTAAAATTTAAAAAGCCGGGGCCAGCGATTTCAACTTCGAGCGACTTTACGTTATTCGTAACTTCATTTTTAATTTCTTCGGCGATTTCTCTCGGGCTTTTCCCGACTTGTTTCGAAATCGCCATCGCGAGATTAGTCGAATAATCCGCTTCAAAATTTTTCGGAGCTTCCGTCATACTCGGCTCAAAGTCAAGCTGGTAGAGCTTTGAGATAACTTCCTTTAGTTTCTGTTTAATTTCTTCCATAATTTAAGAAAATTATATCATTTTTAAGAGAAGAAATAAAGCATAAGAGGAATATTAAGTAAAATTACCTAGCAACACAACGAATTGATAGCCCGAGATCCTTCTGGTTACTCCAACTCGCATTAACAGTTTGGTTCCATATGTTTATGAAATAGGCGGTTATATCTCTAGATGCTGTAGATGACCAATAAAAAGTCCCGAGCTCATATTCTCGAAAGTTGCCATTATATACATTCCCATTAAAATCCATATCAACGGGAGCGCTTCTTAATGATGCTGCGCTTGGGTAGTAACTGTAAAGTGTTTGAAACTCGCCGGCAGGGTCCCCAGTTGGAAGTCGCCAGTTCTTCGCACATATTGAGTTACTAGCATTACCGCTTGTTACGCTCGTTGTCCCCCAACCTACAGTTGCTGTATAGAAAGAATAGTATCCCCCGTGGCTATTTAAATATGCATTGTTTTTGTTATATCCGGAAAATTCCGAAAGCGAAGTTGACGGAACGGTAAAACTTCCGGAAGATATATCAGAAGTTGAAGAATCCAAGGTTTTGCCGATAATTCTTAAATTCTCCGTCATCCAGCAGTTCCCATCCGCGAGCTTCCTAATTCTGTATGTATTATTATCTCTTGAATCAATTAATGTTGTTTCTGGAATATAGGAAGTGGATTTGCCATAGGATGAATAAGTGTCTTTTGTAACACTTGTAGTTGCTGAAGCGACTGGAGTCTGAACTGTATTGCAAACACTACTTGTCATGTCCTGCATATAAGTAATTGTATAGAAAATTGGTATCCATTTTGCTCTAAGCACAACCGCCATCGCGTTACTTGTATTCGGGTTCGTATTTCCGGTATAAATATTGGAACCATTAGTCCATCCGGCAAAGGTATAACCAGTCTTAGTAGGAGTATAAGCAGATAAATCTACGTTACTCCCATAGTTAACATTAATATTAGGATATAGGGTAGTAGTACCATCTTCATCTACAAAGGATAATGTATATTGTAGGCACCTATTATCTACCACAACCGTATAGACAACATCATTAGTATAAGTACCAGAAGGAAGGGTATTATCTAGTTTAACACCATAAGTAACTCCTATAGTCTTATTAGTCTCTACACTTGTACTAGAATAAAGAACAGCTGGAGTAGTAGAGACAGGAACCTGAGAGAAAGCCTTTCCATCAACTTTGAAACCCCAAGTATTGTCCGTGAGTCCACTTGCTCCAGCTACAGCAGAAATAGTTTTAACACCAGTATCAGACCCGGTGCGCGTCAGTGAGTTATTAGTAGTACTATTAGTATTAATGTAAATATAAGAACCAGCAGTACAAGTATTACTAAATGTAATATTATTCGTAGTAGTATATTCAGTTTGAGTTGAGGTAGGGGTAATAGGGATAGAAACAGTATCATCATTAGAGATAGAAGCTGAACAGGCAGAAGAGCCGGCAGAAGCAGAAGTGGTAGTAGCCTCAGTATATTCAGGACTAGAAGTTATTAGACTTACTGTTAAGGTTAATAATAAAAATGAGCAGAAAACTGCTACAAAAGATAAAATATTGTTCGTGGAAAGGTTTGTCATTGTATCTCCTATTTTTTTATAGGCGACACCTTAGTTTCTAACACTCTAAGAAACAATAAGGCGCCACTAGGTTGGATACAACTCTACATATTAACAAATCTCGGAGCAAACCTTGATCCATCATGCTTTGTCGTCCTAATGACGCCTACCTTGCGCATGATGATTGTTAATATATGAATTGTACTCCTATCTATAAAAATAGGATTTGTTAATATGTTAAAATTGTATCCACTCTCATTATACCGCAAGTAACTTATGTATTTCAAGCCTTGAAATTAGTAGTTTTTATGTTTTAATTTGCTGTAATTATAAAGCTGTTATGCTTGTGGAAAACTTTAAGAAATAATTTGGTATAATATAGATATTGAGAGGCGACTTGGAAGCTCTGCTTCGAGGCCAAGCCTCTCTTTTTTGCCTCTTATTAGATAAAATAAACCTTCCAATATTTATACCGGAAATACGAACCCGAATACAAGTAACGCGATGGCGGTTGTGCTTAAGGCGAAGTGGACTATTGTAGACTATGTAAAGAACTTTAGCTATACAGGCGGTGAGCAAACGTGGACTGTGCCGTATAGTGGGTATTATAAACTTGAAGTTTGGGGTGCGAGCGGAGGCGGCAAAAGCGGTTTAATCGGAGGGTACGGGAGTTATTCTACTGGGGTGGCATATTCCGCTACGAATTCAAAATATTATATTAACGTAGGTGGCGCAGGTCAATATGGTACTACGGCCGGCTATAACGGAGGAGGAACCGGAACTGACCACTCCGGCTCTGGTGGCGGAGCGACGCATATTGCAAAATCGTCTGGGTTATTAGCAACTTTATCTGCAAAAGTTTCAGATATTCTAATAGTTGCTGGTGCAGGCGGAGGAGCATCGGACGCAAGCAATTATTCTTGCACTTGTCAGATAGCTGCTGGTTCTCATTCTGGCGGCATACAGGGGAATCGTGCTAACTATGACGGATGTTATAACCATAGTTACGGCTCCCTGCCAACTGGCGGATCGCAAACTACTGGCGGAAAGGCAGTAAGTTTAAATCAATGCACTAGTGGTAATGGGTCTTTCGGTAAAGGTTCTAATGCTTGCACGGCCTATAACGTAGTCGGCGGCGGAGGTGGAGGGTATTATGGCGGAACTGCAGGCTCTGTCGGCGACAACTGCAATATCTTTGGCGGAACTGGTGGTTCCGGTTACATTGGTTCCTCAAACCTAATTTCTGGCGGCGGAACTACCAAACACATGACGTGTTATTCCTGCACAACCTCAAGTGATGCTAATACAAGAACCTACTCTAATACAAACGTCTCTGCTACGCCAACAGCAGATTATAGTAAAACCGGTAATGGCTACGCGAGGATAACTTATCTTGGGACGAGTATATAGGTAGACACTTTTGATTAACATAATCATAAAAAGTATGGTAAAATAGGATAAGTGCTTTTTATAGTTTTTAGTTAAAGGAGGTAAAATGGGAGTTATTGTCCATAAAGAAACAGAACGAAGAACTGAGCTTAACGACCGAATTGCGGCGGATCTTCGAAATCGCGCGGGACAGACAGAACAAGACGATCCGGACTTCGTCGAAGATGCAGATTATGTTAGAACTTTAAAAAAGACCGGAAAATTCTCTTGGATTTGGTTCGTTCTAGTCGGGTTAGCGCTTGCGTCGCTCGTATTAATTATCGTAATCTAGTTAATTAACGCCTCTTTACGAGGCGTTTTTTATTTTAGATAAGATATGTTAAAATAGAGATATGGAAGATTACTCAAAATATGACTTAATCGTAGTGGGAGCAGGATTTTATGGTGCAACAGTCGCGAATAAAATCGCCGAAAGAGGTAAAAAAGTTTTAGTTCTAGATAGAAGGAATCATGTCGCGGGAAACGCTTATTCATATCGCGACGAGAAAACTGGAGTCGAAATCCATAAATACGGCTCACACATTTTTCATACAGAAGATGAGGAAGTTTGGGAATATATTACAAAGTTTACTGAATTTAATAATTATATCCATACCGTCCCGACAAGACATAATGGAAAACTTTATCCGATGCCGATAAATCTCAATACGATTAACTTACTTTACGGGACAAACATGGGGCCAGAAGAAGCGGAAGAGTTTGTCGCAAACGAGGCGAAAAAAGCCGGAATTACAGAACCAAAAAACTTCGAAGAAAAAGGAATCTCGCTAGTTGGAGAAAAACTTTACACGACCTTTATTAAAAATTATTCTGAGAAACAATGGTCAACAAGCGCGGAAAATCTTTCGGCAGATATTCTCTCGCGAATTCCAGTTCGCTATTCGACTGATGATAGATATTTTATGACTGCGAAATATCAAGGTATTCCGATAAATGGATACGGAAAAATCGTTGAGAAAATGTTAAGTAGCCCGAATATCGAAGTTAGACTTTCGACCGATTTTATCGCGATTATGGACGAAATTCCGGCGGAAATACCAGTGGTTTATTGTGGACAGGTCGACGAGCTGCTTGATTATGAACTTGGGGTTTTACCATATCGTTCCCTTCGCTTCGAGGCGGAATGGGTCGATGAAAACACGGAAGACGGAGCCGACTCGAAACTCGGTCATGCCGTTATTAACGAGGCAGATTCCGACGTCGCTTATACGAGAACACACTTCTATAAATATTATCAGATTCACGAGCCGGAAATTATCGCCCAGCCGAAGTCTTACGCGGTGCGCGAATATCCAGCGGATTTTGTCCGAGGCGGCGAAGCATATTATCCAATCAATAACGCCGAAAATGAGAACCTTTATAGTCAATATGTCGAACTTCTCGCCGACCGCTATCCGAATATTACGCTTGGCGGAAGGCTCGGCGCTTATCAGTATTGGGACATGGATAAGGCAATCCGAAACGCGCTTGATTTCGTTGAAACCTTAGGAGTTTAGATGCAAAACTCGGAGCTGATTTCAGTTATAGTTCCGGTTTATAACCTCGAGGGGGAGATTTCAAAATGTCTTTTATCGCTCGTTTTACAAAAATATCCGAATTTCGAAGTTATTATAGTCGACGACGGCTCGACCGATAATTCCCTTTCGGTCTGTTCTAAACTAGCCGAAAAAGATAAAAGATTTTTAGTCTATCATACGAAAAATAAAGGTCTTTCTTCCGCGCGAAACTTCGGTATTTCAAAAGCAAAAGGTAAATATTTAGCGTTCGTCGACGGGGACGATTATATTGATCCGGAGTTTTTAGGCTCGCTTTATAGTTCTATTCTTCAGAGCGGTTCGGATATTGCGATTTCTGGATATACCGAAATTTATAAGAACGATTCTAAAACTTTTTTAAGAGAGCCGGAAGTTATCTCCGGAAGAAACGCAACAATCCGCCTCTTAACAAGACAAGAAAACATGGAAGTTTTAACGTGGAACAAGCTCTATAAGAAAACGCTCTTTCGCGGGATTAGATTCCCGGACGGGAAAAACCACGAGGATAATTTTACAACTTTTCAGCTTTTAATTCGGGCAAAAAAAGTTTCTTATGTCTCAAAATCAATTTATAATTATGTTTATCGAGAAAGCTCAATTACTAATTCAGAAAAAACTTTAGAAAGATTAAAAGCAAAAGTAGAGAGCGCGAAAGAAGCGATGAAAATCTTTAAAAAAGAAGAGAAAGATTCGAGGTTATATCTCGCGGCGAAATATTCCGAACTTCTAGCCTTTTTACAATTTGTCGATTTTTCAGCAAAAGGCGAGATTCCGAAAAAATATTTTAAGATTTATCGAAAAAAGATTTTAAAAAATAAAGCAGAATATTTTAGAAATCCATACATCGATTTTAAACGCCAAAATTATATTCGTTTACTTTCTTCGACTAATGGATTTTTATATTATAGTTTTCGCAAATTTATTTAAAAAGTTTTAGGTAGCTTTCGGCGACTTTTTCCGGCTTTCCGTCTTTTATAATTTTACCGTCTTCGAGCAAGATTGCGCGGTCGCAGAAACGTCTTACATTTTCCATGTCGTGAGTAACGATAATAACGGTTTGTTCGCCCTTTAAGCCGCTAAAATACTGATTACATTTTTCTTGAAACGCGGCGTCGCCAACGGCAAGAACTTCGTCTAAGATCAGAATATCGCCTTTCGCGCGAATCGCAATCGAAAAGGCGAGCCGAACCTGCATACCGCTTGAATAATTTTTTAATTTCTGATTCATAAACGGTTCTAGCTCAGCAAACGCAACAATTTCGTCATACATTTCATCCATCTCTTGATTCGAGAAGCCGAGCAAGGCGCCATTTAAATAAATATTCTCCTTTCCAGTCAGCTCGGGGTTAAACCCGACGCCAAGCTCAATAAATGGGACGAGCGAGCCGTTAACCTTAATTTTGCCAGAGTCCGGAACATAAATCTGACTAAGGGTTTTTAAGAGCGTTGATTTTCCGGAGCCGTTTCTTCCGACAATTCCGAGAAATTCGCCTTTTTTAACCTTAAAACTAATATCTTTTAATACTTCCTGCTTCGTATACCCCTTAATGCCTTTTAGGCGATTAAAAATAGCTTGTTTCAGGCCTGAAGATTTTTCGGTCGGGAGCTTAAAAGATTTTGAAAGATTTTTGACTTCAATCGCGTAAATATTTTTTTTCATTTAGATTTCCTCCGCGAAATATTTTGATTTCTTCTTAAAAACGATAACACCGAGAACGACGATAAGGCAGACAAAAAGGAGCGGAGCTATCCTTAAAACTGGATTTTCGGTTAAGCTCCAAGTTGTTTCGGTCTCTTTTGTAATTAGACAAAAACGGATGTCCTGAATGACCTGAGCAATAGGATTTAACATAATGACCTTTGCATAAAAAGCGTTATAAACCGTAACCATCGAGAGCGGATAAATAATCGGAACGGCGTAAAAGAGAGCAGAACTAAAAACTTCCCAGATACTCTGAATATCGCGAAACTTTACATTTATCGAGCCGAGCAAAAGCGCAAGGCCAATCGAGAGTAGATATAGTTCTAGGATTAAGAACGGGACGAGAAGCCACGTTAGACTTAACGAGACGCCCGAGAAAAGCGCGAAAATAACTACGACGATTAGATTTATTCCGAGGTTAATTAAAGCGGTAGTAGTCGCGGAGAGGACGATAATCCATTTCGGAAAGGCGATTTTCCGCATTAAGTCGGAACGAATTAAAAGAGATTGGATTCCCTGATTTGTACACTCAATAAAGAAGTTCCAGAGAACCGTTCCGACAAGAAGATAAACCGGATAATGGGGGATATCCGAGCCGAAACGTAAAAACTTCGCGAAGACTAAATATAAAATCCCGAAGAGGAGGAGCGGACGGATTATCGCCCAAAGATAACCGAGGATTGAACCTTGATAACGGAGTTTAAAATCGGTTTTCGTTAGTTCTAGGAGGAGGATACGATTTTTTCGATTCATTTTTTCCTCCCGTGTTTTATTTTTGAAAGCGTCTGTAAAAACTGATTTTTTAGTTTAAAGGTCGGCCTTAAGAAGACGTAGAGACTTGGATGTTTCGTACTAAATTTTAACTCATGAGCGCGAAAGTGTCTTTCTTTTAGAAAATAGTTCGCGCTAAAGTCAGAGTTTTTATAATCTAGCTTCGCGATTTTCGCAAACTTTAAAGCGGATTTTAATTTAAGGCGATTTAGGTTCCAGTTATAATTACGAAAACGAACGGCAGAAGTAATATCTTTAAACTCCGGAGAATCTTCGATAAAACGATCGTTTTCGTCGCTTTCGGTTTTTACGGCAAAAATCTTTCCGTCCGATTTTACGCTTGCGTTTTCGTTATCACGACGATAGTAATAAAGCGGTTTTTCGAGGCAGAAGACTTTTTTAGCTTTTAGAAAAGCTTTAAACTGGAAACCAATATCCTGATAGCTCGAGCCTTCAGTTTCTAAAAACTTTATATTATTTTTTAAGAGATATTCCCTTTTATAAACCGCAGACCAGACGGTCGGATCGACTAGAAAAATCCGCTGATTCTTTTTCGGCTCGATTTTACAGCCGTTAGCCGGAAAATCTTTTCGAACTTCAGAAAACATCTTTTTTGGATAAGTTTTCCAAGTTTTTCCATAAAAATCGAGGAAGCTAGTCTTTATAACTTCGGCGTCGGTCGAGAGAAGAGTCTGATAAAAGTCGCGATGAATAAAATCGTCCGGCTCGACAATCCCGATATATTCGCCTTCAGCCCTTTTTATTCCAAGATTTAAACTCGCGCCATAGCCAGAGTTTTTCTTATTAATAACTTTAAATCTTTTATCGGTTTTCGCGAAGTTTTCTAAAATTTCTAGAGAGTTATCGGTCGAGCCGTCGTTAATTAAAAGACACTCAAAATCTTTAAAACTTTGGTTTTTTATACTCTCAAGACAAAGCGTTAAAAACTTTTCAACGTTATAGACCGGAACAAGAATCGAAAGTTTTATCTTTTTCATTTTACCGCCTAAACCTAATAATTATTTCCGCCGGGATAAGCTTAGCAACAGAAACGTGTTGACACTTATGGCCGAAAGATTGAGAACTTCTTGCAACGGCAAGAGAATGAGAAACTTTCCAGCGGAGATAAACGCGACGGAGATATTTATTTGTTATTTTCGAGCGTTTTTTTCCGGCGAATTTTTCAAAATCACGATAACTTTTAAGCCAATTTCCCCAACTTAAAGACGAATCGCCGACGATACTGGTTTTTGTTCCGAAGTTATAATGATAAAGCGGTTCGAGGACAAATTCAATCTGATTATAATGGACTCGGTCACAAGCAGAGAGGTATTCTAAGGTAAACTTAGTATCTTCCGCAAAAGTCATAGTTTCGTCAAAACGAATTTTAAAATGTTTAATTATGTCGGCGCGGAAGAGTTTATTTGAGACGGCGTAAAGCCGACCATCGGTATAGGCCGAACGAAGGACAAAATCTTTAAAAGTTTCTTCCGGATTACGCCCTTTTAGCGGGTTTAAATAAATATCTTTTTCAAATTTCGTCCCAAGACGAGTATAATGAACTCCCGAAACGGCGAGCGCGACTTTTAAATCGCGCGATTTTAACTTATCGTTTTTCGTTAAGGCGAGAAACATTTTTTTATAGAAATCTTTATTGACCGAGTCGTCCGAATCGGTAAAAGCAATAAACTTTCCGGTTGCCTTAGAGAGACCAAAGTTTCTCGCACTCGAGACACCGCCGTTTTCTTTTTCGAAAACTTTTAAATCAGGAACTTTTTTCCCCTTAAACTTAATTTTGTATTGACGCGAAAACTCTTTTAAAAGTTTTTCGGAGCCGTCAGTCGAACCGTCGTCGACGACGATTAATTCTAAATTAGGATATGAACATTTTGTAATGCTCAAAATTAGTTTTACCGCATCTTTTCCGGTATTTCTGACAGGAATAATAACCGAAATTTTCGCGTCCAATTTAACCTCGCAAGAACTTAATTGTATCACGCATTGCGTCTTCAACGGTTTTTTCGGCTTTCCAGCCTAATTCCCTTTCGGCTTTTTCGGCATTTGCGGTTAAAATCGGTAAATCACCAGCGCGACGACCGACGACTTTATATGGTAATTTTTCGCCACTTGCTTTTTCAAAGGCGTTAATCATTTCAAAAACGGTCGTCCCAGTTCCAGTTCCAAGATTATAAATCGAGACGCCCGGCTTTTCGTGTTCCATCGCGAGGATATGGCCGTTCGCGAGGTCGACAACATGGATATAGTCACGAATACAAGAGCCATCACGAGTTTTATAGTCGTCGCCAAAGACGCTAAGTTCTTCGATATCGCCCTTCGCGACACGCATAATAATCGGCATTAGATTATTCGGGATTCCGTTCGGATCTTCGCCGAGAAGACCGGATTCGTGATTTCCGACCGGGTTAAAATAGCGAAGGAGCGTAACGCTAAAGTCTTTATCGGCAACACAGACATCTTTTAAGATTTCTTCAATCATGAATTTAGTTTTTCCATAAGGATTAGTTAGTTCCCTGCCGGTCGGAAGAGATTCATCGCAAGTATCTTGATGTGGGTCACCATAGACAGTCGCGGAAGAGCTAAAAATAATATTTTTAACACCATATTTTTTCATTGAGTTTAAAATATTAAGCGTTCCGTCGATATTAGTTTTATAATATTCAAGCGGTTTTTCAACGCTCTCGCCGACCGCTTTTAGACCGGCAAAATGAATTACGTTCGTAAAGTTTCCGTTTTTAAAGACTTCGTCGACTTTTTCTGCGTCTAACATATCGACATAATGGAACTTCGGGCGAACACCAGTTAAACTTTCAATCTTATCTAAAACAGTTTCTTTTGAGTTATAAAGATTATCTAGAATTTCGACTTCATAGCCTTTTTTAATTAGCTCAACGACTGTATGAGAACCAATATAACCCATTCCCCCCGTTGCAAGAACTTTAGCCATTTTTACTCCTTTTTCTTTCTCTTATAATTATAGCACGAAATATGTTATACTTATAGTAGCTGGTGGGCTTTAAAGGAGGTAAAAGTGGCACGAAATTTGAAGAAAAAGCCCAAAGTCTCGATTGTGGTTCCGATTTATAAGGTTGAGAGATACCTGAGAGAATGTGTTGATAGTATTTTAAAACAAACTTTAAAAGATATTGAAGTTATTTTAGTCGACGACGGAAGTCCAGACAAATGCGGAGAGATTGTCGACGAATATGCGCGGGCAGACAAGCGAGTTATCGCGATCCATCAAGAAAATAGTGGTTATTCTAAAGCGGTAAATCGCGGGATTGATTTAGCGCGAGGGGAATATATCGGGATTATCGAAAGTGACGACTGGATTGACGACGATATGTATGAATCGCTCTATAAAAATGCGAAGAAAAATAAAACCGATGTTACTAAAGGAATGTTTTATGTCTATCGCTCGACAAAGAGCTCTGGCGCTCAGAATACGGTTTATCGAAATCCAAACGGTGTTGATTTAAGATTCGCGCCGGAGGGGGCTTTCTCGCCAGAAGAGTGGCCGAGGATTATGGCGTTTCATGCTTCGATTTGGTCTTCGATTTATAAAGCCAGCTTTATTAAAAAAATCAAAATCCCCGATACTGAAGGTGCGAGTTATCAAGATTTTCCGTTTATGACCGAGGTTTTTTGTAAGGCGAAGAAAATTTCGGTAGTTAAGCGCCCGTTTGTTCATTGGCGAAACGACGAAAATCAGGGAAATTCGACTTCGGCTAAAGGAGAGAAGCTACTCTTTATGGCAAAAAATTCAAAAACTTCGCTCCAAATTTTAAAAGATTCCGGAAAATATGACATTTTCAAAGAGTCATTTTTCGTTCATGTCTTTTGGGCGAATTATGACTTTTTTAATAGAATTGACCGAAAATATAAGAGAACCTATCATCAAGAATTATCTGATATTTTCTCGGAAATTAAAGACGATAAGGACTTCCGTTTTCAATATTTTTCGACTTATGAAAATAATATGATGCGCTTTTTCTTAGAGAAAAATGGCTATACACGTTACAGAGTTAAAACATTTTTACACAATATTAAATTACGTTTAATTAAGCTCGCAGAAACGCTTTTGCCTAGTTATCGAATGACAAGATTTCTCAAGGATCAGAACTTCGATATTATGTTCCAGAACGAAGCTTTAATGGACGAAGTTCTAGCTTTAAGAAGAGAAGTTGATAAACTTAAAAAATAGCCTCTTTCGAGGCTATTTTTTCTATTCACAGATGGTTCCGCCGGTATATTCTTGACAACCGTTTTTAATATTAGACTTCGGCCAGCCATAAGTTCCGCTCTCGAAGCCAGAAGCCGCCCATTTACTACGGATTGAGCCGCGAGATTCAAACCAACCATTCTCATCATTTCCAACGATAACTCCGCCAGTATAATTCTGCCACTCCATACCGGTTTCAGAGTTCTTAATAATATCACTCGTAGGCCAACCTAAGACTCCACCTTCGAAGCTTCTATATCTCCAAACTTCGCGAGACGCTCCAATCGATATGAACCAGCCACGACTATCGTTCCCGACAATAGCGCCATTCTCATAATATTGCCATTCCATTCCGGTAGAGTTATTGCGATAAAGGTTTGAGGTTGGGAAGCCAAGAACTCCGGTTTCAAAACCATTTCTACTCCAAGCTTCACGAGATTTACCTCTTGAAATAAACCAGCCTTTTTCGTCGTTTCCTACGATAACTCCGCCAGTATAATTCTGCCATTCCATACCGGTTTCTGAGTTCTTATAAATATCGCTCGTCGGCCAACCTAAAGTTCCACCTTCGAATCCATAGCCGGCCCAGACACTACGAGATTTGCCCATAGAGACGTACCAGCCGTGGCTATTATTTCCAACAATAACGCCATTTTCGTAGTTCTGCCATTCCATTCCAGTTGAATCATTACGATAAAGATTTGAAGTTGGGAAACCAAGTTCGCCAGATTCATAATCATGTTTCTCCCAAACTTCAGCGGATTTTCCAGCCGAGATAAACCAACCTTTTTCGTCATTTCCGACAATTTTTCCGCCAGTATAATTCTGCCAGCGCATACCCGTCTTTGAGTTTTCTTGAAGTTCACTAGTAGGCCAGCCTAAGATTCCGCTTTCAAAATTGAAGCTTGCCCAAATAGAGCGCGATTTCCCCATCGAGATATGCCAGCCATGACTATCGTTTCCGACTACAACACCGTTCTTAAAGTTCTGCCATTCCATTCCAGTTTCTGCATTATGCTGCCAGTCAGAAGTTGGATAGCCGAGCGTATCACTATAATCCTTCCACTTCGTAAAGGCTGCGTTTTTAACTCTAAAGTAGCCAGTATTATCATTTCCTAAGATTACACCGTGTTGATATTGAGTCACATTATACTTATTATTCTCAGCTAAAGCGGTCTTTTCTGCTTCTTTTTCGCCAAGATATAGAGTATTTCCATCATATCCGGCAACATTTTGAGTCGAGCCGAACCAATCTGTAAAGTAAATGTAAAAATTACGGTTTCCATAAGCACCACAGTTAGCTGAGCCAGTTCCAGCTGCAAGAGCAGCAGCGTTTGGCTGATAAGGAGTATAGCGATAAAGCGCGGAAGTCGCAAGGTTCTCGATGTAAACCTGAGAGCTACCACAGGCGGCGTTCGGACTATAACGGACTTCGTTCCATCCTACTGGATAGTTTGTCCAGCCGCCGGAAAGAACCGTGTTAAAGAGGCTTGCGGCGTTTCGGATTTGGTTTTTAAAGCCATAATAAGTCGAAGAACAAGCCGCGGTATCAGGACAACCGTAGCCAGTTGCAGAACGATATTGGAAGCTATTTGGGAAAGTATCGGTAATAATCCCCTGTTCTTTTTGTAATAAGACGATTAAAACTTGTGGGTTAATCTGATAATCTTGTGCCGCTTGATAGATAATATGCGCCGCGGATTCACCGTTAATATTTTCGTCCGCTAAACAAACAAAATGACCATCAGAAACGTGCCACGTATAAGGCGGATAAGTTTCAGAATAATAACCGACTTTATCGCCAGCAGTCCATTTTCCAAGATTAGTATCGTTACAAGCGTTTTTTGATTTTAAGAAAGCTTGGATTTCGCTTTCACTCATTGATTTATAATTTCGCATGACGGCGTCGCTAATAATATTCCCCGCCTTAAACTGCGACAAGTCCGCGGCGTTAGCACTATCAATACTTCGGCTATATAAGAAACTAAAAGCCGCAACCACCATGAAGATAAAGAGACCAAAAATCACATATCTCTTATCGAGACGTCGATTCTCGCCTTTACCGTCGATGATTCGATAAATTACATTTTCTTCTTTCAATTTTAATACTCCTTTATTAAAATCGATCGACCTATTTTTATCCTGATTTTAATGTATTTTATTGTTTATATTTTTATTTTTGTAGATTTTAGTTTATTATACAACAAAAGTCTGAAAAAAGTCAAGTTTTCTAGACTTTTATATTACCAGTTACAACACCAGTGCGATTACCAACGGTTACGGTTAATGTAAAATTATACAGCCCAGAAGCAATTCCCTCGGTTTTGATGTCGAAGCCATCACAGCTCGTCGAGTCCGGTCCGGCGTTAATCGTTTTAGTCGAACGTTTAACATAGTCGCCGTTACTCGACTTCATTTCAAGTTCACAAGTTCCGGTCTCGGTTAAAATCTCGAAAATCGTTACGCGAATTTGATATTTTCCGTCTTTAATTTCGTTTTTCGAGAGAGAAATATCGAGTTTTTCAGAGTCGGAAACGTGTTCGTCTTCATTTTGTTTCGGAGTCTGACTCGAGCCGCCTTGTTCGACTTTTGTTTCTAGCTCCGTAGAATTAACCGTCGTCGTAAGAGTATTATCTTCATTTTTCTTCGGCGGCATAATTAAAGACAAGACAAGAAAAGTAATCCCGACCGAAAATAATAAGACAAAGAAAATATAAAGGGGAGTCAGATTTTTCTTATCGCTAGTTTTACTCATCTTAAGTTTATAATATCACGTTATAAAAATTTTTCAATTATTTTTATAGAGGCCAGCGTGTTTTCCGCCGTCATAAATTAAAGTCGGGATAGATTTTGCTTTAATTTCTTCGTCGATAACTTTATGGTCATTTTCGACGGCTTCTTTAATTTCGGTCGAGTTAGCCGAATTTTTAATTTCTTCGATTTCTGCGTCGCTCGCCCCAAATTCTTTAAGCCAGCTACTAAATATATTAACTGTTTCTTCTTCAGACCAGTCGTTATTAAGGCGTGTTTGGAAATTAACTCCGTTTTCGTCTTTCTCCGTAAATAAGCGGTCTAACATTTTTACGGTATAGTTATCTTGAAGTTTCATAACAGCGTAGAAATATCTTGTCGCGATGTCCGAGTTTTTAAAGCGATAACTCCCGTCCGCGTTTTTAATTGCATAAAATACAACTTTAGTATTATAACTATCGAGAAAACCAGAGTTTTTCTGATTATTATAAGACTTTAGACAGACAATACAACCTAAGTCCATAATATCAATAGCAGCTTTTTCGGCGTTTTCATTCCCGACTTTAGCCATAAATTTAATATTTTTAAAGTCGTCTTCGTTCCAAGTTTTAAGTCGATCCGGAATTCCGGCGAAGATTTCGCCCCACTGTCCGATATTTTGACCGATTTGTTCGAAAATATTAGTCGCTTCCGCCTCGTCGATCGAACAAGATTCGCTCGTTAAGGAGCAGGCGCTCGGCTTACTTACATTACAAGTCCCAAAAACCCAAAGTGCAAGAAGAGATTTTATCGCAATAATCAGCGACCAAATCGTAATTATAACAATTAAAACGCTAACAATTTCGATAATAATACTTAAGGGTTTAACGAGTTTCGGCTTTTTTAAGATTACCTTTTTCAAGATTGTATTTTTTACGTCGTCTTTAAAGTTTGTATCACATTTTTGAAGGCGAACTTTTTTAAAGACACAGTGCCAAGCTTTTTTAAAAACGGCGAGATATTTCTTACCGATTTCTTTTTTGAAAATACTTAAAAACGCGACAACAATGCCGACAAGACATAAAATAATAAATGCTGCTACACAAACCATATTATATATTATACAACAAAAAAGTCCCCGAGTGGGGACTTTTTCATGTTTTTACTCAGTAACGCCTAATTCAATGCGTTTAAACTGTTTAACAGTGATGTTTTCGCCAGTTTTTGCGATATTATCTTTAATGAAATCCGCAACAGTTTTAGTATCGTCTAAGATATAAGGCTGAGACATTAAAACTTTGTCTGCGAAAGCTTTTTTCATCTGTCCTTCTAAAATCTGTTCTTTCATTTTTTCAGGACCCTTAAAGTTCTCTTCGAGCTCTTTCATTTTAGCGTTTCTGTCTTCCTCTGGAATATCTTCTTCGGAGACATAGAGAGGAGCCATAGAGGCGACTTGCATCGCAATTTTATGTGCTAAATCTTTGAATTCGTCAGTTTTCGCGACAAAGCTAGTTTCGCAGTTAACCTCGACGATAGCGCCGATACGGCCGTCGTGAACGTAAGAATCAATCATTCCTTCGCGAGTTTCGCGGTCGCCACGTTTTTCTGCTTTAGTTAAGCCTTTCTTTCTCATTGCTTCGAGCGCTTTATCAAAGTCGCCATCAGCTTCGACGAGAGCATTTTTCGCATCAGTAAGGCCGACGCCAGAAAGCTCTTTTAACTTTTTGATTGTTTCAATATCAATTTTCCCCGCCATGGGACCTCCTATATTATTTTTTAGCAGTTTTAATAGCTTCGACGAAATAGTCGAGGACAAGTTTAGTCGCTTTAAGAGAATCGTCGTTCATCGGGACGACAAAGTCGATTTCACTCGGATCAACGTTAGTATCACAGAGAGCAATAACCGGAATTCCAAGAGTTTTAGCCTCTTTAATCGCGTTCTTATCTTCCGGAACGTCGACAACGACAATTGCCGAAGGCTGTTCGTTCATATCTTTAATTCCGCCGTAGCGTTCATTTAAAGTATCGATTTCTTCTTGAAATCTCTGAACCTCAAGTTTAGAATAACGAGCTTCGAGTTCGCCGTTTTTCATACGACGTTCGAGGTCTTTAACTTTTTTAATTTGGCGATTAACAGTTTCGACGTTAGTTAAAGTTCCGCCAACCCAACGAACTGTAACATAAGGCATCTCGACCGATTCGGCAGCTTCTTTAACGATAGCTTTAACCTGTTTTTTAGTTCCGACAAAGAGGATTTTCTTACCGCTTTTAGCGATTTCAGAAGTTTTAGCTAAAGCCTTGTCGAGACCTTCGATAGTCGCCTCGAGATTAATAATATGAGCTTCTCCACGTTTACTGTGGATGTATGGCGCCATTTTTGGGTGCCAACGGCTGGTCTTATGACCAAAGTGCGCTCCCGCTTCAAGGAGAGCTTTCATGTCTACTTTTACTGACATGTTTTCCTTTCCCTTCACTTCGCGAATTAGATTTTCAGGAAAACCTCACGAAGCTGTTTCATTAATTTAATAATATTTATATTATAACCTATTTTAGAATTTTTAGCAAGAATTTTAGTCGATTTTTTTAACTTGGAGAGCGTCGAGCTCGACCGGGGTTTCGCGTCCGAACATCGAAACGAGAACTTTAAGTTTACCCTTAGCGGAGTCAATCTCGGCGATTGTTCCTTCAAAACCCTTAAACGGACCGTCGGTAATCGAAACGACTTCGTTGATCTGATAGTTAATTGTATATTTCGGATCTTCAACACCCATACGGCGCTTAATTTTAGCGATTTCCTTTTCGGAAACTGGAGTTGGCTGAGTTCCGGTTCCGACGAAGCCGGTTACGCCCGGGGTATTACGGATAATATACCAAGTTTCATCCGAAAGACACATTTCGACGAGAACATATCCCTGAAAAATCTTACGGTCGACAACTTTTCTTTTTCCGTTTTTAATTTCAATTTGTTTTTCTTTCGGAACCATCGCTCCAAAAATCTTATCCTGAAATTCAGGTTTATCTAAACGCTGATTAATTGAGTCAGCGACTTTGTCTTCATAGCCAGAATAAGTCGAGATTGTATACCAAGACCTACTGCCATCATAACGGTTAACTGCCATATTTTCTCCTTTTTAACCTAAAATTTTACTAAAGATAAAGTTAAATAGCGCATCAAGTAACATTACAAGAACGATAAAGAATGCCGAATAAACGAAAATTGCGAAAACTAATCCCCATGTCGCTTTTCGATTTGGCCAGCGAACTTGGCGAATCTCAATCCACGAATTTTTAATATATCGAAACGGAGCGGTAATAATTCGAACCGGCATCGACATTGGTTTTTTAGCTTTTTCGGCTTTTTTCGCCTTTTTAATAGCCTTCTTCTCTTCTTTTACTACGTCTTTAGCAATTTTTACTGCTTTTTTAACGTTTTTAGAGGTAGAAGATTTATTTGGCTCTTCTAGCGATTTTTTATCGCCAGCTTTTATTCTAGTGACGTGCGCCATATTCTCCCTTTCTATAAAAAATAGTTTCTTTCGAAACCTTGTCAACATTATACCTCTTCGAGGCTTCGCCGTCAAGAGGTATAATGTTGTCCTCGTGCGGTCAAGAGGTATAGCCAGAAAGTATAGGTTTTAGGGGAGTAGCTGGAAGAAGGAGAAAAGAATAAAATAATAGGTTAATGTGTTTAAAGCTTGCGCTTCGAGAGTTCAAATGTTAAAAACTAGCAATGTGCTTGTCTTACAAATTCGAAAAACAATTTTTATGAATAAAACAATGTGCGTCCATCCCTTCCCCCAGCTACTCTTCTAAAATGCTCATGTTTACCTCTTCTTTCCTAAATTAGTCCCCTTTATTTTATCTTAAAAAATGCAGACTTTTTCCGAGAAATCCGTTTAAACACTACCGTTTTTACAATTTTTGAAGATAATGGCGCGAGAAGCGAAGGGCTTAAGCCTTATAATTAGAGCTAGGAGCGGTAAAGGAGGCAAACATGAGTAATAAGAAGTGATAAAAGTTGTCGAGATTTTAGGAGATTCGGTTCGAGAAGATTTAAATTTCGTAGCCGACAAGATGAAAGTTTTACCGAACAGAAAGACAGTTTATTTTGTCAGAGAAAATTTAGAGGCGATTTCAAAAATTAAGGAAGCGCCGGCGTTCTCAAAAATCGAAATTGACGTCAAAAATGAAAGTAGATACAAAATCTATTTTCGCGCGCCAAAAGCGGAAAAGGCGGAAAATCCAGAAATCTATTTTATTCTTTCGAAAAATCTTGAAAAATTTAAAGATATAGATTATCTTTTTCTACTTAGTTTAGAAAAATTCGAAAAAGCAAGAAAAAGCGCGCGAGAGAAAGTTTTTCTTCTAACGGCGCGCGGGAAAGAATCGAAAAAACTAGAAGAAATCCGCGAAGAACTCGGCGAAAGTTTAGAGATAATTCAGCTTGGGCTTCCGGAAAACTGGCTAGAGTTTTGAGTTTTTCTTTAGCTTTTCGGTCTTTTTCGGAATCGTCTTTAAATCTACTTTTGCGATTTCGCGACGAGTTTCGCGACGTTTCGCGAGGTATTCAGTTTTTGCGCGAAGACGAGCCTGATTTATCTTAATTTTAGCTTCGATTTGTTTTTGACGAAGGAGCGATTTATCTTGCGCCTTTTTAGCGGCGCGCTTAAGCTGGCGATGTGTTTTCTTTAGTTGTCTAATTGCGGACTTCTGCGCACGTTTCATTTTTCGGAGAATCGAGCGTGCGAAACGTCGAGTCTTTCTAGTCTGTTTTCGATAATAGTTTACGGCATAGCGCTTAATTTCGTCAGTTAAGTCGACATGGCCACCTTTTAAGGCGTGCTTAACGCTTGAAGCGGCGGCACTACTCATATAATTATCAATCAAGAAAATAATCATAAAGACAACCGAAATCGCCATCTTTGCGCCAAACGGAAAGCCGCTCACTCCGCCGACAACAACCGGGTGTATATAATGAATAATTAGATAGCCACCAATTCCGAAAGCGGTCGAAGTTCCGATTGAAACGCGACCGTTTATACTCGGGTTATACCAGTTATCATAACTCCACCAGCGGACATGATATTTTTTCTCCATTACATAACTCGCGACATATTCAACAATACTACAAACGAGCATAATTAGAAGAATCTCCGAGAACCAGTTAAGACCTAGCGGCGCGATAAAGAAAGTCATAAGAACCGCGCCGACGCCGTAAATCGGACAAATCGGTCCGAAGAGGAAGCCACGGTTTATAAAATGAATCGGTCTCGCGCGAACTGAACACCAAAGAGATTCAAAAACCCATCCGATACAAGCATAAATGAAAAAGTATAAAATCCAAGTTGTCAGCTCGTTCAGAAACGGCACTAATTCCATGTATATATTATACCTTATTTATCACAGGTATGACAATCGGAGTATGTCCGGTCGCGTCGAAAAGAATTCGCGTTACATCTTCTTTAATCTCGTCTTTTAGGACCTTAAGTTCAGGTTCGGTCGAGACGGAACGATCGGTTTTAACGCGTAAGTAATGTCTAATTTTTCCGATTAATTCTTCCGAATTATCCAGATAAATAAAGGCGCGAGAAACAATATCCGGAGTCTTTATAAGTCGACCAGATTTTTTCGAAAGCGTTAAGACGATTACGAAAATACCTTCGCGCGAAATATGGATTCGATCTTTAACGACAGCTTCATGAACTGGCATATCGGCATCATCATAAAGTTTATTTCCGACGTGGATTCGACCAGTTTTCTTGATTTTCTGATCTTTTGTTAATTCAACAACATCACCGTCGTCAGAAATAATAATTCTATCTTTCGGGATTCCGATAACGTTTTCCGCCATCTCGGCGTTATGTTGCATCATATAGAATTCGCCGTGATAAGGCATATAGTTTAAAGGCTGAAGACGAGTTACGAGGTCGACGTGGTCTTCATAATAAGCGTGTCCGGAAAGATGAAGTGGTCCAATATTAGATAAATGAGTTTTTCCGTTTTGAATTACCTGCGCACCTTCACGGAGAAGACCATCAACAGTCGAGACGACATGTGGCTCGTTCCCCGGAATCGGGTTAGACGAGAAGACAATTGTGTCGGTTGATTTAATTTTAATGAATTTATGCGCGCCGGTCACCATACGGTTTAAGACGGCGTTAAGTTCGCCTTGAGAACCGGTACAAATAATCGTAACCTTATCGTCTGGAAGCTTAATAATATCTTCCATTTTCATAATCGTGTCTTTCGGAGCTTTTACCTGGTGAGTTCTAAGAGCGACCTCGACGTTATTTATCATCGAGAAACCAGCAAACGCAACTTTCCTTCCGCGCTTTGCCGCTTCTTCCATTACCATTCCGATGCGAGAAATCTGAGACGAGAAACAAGAAACGATTACGCGTCCGTTTGCATAATGGTCCATAACTTTTCCAAGATTTTCGCCGACATCATATTCGGAGTGAGGGTGATGTCCCGGAGAGTCGATATTGGTCGACTCGTTAAGCATGAGCGCAATTCCCTCTTTTTTGACGATTTCGTCCATGCGCTCATAGTCCGCCTGTGGTCCCATCGGATTCGCCTCATAACGCCAGTCGCCAGAAACATAAATTACGCCGTTCGGAGTTCGGACGATAATCGCGCAGTTTCCCGGAATTGAGTGTAAAGTATGGATAAATTCGACGCTTAAATTTTCAGAAACTTTTAAGACTTCGTGTTTAAACGGATCAACCGGGATGTAATTCATGTCCGGAACTTCGTCGAGCTCGGACATCTGTTTTTTGATCATGCCAAGAGTAAATTCCGAGCCATAAATCGGGACAGTTGTCGGGAATTTCGGAAGAAGATGACGACAAGCGCCGATATGGTCGAGGTGAGCATGAGTAAAACAGACCGCTTTGACCTTATTCATATTATCCTCAAGATATTTGATATCCGGAATCATATAATTTACACCAGGATAATCGTCTCCCGCGAAGAGAACGCCCATATCAATCACAATCGCTTCGTCGTGATATTGAATTACGGTCATGTTTTTACCAATACCAAATTCGCCAGTTCCACCAATCGGAATAATTAAAACGGAGTCTTTATCTGGGCGAGCCTGTTTAAGCTGGCCGTTCGTAATCTGAGTTCCGTTATAGCCGTTATAGCGAGATTTATTAACTGGGACACCGATAATATGTTGTGTCGCCTGGGCGTTCACGTCTTGAGAAAGCATACGCTGATGATGAACCATCTCGCCTTTTTTAGTCGAGACGGAAAGATCGACTTTACGAGATTTCGCTTTTTCGGTTTTTGTCGCTGGCTGTTTTTTAGTGGTTTTAGCCGGTTTTTCCGCCTTTTTCGGCGATTTTTTACGGACTAAGTGGGCGTCTTTTCCGCCCGGTTTAAAGTTAGAGTTAAAGTTTCGTTTTTGAACTTCCTCGAAAATTACTGCCTCGCCAGTAACGGTCGGCTCACTAGGTTTTTCTTGAGCCTTTTTCTGATTTTCAGCAAAACGACGCTTTATTTCTGGAAGTCGCTCAGCCTGCATTTTCATTAGCCTTTCACGGCGTTCTTGTTCTTTTTGATTCATATTTCCCCTTAAAAATTTAGGTTATTTCTGCTTGTCACACAAAAAACTCGAAAGTTTTTACGTCAATACAAGTAATTTATTTGTTACTTCTATTATAACAAACTTTCGACAAAAAATCAATAATAAAATTAGGCTTCGACTTTTGAGGTTTTCATCGACAATGCAACGACAAAAAGCGCCGCGAGCGCAAAAACCACAAACATTACACCGGCGGTAGCGGTCGTATTATCAATTAAACCTGTTTCAGGGACGTTTAAAGTTTCCTCGGTTTCGATTGTGTTTTTCATAGTTTTTATCTTTCTTTAGTGTTAATTTTAGTATAACATAAGCGTCTTGTTCTTTGCAAGGCGCTTTATCTATGCGTTATTTGGCGGATTTGGGTTTGGGTTCGGTCCTGAACCTCGATTAAGCATATTTCTAATATAATTATCGGCTTCTACTTGTGTCATTTGTTTATCCGCGACACGTTTTTCAATCATTTTAATATATCTAGCTTGAGCCGAGTCTTGATTCCTGGAAATATCGATTAGTCGATCGCCGTGTTCCGAACTTAACTCGCCAGCCGTAACTCTTCTAATAATCTCGTTCTTATAAGCCTCTGGATTAGAGATAGAAATCGGAGTTGGAGCGCCGCCGTTGTCTCCCGAGTGATCGATTTTAAGCGAATCGTTTAAGCCGGCTTGAGTATCGCGCGGTAAACCAGTTGCGTCGAGAACGCGTTGGATATTATCCATAGTTTCTTGTTTAACGTTATTATATTGTCCAGTTGTATCGTTCGCTTTAACGTTAAGAGCGCCGCTCATAAGATTAGCGATAGCCTGTTTCTCTTCAGCGGTAGTCGTAGACATCGAAGCCTTTGCCGCAAGAGCGTCAAACTCGGCGTCGTCGAAGTTAAACGCCATAGCGCCAGACTGTTTACCTTTAACAGCCGCCTGACCAGCGTAGTTAGTAGAAGCGAAGCTTCCAGCGGAAGCAGCAGAATAGCTTCCAGAGTTCGCCGCGTTCATAATTGCGTCGGCCTGATCGTTCATAGAGCGAGCTTGGCTCTTATAAATACCGTTGGTTTGGACGTGAGAAGCGTAGCGCTTCGCGGTTTGTTCGCTAACTTGGCCGCTCGAAAGAGCTTTATCCATACCTTTTCGGAGCGCTTCACGATGTTTATCGGTTCCCTTTGCGGCTTGGCGCATAAGCGCTTCAAGTTTCGCATCATCTCCGTTTACCGCGGCGTCATAAACTTCTTTAACGAAGGTTCCGTCTTGAGCAGAAATATCTTGAGTAGTTTCTTTCATGTCGCCAATATTACTAAAGACGCCGTTACTCTGATAAAGCGAAGTCTGGTCGGTAACTGCACCCTCGAATGCCTTATCTTCAAGACCAGCTTCTCGCGCAGCATAGCCTCCGTTTAACATACGGTCAAGGTTATTTCTAGCGCCTTGCGCGTTCATGCGCGCCGTTTCGTTCGAATTCGCGATGCGAGTTTCGGCATTTCGCTTAACGGCTTCTAGGCGACCGTTACTTGCGATAGTATGGTTCGCGAGCCAACCAAGTGCTTTGCCTCTTCTAGTTTTAGCACCAGCAGCGGCCTTTGAAGCTTTCATAGTAAGATTATCAAGTGGCTGTGAAGCCCAAGCGCGACGATTCGCGGCGGCGGCTTGCGCATTCTGGCGAGCGTTTCTAACGGCGTTAGAGTTATTAATACGGTTCGAAGCACCAGCTCCGGCACGGTTTCCGAGATTTGTAATTCTGGAGCCGAGATTACCGATTCCGTCGACAGCTTTTCGAGTTAACGACGGGATAAAGAAGTATGGAACTACACAGAGTAAACCGGCGAGGATAGTCATAAAGTGTCCCATGACAGTATTAGAATCTGCACCGCCATAAGCGTTAAGTAAGATATGTGAAGCGAAATAACCGCCACCGATTAAAGCACCACAAATCGGATAGACCATTAAGATATTTTTAGAAATACTAACCCATTTATCAAAGATTTTTTGAGTATTCGGGAGAGTATAGAACACAATCGCAAGCGGAGAAATAACGATTAGAGCGATGACGATTGCCTGACGAAGTCCGAGAACGATAAGCGCGAAGATAATCGAAATAATCATTGTAAGTAGGAATAGGAGGATAGGAATAATGATTGTCCACCCCGCGAGGACTCCCGCCGCGACTACGCCGACTACCGCCGTAACGATAGAAGCGACATACGCACCCATGTGTCCGCCGCTACCGCCACTAAGAGACGTAACAGCCGGAGCCATATTAACTAACATATCATTAATCGACTTACCAATAATATTCGAAATGTCGACCGCAACCGCACAGATAATAAAGCTTAAGTTTACGAGAATTGCGGAGATAATTAACTTCGGGAGCATCTTTTTAATTCCGTAGTTATCGATTCCAAAACCGGTAAGCTGAGAGAAGATAACGAAGAGGAAGAAAATAACGAAGAGAATGTTAGCAATACTTCTAAAAGTATTCCATGACGGATAGATAGAACCACTATAGCTATCTGTTCCGCTCGCTAATTCCGAGACGATACTATTATCGACCATAATAAATGGTTCAATCGCTTCATAAGTTTCAGTTACAGCGGATCTAAGCCCGAAGATAATTGGACAGATAATCCATCCGAGCGAACCGGCGTTCTGGAAACATGCTTCTTCCTCAACGTGGGTGTCGTCGACAGGATCAGCGTCGCCGTCGCCACCGCCCCCTGGCCCAGGTGTCGGGGTAGGATCAATAGTTAAATTTTTAAACTCCGCACATTCAAGACCGCCGCCGGAAGTTGCTTGAGTATAATCGCCACTATCTCTAGCGTCCACTAATTTTTGATAATCTTCTTTCTCTTCGTCCGTAAGTTCGCCTTCTTTTGCCTCATATTCAGCGATAAATTCCGCAACTTTAGCTTTAACTTCGTCCGAACCACACTCTTTTCTAATGGCATCTTTTAATGCATTTTGATAGTCGGTAGCATATTGATTTATCTTGTCAATTAATCCCCCACAAGTTGTCGGGCCGGAAGCCGCGAACGACGTCCCAGACGAAGCATTATCGGTCTTATTATTTATCGGAGTAGCATATTTCTCGACGATTTCAGCTTTATTATTTACTATTTTAACTTTTGAAGCGAATGTTTTTGCGTTTGAATTGTTGTCCATATATTTACTTTTATCGGCACAGACGGTCTCAAAATCTTGTTTATAAAGGAAGTAGCCAGTAGCACTATCATAAGTTCCGATATCTCCCCAAGCTTTTGCATACGGATTATCTTTCATAGCTTCAGTATAGAGTTGTCCGATATAAGCGATAGCGGCATCGTCTTCAACTTTCTTATAAGCATTTCCGGAAGCAAAATTCTCACATTCTACATCGTTAGCGTTTTGTCTAAAGACGCCACCAGAAAGATGCCCGTTTCCGGAATCGGAATATTTATTACAAGCAACTTGAGTAATAGTAAGGCCGAATGTACTCATGAACTTTTCGAGTATACCCTGCCTACAATAGATTTCGCCGTCTTGAATTTTACCCTGTGTCTGGTTCTCGAGCCAAGCTCCAACTGCGATATTTGTCGGGATAATACTACTATCGAACCAGTTTCCATTTTCAACATCGTCAGCATAAAATGTACGGTTCATATCGCCGAGACCTTGACGGTTCGGAATGCAACGAGCGAATTTTTGAGCGACTAACTGCGCACGACCGGCGGCTTGAATTAAACTTTCGGCGTCTCCGACATC
The DNA here is from genome assembly GCA_017406985.1 of Candidatus Saccharimonadota bacterium. GTDB lineage: Bacteria > Patescibacteriota > Saccharimonadia > Saccharimonadales > Saccharimonadaceae > Nanosyncoccus. The sequence goes on from JAFQXL010000004.1 coordinate 310,186, forward strand.
GACTTTAGCCTGATATGCAGCAAAAGCCGAAGAAGCTCCGACTGAAGTAATTAACACTGTTATAGTAACAGCCCAAAGTCCAATACGTTTTAATAAATTATTCTTCATCGTCTATTAACCCGTCTCTTATTTTTATAATTAGTTCTGTCATAGAGTTATTACTAATCGCGTCAGAAATCGTCTTATGGAAGATTCCTTTAATATAATCATAGTTGTTATAAATTATTGCCGTTTCTGGATTATAGCTGTTTAGACCATTAATATATTTTGTATAAGCCTCAGCCGCGGTTTTTTCGCCACTATCTGAACTTTTTAGATATTCAGAAATAAGCGCGACGTTACTGGTTTTTATAGCGTTATAATAATTTTCATAAATTTTATATGCGCTATTATAGGAATCAATATTTTTTTCAAGACGTTCTTTAAGAGTATTAAAATCTTCTAATACTTTTTCACGAACGGAAGTTTTGTCTTTTATTGTTTCGCTAAAACTATTCGTCGAGTCAAGATATTTCTTCAGAGCTTTCTGCGAAGCGTCTTCGAAAATCGCACCGTTATTCTTACTCTTATCTATGTCGATAAAGACGTCTTCTAGTTTAATTACGTCGTCTGAATATTGAGCCATAGCCTCTCTTACTGCGCTATCATGAATTCCGGTGGTGCTACTTGAGGACGAGCCTTTCCCCTTGTTCTGCTGCAGGGCAAAATAAACGCCAACCCCAGTTAAAATAGCGAAGACGGTAATAATGCCGAGGATGATAAGGAACCTTTATTTTATCTAAATAGGGATTATTTACTAAAAATCCTTGCGAAAATGTTTATGCTTATGTTATACTTAAACCACGATGGGTCCAGAAAATAAAAATCTTTTTAATAACCGCCTTGGAATGCGCCCGAGCCGCAATCTTTCGGCTATGGACGAATTAAACCGAATTTCTGCTCAAACTCAGGCCCAAAATCAGCCACAAACTCCGCAAAGCGTAAGCACTTCTTCTGACATTGTCTTAAGCGGCGGTTCTGCTCCGAAAAATCAGGGTAAAAAAAGGTTCCTTATAATAATCAGTATTATTACGGTTTTTGCCGTCTTAACCGGAATTGGTGTTTATTTCGCTTTGCAACAAAATAAAAATGGCAGAATTTTTACGTCGGAATATACGAAAACTTATAATGATTATGTCGAATATTTATTAAACGGCGAAAATGCAGAAAAAACTGCTACCCTTACGACCGTTAAAGAAAATAATGAGTTAGTCTATCCTTTTAACTTTAATACGGTAAAAAAGATTACTTATAAAGAAAAAACTAATATAAATTCATATTTCGAGAATCTAAACACAAAACTAAATACTCTAAAGGAAAAAGCCGGCTCAAATAAGAAAGATAGCGTCGAGAAAAACATTACGGCGGTTGAAATCCTAGAAAAAACTATAAATTATCCAAAATATTTTAGTGAACTTAAAGCCGAATATAAAAAGAGCGAAAGCGCTGCTAAAACCTATATCCAGAACAATTTTAGTTATAGCGGCGATAACGATAGTCTAAAAAATATTTCGGCCTTACAGAGTGTATTCTATGAATCCCTAATTAGCGAATATATTGTCTATTCCGGTATAGACTGTATTAATAGTGACGGATATGACTATAGTTGTGCGATTCAGAAATACGGATTGAATGGCTCGGCGATAATTTCAGAATTTGAACAGCAGGTTTCGACTGCCTATAAAAAACTAACTGACGATTCAGCTTTGCGTATTTTAAATAAAGCGGTTATCGATTTAACGACAGAAATGAGTGAAAACTAAAATGAAAAAACTTAAACTCTTGAAAAAAATTATAGTATTAACCCCTGCTCTTTTAATTTTCTCCGTTTTTCTATCGAGCTTTAAAACGGAAAATACTTATGCGTTAGCCGGAAGTGCCGAACAATATCATAAACTCGCGGTTATGCGCGGCGTTCAACAATGTTATAGTAGTCACGCAAAAAGCCAAATTAAACAAAGCGACTTTACTGGCTGGACATCTATTTTCGACGGAAATATTAACAGCGACGGAGAAATTATTATCCCGACAAAAGTCGGAAATACGATTAATAATAATGATTTTAGCTGTCAAGATGTCTTTGCCGGATATAACGACGTCGGGGGGAGCGGAAGCGGTTTTAAAAACTATGCAACAATCCCTACGACTTTAACGGATTTAGGCTATGTCTTTAGCCATAATGAAGGCGCCGCAAATTCTAAAAGCGGAACTCCAGACGCCGATACTGACCAAGTTACTCTAAAGTTTTCTGATATTACTGACGCCTCCGGTAATGATTCTCGTCCAATTGCTGTTAGCGGGGAAATCGTTATTAACGGTGAACAAAAATATTATAACGGGTGGGTAAGGAAGTATCACTATTGGAATATTACTGGCGTGTCTGGCTCTCTTGAAGCTAAATATAACGGCGAAACGCTTTATACTTTACAATTTAGTGGCTCTCAATATCCGTTTCAAGCGGGGACAGTTAAACATTCAGATGGGACAGTGGAGCCAATATCAACTTTTTCTTATGACGTAGATGTTTTATATACCCAGCTCTATAATGGAAAAACTAGTAGTTCTAAACTTACGCTTGCTGATGCGATAAGTAACTTTACCTCCGACGTCGAAGCTAATATTAAGGACGCCGGTAAGTACGTCTTTACCTCGCCAAATGTAAGCGCTAACGTTACGTTCACGGCTCCGAAAGAAGATGATAGAAATAACGCAAATTCGGTATATAAAATAAACACTAATGGTGCGACCGCCTCGTCAATTATGTTAGCCGCCGCGAACGCAGGCGAAGATTTGCCACATACTGACGGTAGTCTTAGCGGAGCTGGCGGGACAGTAAAAACAAGAAGTTTTTACTGGAGCGATGCCTATAAATATGGCCTTTATTACCAATATCTAAAAGATATTATGAGCGAATATTCTGGCATTAGTATCGGCGCATGTTCTAGCTCGAAACCTGATGGTGCTGCGCATTATTTTAAAGGAACAAAAGACAACTGGTGTCCAATCAATATCCCTGCCGACTCACAAGGCGCTTTAAGTAAAGAGCTTGCTATCGTCGGTTCTAGAGATCTAGAGATGGGAAAGTTTGAGGACATTCTCGAGTGGTTTAAGAACGAAGACTCTTATAAATATCTTCAAGAAGGAGATTATGCTAATGTCGACAAGAAGAACGATGATGACGACGATAATGGTGGTGGCGGTGGTGGAACTGATCCGAGCGAGACTGGAGACACAGAAACAACTCCAGAAGAAGCGTGTTATCGCCGTGCTGGTTCGATGGGCTGGATTATCTGTCCGATTATCTTCGGAATGAGAGATGTCGCAGACGGTATTTATGGCGCAATCGAAGGATTTATTAAAGTCGACGATTCAATTGTCGGCCAAATCGGACAGGGGATTAACTCTAATAACGGCTCAATTTATCAAGCTTGGAATACATTTAGGGGGATTGCAAATATCGTTTTCGTAATTCTCTTCCTAGTTGTAATTTTCTCTCAACTTACTGGTTTTGGAATTGATAATTACGGAATTAAAAAGATGCTTCCGAAACTTATTATTACTGCTATTTTAATTAACCTTTCCTTTATTATTTGTGCAGTTGCGGTGGATATTTCAAATATCGTCGGGCGTTCTATACATGATTTCTTTACCGGCTTGAATGTTACTGCTCAGATTAACGGCGAATCAGTTTCAAGTGATCTTGCTGTGGCAGCAAAACAAGTTACTGCTTATATCGTAGATATCGCTCTCGTTGCTGGTGCTACGGTTGGGCTCGGCGCTCTTGTTGTGCTTAATTTCTGGGAGTTAATTATTCCTATTCTTCTATTCCTTTTAACATTTGTTATTGCGATTATCTTCGCCTTTATTATACTTGGTCTTCGTCAAGCTGCGGTAGTTGTTTTAATCGTTATAGCTCCGCTCGCGCTAGCGCTCTATGCTCTACCTAATACCGAAAAAGTATTCAAAAAATGGGTTGATGCCTTTAAAGGTGTGTTAGTTGTCTATCCAATCGTCGGCGCAGTAACGGGCGGAGGCGGTTTTGCTGGACGAGTTTTACTCAGTGCAGATAACGGTTTTCTAATGACTTTAACCGCTGGTCTTCTCTTCGTCGTTCCATATTTCTTAATTCCAAGCTTAATGAGGAAGTCGCTCTCGGCGATTGGCGATATTGGTAATCGTCTTCATAATGTCGGTAGAAACGCTGGCTCAAGGCTTAGTAACGGGATTAATAATCTTGACCGAGTTAAAAACGCGCGTGCCGATTTTAGCGAACGTAACGCGCAGAACCGCGCAGAGCGCTACTTCAGATCTAGACGAGCAGACAGAGACGCAGAAGCAGTTAAGAACGGAACGGCTACTATTCGCCAATCTCGTCGATATAGACGTAATGCTGGCCTCGCTAATACTCAAAGGCAAGCGAACATCGAGGCACGTTCAGCACAGAGTCAATATAACCGTCTTCAATCTGAAACTGGTTATCAAGCTGCGCTTTCTTCCGCAAACATGTCCGAAGCCGATACGGCAGTTAAGAACTTTGAGACAATGATTACCGCTGGAGATTATGCGTTTGATTATACAGACGATAAAGGAATATCTCATTCTACTCTTAACGCGCAAGATAACTCTGCTATCGCAAAAGCGCTCGAACATGAACTTACGACAAGCGACGGAAGCGACGATTCGAAAGCAAGAATCCGCGCGCTCTCGAACGCTCTCGCTAGTAAAGGTAAAGATGGTCGTCAACGTATGTTTAATGCGGTTGATAGCGCTCAAAAGAACGGTGCGTCTAAAGATGCTATCCAAACATTCTCGAGTAACATCCAGAACAATCATGCTGGTACTATGAAAGACAAGTTCCGTCCGCTTTACGAGTTTACCAAAAAGGCTCAAGTCGATGGTTCGGGAAATATCTCGGATTACAAATATTCGGCTGTCGACAAATTCTCGACGGGCGATATGGCGAATATGGACGTTACGCATCTTCAAGACTTCGTTAATTATGATAAGAAAAGTAATACTTATGCGGGCGGCTTTAACGCTAACTTTACAAGCGAAGCGGATCGGGCTACGCTTACTAACCTTGCTAGGCAGACTCTTGCTGACGAACATTTATCTCAAAATCTTTCCGGAGAACAAAGATCTGCGCTTGAAGCAATTGTTAAAGCAGGGCAAGTTAATAACCCGGCTCCAGCTCCGGCTGGCGCAGCGCAAGAAGGCCAAGAGTTCAAGATTCATAATCAAGACGAGGTTATCAGGAGAGTTACGGCGGGCGAATTAACTCCGGCACAAGGAGACCGATGGATTGAGATTATGAAAAATCCAACCGCGGCGGAACGAGAGTTTATTAATCGTACAAATCAGAAAATTGCGGATAAAACCTATTCTCAAGAAAAGGCAAATGAGTTAATAAAGGCGATGGTTGATAAATCTCTCAAGGATAATCCAAATAGATAAGCGCCATAAAAAATACCTCCCAGAGTCCTGAGAGGTATTTTTCCCACGCCAGAAGTTTTCTAGCGAAGAGCGGTCTTAAACTTCATAAATTATAAATTATTTACGAAGTTGTTTGCGGCTAGCAAGGTAATAACCAGCGACGGTAACCGTTCCGCCGAGGCCAGCAACACCGGTAGCGATCGAAGATGCACCAGTATTAGGAAGTTCAGATTTTTCACATTGAGCTTTATAAGTGTCATAATCAACGGTATCGCCGTTAATTCCGTAGTAAGTTCCCTTAACTACTTCACACTTATGGGTATCGGTTGGGGTTGGAGTAGATTCACATTCAGATTTGTAAGTCTTCTCGTCAACAACGTTACCGTTCTTACCATAGTAAACACCAGAGATTACTTCACATTTGTGTTCAACAACTGGAGTTGTACATTCTTTATCATAAACTTCTTTAGTAACGACATTTCCGTCTTTACCATAATAAACGCCAGAAATTACTTCGCACTTATGAGTTTCCGGAGTTGTACACTCTTTCTCGTAAACTTCTTTAGTGACAACGTTTCCGTTTTTACCGTAGTAAACACCGTCTACGATTTCACATTTATGAGTTTTTGGAGTTTCACAAGTTTTCTCAACATAAACTTCAGCACTATCTTGGACAGCGAAGTAGTTTACGTTTGTAGAAGTACCGACATAGTTAACGGCTTTTGCCCAGTTAATTAAGCGGTTTGTGCCACAAGTAAGGCTATTATCGACAACCTTAGCTTGGAAGCGGATGTAAGCGTTTGCGCCGACTTTATAACCACCAATGTTAATACCTTCAGTAGTTAATTTGTCGCTCGTAACTGTTGCACCATTAGGATAGGTTGCGTTATAAATCTTAGTAGAATTTTTAACGTATTCTAAGCCTTTTGGAAGCGAATCGTTAAGAGTTGTGTTACTAACCTGAGTTGCGTTTAAGTTCTTATACATAATCTGGAACTCAACGGTCTCACCAATTGAAGCTTTAACACTTTCGCTAAAGCTTTTATCGGTTAATTTACGAACAGTTTTAGAAATCTCAGAAGATTCGAAAACTGGTTTAACTTCGATAGTAACGTAGTTATCAAAGCCATAACAGCCTGGAACTTCGCCGTTTAAGCTATCGTAGCCGATTTTAACTCCGTTCGTAACGACGGAGTCAGCGAGTTTAACCCCGCCATTTTTACCAACCCCGTTATTTTCGAGGAGGGCAGAACCTTCGACGTAGTCGAGGTAGAATTTTTTACCGTTATTACTCTTGAAAACGACATCATCCCAGTATTTAGATGGGGTAGCGTTTGAAGAGTTAATATAACCATCGACACGTTGTTCGGTAGAAACAACGGTACCGAGACTAAAGTTCGTAGTGACGTTTTTAGCGACGGCATCACGACCTTTAGGGCTGTTATTATGAACGTAAAGACGGATGATGTAAGTTTTACCTTCTTCAACCGTGATTTCGTTATTCTGCCAGACATTATTTACACCGTTATTTCCGGTAGATTTGTCACGAGCAGCGACGAAGTTACGTTCATCTTTAATTGACCCATCTTTAAGAGAGTCATCTTTAATAGAGTTGAAAACAATTTTGTTTCCAAGGTCACCGTTGTTAATCTGAGCAACGGTATAAGTGCGACGTCCGCCGGAGTTGTCTCCCCAAGCCGAAACGATCGCGGTCCCGATAGCGCCAGCAGTGACAACTGCAGCAGCCATCGTTACGAGTTTAATAGCTTTTTTCATTTAAAAAGCTCTCCTTTCGTAGATTATTTAATATTATTGGTTTTGCTAGCCGAATTGTTAATTTTCGTCTTTGCCACCAAAACCGAATCGTCTCAAACACAAATGTTTAAAATTTCTGGAATTGGGAGAGGCTTTTTACAGCCCCTCCCAAAAAGTACTTGTTGTTGTCGGGAATTATTAAACACCCGGTTCGGAGATAGCGCTATCGTTATTATCATTACTCATATCACTATCTGTTCCCGGAGCAGCTCCAGAACCGCCAGTATCGACATCGTCGTTCTTTTGGGCAGGTTCTTCCTTACCATAATCCATCTGTGACTCGTTAGTATTCTCAACGGTCTCTTCGTTATGGTCGTCGGGCGGAGCGTTATTTCCGTTTTCGCCAGAACCGGCAGGGTTATCCGTATGTCCGGTATCGCTTGCCGGAGGAGTATCCGGAGTAACCGTTTCGGGATTGCTATGTCCCTGATTATGGTCGGAACCGCCACCAGCGTCCTGCATATCGTTTTGGCTCGGATCTTCTACCGGTTTATCCGGTGTCTTACCCTGGCCTTCGCCACCGCCCTTATCGGCGTTGCCCTGATGGACAGAGCCGTCGCCATCATCCTTTTTCGGAGTGACCGGAACAGGAGGAGTTGGCGGATTCGGATCCGGAGGATTAGGATTTGTCCCCGGATTCGGGTTTGGCGGATTTGTGCCGCCGCTCGGAGTCGGTGGATTCGTTTTTCCGGAAGGCGTTGGTGTAGACGTCTTACCGGTAGGTTTCGGGGTTGACTTGGGTTGAACTTCTGCCGTAGGCTTTGCGGTGCGTTCGAAGATTTCGAGACGCATATCGTAGATATTAAAGCCGAAGAAGACTTGTCTAGTCTTACCGTTATTATCCTTAAACCTAATACTGAAGTTTAAGCTCGGAAGCGATTCGCTACGATCTTTATCTGTGTTTCGAATAGCCTTAACTTTGTTAGCGTCGAGCGTACTATTTAAATACCAGAAGGTACTAGTAGTGTAAGTCTCGACACCTTCACAATTCAGACGATCGAACCACATTAAGATTTGCTTTGAAAGCTTATCGTAGTTATTCGGATCTTCCTCGCTGATGTATAACTGATACTCAGGACCAGTTGGCTGTTGAACCTGACCTGAACGACCGTAACGACTTTCAAGGTCATTACCGGTTTCAATCGGTGCTTTTTCTTCTACAACGATCAATTCCATCAGTTCCTTCGTTACCTCGGGAGCGTCCGGATGGGCAGCTCGCCACTCTTCGACCGATTGGCCGTCGTGCGGAAGCTCAAACCCATAAGTTTCCCAATACTTCGTGTGATATGTTAACCATACCCCAACTCCGTATTCGTCATAGAGATCAAGCGCGTTATTAACCCAGTCGGAATTAAGGTCTGCGACCTTCGTTCCGTCGGTTAACGCCATATACTTCATGCCGTCTAAAACCATCATGCCGACGACCGGATTTCTCCGAATCTCCTCGCGGAGTTCGTCGACCATTTGGTCGATTTCGGCGTCCGTATATTTCTTCTTCCCTTTCTCAACAGTTGAGAACGGGAAAGAAACGGCGTCATACATTGCCATGCCTTCTTCTCCCCAGCCAACTTTAGAAGCGGCGGTGGTGCGCTCTTTATTGCGCGAAGGCATTGACGAATCCTGGAATGTCTTAAGGTAGTCAATCACATATTTCTTCAGGTCTTCGTCTGTAACGTTAACCTTTAATGTGATTTTTGCCTCATAGAGAGGATCATCCTGGCTGATTCCGTTATCCGCCGTCTGCTCGTCAAGAGCGTCGTGCATTTCAGGAGTCAATTCCTCTTCCTCTGTCGGTGCTGCTGCTTCTACCTCTGCTTTGTCACGGGAGAAAACTCCCGCCTTTACAAGAGCAAAGAGACCGCCGGACAATAATAAAATTATTGCCAAAACTACTGCGATAATCTTTTTCATAGGTGTTCCCTCCCTTCCTATGATAAACGAGGGATAATTAAGGCGTTAGTCAGCCAATATCCCATCATGAACAGAGCAACTATAGCTACAATAATAACAACCCATTTTAGAACCACTGATGGGCGTTTAGCCTTACAGATTAGATGAATAATAATCATGGAGATGTTCAAGATTGAAATCAGAACAGACCAGATAATCATCCAAACTGAAGGGTGACTAAAGCTAGCCGATGAATGAATCATGCCGGCTATATTATTAGCCCAAATCAGGAAGAAACAAGGCCAAAAGATATTAAAGCCCTGCATCTTCATCCAAATGTATCCCAGAAAGATTATGACGTTTAAAACCAGTAGGATTATAGTAGTCGCGATTTCGAATTTCGAAAGAAGCGAGAGAATTATAATCAAGACTACCGGAATGACCGCCAGAACCGCTCTGCCGCTAAGGCCGAGTTCTAAGGACCGCTTCGGATTATCTTTGTCCTCATTCGCTCTTACGTGAGACACGTTTTCGAGTTCGTGAGCAAAGAAGTTGGTTGCTACGATTGCGATTATTATCGCTAAGATTAATCCTAACATATTGTGTTCCTCCTTTTAAATGCGAGCCGTAGTTACGGCGTTTCTGTGTGCAAATTCTCGAGAGGTTCACCACGCCTCTCTCGAACCGCCTAGTTTCCTAGACTTCCCCGAGAGGGGCGATATATGTAAACGACAAACAACATATATAAATAACAGGTACATTTGTACCTGAGATGATTCGGTTTTTAATGGTCGTCACGGGACTGGTTTTCCCAATTCCATAGACTGATTTCATTATATCATACATAAGCAATTTTGTCAATATATTATTAGGGGAATATGGCGGAGATAAGCATAAGAATTATGTTATAATATTTTTGCATTAGAAAAGGACGCCGAAGCGTCCTTTCCCCTGGTTAGGATGGTGGCTTTTATTTCTTCGATGCTTCATAGAGATCATCGAAATATTTGTCATATTCCTCATCTGATGCCAGCCCAAGCTGTTTTCCGTCCTTCTTGCTTACCCTGTAGAGTTCCGCAGAAACGCCGAGGTCTTCAAGAGCGGTTCCGCTCTTAAGCATAGCCTCGATTACCTCGTCTGCGACAACTTTTCCATCCTTGTTCGTATAGACCGGATCAAGGTCATACTCGTCAGGTTTCGGCTCGGGCTTCTTGACCTCTGCCTGTGAAAGCAAAAGCTTCCGGAAGCTGTCGTTGTCGACAAGGACCTGCATCAGTCTCCGAAGGTCGTCCGAAATCGGCTTTCCCTCGAGGGCGGTCTGGATGTCGGCCTGAACCTTATCTGAAGACGAATATTTATACGCCTTCAAGAGTGCCTCCTGAGAACTCACAGGCTCTCTCTTCGGCTCGGGTTTCGGCTCGGGCTTGGATGGTTTGGACTCCTTTGACTTCTTCTCCGCTTTCTTCGCGGGCTTCTTCGGAGTTTCCTCCTCGAAAGTCTCGTCGTCGAGCAGCTCGTCGTCAAGGTCCTCGCCTCTCATGGTCCTAAAGAAATCGTTCAGTTTACTCATAATTAGTTCCTCCTTAAAAAATGTGTTCTGTGCGATTATTAGTTACGAAATTACCACCAACCTGTTAAGGTACTTATTGCGCTTTGGCAAAATACCAGGTTAATTACATTATAACATACTTATGCTAAAAAATCAAGTGCTAAAACATATTTATATCGCGAAAATGCTTATGTTATAATATAAATATATGGATTTAATTTTAAGGTTCGTTTTAAGTTTTTAAGATATTATAGGGATATGATACAAACGATTTTTAAACGAGTAGAAACGAAGTATGTGCTTTCGGAGAAACAGGTCGAGGCGCTACTTTCGATTATTGAACCTTATCTAAAAAAGGACCAGTATTTTAAGGGGACGAATATGTCGATTTATTTCGATACGGATTCGCGCTGGCTCGGGATTCATTCGCTCGAGAAGCCGCTCTATAAAGAGAAAATCCGAATTCGAAGCTATGGCGTGCCGAAAGATATGAACGAGATGGTTTTCTTTGAGATTAAGAAAAAATTTGACGGAACGGGCTATAAGAGACGAATTCCGATGAAGCTTGCGGATTTTTACCGATTTTGTGCCGATAGAGAGGCGGAGTATGTTGGCGATAATGGCGATTTGGCGACGACGGTAGATAAGCCGGGGAGCGTTCGAAATTATTCCGATAATCCGCAAATCGAAGAGGAAGTCCGCTATTGTTTCCGCTATTATCACTTACATCCGGCGCTATTTTTGGCTTATGATAGAACTTCTTATGTTGATGAAAAAGATCCGACGTTTCGCTTGACTTTTGACCGAAATATTAGGAGTCGCGAAGATAATTTAAGGTTAGAGGCGGGAGATTCGGGGGATTTATATTTTAAGCACGGGGAAGTTGTAATGGAAGTGAAGAGTGCGGAGTGTTATCCGAAATGGTTTGTTGATGCGATCTCTAGGCTTAAAATTTATCCGGCGAGCTTTTCGAAATACGGAAGGGTGCTTCAAAAGATTTATGGATAAAACCTTAAAAACATAAAGATCTTTTAAGAAACATTTAAGGTTCGGTTGTTATAATAAAAGCATAAACTTAAATAATTAGATAAAGGAAAAATATGTTTAACTCAATTATCACAGATACGATTACGCCGACGAGCTTCTTCATTTGTATCGGAGTGGCGTTCGTTTTAGGTCTAATTGTTGCTTTGACGCACCAATTTACCGCAAAAAGAAGTTATGGGCGCTCGGCGAGTGCAGGGATGGTTACGACGCTAGCGATTTTACCGATGCTCGTTTCGGTCGCGATTATGCTAGTTAACGGAAACCTCGGGGCGGGAGTCGCGGTAATGGGGATTTTCTCGCTCGTTCGCTTCCGTTCGATTCCGGGGAATTCACGCTCAATTCTCTCGGTCTTCTTCGCGATGGCGATTGGGCTTGCGGTCGGAACAGGTTATATCGCGTTTGCGGCAATCTTTACTGTTGCGGTCGCGATTATGCTGGCGATTCTTTCAGCGCTTTCATTCGGAGAAAGCGCGGCGCGCGAGAAGCGTTTAACGATTCTAGTTCCAGAAGACATTGACTATACAAACGTTTTTGATGATGTCTTTATGGCTTATACTTCAAAGAATTTTCTTGAAAAAGCTAAAACTACTAATATGGGTTCGCTTTTCGAGTTAGTTTATCGAGTTGAGCTAAAAGATGGAGTGAATGAGAAAGAATTTATCGATAAAATACGCGTTAAGAACGGAAACTTAAAGGTTGCGCTCTCGCATATGTTAGCAGAAGAAGAGCTTTAATCCGTAGAGAGGAGTTTATATGGACGAAATTAATATTAGTGAGCAGCCGGTAGTGGCGCCAGTGGCGGAAACGCCGAAAAAGCCAAAAAACTGGAAGAAAATTGTCGGGATTGTCGGGGCGGTAGTCCTAGTCGCGGGGGCGGGCGGAGCGATTACCTATACAATCATAAACGGAACTAACCCGACCGTCTCGACAGGTGTAGCCTCGACGACCTTATCTGGAGATGGTTCGACCTTAACGTTATCTGAAGGAGAAAATCTAATTTCAAAAAGCGGAACTTATACCGTAACTGGGACAATCTCTAACGGCTATATTCACGTTAAAGCGAGCGACACGGAAGAGGTAAAAATTATCTTAAGCGGAGTTTCGATTACGAATCCGAACGGTCCGGCGATTTATGTCGAGAGTAACGGAAACACTTATATCGAACTAGTCGGAGAAAATAAAATTAACGCGACTCCGACCGAAGATTTAAACGGGGCGATTTATTCTAAGGCCGATCTTCTCCTTTCGGGGAGCGGGAAGCTCGCGATTGAGTCGACGCTCGATGGAATTGTCGGAAAGGACGACCTTGAAATTGACTCGGGAACCTATACAATTAAAGCGTCGGACGACGGGATTGCTGGAAAAGATTCCCTGCTGATAAAAGACGGAACTTACACGATAAACGCTTCCGGACTAGGGCTTAAAACCTCGAACGAGGAGGAAAAAGGCGACCTCGAGATTTCGGGCGGAACATTCTCGATTACCTCGACCGGAAAAGCGATTAAATCCGAAGGTTCGATGTTGATTTCGGGCGGAAAGTTTACGATTTCGGCGACAGACGATGGAATCCACTCTAATGCAGATATGACGATTAAAGGCGGAGAAGGGACAGTTAAGAGCGGAGACGACGCAATTCACGCCGAGGGGAAGCTCCAGATTGATGACGGAAACTACACCCTTAATGCGGCGGAAGGACTCGAAGCGACCTATATCGTGATTAACGGCGGGACGATTAAAATCACAGCGACAGATGACGGAATTAACGCCGCGAACCAGTCTAGCGCTTATACTGCGACAGTTGAAATTAACGGGGGAAATATCACGATTGATATGGGTCAGGGAGATACGGATGCGATTGACTCGAATGGAAACATTTATATTAACGGCGGGACGCTCAATATTACCGCGCAAAGTCCGTTTGATTATGACGGAACAGCAAAATATAGCGGCGGGACGATGATTGTAAACGGAACTCAGACCACTTCAATTACGAACCAGATGATGGGCGGAGGTGGCGGAGGCACGATGCCGGGCCAACAACAGCAAGGCGGCGGAATGATGCGAAGATAACGCGCTTGTGTTATAATAGAACTATCAACCTATACTTCGGTCACTGGGTTGATAAAAGTTCAAAGCGGTCGACATTGTCATTTATATCGGTCGCCAGGAGCCAATAAATCAGGCTCACATAAATGACTTCTAGAAACAATAATTTTAGGAGTAATTTATGAAAAACTTTAACAATAAAGAAGAACGCGTCGAGGTCATGGCCCTTTTTGGCTATGAGATGACGCCTTGCCAGCCGCTTACGTTTAAGCGACGCGGCGAGGAAGAAATCGAAGTTACAGAACTTCTCAAGACGCAGATCCGTTTCGTCGGAAATAGCGCAAAGCATATTTTCGACGTTGTCGCCGGACGCGAGACTTATCGTCTCACTTTCGACGCGAAGGATCTCTCGTGGTTCGCTACGAGCGTTTAAGTTAAATGTCCCGCTAGTCGCGGGCCATTTTTGTTAAAGAATTAGCGTTTAGAGATAAGAAGTTTCTTGATAACAACGATAGCCGCAATAGCTATAGCCGGTAAAATAATCGTATAATTTACCACTGCGCCTTTTGTATCAGATTTTTCGGTAAAACCGCTAGTATTTGGCACCGCCGGAACTTCTTCTTCCGCCTCTACAACCGTAAAGGAAGCTCTTGCTATTCCGTTCACATCCGTATCGAAGAAAAATATTTCGAGTTTATGTCCTCCAAGATTAAGCGCTTCTAGAGTTGCATTTTTAAGGGTAACTGTCTGTGAATCCGGGTCTATAATGCAATCTTCTTCAACATCAATATATGCCCCATCAATACGTACTGTTACTATCCCCGCTGTATAGCTAGCCGGATCCTTATCTATCTTAAATGTTAAGTCTTCTCCGCTTCCGAGAGTATATTTACTCCCATCTCCCTCAGTAATTTCATAGAACGGACGAAAAACAACTACGATTTCGGCATTTTCGGTTACCGATTCTATGTCTAGCGAATTATCTTCGTTTAAAAGCTCCGTGACATCAGTTCCGTTATGTTCCACCCATAAGACTTCATAGCCGTCTGCTGGCATAATATCAACGTGTAAATCTCCGCCAGTATCTACATAAAGTGGTGCGGACACTTCGCCGTGACCTCCCTGTATATCGGTGCTGACTGTTATATAGTCTTTAATGGTAAACGGGACCTTTAGAGATGCTCTGTAATTATCATTTTCAAAGTTATATTCAACCATATAAGAACCCGGATTAGTCGGTTGGCTGATTTCCGTCGTTCCGTCTTCTTCATAATATTTAGTGTTTAAATCTTCCACTGTTATTCCGTCTGTATTGTCTTCAACGGTTAAATCTCCATTGAGCACTACTGGATGATCAGTATAGGTTACGTCTTGTTTCTCAATACCACTAATCTTTAAAACATCTTTGCTATCGTCTGGAGTAACGGTTATTGTTGGATTTAAAACTATATTCTTAGCAGTCTTTACACCGTCGCCAGTATCATAATGGACCTCGCTAATAGTTATAGGCATATTTTGCTTAAAAACAGTCGTATCGTCTAACGGAGCATACCAGTAGCCAAAGAGCAATTCATTCGGCTCAACATCTATATAAGGGCGACCATCGACAGTGTCTGGGTCATCTTCGTCGTCATTCCATATTACGTGTAATTCTTTATCGCCATCAACCGAATAGGAGCTAATCTGGTCATGCCAAACAGTAGCATGAGATGCATCGAGCCCTTTTACGTTTTCGGTGTCAGAAAAGTTTATATCCAGATAATGTAGCTTCATTGAACAGGTAGCCTTAAATGCTAACATGGCATACGCACTACGATAAGGATCATCTAAATAATAGACTGGGTTGTCCGCTTCAAAACAATCCTCAATCGAGTCTCCCGTCGCAAGGGCTCTTCCCGAAACTGGCACGAGCGACAGAGCCGACATTAATATTATGGCTAAATTAATCATTCCTAGCCTATAAAATAAATTTTTATTCCTGGTTTTAAGCATGGAGACTCCTTTTATGTTTTTATATACAACCTATTTTCTTCATTATAACACAAAACGCTTATGTTTAATATATTTTTTCCTAAAATTGTTATTTTAACTAATATGGGGTAAAATAAGGTTATGAAGAGTAAAACGAGGTTTATTTGTCAGAATTGTGGCGCGAGTTTTCCGAAGTGGGCGGGAAAATGTGATAATTGCCAGGAGTGGGGGACGTTAGTTGAACAAGTAGGCATCCCCGAAACGGAAGCAAAATCGGCTTTGAAGAAGGCTCAAGTTTCTGGAAAAAAACTCGACTATGCCGGAATCTCGAAAATCGAAGCTGCGGACAGTAAAGAGAGATTAAAAACTGAATTTGAGGATTTGAATACCGTTCTCGGCGGGGGGATTTTAATGGGCTCGGTCAACTTACTTGCAGGACAGCCAGGAATCGGAAAGTCGACGATTTTAATGCAGATTTGCGCGGAAATTTCAAAAACAAGACCGGTTCTCTATGTTTCTGGCGAGGAGAGCGCTGGGCAGGTAAAGATGCGCGCGGTTCGTCTCGGCGCAGAATCGGATAACCTTAATTTCGCGAGTTCGACTTCGGCAAATGATATTGCAAAGACAATCGAAACTAGCGAGTTTGCCCTCGTAATTATCGACTCAATCCAGACACTCGCGATGGATGAAATATCTTCTGCACCGGGGACAGTTTCTCAGGTTACGAATTGTGGAAACTTAATTATCCGCGCGGCGAAGGCGACCGACACGGCAGTAATTATTGTTGGACACGTGACAAAAGAAGGAACTTTGGCCGGGCCGAAAGTATTAGAACACTTAGTCGATGTTGTTATTAATTTCGAGGGGGATAGATACGGCGGATTTAAGACGATTCGAGCCGTCAAAAATCGTTTTGGCTCAACTAGCGAAGTTGCTATTTTTGAGATGGACGAAAAAGGCCTTAAGGAAGTAAAAAATCCTTCCGCCGCGCTTCTTGCCGAAAGGCAAAACACGGACGGCTCGATTATCCTCGCGACGCTCGAAGGAACTCGTCCGATTCTAGTCGAGATTCAGGCTCTCGTTGCACCTTCTAATTTCGGTTATCCAAAACGCACCGCAAGCGGCTTCGATTTAAATCGTTTACAACTTTTAATCGCTGTAATCGAGAGGCGGACAAAATTAAAATTAGACGATAAAGATATCTTTATCAATGTTGTCGGGGGAATGAAACTAAATGATTCGGCAGCAGACCTCGCGGTTTGTATGGCGATTGCGAGCGCGACGGCAGGACGAAAACTCTCTGAAGATTATGTCGTTTTTGGAGAAGTTGGACTTGGCGGAGAAATTCGGAGCGCCTTCCGTCCAGACCAGAGAATTGCTGAAGCGAAGAAGCTTGGCTTTAAACATGCGATCGCGCCGGCGACGACAAAAGATAAATTCGTAATTCCAGCTAAAGATTTGCGCGAAACTTTAATTAAATATGTAAACGAAAAATGAGAATTTTAGGAATTGATCCAGGGACAGGCATCTGCGGCTTCGGTGTAATCGAACTTAAAGGAAGCGACACTCTTCGCGGAGCGGCAAAAATGATAGATAATGGCGTTATCTCTACGCCGCCGAATACGCCGCTCGCGGAGCGACTGGAGGATATTTATAATTCTATGCACGAAATTATCAACTTAAATAAGCCTGACGTCGTTTCAATCGAAAAACTTTTCTTCACAAAAAATATTACAACTGGTATTTCAGTTGCGGAAGCGAGAGGCGTCGTGATTTTAGTTTGTAAACAGCATAATTTACCAATTTTTGAATACACTCCGAACGAAATTAAAAAGACCATGACCGGATACGGTTCGGCGGATAAAAAACAGATGCAAGAGATGGTAAGGTTACACTTAAATCTTAAAGAAATACCAAAACCGGATGATGCGGCGGATGCGCTCGCCGCCGCGATTACTCATTCCCTAATGAACCGTTTTTAGCGGGATTTAATATTGACTTCGTTTTCCTGCTTCTCGACGTGAACGAGATGAGTAATTACTTCTAGCTCGTCGATCGGAGTGTCAACATATTTAAAAGTATAGGTCGTTTCGTCGCCGACGGTCGACATACGGAGGGTTCCGACTTTTAAAAGATGTTCAAAAAGTCCGGTCTGTTTAAACGAGACATCCTCGATCGAGATTAAATCAATAACGTTAGTCGAGCTAGCGAAGAGCGAGGCCTGGGACTTCTGAATAATACGCTTATTTGTTATGAAAAGTTTATTGTTCGCATAGACGTTAGACGAGACGAGTGCCGCAATTAGAACGACTCCGAATACAACGTCAAGTACAATCGAGAAGAAACCTTTCGAGGCGCTATTCATAGAAAAGAAGCCGGTCGAGGCATTAGCAATAATAATATTTAGCGCAATAAAGAAAATTGCCGATAAAATAACTCCAGACCAAACCAAGACTGGAATAATTCTAGAGCGTTTAATTTTTAGAACGACATACTCGTTTTCCTCGAGAGTTATATCAGGAAAATCCTTCTTTGAGCGAGCGTGGCGTAATTTTGCTAAATCACTTTTCATTTCGTGACCTTTCCTAAAATTTTTATTATTTTAACACAATCCTAAGACTTTTTCAAGTTTTTTAAGTGCTCTCTTGCTTTGTTTGTTACGACTCGACCGCGCGGAGTTTTTTCAATAAAACCAAGTTGAATTAAATATGGTTCATAATAATCTTCAATCGTCGTGGTTTCATCGCCAGTTAGAGCCGCAATCGTCGTGAGTCCGACCGGTCTATCGCCATAGTTTTCAAGCATTAACTCAAGCATATTTCTATCCGCCGGGTCGAGTCCGAGCGAGTCAATTTCCATCAATTTTAGAGCGTCTTCGGCGATTTTCGTATCAATAATTCCGTCGCCGTTTACGTCCGCATAGTCACGAACGCGCTTCGTTAGCCGATTCGCAATACGCGGAGTAAGACGAGAACGCGTCGCGAGGATTTCGGTCGCTTCAGGCTTTATCGGAGTATCTAGAATGTTCGCGGTTCGTTCAATAATTTTTTCAATTTCTGGAACTTTATAATATTCAAGACGATGTGTAATCCCGAAACGGTCTCTCAAAGGTCCAGCAAGCGAGCCAGTTCTAGTCGTCGCGCCGATAACGGTAAAATGAGGAAGGTCGAGGCGGACACTTCGCGCGGCCGGGCCTTTTCCGATCACGATATCAAGCTTATAATCTTCCATCGCGGAATATAAAATTTCCTCGACTGCGCGCCTTAAGCGATGGATTTCGTCAATAAAGAGGACGTCGCCTTCCTGAAGATTTGTTAAAATCGAAGCGAGGTCGCCCGCGCGTTCAATCGCCGGCCCGCTTGTTACGCGGAGGTTCGCCCCTACTTCATGTGCGATAACATTAGCCATTGTGGTTTTTCCAAGTCCCGGCGGCCCATATAATAAAACATGGTCTAGCGCCGTTCCGTCGTCACGCTTTTTTACCGCGTCAATCGCGAGCTTCAAGTTCTTTTTTAATCTTTCCTGACCGATATATTCAGCAAAAGTAGTCGGGCGTAAACTCTGCTCAATAATTTTCTCTTCGTTATCTTCCTCGTGGGCGGTATTGTCGATTACTCGCTCGATATTACGCTCAATCCCCATCAAAACCTCCGAAAAATCTGTATTATCTGTTATACTAATTATAGCATAGAAAATAACTGGGAGGAAATATGGCCGATTTTAAATCTAGTAAAACTTACCAAAATCTTCAAACTGCTTTCGCAGGAGAAAGTCAAGCGCGCGTAAAATATCAATTCTACGCTTCTCGCGCGAAAAAAGATGGCTATGAACAGATTGCGGAAATTTTTAATGAAACTTCAGATAATGAGAAAGAGCACGCAAAAATTTGGTACAAACTTTTAAACGACGGCGTCGGTGATACGCGCGAAAATCTAAAACTCGCGATTGAGGGGGAAGATTATGAATATACTGAAATGTATAAAGAGTTCGCAAAAATTGCACGCGAAGAAGGCTTCGAAGAAATTGCGACGAGATTTGAGCAAGTCGGGGCAATCGAGAAAGAGCACGAAGATAGATATAAAAAACTGCTTCAGAATATTGACGACGATGTCGTTTTCAAGGGCGACGAAGTTACGGTTTGGAAGTGCCGAAACTGTGGGTATGTTTTTGTCGGAGAGAAGGCGCCGGAAGTCTGTCCGGTCTGCGACCATCCGCAGAGTTTCTTTGAAAAACGTATCGTAAACTTTTAGTTATTTTACAATTTCATCAATAATGCCGTAGTCTTTTGCTTCTTCCGCAGACATCCAGTTGTCTCGGTCCATATCTTTTTCGACTGTTTTTAAATCTTTACCGGTGTTTTTCGCAAAGATTTCGGCGAGGCGTTTCTTTAGGTAAACACCTTCACGAAGGGCGATTTCCTGGTCCGTGATTTTTCCTTCGGTGCCGGAAGACGGCTGGTGAATCATGATGCGGGAGTTCGGAAGGGCATAACGTTTTCCTTTCGCTCCGCAAGAGAGTAACATTGCGCCCATCGAAGCTTGAAGCCCGATGCCGATTGTCTGGACATCCGGCTCGATAAAGTTCATTGTGTCGATAATCGCGAGACCATCATAAACCGAGCCGCCTGGCGAGTTAATATAAAGTTTAATATCTTTTTTCGGATCTTCGTGTGCGAGGAAGAGAAGCTGCGCGACGACGAGATTCGCCGTGTGAGAATTTACGTCCTCGCCGAGGAAGATAATTCGGTCTTTTAAAAGGCGCGAATAGATGTCGTAGGCACGTTCGCCTTTATTAGTTTCTTCGATTACGTTTGGGACTAGATAGTCTTTCATGTTTTTCCTTTCTTATTTAACTTCTTCAACTTTTTTGCTATTACTATTAATCGAATCTAAAATATCGTTAGTCTGGATTACATTATTATTATATTCGTCGACGAGTTTATTATATTCGTTAATATATTCATTTAACTTTTTATAAGCCTCTTCGACTTCAGCGATTTCTTTCTGAAGATTATTTCCCTCGGCTACGAGCGCGGCGCTATAACTTCCGCTTCCAACACGATTGTTATAATCAGAGATTTTCTCGTTTAGCTCTTTCGAAACCGAGTCGAGACGCGCGGTTTCTTCGTCGATATATCTTTTTCCTTCCTCAATTTTCTTACTTAGTTCTTCAACCTCTTTTTCGAGCTTCTTAAAGGTTCCACTGTAATTATCATAGAAGTCGACAATTTTATCTTGGTCTTTAAAAATCGCGGCGTAATGTTCCTCAAGTTCGGTCGGAAGATTTTTAATTTCGGTCCCGATTCTTGAATGAAGCTCGTCATAGAACTCATTATCCGAATAAAGCTCCATCGAATTTTTAACGTCGCTAGTTTCGTCGAGCGAGTCATAAACTTTACGAAGTTTTTCGTTTAAGCTATTTTTCTCCCAAAACGGTAAGCGATTATAAACCGCATGGAGAAGCTCGTGGGCGGCGGTCGATTCTTTAACGCCGTCTAACTCCGCGACATCGACATCATAGAGATAAATTGCGTCGTCGCCAGTAATATAACAGCCGAGAACATATACTTCGGAATTATGTGAATTACATTTTTCGTTAAAGGTCGAGCGAGAAGCAAGGTTCGGCGAGACGGCGCGGAAGATACGATTTCCGCGATCAGTTAAGTTAAGTTCGTCGATAATTCCCTGCATCTCTCCGGACGGAGTAAACTGGCTCGCTTTAATATAATCAAATCCGCCGAAGAAATTAAAAGCCTCAAATCCTAAAATCGCGAACAGGATTATAAAGACGATTATTCCAGCTCTAGATTTAAATTTCATTATTTTTCCTTCTTTAAGACTTTAATTTTAATCTTCTTATCTTTGTCTAAATCTGCTTCGATTATCTCGCCTTTTTTCACGTCTTCGCTTAAAATTGCTTCGGAGAGAACAGATTCGAGGTGGTCCTCGATTGCGCGGCGGAGAGGTCTTGCACCATTTTTCGGATCGTAGCCGGTTTCAATTAAGAAATCTTTAGTTTTATCGGTTAATTTTAAGCCAATTCCTTTTTCAGCAAGACGTTTCTTTAATTCTTCAATTAAATTATCGAAAATTCGTTCAACTTGTTTATGAGTTAAAGCATGGAAAACTTCAATCGCGTCGAGACGGTTAATTAACTCCGGACGCATCGTCTTTTTTAGCTCGCGCATCGCGGCGTTTTTACTGTTCTCATATTCTTCGTCGAGTTTTTTCTTATCCGCTCTTGTTCGAACAGCGAAGCCGAGTTCCTGATCGTCATACATCTCGCTTGCGCCGAGGTTCGACGTTAAAATCACGACCGTATTATTAAATTTAATTTTATTTCCCTGTCCGTCAGTTAAAACTCCGTCTTCTAAGATTTGGAGGAGCATATTGAAGACGTCAGGATGTGCTTTTTCGATTTCGTCGAAGAGGACGACAGAATAAGGATGACGACGGACGGCTTCGGTTAATTTTCCGCCGTCGTCATAGCCGACATATCCCGCCGGAGCACCAACAAGTCTTGAAACATTATGTTTCTCGCCAAATTCGCTCATGTCGATTTTAATCAAACTATTATCTCCGCCGAAAACTTCTCTTGCGATAACGCGAGCAAGCTCGGTTTTTCCGACACCAGTCGGGCCCATAAAGAGGAACGAGCCGATTGGGCGTTTCGGGTCTCCGATTCCGGAACGACCGCGACGAATCGCTTTCGATACAGCTTTAATCGCCTCTTCTTGTCCGATAACTTCTTTTTCAAGACGATCTTCAAGATTAATTAAAAGCGCTTTTTCAGAGCCATGGACCTTAGAAACAGGGATTCCGGTTTTAAGCGAAATTGCATTCGCTAAATCTTCTTCTTTTAGCTTCGGATTTTCAAGATTTTTCGCGCCGGCTTTTTCAAGTTTCGCAACTTCTTGTTCAAGTTGTTTAATTCTCGTTTTACACATCGCCGCACGTTCAAAATCTTCCGCGTCTGCCGCTTCTTCCTGCTTGTCTTCTAGCGTTTTAATCTCAATTTTTAGTTTCTTATATTGTCCGCCACCTTTTTTATCGGCAGAAACTTTTGCGATTGCGCTCGCTTCGTCGATAACGTCGATAACTTTGTCCGGCATAAAGCGGTCGTTTATATACCTTCCCGCCATAACGACGGCAGTTTCTAAAATATTATCCGGAATAATTACGCCGTGATGTTTTTCATAGTGGCTTTTTACGCCTTTTAGAATCCTTAAAGTGACCGCTGGACTCGGCTCGTCGACTTGGACAATCTGAAATCTTCTTGAGAGAGCCTTATCCTTTTCGACCGACTTTCGATATTCGTCCATTGTCGTCGCGCCAATAAGGCGGATTTGTCCGCGCGCGAGCGCCGGCTTTAAAATATTCGCCGCGTCCATCGAGCCTTCGCCAGAACCAGCACCCATAAGAAGATGAATTTCGTCGATAAAGAGGATAAGGTTTTTATCTTCCATCGCTTCGTCGATAATTCCTTTAATTCTCTCCTCAAATTCGCCACGGAACTTCGTTCCGGCGACAACCGAGGAAAGATCGACTTGATAAATTCGTTTGCCAATAAGAGAGCCGGGGACTTCGTCTTTAGCGATTCTCGTCGCAAGCCCTTCGACGATCGCAGTTTTTCCGACGCCTGCCTCGCCGATTAAAACTGGGTTAGACTTTGTTCGACGGCAGAGAACCGTAATCGTTCGTTCGATTTCGCGGTCTCGCCCGATGACCGTATCGAGTTTCCCCTGTCTTGCGGCTTCGGTTAAATCTAAGCCATAGCGTTTAAGCCATTTAACCGGACGTTTTCGCTTATATTCTGCTTTCTTCTCTTCAACTTTTGAATCTTCCGCCTGTTTTTCGATAAAATCTTCAATTGCTTTTTCGAGGCGGTCGACGTCGACTTTTAATTCTTCGAGCATTAAAATCGCTTTTGAATTCGGTTGAGAAATAAGGGCGTAGAGGATATGTTCCGTTCCGATAACTTTGACGCCGTTATCTTGAGCAATTTTACTCGCCATTCTAAGTGTTAAAACGACCGCTTCAGTT
Organism: Candidatus Saccharimonadota bacterium; assembly: GCA_017406985.1. Taxonomy (GTDB): domain Bacteria; phylum Patescibacteriota; class Saccharimonadia; order Saccharimonadales; family Saccharimonadaceae; genus Nanosyncoccus. Next base: position 334,018 of record JAFQXL010000004.1, read on the forward strand.
AGAGACATCATAGACATTTCTTGTCCTTTAACTTCAGAAACGTCGCCTTTCATAGTTTTTTCGGCATCTTCAAGATGGATTCCCTCGTCCGCGAGGAGATGAGCGCCGGAGCTAGTATCTTGCTCTAAAATTCCGAGAAGGAGATGGTCAGTTTGAACCGCGCCGTGATTATATCTTTTAGCATAGAAATCAGCCTTTTGTAGCGCAAAACGAGCGTTTTCAGAGAGACTGTTTGTAATCGTATTAAAATCGTCATTCATAGATACCTCTAGTGTAGCATAAAAATTAGCACTTGACAAGGTCGAGTGCTAATTTTATTTTCTCGGTTTAGAGATGTTCGCCGGGCGGTCGTAAAGCGGGAGGATTAGGGGAACTTTATTTCCCTGATGGTCATAGAGCGGGATATTTAACTCGGAGGCGAGCGCATTAACGACAGCGGCGCCGATACGGAGTCCAGTAAAAGAGCCTGGGCCGCTCATAAAAGTTATCTCCGAAATGTCTTCCCAATCGGCATTATTTTCAATTAGTTTATCATAAATAAACTGATGGAGATTTTCCGCGAGATCGCGACCGAGCGGAGAGCGATATTCTTTATCGTCGAGCCTTAAAACTGTTTCGGGCGTCGAAGTGTCAAGATATAATTTCATTTTTCCTCCTTAATTTCGCGCGAACCGTCTTCGTTTAATAAAATAATAAACTTTCGGTGGTTTTTCGGTAAAATTTCAGAAACCGAGTTTCCCCATTCAATAATAGTAACGGTTTTTTCGTCGTTTAAATTCTCGATTAGATCTTCGCTCATAATCCCCGGGTTATTTAAACGATAAAAATCATAATGGACGAGCGTCCCGTTTTTAAACTCATAGCGTTTTGAAATTGTAAAGCTCGGACTTGTAATTTCCTCAAAAATTCCGAGACCTTTGGCGATTCCCTTTGTAATTGTCGTTTTTCCGGTTCCGACATCGCCGATTAACTCGATTACACAAGGAATAGAAAGCGAACGACCAATCTGCTCGCCAAAAGAAATCATTTCCGCTTCCGAATTTAAAATCATATATATATTATACAATATTTTAGAACTTTGGTCTAATCGAGGGGTTAATTCCGCCTGGTTTTATAGCAGAGTTAGAACCACCACCAGATTTAATCGGCGTATATCCACCCGCTTCGCCAATTCCGCGCGCATTTTCCGAACGTCCGAAACCGGTCCGAACATTTCCGTTTGCGTCGCCGGTCGTATTAATGCGAACACGGTCGAGGCGGTCGTCTCTATTATTAAACGAGTTACTACCGGTTTTATTTACGTCCGGGTTAAACCTTTTCGCCTTTCGATTAGAAAAGGTCTCCGAAAACATTCCGGAATTATTATATTTCGCGACAAACTGGCGCTTTTCCTCGAGCGCTTTTCGTTTCGCCATACTTAAGCCGGTCGAAGCAGTACCGATATTTTCGCCGTTTTGTGCCTCAGCATAGCCAGAAGAATGAAAAATCTCTGACTTTTTATCGTCTTTCATAACATAGTCGCGTAGTATTTTATTACTACTGTTATTCTGCATAAAATCTCCTTAGGATTTACTGGAAGAGGGCGAGATAAGCGATTGCGCCGACAGCCGCGCCGAGGATAATCGTTAAGATAATTGCAACGATAAGCGAAACTTTCGAGCTCTTCGGGGTTTCGCCAACAACCATAGTCGGAACATCTTTACCGCTTTTCTTCTCTTTTTCGAGCGAGCGAGCATAAATATTTTTATGAGGAATTGGCTCGTTATAGGGGACATAGCGACCGCGAGTTTTCGGTCTTGAAGCAGCGCTAGCGGTAGATTCGAAAGTCTTGTCTCCGCCAGAAAGCGGGCGTTTTTCGACCGCGGTGTTAATAAACGGAGAGCGACCGCCGAGAGAATATCTCTCGTTATTCTTCGAAGTATCTTCTTCTTTCTTTTTCGGCGCTTTTTTATCAATATTTTCAAGAAAATCAGTTTTTTCGTCTTCGATAAAGGCTTCAACGTCTTTATGTTCGGCTCTCTCAAGATCTTCAGCGGCGTTTTCTAAATCATTTAATTCAGCTTCAAAATCTTTAACCGAGCCAAGACGACGTTCGACCTTCGTTTCTTTACGCTTAAAGAGCGAGCGTTTTCGCGGTTCTTCAGGGACAGGAAGGTTCTTTGCGAGCGGATCTTCCGAACTTTCAGGATTTACAACGCGTTTAATCGCAACAGTGCGCATTTTATTTTCCGCCTCACGACGACGAGCAAGCTCAAGTCGAGCCTGTTTCGCACGACGCTCCGCTAAAATTCGTTGTCTCTCTTTCAAGGCGCGAGCCTCGATTAAAGCTTTCTTTCTTGCGCGTTCTTCTTCAGCACGCCTTAATTCCATTTCTTTTTCGCGCGCCGCGAGAACTTCAGCATTTTCTTTTTCTTCAACTCTCTGGCGACGTTCTAGGTCGCGTTTAGCGGCAATAGCACGACGATTCGCGATAATATCAGCCTCTTTTTGAGCCTCAATTTGGCGATGTATCTCCTCGCGACGGGCAATCTGTCTCTTCGCGATTTCGCGACGACGTTGTTCCTCGTCTGAGAGATTTTCTCTGACCGGTCTCGGGGTCGGACTAGACTTCGAACGAGGCGAAAAATCCATCATCCGCCCACGCGGACGGATAGCTTTTTTCTCGTTCTTTTCTTCATTGTTATTCATTTATGGTTAACCTTAAAATTATTTGTGTTTATGACCTATTTCTTTTTATTGTATATTATTTCAAGAAAAAATGCAAAAAAATTGTAAGTTTTTAGCTTCTAACGCGTTTAGCGAGGTCGATTATATCGACAAAATGATCCGAAATTAGGCTTGAGCCGCCAATTAAAAGCCCGTTTACGCCCGGAATTGTTAGATAAGCACCAGCATTATTCGGATTAACCGAACCGCCATATAGAATCGGGGTTTCTTCAGAAACTTCTTTTCCGTAGATTTCTTTTAATTCGCTTCGAATAAGCTTGATACTTTCGGCAATATCGTCTGGAGCGGCGAGCTTTGCGCCTTTCGTACTAGAGATAGCCCAAACCGGCTCGTAAGCAATAATAACTTTTTTAATATCTTCCGCATCAATCTCCGAGAGCGCACCAAAAAGTTCGTCTCTTAAAATGTCGGCGGTTTCGCCAAAATTGCGCTCATTTTCAGTTTCACCAATACAAAGAATCGGGGTAATATTATTACGAATTGCGGCGGCGACTTTCTGTTTTAAATCTTTATTAGTTTCGCCAAAAATATAACGACGCTCACTATGTCCGATAATCGCGTAGTCAGCAAGTCCGCGAAGTTGTGTAACGGAAACTTCGCCAGTATAAGCGCCGAAATCTCTATGGTAAAAATTCTGGGTACAGAGTTTAATTTTCGACTTCGCACGCTCAAGCTGAACACCGAGAGGCTGAAGCGCAACAAGCGACGGCGCGATTGCGATTTCGATTCCTTTTGCTGGTCGAATACGTTTTAAGAGTTTTTGAAGATAGATTGAAGACTCCCCGACAGTTAGGTTCATCTTCCAGTTGCCCACGATATAAGTTTTCATACCTTTAGTATATCACAAACCTTTACAATATGGTCTTTTATGCGGTATAATTAAAATAATATATAAGGCCATAAAGAGGTAAAATGAAAATACGCAATTCAATTTTAAAAGTTGCGCTAGTTGGAGCAGGACTCGCGGTTGCTGCTAGTCCTTTTGTTACTCCAGGGCTATTGGCGCACGCAGATAGCTTCGACGGAAACGCATACCTAGTTTGGGAATGTGACGAGACGACGGTCTGTTATCATTTATTTGACGATATAAACACCGACAACACAACAACTTTCTATCAAGACGGTTTTAGCGCCGATAATTATAATACACATACTTTCGACGCGAAAACGGCGAACGGAAACAACGCGACTTTCGCGCTAGTTGCGGATTTTACTCCGGTAAAAGATACGGCTACTTCGATTGAATATCTAAGAGACGAAGAAATCGCGCTCAACCCGCTTGAGGCGCCGATTGAAGAAAATGCGTTTTCGAGCTTTGGCGATAGAAACTTTAAAGTTACGATTACTAGCCCTGAATATGTCGGAGTCGTCTTAAAAAATACAACTGAGGGATATGAGCCGGATTTCGGAAGCGCGCTTAATTCAGTTTTATCACACGACATTTCTGAAAGTACGGAAGCTAAACCGACGACACTTTATACAGTCCCGATGCAGAATAAGATTTCCCTTTCGATGGGCGGTTCTACGACTAACTTCGACAATGTCGTAGCGACAAACCTCGAAAATGAAGACGCAGCTATAATTACAAAAAATACTGGAACGAATTCTTGGGATATCGAGTTTAAGTCGGCTTATTATGACCGTGTTATCTTTAAATTAACGGTCGGAACGACAAATTATTATGTTCGTATCTTTAGAACTGCGATTCAGGTTCAACAAGTCGATGTAGAACCGAGTTCGAATAAAGCAACAGCAGTTGTCTATTTCGATAGCTCGAAAAACTGCGATAGCTTCGACGTTTATGCGAAAATCGCTTATAAAACCGGAGCGACAAAGACCGTAAAGATGTCGCCGGCAGATAATCATGACGACGGATATGGGAATATCGAAGACGGATGTCTCGCCGAAGGCGGAACTGGACTAAAGAAAGGTTATTATACTTATACTCTCGACACAACCTTAAATAACCTCGCCGGAATCTATTATACTGTTTCGAACACTGGCTCGACTAGCTCGGTTTATACTGGAACGGTTACTGGCTCGAAAAAAGGTATTTATCTCGACCTTGATTTAACTAGTGAATATGCTAGAAGAATAAATCCGGAGAAGAATTAGGAGGAAATATGAAGATGTTTAAAAATATTTTAGCCAGCTTAACACTCGCCTTAGCGGTCTTTGTTCCGGCAGCGAACGTTTCGGCGGTAGATAACGCAGTTTCGACGCTTTCCGCAACGACTTCGGTGAGCGCAATCGAGGTTAGCGGAACAACTATCGACGGGATTCTCGCGGTTTCGATCGAAGTCTATAATGAAGATGGAACAACTTTAATCGCCGGTCCAGAGTCTATCAATGTCGCTTCTAACGCATTTTCTTATAGTATCTCCGGAACGTTCGACGTAAATACAGTTTATACTGTAAAAGCGGCGGATTATGACGGCGGAACTTTTAAGTCGATTCAGACGACAGTTTCGGACACGGACGACGAGACTGACGACGATTCGGATTCTAGCGAAAGTAGTAGTGCCGGTACCGCCGATACGGGAACCGCGCCAAAAGCTTCGGATTCGACCGATAAGGCTGTTTCGAATATCTCGCTTGGGGCTTCAATTGTCGTAGCTTCAGCAGTCGTTTATGGAACATATTTAGTTATTAAACGCAAAAATACCAAATAAAAACGAGCGGGGTCCTGTCACCGCCATAAAGTTCCCCGCCGTGCTCAGACGCAAATATCCGAGCCTACTGTACTAACGTACACACGGCTCGGATTTGCTTACCTGCGCGCGGCGGGGTCCCCAAGGCGGCGCCACCCCTCGCTTATATTTATATACTTCTAATTAGATTACGCCAAGGATGCCGCGGAGAGCATAAGCTGTGTCTTCGTGGCTTCTAACGGTGATGGTTTTAAAGCCCATCTGAACAACCGGATAATCGTTTCCACCAGGCTGTGTCATATCGCCAAAATAGAGGACGTCTTCTTTCTCTAGCTTTAAGTATTCAAGAAGTTTCGTCATACCGAACTCTTTATTCATTCCTGGGGTAATAGCGTTAATCGAAGTTGTTCCGCCGATTTCATACTCGAATTCCGGCGCTTTCTCTTTACAAAGTTTAACGATTTGTTCGCGTTTTTTACAATCCGGATCCCAAGCATATTTTTCTTCAGTTCCGGCTTTCTGTCCGAGCGCAGAGAAAGTAACTTGAGAAAGGCGGTTTTCGATAATTTCGTCGCCTGGGGCAAGCTTATCTTCTTCCCAGAAGCCGAGTTCTCTCGCCGATTCTTTAATCGCTTTGGAAATTTTTTCGACTTGTTCGTCGGTTAAAGGATAATTATAAACCTGTTTCCAGTTCGCTTTATTATAGCCGTTTCCGCTCGGTTCATATTTATAATATTGAGTTCCTTGCGCGACGAAAAGATGTAAGTGAGAAAGTTGTTCTTCGGTCGCTTTTCCGGTTTCGATTAAACGATCGACAATTTGGATTAAGAACTGATCGAATTTTTGACCGGAGATTGGACAAATCTCAAAGTGGTTAAGACAGTCGGTTAGAAGTTCTGCGATTTCGTCCGGAATCGGGGTTTTCGCAATATTTAGAGTCTGGTCGATATCAAACGACAGAGCTTTTTTCATATTTCCTCCTTATAAAATTATTTAATAAGCGCAAACTTGTTTTTGCCACGTTTTAAGATAGAAAGCGACATTAAGGCGTGATTTTCGTCGGTTATTTTTTCGCCATTAACGGAGATAGCGTTTCCTTTAATCATCTTTCTTGCTTCGCCTTTAGAGCTAACAAGTTCTAATTCGACGAGCGCGTCGACAAGACTAACCTGCGGGCGATTTTCGTCGAGTTTTAAAGTCGGGAGAAGTAAAGCGATATTTTCGATTTCAGTTTCAGAAAGAACGCCAAGTTTTTTCCCGCCGAATAAAATCTCAGTTAAGGTAATCGCGGCAGCGGCGCTAGTTTTTCCGTGAACGACTTCGGTCGCGCCTTTCGCAAGTGCTTTTTGAGCGAGGCGTTTTTCCGGAGCGGATTTATGTTCCTCTAAAATCTTTTCAATTTCTTCTTTCGAATAAACCGTATAAATCTTTAAGAGATATTCGACGGATTCGTCCGGCTGATTAAGCCAGAACTGGTAAAAGTCGAAGACGCTAGTATAATTTCCAGAGCCATTATCCTTCGAAGCAAGCCAAATTGCGTTTCCTTCAGACTTTCCGAACTTTCTACCAGTAACCGGATCGATAATAAGCGGAGTAGACCAGACGTCCGCTTCGGCGTTTTCGTTTTTACGGATTAGAGAGATTCCGGTCGAAGCATTTCCATATTGGTCCGCGCCACAAAGTTGTAAATCGATTCCGTATTTTTTATAGAGGTGCCAAAAGTCATAACCCTGAATTAAAGTATAGCTAAACTCGGCATAAGAAATTCCGGAACCGCCTTCGCCGATACGATTCTGGATAAACTTTCGGTCGAGAAGCTGAGTCATTGAGAAAGTTTTCCCGACAGTGCGAAGAAAATCAAGATAGTTAATATCTTTAAACCAGTCATAATTATCGACCATCGTAAGTTCGATATTATCATTATCCGGATCACCATCGTCTTTCGTATTAGCGGCGCCGTCCGGAGAGATAACCGCCTCCATCTGTTTTTTAATACAGGCCTTATTATGTTCAACTTCTTCGAGCGGTTTTAATTCCCTCTCGCCGGTTTCTTTCGGGTCGCCAATCTGTCCGGTCGCTCCGCCAACAAGAAGATAAGGTTTATAACCATGTCGAACAAAACAAGCACACATCATTAAAGCCGCGAGATTTCCGATCGTTAAGGAATCCGCGCTCGGATCCGCGCCAAAATAAAATTTCTTCGATTTACGCTCATCTAAGGAGCTAAAATCTTTAATTGTCGTTTCGGCATTAAAGCCGCGCCAAATTAACTCTTCTGATAACTTCATATCTCTATTCTACCACAAAAAAACAGGGAAGCCAAATCGGGGTTTCCCTGTTTTTAGGTTAGACCTTAATTTCGTCTGAACTACTAGTTCCGTTCGTATCGGTTACCATAACGCGAATAATGTCGCCAGAGGTCGCGTTAATTCCTTCTACCTTGTTCGTTCCCTCGACGACGGAACCGGTCTTAATCTGAGTTCCGTTTAGATAGATAATATAAGCGTTCAAGCTTACGCTTCCTTTAACGGCGCCGAACGTTAAAGTTTTACTCGAAGGATCGAATTTAGAAATTGCGACGGTCGGGACAGAGTAAGAACAGTCGTCCTCGCTTTCTCTATCATACCCATCAGGAACACCGCTATAAATCTTCGTTCCCGAAACTGGATCAGTCATAACTGTAACTTCGACAGATTCTTTAAGGGATTCCGGAGTACAGCTTGTTGCGAGTTTCTTATTAGCGGAGTTAAAGACGAGAGTTTCTTTAGTTGCGCCGGAAGTCTTCGAGTTATACCAGCTCGGCCAAATATCTGTCTGACCGTTAACGGTTAGCTTCTGAATACCGGAAGGCTGTGCCCAGCTATCGCCAGATTTCCATTTACCCTCACTCGCGTAGAGCTGTTTATGGACCGGTTCCATAAAGCTCGAGACGACACGACGAACAACGGTGTTTGAGCTTGAGCTAAGGCCAGAACCGTCGTGATTCCCGTTCCAAACGGTCATAGCAATCGCCGTAGAGAAGCTAGCCATCCAAGAGTCTTTCGTAACATTAGCGTTTGTAGTAGTAGTTGTACCAGTCTTAGAGCCAGTAACGACACCATTAACGTTAAAACCGAAGCTTGTCGCCTGAGAACCGAAGGTAATTGTTCGGGCGCTCGAGTCGCTTAAGATACTTTCGAGCATATAAGCAACCTGTTCGTCATAGACGCGTTCGCCGGAAGTGTCTTCCCATTGTTCGATAACGTCGCCAGCAGAGTTCTTCATTTCAAGGACATAGGCGAGCGGTTTGTAGACGCCACCGCGAGAAATCGAGGCGAAAGCGTTAGCGTGTTCAACGCCTTTAACGCTACAGCCGGAACCGATTCCAATCGCAAGACCATAAGTCGATTCGTCACGGTCTGCACAATAGCTCCAGTCGCCAAGTTTATGAGCGATTTCAAGCGAATTTTGGATTCCGTTAATATAGAGAGCCTTAACCGCCGGAATGTTAAGCGAGTTTCCAAGCGACTTTCGGATTGTAATATTTCCGTTAAACTTATTCGAAGCGTTTCGGAGCATACAGCTAGAGCCAGAATAGCCGCCACAATAGAGCTTATCGATATTTTCGTCCTTCAAAATCGAACCTGGGCCGTAGTTCTGACCGTCGCGTTGCATAAAGAGCGGACCATAGTCGAGAATAGGCTTAATTGTCGAACCCGGTTCGAGCGAAGCGGTTGTCGCGTTAAGCTCGCCATAGACGTCCTTATTCCAGTCAATCGAGCCGACCATAGCGATAACTTGTCCAGTCTCAACATCAACCGCAGACATCGCGATATTATCAGACTTATTAATATAGGTATATTTTGCGCCTTCCGCAACCGCAGCTTCCGCCATTTCTTGCGCACGAATGTCGAGCGAAGTTTTAATCGTAAAGCCACCGGCACGCATAGTCTTCATACCATATTTTTCCTCGAGCTGTTTCTTAACTTCAAGGACAAAGTGCGGAGCTTTAATATTTTCGTATTGTCCGGTTTCCGGACGAATTGTGTCGAGAATATTTTCCGCTTTTGCGGCGTCGCGTTCTTCTTCGTTAATATAGCCCATCTCGCACATAACATCGAGCGTCTTTTGTTGACGAGCAATAAGAGCTTCGTTTCCATAAGTATTATATGGGTTTAAGACGGCAGGGTTATTCGGAATCGCGGCGAGAAGAGCAGATTCAGCAAGAGTTAAATCTTTCGCAGTTTTTCCAAAGTAAGCCTGCGCCGCAGATTCAACACCGTTTCGACGACCGCCATAAGGCGATTCGTTTAGATACATCGTAATAATCTGTTCCTTAGAATACATCTTCTCGACTTCAATTGCGAGAATCATTTCTTTAATTTTACGGCCGATACCGCCACGGTTTTCTGAAGCCGCTTCGTCCGAGAAATAGACCTGTTTAATTAACTGTTGAGTTAAAGTCGAGCCACCCTGGACACCTTTTCCGCCGAGCGTAGAGATAGTCGCACGGATAATCGCGCCAAAGTCAACACCAGAGTGATTATAGAAGTTTCTATCCTCAATCGCAACTGTCGCCTGTCGCATATATTTCGAGATATTATTCTCGTCAGTAACGAGACGATAATCGCCATCGCCACGATCTTCCCAAAGGACGTTTCCGTTTCGATCGAGGTAAGTATTAACAGATTCGCTAACTTTCATTTCGTCGAGGCGGATAGACTCAAGATCTTTCTTATAGTAGAGGAAAAGACCGCCAATCGCGATAATTCCGATTAGGAAGAGTGCCGCGAAGGCTTTAAGGAAGAAGAAGAGGCCGCGTTTACTAAAAACAAATTTAAAAACACGTTTTGGATGGAGTTTTGCGAAAAAGCGCTTAACCGGCTGTTTCGGGAGACTAGCTAAATCTTCCGCATTTTTTCGAGCTTTCGCTTCTCTTTTTGCGCGGTGTTTATAGCTAAGGCTAGAATAGACATTCATGTCTTTTCCACCTTTTTTGAAAAATGATTTCTTTAATTTTTTATCGGATTTATCCGTTTTATTAGGCTTCTTAGAACTATTCTTGTTCGAAGAATTCTTCGCCTTATCTGTTATTTTCTTCTCCATACCACCTCTACTTAGTTTATAACACTTATCTTTTATTTTATCACAGATGGGTAGTTTTTCAAAATTATTTTAGCTCTCTCGGAAGTTTTTGACGGATAGATTCAAAGATACAAACGAGTTCGCCAAAGGCAACATAAAGCAAGAATCCAGCGACGATAGCGAGGACGGTCGGGAGAGCTTCAAGCAGAGCGTTTCCGACGAGATAAGCGACGATTGCCGCCGGAACAGAAACGAGGCTTGAGAGAGCTTGATATTTCAAAATCGTTCCCTTTTTAATTTTAGCGCGTTGCATAATCGAAAAATCGCCAACTTCCTGCGGAATTTCATGCGCGACGGTCGCGAGACAAGCCGAAATTCCGGTCGCAGGGCTAGCAATAAAACTAGTTCCGAGAACAATTCCGTCCGCGATAGCGTGAACTGAATCGACCGCAAGCATCGTATAAGCTTGAGAAAGATTTTTAATTTGTTTATCGCCGTGAGTCTCGATTTCATTTTCCTTCGAACGATGTTTATGGATATCATTATGGTGATGGAAATGTCCCATAACAAAGCCGATTAGAGCGGCGGCGAGAGAACCGGCGATAATTAAGCCAACTAAAACCGGCATTTCGAGCTCGTCTTCTTCAAGAATCTCCGGAACAATATCGCCAAAAACAGCATAAACTAAAACGACGAAAGCGATAACTGGACCGATTTTTTGAACAAATTTAACGAATTTACTTTTTCCGTATAGAAGCAAGATTCCGCCAGAAATCGAAAGTACTGCCGTTAAAAGAACCGAGATTAACATTAAAATAAAATTCATACATATATATTATAACACGAGCGTTTTTATTTTAAGATTGTTAGTGATATAATTTGAGTATGAAAAAGATTACTAAGGCTATTATTCCGGTCGCGGGATGGGGAACGCGCCGACTTCCTATTACAAAAATTATTGAAAAATCGATGCTTCCGGTCGGAAACAGACCGTTAGTTGATTATTCCGTTCAAGAGTTAATCGACGCTGGAGTTAAAGACATTTATATGGTAATTTCGAACGTTGAGCCTTGTCAGGTTCAAGAGTTTTATAAAGACAATCTCGCTCTAAACCAATATCTTGAAGAACGCGGAAAAGCCGACCGACTTGAGCTTGCAAAGACTTTACCTGAAGGTGTAACAATTCACTATACAATTCAAGATCCGTCTGGAGCTTATGGGACGGCGGTTCCGGTCGCGATGGTAGTTGAAGAATATAATATCGACGAGCCAGTTTTCTGTTTTATGGGCGACGATTTTATTTGGAATCCAGGCGGAGAAAGTTCGGCAGAGTCGCTTCTAAAAGCAATTCAAGGTGAAGACGAAAGCGTTATTCTCGGAATCGATCATCCTTATGAAGCGCTTTTAAACGGTGGGGCTTTGACAATCGAGAACGAAAGATTAGCTAAAATTACTGAGAAGCCGGCGCCAGAACAAGTTACTGGTCTCGCTTCAGTTTCAAAATATATTCTTTCGCCGTCGCTTCTTCGAGAAATTGTCGAATATGTTAAGGAGAATAATTTCGGGCCGGAAGATCAAGAATATATGATTACGGATCCGTTTGCTTCGTATATTGAAAAAGGCGGATGTATTCGTGTAGCGAGAACCGCGGGAGAATATCTGGACGGAGGAACCGTCGAAGGTTGGCTCCACGCGAATAATGTTGTTTTAGGAAATTAACGAGTCGCGCCAAGTTTCCGGTAAATCGGTAAGCCCAAGCAGATTTGCCAAGGTCGGCGCGATGTTTGAAAGCCCAGCATCAGCAATACGGTTTAAGTCATATTTTTCGCGATTCTCGGTATTATCATAAAAAATACATGGGACGAGGTTCGTTGTATGAGAGGTTTTTGTTTCTCCGTTTTCGTCGAGAAGCTCTTCGGCATTGCCATGATCTGCTGTTATTAACATCATCCCGCCGAGTTCGTCAACTTTCTTCGCGATACGCGCGAGTTGGATGTCTATTGCTTCGAGCGCCGTAATGGTAGCCTCTTCGTCCCCAAAGTGTCCGACCATGTCGCCGCCGGCATAGTTGATGCGGATAAATTTATAGTCATTAATCTTCTCAAGTAAAGCGTCGGTTGTTTCGGCAGCTTTCATCCAAGGTCGCTCGTTATAAGGGCGGGTGTCCGATTCGATACAAATTTGTTCTTCGTCTTCATATTTTTCATAAGAATTACCGTTAAAATAATAAGTAATATGACCAAACTTTGCGGTTTCAGCGACAGAAAGTTGAGAAATTCCGTTTTGGTGCAAAAATTCATGAAGTGAATCGTGGATTTCGACCGGTTCGACAAGGCGATACTGCGGAACGTGGGTATCGGAATTATATTCAGTCATTCCGGCGAAGAAAACATCGAGCCTGCGGTTATTTTCAGTTCCGCGGTTAAAGCCGTCGAAAATTTCGTAGGTAAAGGCCTGCGCAATTTCAATTGCGCGGTCGGCGCGAAAATCGTAATAAATAAAACTGTCGCCATCTTTTACGAGCCCAACCGGAGTATTTCCTTTCGTAATTACAAATGGCGGACAATATTGATCTTGTAAGTCCGGCGTCATTTCGCGAAGCCGAGTAATCGCTTCTTCGGCAGATTCAAAATAGTTATCAGCAATTCCATAAACAATTGCGTTCCAGCCACGCTCGACAACTTTCCAATCCGTTTCATAACGGTCGGCAACATAAATCATTCTTCCGCCGCCGCCGGCAATTTTATAATCGCGCGGGTTACCATATTCATCGGTTAGAGTTTTAAGAAAATCTTCTAATTCTCTAATATATTTTTCAGCCGAAACCGGATTAACATCACGCCCGTCTAGAACAAGATGGATTCGAACTTTTTTAATTCCCTCCTGGCTTGCGCGACTTAACATTTTAAAGAGGTGCTTTATATCGCTATGAACTCCGCCGTCGCTAAAAATTCCCGAAAAATGGAGAGTTGAATCTTGGGCCTTAACGTTTGCGACTGCGCCAGTCCAAGCCGTCGATTCCCAGATTTTTCCAGTCTCAAATTCGTCTTCGATTTTCGCGATTCCCTGTTTAATAATCTGTCCGGAGCCGAGCGCGTTATGTCCGACTTCAGAGTTGCCCATTTGTCCCTTTAAAATCCCTACCGCTTCGCCGGAAGCTTGGAGCGCCATAGTTTTTTGAGTTTTTATCGCATTATTTAAAAATTCAGTATGCGCCGCGAGGACTGCGTTTCCTTCAACTTTTCGACTTAAGCCAACGCCATCTAAAACGGCAAGAACAACTGGCCCACCATAATTCAACTTGTTCATATATATTTTTATTCTAGCATAAATTAAGCGTTTTCGAAATAGCCCGGTTTTTCGAGTAGACGGAACATTTCGTTTTTATAAGCCTCAACGCCCGGCTGGTCGAACGGATTAACGCCTCCGAATTTCGCGGAAAGAGCGCAAGATAATTCAAAGAAATAAATTAAACTACCTAAACTTTTTTCAGAAAGGTCTTTTAGTCTTAACTCAATAACCGGAATATGAGCAGAGTGAGCAGTGATAGTCGCTTGTTCTGCTTTGTCGTTAATGTAGCGAAGGTCTTTCCCCTCGAGATATTTTAGCCCATCTAAGTTTTCTTCAAGTTTCGGGACAGTAATCGAAGATTTTAGAACTGGATCGTTTTCGAAAGTAATAATTGTCTCGAAGATATTCGGACGGCCTTGTTGCATATATTGGCCGAGAGAGTGAAGGTCGGTCGTATAAACCGAAGCGGCAGGAAAAATACCTTGGTTTTCTTTTCCCTCGGATTCGCCGAAAAGCTGTTGCCACCATTTTTCGAAATATTCTAAGCTAGGCTCGAACGAAGCGAGAACTTCGAGGTCGAAATTCCTTGCTCTTAAAATATGTCGCGCGGAAGCATATTTATAAATATTAGAGTGATCGCCGTTTTGTTCTTCGCGCGCGCCCTCGAGTAATTTATCGAGATCAACACCCGCCGCCGCAAGCGGAAGAAGCCCGACCGCCGTAAAGACAGAATAGCGCCCGCCGACCGCGTCCGGAACGACGAAACGCTCATAGTTATTATGAACCGCCTCGTCATAGAGCGCGCCTTTCGAGCTGTCGGTCGTCGCATAAATTCGGTGATAAGCCTCTTTTTCGCCATATTTCTCAATTAGTTTTTTCTTAAAGATTCTAAAGGCAATAGCTGGTTCGGTCGTCGTACCGGATTTAGAAATAACATTAATCGAGAAATCTTTACCCTCGATTTCGTCAAAGATTTTTTGAAGCGAAACGCTAGAAATACTATTTCCGCTATAGAGGACTTTTGTATTACTTTTTAGCTGTCCGTCGAGAGCGTCGATAATCGCGCGATGTCCAAGATAAGAGCCGCCGATTCCGATACAAATTAGATAGTCGGAGTCGTTTTGGATTTTTTCTGCAGCTTTTTTAATCCGCGCATATTCTTCTTTATAAACCGCTCTGCGTTTTTCGGCGTCCTCGCCGTTCTGAGAAAATAAATTTTCTCCTCCCGGCTCGTAGCCGTCATAATCCTCTGGGAGAGTTACCCAACCCGCCATCGAGTCGGTTTTAATTTCGTCTAAAACTTTTTCAGCTGAATTCGTCTGAACCGCAAGTTCTGAAGCGTCAATATCACAATGGAATTTTAAATCAATCATTTTACCTCTCCTTTTATTCTTCCCTTTAATTATAACCTAACTTTTGTTATAATTAAAGAGGTAAGCCCGAGTGGCGGAATTGGCAGACGCGCTAGCTTCAGGTGTTAGTGTCTTCGCGGACGTGCAGGTTCAACCCCTGTCTCGGGCACCAGCAATTCGCTACTTTACAATCCGTCGTTTTTAAGGTATAATAAAGGTGTTACGCACTAATATATTAGTTAATTCTTAAAGGGAATATTTTTACTATGGCGGAAGCTAAAAAAGTTATTGGTAATTTAAAACTTCGTATTCCTGGCGGAAAGGCTACGGCTGGACCTCCAGTTGGTTCGACTCTCGGTCAATGGGGACTTAACATGATGGACTTCATTAACCCGTTCAACGAAGGAACGAAAGATTATATGGGCAAGAACGTAATTGTTCATATTAAAGTTTATGAAGACCGTACTTTTGATTGGGTTTGTCTTGGACAGCCGGTTGACGATTTAATCCGTGAAGAGATTAAAATCGCAAAGGGCTCCGGAAAACCAAATACCGAGAAAGTCGGAAAAATTACTCGCGCACAGCTCGAGAAAATCGCAGAAATTAAGAAAGACCAGCTAAACGCGGTCGATCTTGAAGGCGCGGTCAAAATCGTCGCTGGGACAGCGCGCTCGATGGGCGTTGAAGTCGAATAATTCGCATTAAATCTCTCATTTTAGCATTTTTCGAAACTTGCTCGATAACAAATCGCACTTCGTTTCGAGAAAATGCTAATCTGAGGGATTTTTCTTGCGAATTATTAGTACTAGCCTTTTATTTACGGAATAGTTTTTTAGTGAAGCTTTCAACTGTCGTCCAAATCTCCATCATCATAGCGTCGCGGAGAAGCGTCATTAGCCCGACATAGACTAGTCCGCCGACCGCGATTTGAACAAATGTTCCGATAGCGGTTTCCGGCAATATTTTACCAACCATAACAACGACAATAAACATTAAAACTCCACAGATAAGGCACTTTAAAGCGGGTTTAAAAACCTCGCGGATAGGCATAACGGATTTTTTAAGGGCATATAACTGAACGCCAGTAACCGCAAATTCAGCCAAAACGGAAGCAATAATCGCGCCAATCGCTCTATAATTCGGAATAAGAATAAAATTCAAAGTTAAATTTGTAACAGCTCCAGCAAAAATACTGAGGGTAAAAAATCTTTGGCTACCAGTAGGGATAAGATATTGATGTCCGATAGCGTTACTGAGCGCAATAGCAAAAATCAAAAGAGTTCCGATCTGCATAACCGGGATTGCGTTTAAGAACTGTTCTCCTAAAAACCAAGGGATAAGATTAGCGGTAATTCCGGCAATTCCAAAAGCAACTGGCGTAGAAATCAACCAAACAAAATGGAGAGATTTCTTTAGTTTAGTTTTAATTTCTCCTTTATCATTCTTAGAGTGAAGATTAGCGATGCGTGAAGCCATAACCGGGCTAAGCGCCGTAACCACAGATAATGAAAACTTCTCTAATTTTTGAGACTGTTCATAAATCCCAACTTCGTTCATATCCTTAACTAAAATCCCTAACATAGTCTTGTCTAAAACAGCGTAGACTTCGGTCATAGCTTGAGGCAAGAACATTACAAAGATTGGCCAAACATGCTTTTTAAGACCAGCTTTTGTAATTTTTACTTTTTCAATGGTCTTAGGAATGAGAACCCAAAGAGAAAGGTTCGAAATTAAACTACTTCCGCAAAAAAGTGCAATATAAAGCCCTAAATCTTCCGGAGTTTTAATAAACATAAATGTCAAAGCAATAAAAGTCAATTTTACTATAGTATTACGAATAGTAATCGTTTTAAACATCTCTAGTCCCTGGAAATACCAAGAAACATCAAAAGCGTTTGCTATAATCTGTATAGCAAAAATCGCATAATAAAAACTATACTCGCCAGTTCTCATGCAAATAAAATAATAAATGAGCAACGAAACCGAAGTTGCAATCCAACGAACAATATTTATATGCCAAAAGGTTTCAGAACGTGCGCGCTTATTATCTTGACGATAAGCGATTTCACGAGTTCCATAAAGCGCCGTTCCGAGAACTGCAAACAGAACAAAATAAGAATTAACGCTGTTTGTAAAGCCGAAGATTCCGACACCTTCTGAGCCTAGCACGCGCGAAACATAAGGAGTAGTAATTAATGGCAATAAAACAACGAGAATCTGATAAGCGAGGTTATAGATAAAGTTCTTTTTGATTTTATTTTTCGCCGACATAATTACCTCAGAAATTCCTTTTCTACTTTTTTCGCTTCGTTTTTAATTCCGAGCTTATTTTTTTCTAATTCTTTTAGATTGTCGAGACATAATTTTTCGCGGTCTTGGTTTTTTGCTAAAGTTTCAGAAATAAGACTTAGCCATTTTTCAGCCGGCTTTTCTAGCGAGATTAATTTAACAGAATTAGAGAGTTTTCGCTCTTCGGTATAACTTTCTTTCGAAGCGACGGTCGGAATTCCGTTAGCTTCCGCCTCGAAGAGTGCGACCGGAGAACCTTCGAAAATCGACGGGAAGAGGAAGAGATCGGCGCCGGAAAGAAGCTTCGGAATATCGCTTCTTTCTCCGAGTAGGCGGACGTCAGCTTTTAAATCTTTCAGGCGATTTTTTAAGATTTTTTCGTCTTCGCCCGTTCCGACAAGAAGAAAAGTATATTTCGGATTATTTTCTTCGGCAAGTTTTAAAATAAATTGTTGGTTTTTCTGGAAATTTAGACGTCCGACATTTAAAATTATTTTTTGGTCTTTTGAGACTTTTAATTCTTTTCTAATGTCTTCGCGTGCTTTTTCGTTATATTTAAATTTTTCTAAATCAATCGAATTATTAATTTTTTTAATCTTCTTCAAGTCAATCCCAGGATAGAACCAACTCGAGGAACTATCAGAACAAGTCCAAAAATCGGTCGCGAGGTCGTCGATAGTCGTGCGGTTTATTAAGTGTAAGATTCCGCGAAGACGGCTGTCCATATTTTTAGAATTATGAGCATGGATAATTCGGCGCGGAATTCCGGCGCGCTTCGCCTCTTTTAGATAATCGATATTCGCGAGACTACAAACGTTCATCCAGAAAATATCATATTTTTCGCCATGTTCTTTAAAGAAACTTTTAAGCGCTTTTTTATAAGCTTTTAAATCTTCCGAGCGAGCAGGAATCTGATAAATCTTTCCGCCGAGTTTTTCAATTTCGGATTTATAAGCGACTTTTTCCGTATTACAAAGAAAATCAAATTGAAACTTTTCTCGATCGATATTTCGGAAATAATTCATAATTACACTTTCGACGCCACCGGATTTATCGGTAATTCCGAAAACTAAAATATGTTTTTTCGAGTCTTTCTTGATACGGTTTTTTAATTTTCGACGTTCGAAGAAACTTAAATCGCCTTTAGTTTCTTGCATAATGACGATAAAGAGCCAAAGTGCGTAAAAACCGAGCGACTCGAACTGGACATAAATATATAAGACGACCGAGAGATAAAGCCATTTTTGCGGAAGCGAACTTTTATCGGTTAGATAAACGAGGTATAAAATCGCGACGACAGTAAAGATTAAACCAAACTCAGAAATAAAACGCGTATAAAGACTATAAGAAGCGGCGTCGTCATGAAAATTTAACTCGCCGATGTCATTAACTTCTTTAAGGTAATCGCTTTTATATTGTTCGATGGCTTCGTCATAGCCGGAGCGAAGCGGATACATCGAGTTACCAAGTCCGAAACCGAGTAAAACTTTCGGAAAAGTATTACGATAGCCGATAAAGCTAGCTTGAGAACGGAAATAGCGCGTCGCGAGCGAACCGTCCGCATAGATTCCGTTATCGACAATCTGCTGAACTCGAAAATTATTTGTATAAAAATAATTAAACGACAGTCCTAAAACTAATAAAATTAACGGGATAAACTTCGCCTTACCGTGTTTTAAAATAAGGAAAGTAAAATATAAAATCGCGACGACGGCGATATCGACGATAACGCGAACGCCAACACCAAAACCAATCGATTCAATAGTTAAAAGCGCCATAATAAAGAGGAGGTCTTTTCTTCTCGAAATCCAGTAGAGCGGAAGGAGAATTCCGAAAAGATGCATCCCGACAAAGCTCGGTTCGGTAAAGAAGAACTGAACCCGACTATTCGAGACAAGATAATCGCGCTTAAAGAAGCTCGAAAGCCAGTTCGCAAAAGATTGATTTCCGAGCTTTACTGCGAGATATTCAAAAATCCCGACAACGGCGCAGAGCGCATAAGAAATTACAATAATATTTATGACGGTTTTTAAATCACGTTTCTTAGAATAATAAAGACTAAAAGTTAAAAGCGAGACAGCGCCGAGAGCAAGCGGGACAAAAGCGTTAATATAGTCTTTTAGATTTACGTTATAACAGAAGGCGGTAAATGTTCCAAGTATCGCCGCGAGGATAAAGAAGATAAAGATTTTGCGTTGTTTCACAAGATGCCGAAATGTTAATTTAAGATTAAATAAAAGATAAAGCGCGAAAAAGAGCGGAGTAATCGTCGCCCAACCGGCGCTCGGCGCAAAAAAGAAATTCTCGAACGGAAGGAATGCGACGCCGAGATAAAAAACTAGCTCAGAGTTAAGCCACTTTGGAAACCTTCTCGCAGTTTTATTCATTACTCTATTATACCATATTCAATGTCTAAAATCCGCCCTTCAACAGAAACTTTGCCGTTCCATTCGTTTTTAAACAGAGAAGCTGTTATATCTAAATTTTGGCCAGTTTTTAGGTCAAGCCATTTTTCGGGCGCGAAGAAAGAAATAAGATTCATTTTTTTATTATCTTTATCGCCGACAGTAAGTTTTAAATGATTCTCATCTTTTCCAAGTTTTTTCACTCCTAAAACTTTAACACCGAGAAGCTTAAATCTCGGCTCTTTATTTCCCTCTCCGAACGGCTCGAGTTCGCTTAAATTATCTAAAAGCTCGACGGAAAAATCTGCTAAATCTTCATAGTTTAAATCGGCTTTAATTTTTAAAAACTCTTCCTGATTTTTTAATTCTAAACTTTTATAATAAGCGTTAACATCTTCCGTAAAATCTAATAATTTTTCGGCCGAAACCGAGAGCCCGCAAGCCGCCGCATGTCCGCCTCCGCCTAAAATATTTTCTTGACAATTTTTCAAAGCATTAGCTAGATTAAACTCACCGAAGCTACGTCCAGAGCCTTTATAAAAATCGTCAATTTTCGAAAGAACGAACGCGGGTTTATGATATTTCTCGACGAGACGACCGGCGATAATTCCGAGCACGCCTTCGTGCCAATCTCCAGAGACAACAACGACCGGATTCTTCATAATCTCAGTTTCTCGCTCAGCGATTTCTTTTAAGGCGGAGCGCTGTTCAGTCTGACGATTAGTGTTTAGCTCGTTTAATTCGTTTGCTAATTTTACGGCTTCGGTTTTCGAGTCGGTCATTAAAAGTTTTAAGGAAATTTCAGCGGATTTTAGACGACCACCAGCGTTTAATCTCGGGCCGAGCTGAAAGCCGATAACTTCAGAATTAATCTCTTTAATTTTCGAAACGCGCATCAATTCTTTTAATCCCGGACGGTGAGTTTTCTTTAAAACTTTTAAGCCATAAAAAGTTAGTTCACGATTTAGTTTTGTCAAATTCATTGAGTCACAAAGTGTTCCGATTAAAACAAGATCGAGCAGCCATTTTTCTTGTCCATCTTTAATTCTTCCGCGTTCAACTAGGCCTCTTGCGACCATAAATGCGACGCCAACCCCCGCGAGATCTTCTATATTTTCGAGATGGTCGCGCTTTGGGTTAACGACCGCGAGCGCCTCTGGGAGCTTGCCCATAATTTCGTGATGGTCCGTGACGATAGTTTTAATTTTTTGTTCGTTTAATTTCGAGATAACTTCAGAATTATTACTCCCACAGTCGACAGTAATAATTAAATCAATTTTCTCGTCTTTCGCGCGTTTTATACAGCGTTCGCTCATTCCATAACCGTCAATAAAACGGTCCGGAAGCATCGTAATAATATTTTCTGATTTTACGCCGGCGAGTTTTAAAGCGTTTACCATAACCGTTGTCGCGGTTACACCATCAACATCATAGTCGCCATAAACCATAATTTTCTGGTTTTTTAAAATCGCGTTTTCGATTTCGTCTAAGGCTTTTTCGATGTCCGGAAGGCGCTTATGAATTTCGGGTTCAGAAAAATATTTCGGGCTTATAAAATCAGAAGAAAGCCCACGGGTTTTAACGAGTTCTTGAAAAATTCTATTCATTATCCGATTGTTTTATTTGGCTTTGACTTGTTCGAGAGCTGTTGGCTCTTAATTACCATCGATTGAAGTTCCTTTAAAATCGGGAACTGTTTATTCGTCTGATAAATTGTCGTATTTCCTTTTTTGGTCGCGATAAGGAAGTCGCCTTTTTCGAGACGTTTTAATTCCCTTTGGATATTTCCCGGATCTTCCCTAATTAGCTTCGAGAGGGCGCGAACGTGCGTCTTAAAATCAGGATATTTCGCGAAGACGACTAAAATTTTCCTTCTCACCCTTGAAGTGATAAATACATCTAACATTTTTCCTCCAACTTTCTTCTATTATAGCGTAAAAATGTTAAAAATACAACGTTAGTGGATGTCACGGACATCTTCATATTTTTGTTTGAGGAGGAATAGCCTGCCGACAATCGATAGCGGAAGCATAAAAGTTCCGATATATTCTCGAAGTTCGCCGTGATAGCCGCGTTTAAATTCATAAACTCCGTCTTTCTTTTTTGGATCGGTTCCATAAAAATTGTATTCTGGAATTTTTTGTTTAATCGCTTCTTTAATCATTATAAACTGAAGAAAATGCGGACCGCCAAGTTTTCGATAATCCTCCGCTTGTCCAGAAAAAAGATATATAATTTCGTTTTTCCAAATTACGAACATCGCGCCGGCGACGGGGATAAATTCGTCGGTTTCTTTTGCTTCTAGAGCGGCTTTTTTAATTTGTTCTAGCGACTCGCCGTTTTTAAAAGCATCAATAACTGTTTTCGGAGCTTCGGCGACGAGAAATCTAACTTTCTTACCATAAGCCTTTTTCATTTCTTCGTAATATTTAATGTCCGGAGTAATAAAACCGTGACGCCTAGCGGAATCGTCCGTAAGCGATTTTAAGATTTTAAGTTCAGAAGTTTTTAGCTCCTTTAAGCGAATCCCATAGCGAGAAGTAGAAAAACGAATTGCCTCTCGGTGTCCTTTTCGAAAATGTTTCATAAGGGTTTCTTCTGTCAAATCCTTAGTCGGAAGGACATAAGCCCACTTTATAAACTCATATTCGCCGAGATTTTTATAGCCATATTTTTCAAAAAGTTTGGTTTCTTTGCTTCTTCTCATGTTCTCCGTCGGGACACCGTCGTCGTCTACTTTAGCGACGCGCGAAATTTTAGGCGAAATTTCGAGCAGACCGCCGTTTTTATTTTTCAAGAATTTTTTCGCGCCGTCCGTAAAAGTTTTTAAAACTTCTTCAAAATCTTTTGCTTTAAAATCGGCTAAAAATCCACGCGGAGAAATAAAAACTTTTTTGTTTAAAACTTTTGTTTTTGTAACGAGAAGCGCAACGGCTTTCAAGTTTTTTCCGTCTTTAACTCCGACGAGATAAGCCTCGTTCCCGCGGTCTAAATATCTATGATACATTTCTAGACTTTGTAAAAAATTAGTCGCTTCTGATTTTTCGGAAAAGTCTTTAAACTCCGTTTCTTCTACCTCAATAAATTTCATACCCTTATTTTATCATATTTAATGCGGTATAATAAGATTATGTATTATGAGGTTTTACCGGCGAGAATTTTTCGAAAGTCGCCCGCGCTTTCGGACGGAATTTTAACTTATTCTTATTTTTCAGAACTCGAGCCTGGGGCAATCGTAGCAATTCCGCTCGGAAAACGCGAAACTATCGGCGTAGTTTATCGAAAAGTCAAGGAACCTGAGTTTAAAACGCGAGATATTTCGAGACCACTTCTAGAAAAACCACTACCACAATACCTCTTAGAATCGATTTTATGGCTTTCCGCTTATTATTTAGTGCCTTTGCCTCAAGTCGTAAGTCTTTTTTTACCGAATACGCTTGAAAAAAGGCATAAAATCGCGGAATTTTCAGAAAAATTAACAGGGGTGGAACTTAATAATGTTGCTGAAATTCCGCTGAATTCGGCGCAAAAACGCGCGCTAGCGGCCCTGAAGGCCTCTAAAACAGCAACATCCCTCTTACACGGGGTTACTGGCTCGGGAAAGACAAACATCTATCTAACGCTCGCCTGTGAGGCCTATTCTCGAGGAAAATCGACGATTTTACTCGTTCCGGAGATTGCTTTAACTTCGCAACTGGTCCAGATTTTCGAAAAAACTTTTAAAGACGACGTAATTTTAATACACTCGAAACAGACCGATAAAACAAGGCGAGAAACTTGGGAGAAAATGCTTTTTTCGAACCACCCGAAAATCGTCGTAGGGCCGCGCAGTGCGCTTTTTGCGCCCCTTTCTAATT
Source organism: Candidatus Saccharimonadota bacterium (assembly GCA_017406985.1). Classification (GTDB taxonomy): domain Bacteria; phylum Patescibacteriota; class Saccharimonadia; order Saccharimonadales; family Saccharimonadaceae; genus Nanosyncoccus. The sequence goes on from JAFQXL010000004.1 coordinate 357,654, forward strand.
TAGGACTGATTATTATCGACGAAGCACATGAAGGTGCTTATTTTCAAGACCAAACACCGAAATATTCGGCACTTCGACTCGCCTCGTTTATGGCTTCGGCGAAGAAAATTCCTTGCGTTTTCGGGACGGCGACGCCGCTAGTTTCGGATTATTATCTCGCGAAATCGCGCGGGAGTTTAGTTGAGTTAAAAGAAAAGGCGAAAAATACGGCGATTTTACCAAAAATTAAGGTAATTGACTTTAAAGACCGTGCGAGCTTTTCGAAAAACCGTTATTTCTCCGACCAGCTAATTTCTCAAATTAAAGAAAATCTAAAACAGGGCTATCAGACGTTAATTTATCATAATCGTCGCGGTTCGGCGCCGGTAACGATTTGTGAAAATTGTGGCTGGCAGGCTTTATGCCCGAACTGTTTTCTTCCTTTGACCTTGCATTCAGACTCGTTCGGACTAATTTGTCATACTTGCGGATTTACTGGAAAAATCCCGACTTCTTGTCCGGAGTGTAAACATACCGATATTATCCATAAAGGTTTTGGGACAAAGCTACTTGAAAGCGAGCTTCAAAAACTTTTTAAAACGGCGCGGATTAAGCGGTTTGATGCAGATAGCAAAAAAGACGAAACGTTAGATAATTTGTATGACGAAGTAAAAAACGGCGAAATTGATATTATTATCGGGACACAGACGATTGCGCGCGGGTTAGATTTACCGCATCTCGCAACGGTCGGGATTGTTCAAGCGGATTCTGGATTAAGCCTACCGGATTATTCTTCCGAAGAGCGAACTTTTCATCTTCTAACACAGGTTCTAGGGCGCGTCGGGCGCGGACATTTAGATAAAGCGAATGCTTTTATTCAGACTTATCATCCTGAAAGTCCAGTAATTTCTTGCGCGATAAACTCGGATTATGATAAGTTTTATCGATACTCAATTTCAAACCGCTCGCGCGGACATTTTCCGCCGTTTTGTTATCTCGCGAAGATTTCGGTTGTTTTTAAAACGGAGAAAATTGCGCTTCGAGAGATTAAGAAAGTTTATAAAGAGCTTAAGGCTTTCGAGGGAGTTTATCTTTCTGCGCCGACGCCGGCGTTCCATGAATATACGAGTTCTGGATATGTTTGGCAGTTAGTTGTAAAGTCTAAAAATCGTCAAGTTTTAACCGAAGCCGTTTCGAGTTTATCGAATTTTAGCGAACTCCGCATCTCGCTCGATCCGCCGTCGTTACTATAAAATGTGGTTTCATTATATTTAGATTGATGTGCCGAGATAGATAATGCGTGCCACGCCATTACCGGTTTTGCTATAATCTGCGGTTGGCGTAGCAGTCACTCGACTTTGGTAATTTCGCCGTTTTTAAGATGAAGCAAGCGCTGATTCTTTGAGCCACGGAATTTAAGAGTTAAGTCACGTTGAGACAAGATAAACGGGCCGTCGATTAGAGCGTCGAGCTCCTTTAGAAATTCCCATTGTTTCCCGCCGCGTTTTTTAATCTTTTCATAAGTAAATCCAGAAAAACTCCAAACATTCCAGCCAAGTTCTTTTTTAACAAAACGAGTAATCTCGAGACAAGCTTCCGGCTGGTTAAACGGTTCACCGCCGCAGAAAGTTAAACCAGATTGTCCTTTAAGCGAAGCGAGTTCTTTTTTTACGTCCTCAACCGAGACAAGAACGCCGGCTTCCGGATCCCAAGTCTCGGGATTTTGGCACCCTGGACAATGAGTAAAACAGCCTTGAGTCCAAATTACTGCGCGAAGGCCATAGCCATTAACGATATTATCGGACTCAGTCGGTCCGGACAGGCGGATATGTTCCCTGTCCGAACCGAGAATCGGAGATTTCCATTCCGACATTAGCGAGTCCCTACGGCTGCTTTAGCAGATTTTTTAGCGGCTTCGCGAGCGGCTTTCGAGGCTTTATCGAATACACCATTTTTATCACAGAGTTTTACTTCGTGCTTTACGCGAGCAGCTTCTTCAGCTTTTTTACCGTCGTTCCAGCGTTCGAGCGAACCTACGAGATAGCCGGTAATACGGCGGAGACGTTCGAAGAGAATATCGTCTTCACGGCGACCACAGCTCGGGCAGCGGTCCCCTTCGATAATCCCAGCAAAGCCACAGACTGGATCGCGGTCGACAGGGTGGTTAACGGAGCCGTAGCCAATTCCTGAATCGTGCATTTTACGGATAACCGCCTCGAAGGCTTCGATATTATCGGAAGGATCGCCGTCTAGCTCGATATAGCTAATATGTCCAGCGTTACAGAGAGCGTGATATGGCGCTTCTTTTTCGATTTTATCGAAAGCGGAAATATTAAAGTAAACAGGGATATGGAACGAGTTTGTATAGAATTCGCGGTCAGTTACACCTTTAATTTTACCGTATTCTTTTCGGTCAATCTTCGTGAAGCGACCAGCAAGACCTTCGGCCGGAGTGGCGAGGAGCGAGAAGTTAAGATGGTATTTCTTTGAGTATTCGTCGCATTTCTCGCGCATATGGGTAACGATGTCGAGACCAAGCTCTTGCGCTTCGTCAGATTCGCCGTGGTGCTGTCCAATCATAGCGACGAGACATTCCGCGAGACCGATAAAGCCGATTGAGAGCGTTCCGTGTTTAATTACATCACGAAGTTTATCGTTCCAACCGAGCTTTTCAGAGCCGAACCAGTTTCCTTGTCCCATAAGGAACGGGAAGTTACGGACGTGCTGGTTAGCTTGGAACTCAAAACGCTCTAAGAGCTGGTCACGGACGAGATCCATGACTTCGTCGAGATTCTTATAGAAACCAGACCAATCTGCTTCTTTTCGCTCTTTTAAGGCGATACCGTGTTTAATTCCGAGACGAACGAGGTTAAGCGTCGTAAAGCTAAGGTTTCCGCGACCGGTAACGATTCCGTCTGATTCTGGGAAGACCGAAGAGAAGACACGAGTTCGACAGCCCATAGTCGCGATTTCGGTACGATAGTCGCCTTTTTTGTAATATTGAAGATTAAACGGCGCGTCGATAAAACAGAAGTTCGGGAAGAGACGTTTTGCGGAGACTTCCATACTGCGCTTAAAGAGGTCGTAGTTTGGATCTTCAGGATTATAGTTAATTCCCTCTTTAACCTTAAAGATGGAAATCGGGAAGATAGGAGTTTCGCCTTTTCCGAGACCGTTCATGGTTGCCTCGAGGAGATATTTCGAGACGAGACGACCAGAAGCGCTCGTGTCGGTACCGAAGTTAATTGAAGTAAACGGAACCTGAGCGCCAGCGCGAGAGTGCATCGTGTTAAGGTTATGGATAAAGCCTTCCATAGCCTGAAATGTCTGCTTCTCGGTATCTTCGCTTGAGGTTTTAATAACGCTTTCTGGAACTTTAATTTTCTTTAATTTATCGTCTTCGCCGAATTTAATATCTTCCGGAATTGTAATTTTAAGTTTTTTACCGGTATATTCTTCATATTTTTCGATATTGCGTTTCAAGGATTTTCGGAAAGTTTTATCGACACCTTCCGCCATAGCATAGTCGAAGTTAGGAATCGACTGGCCGCCATGTTGTTCGTTCTGATTCGCCTGAAGGATAATCGCGGCGAGCGCAGCATAAGAGCCAATCGAGTTTGGAGTTCGGAGGTGTCCGTGTCCAGTATTAAAACCGCCGTCTTTAAAGAGGTTAAGCGGATCGGTCTGACAACAAGTAAGAGTTCCGGTCGCGTAGAAATCGAGGTCGTGAATATGGATGTCGCCGTTATCATGCGCCGCCGCAAAACGCGGGTCCATAAGAACAGTTTTAGCAAACTCTTTCGAGCCTTCTGCGCCGAACTGGAGCATTTTACCCATCGCGGAGTTTCCGTCGACGTTTGCGTTACTGCGTTTAATGTCAGAATCTTCAGAAGCATCGGCAAGAGAAATCTTTCGGTAAGACTCCATTAAGTTCGACTTTGCGTCGCGGGTACGGTTTCTCTCTTGACGATAAGTAATATAAGCTTTCGCGGTACGTTTAAAGCTAGATTCCATTAAGACCTGCTCGACGATGTCTTGAATCTGTTCAACTTTCGGAGTTCGACGGTCGATAGTCTCTTCGGCGCGCTTTAAAACTTTTTCGGTTAATTGTTTCGCGCGGTCATATTTAAACTCTTCGGTCGCGCTACCCGCCGCGGCAATCGCATCGGTAATCTTTTCTGGATTAAAGTTAACGATTTTTCCATCTCGCTTCTGAATTTTTTTGAACATAAAAATACCTCCTAGTTTCGTGTCCAAATTAAGTTTTTATTGAATTTTTTATTATTTTAGTAACTTTTCTGAAGTTTTCTGACGCTATATTTAGTGTCTGATATTATTTTATAACGCTATATGTGGGGTGTCAATATGTTTTTGGTTATTTTCTGTTGTAATATTTACGACGGATTTTTTCGGAATATTTTAGAGGTCGGACACAATAAAAAACCAAAAAATCAACCGCTATATTTAGCGTTTGTAGATTTTTTATAGACACTATTTATAGTAGAGCGGAGCGAATTGTTTAGGGGCATTATTAGTTAAAATAGCGAGACGGTGGGCATGTTTTGAGATTTCGTCGACAGCGAATCGTTCAGTTTTCCAAAGGATAATTTCGGTCATTATTTCCGCAGATAGCTGATAAAAAATTATTTCGTCGGTTTTTCGACCATAACTGCGCCAGTCTTTAACAATCAGCGGTTTAAGAGTTTTAATAACTTTAACCGGAAGCTCAATATTTCGAGAGTTAATAATAACCGATAGAAGTTCGCGATGGCGATAGAGGGCTAATAAAATATTCTGATAACTCTTTTCAAGCGAATAATTTTGAGCTTTTAGAGCCTTTTTTAATTCTAAATTAACATCTGATAAAATCGCTTCTTCATAGACTCGAACTAGTTCAGACAGACTCTTATGGTGGATATAAAATGAAGAATAAGCAAGTTTAGCCTCTCTCGAGACTTCTCTTGTCTTAATATTAAACGAGCGTTTTTCTTTTAGAACTCTAGCTAGGGCGGATAAAAGTTTTTTCTCGGTATCAAAATAATTTTTGTTTTGGCCGTGTCTGCGCATTTTTAGTTTTTATTCAGGTTTATAATCAGCAATACCGTTTTCAATATTTTCAGAGGTAAGACCGAGCGCTAAACCTGTAGCGGCAGCACAAGCCATATAAGAGACGTTAGTCTCTCCAGGGAGAAAGCTCGCAACCGTAAGTCGATTTCCTTCGAAATTAAGGCGAGCTTCGCTACCTTTTTTATAGAGCGTCGAGTTTTCAATAATCACGTCAGAGTCTGAGTCGGCGCCATAAGTAACCGTTCCCTCTGTTCCGACAAAAGTTTCTTTAAAATCGAGATAATGTTTATCGTCGCGGTTTAGGACGACAAAGCGAGGCTTCATATCAAAGAGCGTATCGTCTAGGGCTTCATAATCTTTCGCCGAAGGATCGCCGATATGAGACGGGATATAATCGGTTAGAACCGCCATATAAACTTCAATTTCCGCAAAGAGGTCGTCTTCAAGCGAGCTAGCCGGAGCAGTTACGATAACATAATTAGCGCCTGCCTTCCAAGCGTCACTTAAGAATTTATGGAGCATACCAGTTTTAATTTCCGATTCCGAAGCGAGGACGGCAACTCTTTCGCCGGCTTCCCCTAAAATATTATGAATAAAGTGAGCAACGGTAGTTTTTCCAGTCATTCCGGTAACACAAATTAATTTCATGTCTCGCGCCGGATGCCCATAATAAGTTCCGAGAATTTTCGCTTTAATCCGGTTTTTCGTCAATTTCTTCTTTGAAGTTTTCGGTTTTTTAACTTTTTTCGACTTTTTCGGGCTTTCAGAAACAGCCTGATTGTCGTAGATATTCGCGATATCGGATTTTTCTTCTGGCATGGTAACTCCTCACTTTTCTTCTTCAAGTGTAACACATCCTAAGGGTTTTGTAAAAAATAAATAGTAATTTAGAGAGGGGGGTGGCGGAAAATCGGTTTTTATGTTAGAATAAGAAGTGGAGATGTGGCCGAGTGGTTGAAGGCGCACGACTCGAAATCGTGTATGCGGAAACGTATCGGGGGTTCGAATCCCTTCATCTCCGCCAATTTATTAGCGTTAAAATTGCCCATCTGGGCATTTTTTGATACCACGCCTCGCCGTAAGGCGCGGCGAGTATCAAGAAAATACCCATCTGAACAATTTTTCCAGCTAATAAGCTTGCTGGGACTTTCCCTACTCTAATAACTTATCTAATTATTTCAATGATTTTATTTCTTGATTTTGTGCCTTGGACGATTTTGATGCAGGTTTTTCCGACGTGGAAGTGTTTCGAGAGGGATTCAATGAGGGCGGCATTTGCTTCGCCGTCGTGCGCTTTAGCGCGGAGATAAACTATAAGATTTTCGCCGTCTTCGATAATTTTTTCTTGGCTTGAGCCGGGTTTAATTAGACAAACATATTTCATTAAAGATATTATAACATCAAAAAAGGCCCGAAGTTCGAGCCTTTTTTTAATTACTCTTATGCTGAATAAACAATTTCGCCGTTGCAAATCGTATATTCAACCTTCCCATATAACTCCCAACCAATGAACGGAGAGTTACTTGCTTTTGAGGCAAAGCGAGACGGAACTGACCAAGACTTGTTTGCGTTAAAAACCACGATATCTGCCGGCTTTCCAATCTCAAGTATTCCTGCCTCGAGACCGTAGATTTTCGCCGGATTATAACTCATCCGCGTTATTAGCTGATCCATCGACAGCGCTCCAGACCTTACAAGCTTAGTTACTCCAAGCCCTAAAGATGTCTCGAGCCCGATAATCCCGCTCGGCGCAAGCTCAACTCCTCTCGACTTCTCTTCCTCTGTATGTGGTGCGTGATCTGTTGCGATCATATCGATCGTCCCGTCGCTTAGCCCCGCGATAATCGCCTGCCTATCCATTTCTGTCCGGACCGGCGGATTCATCTTCGCATAAGTTCCATAGCGGACAACATCTTCTTCCGTAAGAGAAAAATGATGTGGCGTAGCTTCTGCGAAAATATATCCACCCTGCATCTTTCCCTGCCGAACTAACTCAACCCCCTCAGTAGTACTGATATGCTGGATATTGATTTTTGCCTTCGTTATCAAGGCGTATTTAATGTCCCGCTCAATCATCCTAATCTCGGCTAAACGATCTGCTCCACCGACATTGAGCTGTTTCGAAGCCTCCCCGTGGTTAAAGCCAGACGATAAAATATACGCCGGATTCTCTTCGTGAAAACTCAGAAGTACGTCGAGCTGTTTTGCCTTGTGCATAGCCTCACGCAGAACGGCCTCGTCTAAGATAGGCGACCCGTCATCGGTAAATCCGACCGCTCCCGATTTAAGCAAAGCCTCCATGTCTGTCAATTCCAAACCTTTCATCCCCTGCGTGATGTTCGCGCAAGACTTTACCTTAATTCCGGTTTTTGACCCCTTGTCCAGAACATACTCGAGCGTCTCGACGTTGTCAATTGCTGGATCGGTATTCGCCATCATAATGACCGTCGTAAAACCTCCGGCCTTCGCCGCTTCTGCTCCGGTAATAATGTCTTCCTTATAGGTAAAGCCCGGGTCCCGAAAATGGACGTGAACATCGACTAGCCCCGGCGCTACGACGCAATCTTTCGCGTCGATTATCTGAACATCATTAAATGTCGAGAAAAATTCTTCGTTAATCTTCGGTTCAATAGCCACCACCTTTCCGTCTTCGACTAAGATATCGAGCGCTCCACTCTTTCCTGCTGGGTTTACAACTGTTCCGTGCTGAATCAAAAGTACCATATAAACCTCCTTCAAAAAGACTTTGAAAAAAGAGCAATTTTAATGTGCTCCCCACCATAACAGATTGAATTATAACACATACTGAGCAAAAATTCAAATATATTCACATACAGGATACGATTTTTCGCTCTGCGAAAAATCTACGGCGGGCGGCGCTTCCGAAAAACGAGAACAAGTTCTCTTTTTCGTCAGCTTCTACGCCGTCCGAACCTAACGGTTCTTATCCTGTTCGGATAACCTATAGACAAAAAATCAAGGCAAAGCCTTGTTTTTTGTTTATGGTACACCCGACAGGATTCGAACCTACGACCTTTTGCTCCGCAAGCAAACGCTCTATCCAGCTGAGCTACGGGTGCTTACTCTTTGGTGTGGATGTCGCCACAACTAAAGTTTAAAAGCTTAGAAATTGTAGCGAATCCACCTAGAAATTAAATGAGCATCGTAGAAGACTACGACAATCATATTTTATCATATTTTTCAAGATTTTACAACGGCGAAATTAGAAAAGTTATTCTTCGTCATCTTTTATGACGGAAATGTGGGTATCTTCAAGCTGATATTCATCAACTGGAGTAGGAGAACCCATCATCAAATCAATGCCGGAGCCATTCTTCGGGAAGGCAACGATATCACGGATATTTTTTGCGTCGGTAAGAACCATGAAAATTCGCTCAATTCCGAAGGCACAGCCAGCGTGAGGAGGAGCGCCGAATTTAAAGGCGTTAAGCATCCCGCCGAAGCGCTCTTCAACATATTTCTTGTCATAGCCAAGGATTCCGAAAACTTTATACATAATCTCTGGGTTATGGTTTCTAACGGCGCCAGAACAGATTTCATAGCCGTTCATAACCATGTCATATTGGTCCGCGACGATAGCGAGTTTTTCCTCGTCAGTTTTCGCGTTTTCGAGGGCTGTTAAGCCGCCCTTTGGCATCGAGAACGGGTTATGTCCGAAATCGATTTTCTTTTCGCCGTCGTTAAACTCATAAAACGGAAAATCGGTAATCCAACAGAGAGCGACTTCGCTATTATCTTTTAATTCAAAGTGGTCCGCGAACTGGATACGGAGTTGTCCTAAGACTTTATTAACTTTCTCGCGGGTATCCGCGCCAAAGAAGACCGCGTCGCCATCTTCCGCCCCTGTTAATTCTTTAATTTTCGCGAGTTCTTCCGGTTTTAGGAACTTTGCGATTGGGGATTTTTCAGAACCGTTTTCATAAATAATATAAGCAAGGCCACCAGCGCCGAGTTTTCTTGCTTCGTCGGTAAAGTTATCGATTTGAGAGCGAGTGAGGCTTGCACCGTTTTTAACGCAAAGCGCTTTTACACAAGGGCTCTGGAAAACTTTAAACTCTGTATCTTTTAGAGCCTCAGTTAAGTCAATTAACTCCATCGCGTATCTTAAATCTGGCTTATCGACGCCATAAGTATCCATCGCGACCTCAAACGGGATACGCGGGATAAATTCTTCGTTTTCAGGGAGATATTTTTTTGCGGTTGGAGCGTTTAAAACGAGCTTTTTCTTCGCAAAATCGGTTACGAGATTTTTAATTAAAGGTTCGGTAGTTTTTCGGATTTCTTCTCCGTTATCGACGAAGCTCATCTCGAGGTCGAGCTGATAAAAGTCGCCGTAGAGACGGTCCGCTCGCGGATCCTCGTCTCTAAAACACGGAGCAAGCTGGAAATAGCGTGGAACACCGCCGACCATAAGGAGCTGTTTAAACTGTTGTGGGGCCTGTGGAAGGGCGTAGAACTGCCCCGGATGGAGACGGCTCGGGACGAGAAAATCGCGCGCGCCCTCAGGAGAGCTGTTCGCGAGAATCGGAGTAGTTACTTCGATAAAATCTTTCTCATACATGTAGTCTCTTAAGAATTTATAAAATTCCGAGCGACGACGCATCATTTTTTGCATATAAGGACGCCTTAAATCGAGATAACGATATTTAAGGCGCAAATCTTCGCCAGATTCCTGTCCGTCGTCATGAGTATTTACCGGAGGAGTCTCAGATTTATTAAGGAGAATTAACTCTTCGACAACAAGTTCAATATCCCCAGTCTCGATATTCGGGTTTTTAAGTTCAGGAGCGCGCTCGCGCATTTTCCCGGTCGCTTCAAGGACAAATTCGTCACGAACACTCTCGGCGAGTTTAAAGGCATCTTTCGTATCAGGAGTAACAACAAGTTGAATAATTCCCTGTTCATCTCTTAAATCAATGAAAATTAAGCCACCATGATCACGGCGAGAATTAACCCAGCCTTTAACGGTTACAGTTTCTTTGATTTTGTTTTTACAATCTCCTGATAAAATCCTCATAAAAATAACTCTTGATTAACTCATATTAGTATAACACAAAAATCCCCTCTTTAAAAGAGGGGACTTCCGCTCGAATTAATATTCGATAAACTCCTGCCAAGGGGCAGGAGGAAGTTTCGACTTCTTGCGCGAAGAATCGCGTTTAAGTCTACGCATTTTAAAATTCAACTCCTTAATTTTCATTGTTCACGACCGACGCGCATTCTACTTATGTTAACGCGCGAGCTAACCCTTCTCCATTAGAACCAATCGACCTGAGACGGGGGCTAACTATCTGTAAAGAACAACGATATTTATTTTATCAAAGATTTGATAAAAATTCAAGCATAAGCACTTTCGAAGAAAGTGCTTTTCAGCGGGCGGCGCCTCGCAAGTGAAAAAGTAAACTTTTTGATATTGCATTTTTAGTAAAATTTGATATAATAGGATTATCAATTCAACGGGATTACCTGATGCCTCGTTTCCGTAAAGAAGCGAGGAATATTTTTACTGATTTAAGTTAGTCCAAGCACGTTTTATCTCTTGAAATTTTTCCGTCCCAAGCTCACATATACGACTATATATTCTTGAACTACTAATCGTCCTACTTTGATGTAGTGCAAGATACTGGTCTCTACCTTCGAAAAAGGTGCGATAATAAAAAGGCGGTGTATGTTCTTTGCTCGTAACTGGTATAACCTTAATTAAATACTCAGAATATCTTTTATAAATTAAAACTGGCCTGGAAAAGAATTGAGACTCTCCGTTTATTTCAGAACCAACATTTCTTCCAACCCCACACCACCAAATCTCGCCTTCTCTGGCCTGTTTATTGGTTTTCTTGAGGTCTAAACTTTTCTTCAAATTATTCCATTTGTCAAAAGTTATTTCTTCTTGAGCTACTTTCTCGAAGCCTCTTATTTTATTAGAATTATTTTTCATATATCCCCATTTAATTAATGTGTGGGCGGAACTATACTCCGATTTTTTATTTTTGCAAGCATAAGCAAGAAATATTTTAGTTTTTTACAGAGATATATGTTGTAAATAATACAACAAAATAGGCTTTTGGCTTTTGCTTATATAAAACGCTAATCTTTATTTAGTGCACTTTTTGGGATTTCTACCCCTGTTGAAGGGGGACAATTTTAGACACTGGCGCCGAGATATAGGATTTTGGCGTAGCCGTTTCCGGTTTTGCTGTAGTCTGATGTGGCGGTAGCGGAGACGTTGGTATTTGAGTTTGTTCTTGTTGCGGCAACGCTAGAGGTAGTACAGGAATAGCAGGTCATATGTTTCGTGATTGTGCTAGTTGAAATTAGGTTTGAAGAACTGATGTAGCCGGAGCCACCAGACGACGACGTATAAACTGAACCTGCCCCTCCATACCAGCCTCCTCCACCTCCAGGGATAGCACTGCCATAACAGTCAGTTTTAGACGAGTCTGTAAAACAATCTGCAGTACCAGTTGCATAGCCAAAACCAGACGCCGTGAACGGCGGAATTTGGAGAAGATTTGTGCGGTTATAGCCTTGGCCACCGGCTAGTTGTGTTGCCACGGTAGGTTGAGTTGATCTGCCTGCACTAGCGCCTGATACCGAATTAACTCCACCGCCATGTCCGCCATACCCCTGCCAGCTACCACCGTAACGATGCACACTTCCGCCACCTCCGCCGCCTGCAACAATTAAGATTTCATTCGAGACGTAATAGGAGTTATTAGTTAAAGTGCCTTTATAGCTTTCGAGGTTTTTGAGTAGTCCAGAGACGGACGCGATATGAGTAGCTCCCCCGCCAGTAGCAGTCCTCCAAACATAAGAATCCGACAGCGACGCGCTTTCTTTACCACAGCCAGCTTGGCCTCCTCCATTATATCCTCCAGATTTGATTACCCACGTCGTAGAGGTAGAGTCACAGGGAACGCCTTTCCCGCCAACGTTTATATATTTACTATCCTGTTTTTTTAGATTTATTACGCCGACCGAGTAAGCGCCATAGCCACCACTAAAAGCTGCGGAATTATACGTAGCCGTTCCGCCTTCCGCACCCCAAACCTCAAGTTTATAATATCCACCACACGGCGCAGTAAAGGTCTGTTCTCCTCCAGTATAGTCATAAGCATAAGGAGTGTTCTTAACCCAACAGGCACTAAGCGTAACCGTAAAGTTATTGTCTGGATTTGGATTAGCAGTTGTTTCTGTTCCGGTAAAATCTAAGGACCCATTGGACCATCCGCCAAAGATGTATCCAGATTTTGTAGTAGTATAGTTATTTAGATTTACTGTATCTCCATAGTTAATGGATTGATCAGATATAGTACTTCCTCCATCAGTATTAAACTTTAATGTATAAGCAAGACATTCAGGAGCAACAGCAACCGTATATACTACATCATTAGTATATGTACCAGAAGGAATAGTATTATCTAGCTTAACTCCATAGATAACATCAATATCTGTATTAGTTTCAGCTACTGTACTATAATAAAGAACAGCTGGAGATGTATTTACCGGTACCTGGGAGAAAACCTTTCCACTTGTTTTAAAGCCCCAAGTATTATCAGTTAGTCCAGTAGTTACATCTCCAGCTACAGCATCAATAGTTTTAACACCAGAATCAGACCCGGTGCGCGTCAAGGAGTTATTAGAAGCAGAGTTCGTATTTATATATACATAAGCTCCTTTAGTACAAGTAGAAGTAAACTTAATATTATTTGTATTAGTATATTCTGTTTGAGTATTAGTAGGAGTGATGGGAATAGTTACAGTATTATCATTAGAGATTGAAGCATAATAGACAGAGCTACCTGCAGAGGCGGAAGTGGTGGTGGCTTCGCTTTTATTTGGTTCGGCAATTAAAAAGCTAATCAAGAGACCGATTAGCAAAAAGAACGTAAAAGTAACGAGAATATTTAAAAATGTATTAAAGGTGCTGTTTGTTTTAGTGGAAAAGCTTGACATGTTATACTCCTATTTTTTATATAGGTAGCACCTCAGCCTCCACTCATCTAAAGAAGCAATAAGGCGCCACTAGGGTGCATACATCTCTACAGACTAACAAATCTCGGCATAGCCTAAATCCATTAGGTAAAGTTGTCCTAATGACGCCTTTGTTGTTCCTAATGGATAGATTTATTAACCTCTAGTTGTAGATATGCGCCTATTTTTTATAAAAATAGGATTTGTTAATCTGATAAAAATGTATGCAACTTTATTATAACCCAAAACTATTCGATATTTCAAGTCTTGAATTTTGTCATTTTTATTGTTTAGTTTTTTGCTTGCGAGCCGACGCCCGCCGGAAAGGCCGTTTATCCGGATAGATTAAACGGTCCTTAGATTTCACCGGAACAGAAACAACTGCTAATCCAAATCCAGACAATAACTTTACGGTTACGCTTAGTGCTTGTTGGGTGAAATCTAGTGCTTATGCTTATGACTATACTGGAGGAGAACAAACCTTTACTGCTCCTTGTGGTGGATATTATAAGTTGGAGGTGTGGGGGGCGAGCGGCGCAGACGGATGGAATAGTTGGACGACTAAAATTTATCAGAAAACATTAGGAAAGGGCGCCTATGTTGCCGGTTCGATAAAAGTTAATAAAAATAATCCGTTATATATTTATGTAGGCGGAGCGGCAACAAAACTCACGGGTTATTCAGACGCGCCAGGGGGATATAACGGTGGTGGTGGCGGTTGCAAGGCAGTTGACGGCGATGATGCGGCCGGAGCAGGAGGAGGTTCGACGGATATACGTGTAATCTCTGGGGAATGGAACGATGATAATTCCTTAAGAAGTCGGATACTTGTTGCGGGCGGTGGTGGTGGCTCTCACCTTACTCTTGATACCGCCACTCTTTATGAACAGGGTAGACATGCCGGAGGAATTTCGGTAGTTGGTCAGATTTCCGGCAAAACTGATAGCGATATTTGGTCGCCTACGGTAAATCAGACAACCGGCGGGGCTTTTGGGTATGGAGCTACCGGCATTTGCCCCAGTGGTGCCGGACATAGCGGAGGAGGAGGTGGATGGTATGGCGGAGAAGCAAAATCCACAGGCAATGAAAATGACGGCGCCGGTGGCTCTTCCTACATCTCCGGTCATACGGGCGCAGTAGGGGTAACGTCTACGTCTGATAGTTCTCCTAAGACTGGATGTACAACCGGAACTACAAATAACACTTGTAGTCTAACGCCATATATAAATCCTGCTACTGGAACTTATTATACATTTACTAATACAGTAATGATAGATGGGGCAGGATATGCTTGGACGAACACAAAAGGTTCCCTACAGCAGATGCCGAATCCGAGTGGTGGATATTACGCGAGCGGAGTCGGACATAGCGGAAACGGTTATGCGAAGATAACATATCTTGGAACTACAATCTAGAAAAAACTTACCGTCGATAAAACGGTAAGTTCTGGCAAAACGCTATATTATTAAGCGGCGTTCGTGAAGACGTTAACGACGTCGTCAAGGTCGTCGACTGCGTCGAGAAGCTTGTTTACCTTCTCTTCGTCTTCCCCTTCGACTGGGACGGTCGTGTTCGGAACATATTTAAGTTCGGCGCTTGAAACGGTCATACCAGCATCAATTAAGTTCTGACGAACTTTCATTAAATCAGTCGGGCCAGTAATAATTTCAATTCCATCTTCCTCTTCCGACGCATCCTCTGCGCCAGCCTCTAACGCCGTCATTAAGGCCTCTTCGCCTTTATCAGAGATAAAAATCACGCCTTTTCGCTCAAATTGGAACATAACCGAGCCAGGATCAGCCATACGTCCACCGTTCTTATCAAGAGTATGGCGAACTTCAGGCATAGTGCGATTTTTATTATCGGTTGCGACTTCGATAATAATTCCGACGCCGGCCGGGCCATAAGCTTCGTAAGTTTCTTCAATAAGAGCAGCGCTATTTTTATCGGCAGCACGAGCAATTGCGCGTTCGATATTCGCTTTCGGCATGTTTGCGTGACGAGCTTTCTCAAGCACCATCGCGAGAGATGGGTTCATTGCCGGATCTTGTCCAGCGCGAGCCGCAATAGCGATTTGATTTCCAATTTTAGTAAAGAGCGCGCCGCGTTTCGCATCAACGACCGCTTTCTGGCGCTTCGTAGTTTCCCATTTACTATGTCCTGACATATTATTTCCTCAAAAATTAAAGTTTTTAAAATATCTTTAGATATATTATATCATAAAATTACGACTGGTAAAACCTCTAAAAATGTGGTAAAATATGTTTTAGTGGGCAAGCGTTGAGGAGCGCTTGTTTTTAGTAGCAGACAAGTACATTTAAAATTAAGGAGGTGGGTTTATGGAACAGATACTAATGTTGGTTCTGCTCGTAGTTATCGCTGCGATTTCAATGGCGATGAAAAACTACTTTAACATTAAGCGCCCGAAGAAAATTCTGCCGGACGAAGAGAAGATTCAAGAGATGAGCGACCTTTCTGCGATTATTCGCGAGGGAGCGAAGACTTTCATGATCACAGAGTATAAGATAATTGTCGTGGTAGTTTTATCGCTTGCGGCGGTTTTCTCGCTTTTTATCGAAGTGTCTTCTGGACTAACGTTCATATTGGGGGCTATGATGAGCTCGGCGGCTTGTATTCTCGGGATGGTCAGTGCAACTCATGCGAACTATCGAGTAGCAAGACGAGCTTTTAGATGCGAGAAAGTTGGGCGAACAGTTCGAACAGCCTTAAAGGGCGGATGTGTCAGCGGTCTTTCGGTAGAGGCTTTTGGGATTCTCGGACTAATTATTATCCTTTTTGTCTCTGGCGGAATCGACCTTGACGCACAATCACATGGTTTCCTAATCAACTTTGCATGCAACCCGATTACGATGAGGCTAACAACTTATTCACTGGGATGCTCGTTAGTTGCGATGTTTAACCGCGTTGCCGGCGGTAATTACACAAAAGCTGCCGACATTAGCGCAGACATCGTAGGAAAGATTAGGATGGACATGCCCGAAGACGACAGCAGGATGCCAAATACAATCGCTGATTTTATTGGCGATATGGTAAATGACATTGCAGGAAACTGTTCAGATCTTCTGGAGAGTTTTGTCGCAACTATTGTTGCGTGCCTGCTCCTAGCTGGAACGGTTTATAAGGCTTCAGGCGAACCGAGCGCTGAGCTTTACTTAGCAACATTAAAGTTCCCGATTGCGCTTGCAGGAATTGGACTTTTTGCGTGTATTATCGGGCTGGCTTACAGTTTACACCACAAAAATTCAGACAATCCGTCGCTTGAGCTAAACATGGCGACCTACATTTCGGCGGCAATTACCGTTTTAGGCAGCGCCGGTGCAGCAAGTTTGATTTTCTCAGGGCTAAACCTTTACTCCGAGTTTAAACTCGGTTGGGCTTCGCCCTGGGTAGCGGCTATTTTCGGAATTATCTCTGGTGTTTTAGTCGGAAAAATCACAGAATATTATACTGGAACGGATTTTAAGCCGGTTAAGTCACTAGCGGAAATCTCGGTTGAGGGCGAGGCGTTCGTAATTACAAAAGGAGATGCAATTGGCTCAAGGTCAGTACTTCTTCCTTGTTTAGTAATCGGCGTTTCTCTACTCTTGTCATGGGCGTTCTGTGGAATCTACGGAATTGCCGTGGCGGCACTTGGAATGTTATCATTTGTTGCGACGACAGTCAGTATCGACGCTTTCGGGCCAATCGCAGATAATGCGGGTGGTATCGCCGAGGTTGTAACCTGCCGGAAAAAATCCGAGTCATTACGGATAAGTTAGATGCGGTCGGAAATACTACCGCAGCAATCGGCAAAGGTTTTGCGATCGGTTCAGCAGCATACGCTACAGTTTCACTTATCTTTGCTTATGTTGGGAGCTATTCAACTGGAGAGGCAGTCTTAAATGTTGCGAGTCCGCTCGTTATCGTCGGTGCAATTATCGGTGGAGCGTTAGTTGAGTTCTTTAGTGCAATGTTAACCGATAATACTATTGAGTCGGCGCATCTTTTGGCCGATGCTGGCGCGGAAGAATTAACGCCGGAAGTTATGGCGAGAGAGAAAAAGCCTGACTACAATAAGATTATCGAGATGGCAGCAAGGCAGGCCCTTCGGAAGATGTTAGTTCCGTCTCTACTCGCGCTGTTTATCCCTGTTATTGGCGGATTTATCTGCGGAGTTGAATTCGTCGGCGGAATGTTAGTCGGCGCAACTGTAGTCGCAATCCCTCGTGCAATCTTTATGGGTAACAGCGGAGGAGCTTGGGACAATGCAAAGAAATACGTCGAAGCAGGAATGTTACCTGGACACGGAAAAGGCAGTCCTGCTCATAAGGCAACCGTTGTCGGAGACACAACCGGCGACACAAGAAAAGATGTCGTTGGCGTTGCGCTTGATATTTTTATCAAGACAATGTCGACCGTCGCGAATACATTGGCACCGTTATTTGCTACTATCCACATTATCTAGTACTTTTTCCTCAAAAATCCCTCGGCTCCTAGAGCCGGGGGTATTTTTATGGGCTTTATTTTTTAAGGGCGAGTTTGATTCGCTCTTCCGTGCTTAAGGATTTATCGACTTTTTCTAGCGCGGCGGTAGCTTCTTTTAATGGGAAGCCGAGCGCAATAAGAGCGTCTAAGGCTTCGTCGTTTTCGACTTTTTCGGTTGGTTTTAAGATTTCGGTCGCACCAACATGAGACGGGAGGCCAACTTTATCTCGAAGGTCGACAATTACGCGTTCGGCGGATTTCTTTCCAACGCCGCTCGCTTTAGAAACGAAAGCCGCGTCGGCGTTTGCGATTGCGTTTCGGACCTCTTCCGGCGAAGCGAGGGATAAAATCGCCATACCAGCTTTCGGACCAACGCCGTTAACGGAGATTAGAAGTTCAAATAATTTTTTCGCGGCGAGACTAGAAAAACCGTATAAGTCTTCCCCGTTTTCGCGAACGGAATGATAAGTATAAAACTTATGAGTTTCGCCGACGTTAACCGCCTCAAAATCAATCATGGTTAAACTCATTTCATAGCCAACGCCATTAACATCAACAATAACTGAGTTCAAAAATTTTTCAGCAATTTCTCCCTTAATATGTGCTATCATTTCCTACTCTTTTTAATATATTCGTCTTCTTTTTCGAGCGTCGCCCTCAGCGTGTATTCTTTACATTTACCGTTCGTACAGTCCGCCGGTTCATAGCTATAGGTCGAGCCTTCGGAGCCGATATTAATTCCGTTCGGGTCGGTAAAGAGCGCCGGATCCATTACTTTAAGATTTTCTTCGGAAATCGTTTCAGGATAATAATTATTTTGAGCGAAGAAGCCCTCTTCGAGTGCATAATACATTGCGTTGATCGCCTCTTTTCGCTGTTCGTCTCTATGCATCGCGTCGGTGTTTACCTTTTGCATAAAGAATAAGACGACCGCAAGGGTAGCGAAAATAATGACGACTGATAATTCTAAGATTGTAAAACCTTTTTTCTTCATATGTTTATTATAGCATGGTAGAGGAGTTTTTGCACAAAACTCCAAATAGCTATTTATTAGGGAATATGTTATAATAATTTAAAATGACAAACACGAAAAACTATCATAAAATCACAAACGATGAGCGTTTTCAGAAAAGTAAAGATTTTGTTCAGCATGGTGATTTTTCAGTTTATGATCACTCGATTTATGTTTGTGAAACTTGTTTTAAAATGTCGAAAGTTTTACATCTAAAAGTCGATAGTGAGTCGCTCGCAAAAGGCGCACTCCTTCATGATTATTTTCTCTACGACTGGCACAATAAAAATCATCCGAAGTTTCATGGGTTTAGGCATGCGGGGCTAGCGGCGGAAAATGCAAAAAGAGATTTCGGCTTAAATTCAAAAGAAGAAAAAATGATTCGCGCACATATGTTCCCACTTGGACTAAAAGTCCCGACTTCAAGAGAGGCAATTTTACTTTGTATTGCGGATAAATATTGCGCAACAAGAGAAACGCTTAAAGGTAAAAGAAAACACCTAAAAAATCTCATAAAATTCAGAAAAGCCCCCGAATAATCGGGGGCAATGTTTTTGTTTTACTACTTATTATTTTTTTCTTGCGTAGCGGGTATAGGAAATTCGGGCGAAGTGAGCAGCGAAGAAAGCTACTGCCGAGAGCATGGTAATCTGGGTAAGGGCAGTTGTTCCGGTCGCAACCGGATCGATTTTTGTAAATCCGCCAGTATCCGGAACGAGCGGGACATATTTCTCGTCTTCAGTATCAAGATAAGAGATAAGGTAGTTCGAGAATCTATCGGATTCGAAAGTCATAGTTGTCCCGGAAATTTCATAATCAAGGCCAGTTGCTTCGCCGTTATGGCTTCTTGTAACCTGATATTCGCGAAGATGATTTTCTTCAAGAGTCGGAACATCGGATAGATCGAAAGTAAGTTTTAGCGGGCTACCTAATTCAACTATTTGGGCGATATAGTAACCTTCTTCGTTTTTAAGATAAACCGAGAAATCGTAAATTCCATAGTAGGTAGAACCTTCATAAGCTGCGCCATAGAGAAGCGCTTTCTCTTCTTCAGAAACGGCTTCCGAGACATCGAAAGAGTTAAGCTGAGCGGTAATTTTTTGCCCCTCTGCTAGAGCATTAGCTAGCGCATTAACATTTACTACTTCGATTACCGTGCCGTCGCTTAAAGTAATTACGTCGCCGTCTTCAACCGTTTCGAAGTTCGCAATCAATTCAGCGACCGCCTGTTCAGCGATATTGTTTAAAATCTCTTTATTGCCGGTATCGTCAGAAATTTCGTCATCCGCATCAGTTTCGGTTGTCGGGATAACGATATAATGAGTACCGATTGAATAAACGCTATATCCGTCCATAGCATAAGCTTCGTCCGGAGCGGCAGTATAGATACCGCCACTAATGAATTTCGTAAAATCTTCAGATACGACTGTTTCGTCAGCATAGCTAATAAATTCGCCACCGGAAATAGTGATTGAAACTTTTGATAGAGATTCTGCATCGTTTCCTTGTGGATTTGCTTCACTAAACGGAACATTCGCATAAAATTCGCCATCAATAATATTAACTTCAATCGGGAGTTTTGTAGTGTGTTGTGCGATAGCGATAGCCGCACCTTCGGTAGTCGTACCAGAGCCGTTAGGGATGACCTTGTATTCCGTATCGGAGCTGACATAAATCTCAGCGCCGCTACCAACATTAAGTTCGCCGGCGCGCATTTCAATACCTTCCTTCATAGCTCGGATGTCGCCGTTAAAGTTAACCATTGCAGTTCCGGAAACGCTAATTCCCCAATCCGCTTTAATCGTACCGTTAATATTGAAGATTGGATTTCCTTCTTTAAAGAGTCCGTTGATAAAAATTCCCGTAGACGTATTACTTCTTATACCATCAAGTGTTCCGTTCATATCTACGGTAATACTATATTTATAATCCTTATAATCTGTAGTACTCATAGTGATTAAATAAGTACGCTCATTATCTGTGGATTTAAGGGTTACATTATCGCCGACTGTTAGGTGTGTCCAATCTCTAGAATCGAGCTCAGAATTCCAGCCAAGAAGCGTAAACGGAATCTGTGCGCTTAAATTAAGAGTTCCCTGCCCGACGAGTTCAACTTTAGCACCCCAGACATAGAAAACGCGACTAGTAGTCCAGTTATAGCCATTAAAGTCAACAATAGTAGTGCTATTAGCTTTAAACTGATAAACTGCTTCACTATCTTCAATATCAGCATGAAGAGTAAGGGTATTAGTAAGCTCGGAAGACGCATCAATAGCCGCTAGAGCTTCGTTAATTGTTTCATAGCAGGTGCCATTTACATCGACAGTTTCACAAGTCTCATTTGTGTTTGTTGATTTTAGACTTTTTACTGAAGTTTTTTCTAGACTTTTAACCTCGGTATTAGCATCAATTGTCGGTTCCGTAGATTCAGGTTTTACTACATTTTCATTTAACGAGATCTCCGGAACGTTATCTTCCGCATAAGATTTATTTGTTAATAAAATTTGCGCCGAACCAGCGAATAATAAAGCCGCCAGAAAAGCATAAGACAACCTTTTTAGGTTTATTTTCATTTTTTGACCCTCTTTTTTAATTATTTTTATTATAAATGTTATGGTTATTTTTGTAAATATTTTTTATGTTAATATTGGATAAATTTTTTGTTTTTGCGAGGATTTTACAAGGGGCGGATTTTTTGATATAATAGGAAATGGAAGGGTGGCCGAGTGGTTGATGGCACTGGTCTTGAAAACCAGCAGGTTAACGCCTCGCAGGTTCGAATCCTGTCCCTTCCGCCAGGAAGACTAGAAAAATAGCCCGTTAGGGTTATTTTTATAGGCTTCTTCGACAGAAGAAGAAAAAATCCTAATCCTGTCCTCTCCGCCATCTAAATGGCGTCGTTCTTAATAAGACCTCTTGGTCTTTTTACTATTTTTCCCTGGAATCTTAGTAACAAGAATTAATCCAGACATAATTACTATTGATATTATAATAACGACAAACATAATATTTAACGCTTCGGAGATCATACCGAATAACGCTAGAACCATCAGAATAAGATAACCAATAATTCTTCCGGCATTTAAAAATATCTCTCGATACGTAAAATATTCAGTATTATATTTTGTCCCGTAATCATTTTTAGTGGAATAATCAAAAAGATTAGCATTAGCAATCCTGTCTACTACAAAAAGGAACACGTCATAGGCGATATTATAGAAAACTATAGACATAAAGTTTGGTGAAATTAACACTAAAATGGTTGATACCAAAATAATCAAGGTAAACATAAACACGACAATAGTTTGGTATGGCTTCTTGTAATATTTCGCAAATACTAACATCGCAATAGTGCTCAGAGCAGCAAAAACTGACGACCAGTCGCCTATAGCGGTATCATTTGAAAGAGCTCTAATAACAATAAGCGAAGCAATTAGGCTCATCACGCCATTGCGATTGAAGCCTTTAAGAAATTCTATGACATAAAGTTTCCAAAGAGTTTTGTCTTTTGTAATCTTTTTGGAGAAGCTTTTTAGGTTTAGTTTTTCAGCAGTTCTGTTTTTTGATTTTAGAAAGAAGCTGACTATAAGTTCTAAAACTGTAATAACGATAATTGGCACAGCGGCAGCCGTGTAACTAGTCTCAGTAATATATCGTCCAATAATAAGCGGAGCAATGATGCTGACTATACCAGTTAAAGCGTTACCATAACCAAGGTATCGTATTCTTTCACTATTAGCAATATTTTCTGATTCGATCATATTAAATGGGAACCCATTCGTAGCAGTCATTAAGCCATACAAAATGCCGAGAGAAATAACATGATTCGTAATATCTTGGCCCAATGTTAAAATGGTAAAAGCAAAAATAGTTTTGATAATTATACCGGTACGGTAAAACCAAATTTTGTCTTTACGTTTAATTATGTCTGCCAAGAAAACTGCACCGAGAGTTGCGAAAATCCAACCAACTACATTGTAAAGTGCAAGTTGAAATACATAATCTTCAGATATTTTGTAGAAATATGCTGACAAAAATATTCCAGTAAAAACTGAAAAAATCTTACAGAGAATGTTATCTAGAATCAGAATTTTAGTTGGGAATGATAGCTTTTTGTTTTTCATGGTTTATCTAGCTATATTATACCACATTAGCTTTGTTAAGATACTTCCGTCATCTAAGCGACATCTCGCCGTTTTTTTTGATAGAAAAAACAAAGGACACCATTATTCTTTAATCTTGGCTTATATTGACCTGCTTTTGCGGTCCATACTACAATAGTCGAGCACGAGTGAAGCGACTACTGTTACTTTTAATGAAACATATTGTTTTTCACGAAATAAAGATATTTTTCATGGTAAAGTGTATAGAATTCGGAAAAAACAACACTATATAGTTTTTAAAGTCAGAAAAAAATTAATGGTCATAACTGAACAATTTTTTATAGGCAATTACATTTAAAGATTTGAAGCCTGTTTTAGAAGTTTTTTCTGATCTTGACAAGAGCGTTTCATAGCAACACGAAAAACAACTTTAGCTTCTTCGCTCATATTTGGATTAGCGATATCATCTAATGTTGGTTTTCTTCTCATTAGTCTAAGTTTAATCTCGTCAACCATCGATATACTCCTTCAAATTATCTTTATTATAATATTTATTTATATTTTTGTCAATCTCTTCTACAGATATATTATTATTCCATTCCTTAATATTATATCCGTCCTTTATGATTATGTCCAATACTATTTTATCATGTTTATGATTTTCCATTATAAATTTTATATTATCTATCGTGCGAGAAAAAGAATCGATGAAGCCACTTTTATCGATAGCACGATATTCGACTTTTTCTCGCTCTTTAGTAAAGGACCACGCTAGTTTCGGATCTTGATACAAATAGATAATCTTCACGCTATAGCCATGCGCTAGCGCTCTCTTCACGTTATTTTTAGCATATTTACTGCTAAAGGTTCCGTCCATAATAAAATCTAGTTTGTTTTTAATGACTAAATCAAAAGTTTTGTTCAGAAGTTCAGTGGCCCCTCCTCTATACAAATCCGCCTTCTCCGGGCTATAGCCATCGATATGAGTCGCAATTTCATCCATATCTAGTCTCACAGGTTTATTATCGAGGTTTTTAAGAAGATTTTTGCTGAACTCAGTTTTACCGGCGCCTGGCAATCCAGCCATAAAAATAGCCGTAGGATTGCCATCAGGAACAGCTCCGGATTTCAGAATAAGGCTCCTCGCAAATTCCTTTTTGTGAGTTTTTACCCAAAGTTTCTGGTTTAACATATTTTTATGTTAACAGATATAGATAAGCTTTTCAAGTAATTCATAGCCACCGTGCGACGCCGCCATGATGCGAGCAAGTTCCGCTACGAGACCGACTATAACTATAAGAACCATCCCGACATTGAGCAGCTTTCTAGTTCTAGAAAGAGTTATCGTTTCTTAGCCCGTCTTTTTTTCTTCTGTATTATTAAAAATACTATGAAATTCCTTTTTGCCAATAGTCCTAATGTCGAATTCAGATGCTAATTTAGTCAAGCCTTTGTCTTCCGTTACAATTACCCATTCCGTTAACAACATTTGTCCAAGTTCCTTATCTCTTTCAGCAAGAATTGTTGCGACTATCATGACATCGCCATTACCCTCATTATTATAAAGATCAATAACTTTTTCTGCTTTATGCATGACGATTGATTGCAATTTATTTAATATCTCTAGTGTGGTGGGGAGATTTTGTTTATATAATATATCATGTCCAACTATTTTATTGTCTTTTAACTCATATAATATCTCCTCTGGTAAAAAGCATTTTTCTGTAAAGATTTTAGTTTTCATTGTAGCACGACTGAGTGTAGCAGCAACATTCGTGTCAATAATATATTTCCTTTCGATATATAACATTTATAACGCTTCCTTCATATCAATTAAAAAATCTTTCGTTTTCCTATTGGAAACAAGTATTGTTCTTGCCTCATTAAAAGACATGGTTCCATTTTCTATAAATGAAAAAATGTCGTTTGTAAATTTTTTACCATTATAATTAATGAATTTTGTAGTATCTTTTATTTTATACGGTATTTTTTTATTACTAGCTAGTGCCAATCTTCTATCCTCGTGCAATTCTTCAAAATAAGCATCCGCATCTTTTTTGTCTATGATACCCAACCGTTTCAGTCTCATAAGCATCATACTTGGGGTAACTTTAAAATCCTTAGCCAAGTTATTTATATCATCTATACTTCTTACAGATATACCCTCTACGCACCTTCTTGGAACCAATATTTCTTCCGCGACTATGTATTCTTTAGACTCTATAATATCCCTTAAATCAGTATCGTATGACACTGGCATATACTTTTTATATGCCATACACGATAATAAAAGAATCAATGTAAAAATCCTTCTTCCGACTGGATCACTTACGGCATCTTCATCTTTTGAATAGAGAAAAATGCTGGGGAAATGTTTGTCTTTAAGCGCGATACCGCTAAATCTAACTTCAGAATCGACTCGTTGCGGCATGGCACCGTTTTGCTTCTTCGAAACCAATATGTTCGCAGCCTCAATTTGGTTTACCAAACATTCGTATGCCTTCGTTTTATCGGCTTTAGCTCTAACTTCCTCCATATTTATGTGTAGCGCTTCGACAATTCTATTAGCTACTTCTTCAATACCGCCGCTTGTATTAATATTGATTATTGCATTTATTGGAACGTTTTTATGATATTTGTTCATAATCATTTGTCTTTTTCTAATGTCTTTCACAATTAGTTTTATATCTTTTATGTCAACATTCCCCCTGCCAGCCATATACATTCCGCCACGGTCTATACCCGAATATATTATGTCCTCGTCTCTCTTAATATTACTAGATACAAGCTTCTCTGGCGCAAAAAAGAGCGCATACGGAATATGGCCCTTCCTCGATAGCTCTACAAGTTTAGAAAATTTGATTTCGCCGCTTTGTTTTGCTCTTTCGTAATCTTTATAGTAATGAATAAACGATGACCTCTCGAATAAGTCGACAAAAATGGATTTCTTGATATAAATATATTTCGAGTCGATTTTCACTCTAATTTTGTCTTCGCTAGGTATCATAACGTCATTATATCATACTTAAAAATATTTTTATCTTTTGTCAAAATGGTTATAGTTTAATCTCTCGCAAATAAGTCTCTAGTATAGATTTTATCAGGAACATCGGAGAGGTCATCCGAGAAACGGTTTGCTAAAATTATAGAGCTATCATTTTCAAAGTCATCGATGTCGTTAATAACTGGACAACCGTTAAACTCGGGCTCATCTAAAGCTGGCTCATAAATTATAACTTCAACGCCTTTTGCTTTAATCAATCGAATGATATCTTGGATTGCGGAGGAGCGGAAATTGTCCGAGCCGGATTTCATGGTCAATCTATAAACACCAACAATTTCTGGTTTTTTAGATAAAATGTCGTTTGCGATAAATTCTTTACGAGTTACATTAGACTTAACAATCGCTTCAATTAGATTTTGTGGAACATTTTGATAATTTGCAAGGAGTTGTTTCGTATCCTTTGGCAAACAATATCCACCATAACCGAACGAAGGATTATTATAATGCGAGCCAATGCGAGGATCCAAAGAGACGCCTTCAATGACACTCTTCGTATCTAAGTTTTTAGAGGAGGCGTAGGTATCAAGTTCATTAAAATAAGCAACACGAAGTGCAAGATAAGTATTCGCAAATAATTTAACCGCTTCAGCTTCGGTACTTTCCATAAATAAGACCGGAACATCTTCACGGAGTGAAGCGGAAGATAGAAGTTCTGCGAATCTTCTAGCTTCTGGGGTTGTTGCGCCAACAATAATTCGAGACGGATATAAGTTATCATAAAGCGCTTTTCCTTCGCGGAGAAATTCTGGAGAGAAGAAAATATTTGAAATATCATATTTTTTACGGACACTTTCAATAAAACCTACCGGAATCGTAGACTTGACCACCATTGTAGTCTTTGGATTGTTTAAGCTAATAACTTTTTCTATGATGTCTTCAACTGAAGAAGTATCGAAAAAGTTTTGCTCTTCATCATAGTTTGTTGGGGTAGAGATAATTACAAAATCTGCGTCAGATAGAGCATCTTTATAATCTAGAGTTGCGCGAAGGTTTAATTTCCTAGAGCCGTTCCTCGCTTCATCAAAATATTTTTCAATATATTCATCTTGAATTGGAGAAACAAATCGATTAATCATATCGACTTTTTCTTCAATAATATCGAGAGCAACGACTTTATTGTCTTGACTTAAAAGTGTTGCAAGTGATAATCCGACATATCCCGTTCCTGCAATTGCTATTTTCATTTTTATAAACCTTCTATATTATATATATTTTACCATATTTTGTTATTTTTGTAAAGAGGCTCTAATTTTTCTTCCCAACATTAAGTTATAGAACAACTTGTCACTGAATATTTTGTCTATAAAACTGATCAGCAATATTGTAAGCATCAGTTCTAATATGTAGAAAAGCGGAGACAAAAATCCCATATTAAAAGTACTTATGATAATATTGGGAATTTTGCAAATAACTAAAATGATTGGTTGGTTTAGACATAAATATGCCAAAGAATTCTTGCCAATATTAATCATTTCTTTCTTCAATCTTATAGTTTTATTTGTTAGCTTTTTAGAAATATTAGCCAAAATTATATAACTAGTAAATGCGTTAAAGTAGAATAATAATGGAAAACCATATTGTCCGGTTCTCATATTTATTGTACCGTTTAGGAAGATTAAAAATATATTAAGTCCAACTACAATAAATAGATACGGTATTTTAAGATTAAAAATCATGTCTATTTTTTCGCTTTTTTGTTTAAGCAAATATCCTATAAACAAGAATGCAATACTTGCTAAGGACGCGTTTATAGATAATGGTAGATTAATATTAAAAATACTCGTAAGTAAGCATCCGCCGATAGACAATATAATACATAAGATACCTATAAAAAATCTATTTTTTACCTTCATAATCAGATAGAAAATGACTTCAGCAAAGAATAAAGCCGTAAGGAACCATAACGCTCCAGCAAGAGGCAACAAAACATTATTGTATGTAAAAATATTTTTTATAGAAGTGAAAAACAAATTAATGTCGCGGACGATCATAAGTTGTATTGCGCAATACATAAATCCAAAAGTAAAATAAGGAATGAGTAAGGTTCTCACTTTTTTACGTATAAATGTAGAAAATGGTTCTTTCTCCTTAAAAAATAGTCCTGAAATTATAAAAAATATTGGCATATGGAACGCATGAATATACAGACTCCAATCTGAGCTCACATTCGGCAAATGACCGGAAATCATACAAATTATGCCGAACGCTCGTATTATATCAATGTAATCAATGCGCTTTTTCATTTTATTCCATATATATTTTTAAAAGATAATAACGTCTTTCTAAATAGAAAACAGAAAATCATCATAGCTACAAGTATCATGAAACGTATATATGTATACTGATATAGAATAATTGCTGCAAGCCCAACTATTGTTGGGATGATAGATTCGAGAAATAGCTTTTTTAAATTAAATACATTTTTACCGTATTCGCTTCTGCAAATTTTTTGCGCCACAAGATAGTGTGCCCAGGCATATATAGCATAACAGATTAGGGTTGTATAAGATGCAGCTATAAAACCAAAGATCGGAATAAAGATTAGATTTAATGCAATATTGACAACTGCACAAAGAATCGATGTTACTGCAATAAAAGCCTTTTTCTCATAGTAGAATTCAAAACAGGAAAAGACGCTATACATAAACATATACAGACAGCTAATGGCAATCGCAGGTATTGCATATACGGCACCATAATATTGTTCCGGAGCGAAGAATGAAACAACCTCAGGAGCAATTAATATAAAAGCAATTATGCAAATAGATAGCATTCTCATTAGTCTTATTACAATAGGTTGAATTTTATATTGCGTCTTATTCTTTATATTTTTGTATATCCACGGATTAAGCGAATTCGACATGGCAGTATTAAAAATTGTAAAAAGCATTGATATCTGATAGGCTAGACTGTAAACCCCCGCATCACTAGCACCAGAGATATTTTTTATCATAAGCCTATCTGTCTGGCTTAATACCTGTTGGGACAAATAGTGTGGTAATAAAGGTATAGCAAATTTAAGCGAATAGCTCCAGTATTTTCTAGAAAAAAGAGGCCCACTAAATATCTGTTTCAAGAACAATACCGTATAAACCATAAGTTCAATTACAACCATAGAGTATATTCTTGCTTCAACCTTCATATCTGGGAATGCTAAAATGCTTAAAATTCCTGCTACTGGCTTTAAAAACGAAGTTAATACAGTAACCACAGCTACGGGCGCATAGTCGTAATCTACGCGTTTTTCTTGAGCCCATATTTCAAAAACGTTATTAGCCCATATACTTATAAACATAGCTATCATCAGCTCTGTGTTTAAGCCAGTAATACTGTTCCAAAAAGGTGCAGCAACAAAATATATACAAGTAGCTATTATAGACAATAGCGTAGATAAAGATTGTATTGAGGAAGATATGGTTTTTTTACTTTTTTCATTTTTAACATAAGTCTGTTGGAGAACACCAGCAGCTATTTTTAACGTAATAAAAATAGAAAAAATATTCATCCAAGATATAAAAACATTATAATTACCATATTCTTCGGTATCCATTAATCTTGTAAATATCGGGGTAGTTAAAACCGATATGCCTTTTTGCAATAGCCCAGCAACCATAAAAACACCACCGGCAATTACAGCTTTTGAAATATGATTATTTTTTATTTTTCTGAACATTCTTGCGTCCTAAATTATATTCGAATTCGCGTTTTTTTATTATATTATGTCCGACAACCATACTTTCTTCTGGCACATCTTTAGTAACAACAGCATTAGCGCCTATGTAGCTACCCTTGCCGATTCTAATAGGCCCAAGTACCCTGGCTCCAGCAAATATAGCACAATCGTCCTCAATAATCGGTGCGCCAGAATTGACTATTTTACCGTCTACTATCTTCCCATTCCCGCCGATAGTAACATTTTGATAGATAGTGACATTATTACCAATTACTGCATCCGGATGTAATACTACCCCAAGTCCATCATGTTGCAGCTCTAATCCACTACCACACTTGATTGTAGTTGGAGTATCAAAAGAATATATCACACGTAACAAAATGCTATACATCTTTCTTTTAAACTTCACACCGCTTTGTGCTTTATAGAACCATTTTTCACTTCGTCTCATATAAGCTCCTATTAAGATAAATGATATGTTTTTGATATTATATTATAAATATTGTTTTGATAAACCTTTTCAGAAAAAACCTTTAGATATTTATTATACCCAGAGATACCATATTTTTTTACAAGCGCCTTATTTTTAATCATAGTCGACATTTTTTCAGCAAGATCTTTCTCGTCATCTATCTTAAAGAGTAGCCCTGTTTTGCCGTCGGAAATGATTTCTGGAGTAGCCCCTCCAGAGGCGCCGATTACAGCAAGGCCGCAAGACATATACTCTGCAGTAACTCTACCAAAAGCCTCTGCCGGCGAACACATGATTCCAATATCATATTTCGACAAGTCAATATCTGTTTGATATCCAGCGAAAATAATATTATCTTGCAGCTTTTTCTCTACAACATACTGTTTTAATTTTCGAATATATTTTTCATCGCCATCGCCTATAAAGTGCACCGTATATCCTGTTATACCTTTTTCTTTCAGAACTACACAGGCATCAATTAGCAACTTCTGTCTTTTTAACTCTGAAATTCTGCCAACCATAACAAAGCAGGTTTCTTTATTGCTATCATAATCACTCTTCATGTCTTTCATCGGTATACCATTGTATATTTTAACAATTTTGTCCTCGTTATTTTTTGTCTTATGTTTATCTAATACACAGTCAGAAATACAGATAATAGATTCGGAATTCTTACTTATAATATTATTAGTTAATTTTTCGCCGATATCATAATGTCTTTTAAAATCTTCTTTTCCGAATTCGCGGATATGTTGTATATGTGAGACACCTAATCTTCTCGCTAAAAGTATTCCAAAACAGTCCGTGTAAGTATTTGAATAAATACCGATAATCTTTTTATTTTTAATCTCGCGACTAATCCTTTTTGAAAGGATTATATTTTTAAAAATTTTATATAATCCATAAATATTAGAAATAATAGGTATGAACTTGCTACTAGTCCATGTCTTGTATGGAATAACCTTGTATTTTATGCTTTTCTTCTTAAAGTATTCCTCTACCCTGCCGTGTCTAGGAATATATACTATACTATCTATGCCTTCTTCTTTTAATTTTTCTATAATCGACATGAGAGAAAAATCCGCGCCATACCCCATCCAACTACAGGATACAAATAGAACAGTTTTTTTCATATTAATTCCTTTCCATAGAGATTAATGTATTCATTAACTATCTTTTCTACTTTAAATTTGTCGAAAATTGCATAATCAATGTTTGGATATGACCTTAATGCTTTCTTTGTCATATTTCCGAGGTCATGGGCATTTAATTTTGTTAAGTATTTAGATAATTTACCGACCAATATTTCGTCTGGTCCATATTTACAGTTAGTAGAAACTACCGGACATCCGCAATATAAAGCTTCGACTAAAACCATACCGAAAGATTCATAATCCGAGGAACAGATGAGAGCTGATGCGCCTTTCATCCAAGCATAAATGTCATCCTTCCATCCCAATAAATGGATTTTATCTGCCATGCCGAGCCCTTTAATCTGTTCATATGTCTCATCTTCTTTTTCCCCGATGCCTATCATAACCATATTATAGTCTTTATAAAGGTCGCTATCATAAAATGCTCTAACAGCTCTATCTGGTCTTTTTTGATCTGTAAGGCGTCCGCAGAATAAAATATATCTATCATAATCTTTTTTTGAAGGTTTACTTTTTAGTTGCTTATCAATCCTATCAAAATCTAGTGGGTTATAGATGACGAAAAGGTTATTCGGGTTCATATCATAATATTCAACAAGTTCTTTTTTTATACCATTAGACACGCATACTAATTTATTCTTAAAATACAAGATTTTAATAATTTTTTTGAATAAAATTGTTCTACTGTATTTGAACTGAAAATGCGGGTTATGCATAACGAATAAAAATTTATTCATATATTTTGAAAATCGACATATTATATGAGGCAATGGTAAATGAACAGTCAATAGGCAAATATTTTCTAGGCCAATTTTTTCTAATTCTCGATCAATCATATTTCTCATTTTAAAAATGCCGGATATTTTTCTTATTGGTGAAAAAGTTTCTCTTTTCGAAAGATATATAATATCTACACCCTTGTCGATAGCATACTGGTTCCATTTTCTAAGACATATAATTATCGGCTTATATTTCCCCTGCCGAGCAAGAAAATTAGCTTGAGTTACCACAACTCTTTCTGCTCCGCCGTTCTGGAGAGAGTTAATCACGAATACAACTTTTTTCATTTTTTAACCTCGCCACTAGTAAGTAAAATTTTTGGTACAATGCCGAGATACAAAATTAAGTGTGGAATATACATAGTTTCGTACGTAAAGGACCATACGAAAAATGTTAGTGTAGCTATAAATAAAAATTTATTATCTTTACATAGAATCAAAATCTTAGCAATAATTATACAAAATATTATATAAGCTATAATTCCATGCTCGGCAATCATTTGAAACATTGTGCTATGATTCTGTACGTAGAAACCGCTATATTCCAAACTATATTCCCTGAAGGCTCCGAGACCAGCGCCCATAAACTTTTTCTCTTGCGATAAAGCCACTGATCTATCCCATAATGAATACCTAATATTCATACTGCTAGATTCATTAAACGGTTTTACAATAGATATCATAACAAATAACGCTGAAACAATTGCCGTCAAGAGATAACTTGCTTTTTTGATAGAAGATGTTTTTCTTTTTATAGCAAAGAATATCAGCATAGCTAATAAGACTGGAATAGATGCCAATAAAATAGTACGCGAAAATGAAATTAGTATTGAAAATGAAGCTAATGCAATATATAAGATACGTTTCGTTATTTTCTTCTCATACGTTAAAGCTAAACATATAAATAACATCATAACAAGAGACACGTAGTTTGGATCAATTCCGTAACCATCAATACGCGTAGACACACCCAATGCACTAGCGATACCAAATACCCCATCGTCAACAGAAGCGGTCGTCTCTGTATGATAATTAGCGAAAGGTAGTTCTACGCCCATTAATACAGCGACCTGAGACAATATTAAAAATATTGCCGAAATTTTTATAGCCTTATAAATAAACTTGTTAAGTTTATTATATTTATATTCAAGAATCACGAAGACATTTATAAAATTATATGCATTTAAAACGACTAAATTACGAAAATCTTCAGATCGCGATAATACCGACAAATCATTAGTGACGCAAGTGGTTAGAAATATTACCGAATATAAAAGAAGTACCCATTTTGATATTGGATTAGAAAAAAGTTTCTTATTTCTAAGAGGCCTGGAGATAATTAGAAAGGCAAAGAACAGAGAAAAGACAGTTACAACAATTCTTAAATCAAAATCGAATGGCACAAAACCTTTATTAAAAGTAGTAAAAATAAGTAGAAATAAATAAACACTATATATAGCATCGAGAGACGCAGATTTCTTTTGTTTTCTTATTTTCATCATATTGTCTCCAGCATACTCTCAATTTTTGCCATCGATTTTTTAAGGCTAAATAGACCGGCACGTTTCCTTACGCTAGTCTTATACTTATTCAAGATTTCTTTGTCCGTTAATATCCTCCACATTGATTGATATAGTTCTTCTAGATTATTTTCGCAAACTAGCCCATATTTCGAATCGCCTAACATTTCTTCCATTCCAGAGCACTTAGTCGTTATGATTGGCTTTTCTAAAATAATTGCTTCCGAGACTGCAGTACTAAAACCTTCCGCTCTTGAAGAACAAACAAAGACATCAGACATTTTTAAATATGGGTATGGATTCTCTTTATAACCAAGTAACTTTACATTCATAGCATCATACTCTGCAATTAATTTACGAAGGTTGTTTTCCTCCGCCCCAACGCCAATAATCCAAGTTTCAAAGTTGAAACCATCCTCTTTTAACTTTGATGATGCCGCAATTAATCTATCATATCCTTTTTGCGTAGATAATCTTCCAACCGAACAGAAGGTAAATGCGGCTTTTTTAATGGACGCTTTTTTCCTTGCTTTTTTGATAATCGATACAGAATCAATTGGATTATAAACTACGCATGTTTTGTTTTTTGCAATACCGTATTTTTTATAAAATTGTTCTTTTACTACCTTAGAAACACAGACTATTTTATCAAATCTTGAGTAAAGTTCTTTTTGTTCTTTTAAATTGTTAAAGAAACGATCGGATTTTGGCTCATTTATTAAATCAACATGTATCCAAGCAATCTTCTTTGAAGCTTTATTATTTGAAGCTCCGATAAATTTCGATGGGATCCCTTCTAAAAAGGCAACTTCTATATCGTATTTTTCTGTGACGTGCTCGCGATATAATTTTTCTAGGTCGGCGCGACGCCAGAATAATTCATAAGCTTTGATCACTAAAGTTTTAACCGGATTTTTTCTTTTTGTAGAATTGATATTTGAGGAGTATTTTTTATCTCCACCGCTCAGCCTCTTTAGTGCGTTAAAGCTAAAAACACTTTTATATTTTATGTGGCTTGCGAGTTGATCTTTAAGCTTCCCCATATCAACTATGGTCATTACAGTAATATCAAATTTCTTTTTTGGAAGTGAATTGACTAGATTTATTAAGATACGTTCTGCCCCGCCAACTTGTAAAGTATGAATCACAAAAAGGACCTTCTTCTTTTGGCTTCCCGTCCTTTTTGGATTAGAAAATCCTGCCTTTTTCTTCTCTACTCTTTTCACTCTATAGCCTATATTTACTACTTCTTATATTATAGCATAAAAACTATGAAAAGGCAATACTTATGACATATTTTATATCTTAAAGTTTTTGATTTTCCACCCTCTACTGTTTTTAGTATAATCTCTTATTCCTATTTTCTCAAGAACTAAAAAGAGGAGGCGGTGTCCCGCATATATCCAATGCAGGTCCTGCCTCCAATACTTTAAGTATAGCATATTTACCTTTCAAAGACAAGTTTCTTCGATTTTTTGGTGATTACAATAATACGATCGACACTATTAGACCTTTTAAACTCGTTTTCAATCTCTCGTAAGCATTTAGATTGGTGTCTTTTTGCTCTACGCAAATCAATAATAATGTTTCGGGATTGTTTAACTGCTTTTTGGATAGTGTTATTAATTAAATACTTACCTTCGCCTTTAGGCGCTTTCATCTCCCACTTTAGCCTGTTCATTATAATGTCTGGGGAGTGAACGCCTGTGACATTACTTTTTGGGATTAGTTCAATGTCGTATCCTTGTTCTGTTAGAAAAACAACAGTAGCGTTTTCATGAGTTTTCAGAACAACTCCATTTGGGATAATTTTTCCTTTTTTCATGATAATTTTTCTCCCACTACTAGAGAAGAGATGAACTGAGAGAGTCTGTCCGCGTCTTCTTTTGAAAGTCGCTTAGGTAAACAGAGAGAAGCGAGAGAGCCGTCTGACATTGGAAAAGGGAAACTAATCAAGTCATTGTTTTGTGTATTACCTTTTGTTGACGTCTCAGAGACTCGCATAATTAGATTTGTATCCTTTTTTTGTGGCTGAGGTTCATTGGGCAATTTTTTGTTTTGGGTAGGACTCTTCCTAATTTGAGGCGTCCAACCTGGATTTTGTAAAAAGTTATTATACCAGGTCAGGGCCCGACCAGCACGAGCTCTATACGACCCATAACTACGTTCATTATATCTGTCCAGGGCAAGATTTTTAAAACGAATCATATAATCATCAAGGTCAATATCTGACACATCAACATCTTCCCAATTGTCTTTCTCGACTGTTTCAAAGATTTGATGGACAGCGGTCTTTAGCGGGATAACGACCGAAGACTTCGCACGCCCTTTCTTTACTAACGAGTCTAAATATGCATTTAGCCCGCTGATTTTTTTATTTCCTACAATATCTGGCATAATTACCTCCTTGATATTAATTAACTTATTGTTGAGACAATTATAGCACAGTGTATTAATGTCAGCAATACTTTTTCGCAAAGATTTACCCGAAGAATCCGCGTTTCTTCGCGGAGCCGGAGCGGAATTCTTCGAGGAGTTCGCGTTGTTTCTTTGTTAACTTTGTTGGGGTGTCAACAATGATTGAGACAATGTGCGGACCACGATCGCCGTCGGCACGAATCGGGACACCGTGTCCAGAAAGTTTAAACGGCGTTCCGGATTGAGTTCCCGCAGGGACTTTCATCGTAACAGGGCCGTCGATAGTCTCGACGTCGATTTCACAGCCAAGCGCCGCATCAACCATCGAAATATGTTCTTCGGAAAGGATAATTCTTCCCTCACGAACCAGCGTTTTATGAGACTTAACGTGAACTACAACATAAAGATCGCCGTTCTCGCCGCCTTTTTCTGGCGCCGCACCACCTCGTCCAGCAAGACGAATTCTCATTCCGTCCTCAATCCCCGCCGGAATCTTCAACTTAATATTTTTCCCTTCAACCGAAACCGTCTTCGTTACGCCAAAAATCGATTCCTTAAACTCAATCGTTACCGAAGTCTGTAAATCAGCGCCGCGATTTCGACGGCGACCGCCAAATCCACCCCCTCCGAACATCGAGCCTAAAATATCTTCCAGGTCAATATCGACACCGTTAAAACTAAATGACTGCGAATAGGAACCCTGTCCAAACGGATTTCCAGAAAAGCCACCACCAAAAGGATTACCGCCGCTGAAGCCTCCACTAGCGCCGCCATTTACACCTGCATGACCGAACTGATCATAACGCGCACGTTTCTGTTTATCCGAAAGCACCTCGTGCGCCTCGGTCGCTTCCTTAAACTTCGCTTCCGCTTCTTTATTTCCAGGATTTCGGTCCGGATGATATTTTAAAGCGAGCTTCCTATAAGCCTTTTTAATCTCGTCATCAGAAGCGTTTTTTGATACGCCTAGAATTTCATAATAATCTCTTTTTGTTGCCATAATTATAGTAATTATAGCGCGTTAGCACTCAAAAAGCAAGAGTGCTAACGGACGGTCTTTTTATAGAGGTTATTCGTAGCGAAGAGCGTCGATTGGGTTCTTCTTCGCGGCTTTAAGCGCCGGTGCAGTTCCGGCGAGAAACGCGATAAACATAACGAGTAAGACAATTGGGATAATAATTTCCGGAGTAAATTTAACAAGGCTAAAAGTCGGGAAAGATTCGAGGAACATACCTTCGTTATGGAGAACGGCGTTTGCGCCATAGCCGATTAACATCGAAACACCGGTTCCGAAGAGCGAACCCCAGAAACCAAGCGCAATTGCCTCCGCGGTAAAGCTGAAGAAGATTTTAAGACGGCTCATTCCGAGTGCTTTCATAAGCCCGATTTCGCGAGTACGTTCTTGGACACTCATGAAGAGAGTGTTAATGATTCCGATTGCCGCGGCAATTAGAGCGATCCCGCCGAAGATATTGAGGATTGCGAGAACGGCATCGAGGAAGATGCGGATTGTTCCGACTTCGTCGTCGATAGTCATAGCCTTAACGTTAATTTTCTCTAACTTCTCTTTAATTTCGTCGATTTTATCAGGTTCAACGAAAGCCGAAGCTTGGTAAAAACGGTCGGAAGATTCGGGCGGCATACCTTCGCTATTTATTTCGTGAATTTCATTCCAAAGCTGCATATTTACACGCGGGCCGCCCATCGAAAGAATACCGTTCGCCTGGACACCGGAGATAGTCGCCGTAACGAGAGTCTGGCAGTCGCTACGTTTCGCCGAAGTATAACATTTTACGGTCGAAGGAACGGCAATCGTAACGGTTTTTCCGACAGCATCTTCCGCATCTTTAAATCCGAGCGGCTCAAGATAGTTTTCGTTCAAAGCGATTTCATAAACACCCGTGTCGTCGAGATTCGGGCTTTTTCCGGCAACAAGGTCGAGCTCGAAACCTTTAACGACGCCATTTAAGGAAACATTATAGCGCTTATCGGTTTTTTCGCTTGTAATATAATCTTCAGTCGTAGAATAGAGCGGATAAAACTCTTTTACACCGTCGATTTTCTTAATCTCTTCGATTTGTTCATCTTTAAAATAAACAGCTTGACTATCGCCCGGTTTATCTTCGGTATATTCTTTAATAGTTCCACCCATCATAGAAGACATCGCGTCTAAAGCGGCGGTCGGCATCATTTCAAGATAACCATCACCACCCATCGCCTTAATCTGTCCATCAACATAATCATTCACTCCGGCGTTAATCGCGGAATTTAAAATAATCGTAAGGCTACCGACGAAAATCGCGAGAATAGTTAAGAAAGTGCGGACTTTATTACGGAGTAAATTCGTGTTTGCGGTTTTAATAATGTCTAAAGTTCTCATTATCTGTCCTCCTTTTCGCCTTCTTTAAGCGAACGCGTTTTTAAGGTCGAAGCGCGTTTACTTCTTGTCTCGGCAACAATGTTTCCGTCGACAATTCTAATCTGTCTATTACAAAGAGCGGCGAGGTCTTCGTCGTGAGTAACGATAATTAAAGTTACGCCCTTTTTATTTAAGCCAAAGAGTAAGTCGGTGATTTTCTTCCCTGTTCCGGAGTCAAGGTTTCCGGTCGGCTCGTCTGCGAAAATAATTTTCGGGTTATTTACAATCGCCCGCGCAATACAAACCCTTTGTTTTTGCCCTCCAGAAAGATCCGTCGCCTTATTTTTTGCTTTATTTTCAAGGTCAACAATATCAAGCGCCTTTAAGGCTAACTTTTTACGTTTAAAACGGCTGATTTTCGCGATTTTAAGCGGCAATAAAACATTTTCTAAAACGGTATCGCCGCTATTCATGAAGAATTGTTGAAAAACGAAACCAAAATATTTATTCCTGAGTTTATTTAATTTTCGTCCTTTTAATTTTGAAGCGTTCGCTCCCATGATTTTAATTGAGCCGGAAGTCGGTTTATCGAGCAAAGCCATTAAGTGCATTAAGGTCGACTTTCCCGAACCAGATTTTCCGATAATCGCAACGGATTCACCAGAATAGATTTTTAGATTAATTTTCTCAAGCGCCTTAAACGCGGTGCTGCGCTTCCCATAGGTCTTCGAGAGATTTGTGATTTCAATAAGCGGAGTTCGCTCCTCCGTTTTTAAAGATTTAGTTTCCATACATATTTATTTTATCATATCTAGAGCGGTTTTATGGTAGAATAGAGTTATGAAGAGGAAGATCTTGAGTTTGGTTTTTATTTTAGCGAGCCTGACTTATTTTTCGGTCTTCCCTGTTTCTGACGTAAGGGCGGAGGAAGAAATTCCTGAAGAAAAATTAAGCAATATCGAGACGAACTGCGCTTCGATTAAGGAGAGCTTAAAGAGAACTCAAAACGCAGATAAAAATACGCGAATTTCGCTCGGACGGACTTATCAGACACTTTTAACCGATTTTATTACGCCTCTAAACGTCCGCCTAATGAAAAATAACCGATTTGACTCGACTTTAGCCGATTTACAGCTTAATTTTTCAAACGACCGCGACACTTTTAACCAAGCTTATATTGAATATAGTAAAGCATTTGAGATTTTGCTCTCAATCGATTGCAGAAACGAGCCGACGAGATTTTATCGCCAACTCGAAGAGGCGAGAACAAAGAGAAAGACAGTTTCAAAAGCGGCAATAAAACTTTCGACAGATATTTCAGATGGCGCGAAATCAGTAGAAGACTATATTACCTGGTTTAGGGAGAACGTCAATGAGTGAGCCAGAAACTAGAACTGAAGATGAAGAGAAAAAAGAAATCCGCGGGGGGAGAAATCTAATCCTGCTTGGAGTTATTTCGACTTTGATCGCGATTTCGACGAGCTTAATTTCGCTTTATATCTATCATAAGTCAGGCGATATTTATCTTGATTGTTCGATGCCTGGAGCGGATTGTCCGAGCGCACATAGTAACAGCGAAGAAAATAAGACCGACGAGGCTTATGAATTCTCCGATTCGGGAGAAATTACGACAAAGAGTCTTGAAGAGTTCTTAAAAGAATATAATTCGGCTTCAGAGAAGCTCCGAAAAATTAGCGAGCCTTTCTCGGGAGAACCGCTTTCAGACGAGTCCCTAGGAATCTAAACTTTCAGTTTAGATTCCTTCCGGCGGGCGGCACCTCGCCAATAAAAGTAAACTTTTGCTGACTCGGTTTCTACGCCGGTTGGGATTTAATTAAACATAAGCATTTTTCTTTTTTAGAACCCTATGATACACTAGTAGAAATAAATGGAGGTAAAATGGGTTCTTTAAGAGAAGCATTGGTTAGAAACGGAGTTTTTTATTATGAACTCGGGGGAGAGCAATTAACAATCCAAGACGGATTTGGCTCATACATGGTCGCCTACGATAAATACGGAAACGCAAAATATCGCATCCGCGACGCCGAGGTCATGGCCGGTCGAGCCGTTATCGAGAATTATTACGGTGGCGGAGTCGTTGGATATTTAACAATTTAGTCCCGCAAACGCGCGAATTTCAGCACACTAGCAAAAGTCGCCCTCTAAGAGGGCATTTTTGTTAGCATAAGAGTATTGAAAAAATCGGCAAAATGTGGTATAATTAGGTTATGGTACAGTTGAATGGGAAACAGGGGTCAAAGGTGCCTCTCGATGTCGTCGGGCGAAATGTTTATGTTTCGGTCGAAGGCGTTGAAAAAGTTCCGGCGAAAATTGATACAGGAGCGGATTCTTCTTCGATTTGGGCCTCGGATATTGAGGTTTCTGAGGATGGAACGCTTAAGTTTAAACTTTTCGCAAAAGGATGTCCGTTTTATACGGGAGAAGTTATAGAAAGTAGAGAATATCGAGTTTCAGTAATTAGAAGTAGTAACGGCGAAGAACAGATTAGATATCGCGTAAAAATCCCGATAGAAATCAATGGACATAAAGTTAAGACATCGCTAACGCTTGCGGATAGAAGCCGAAATCATTTTCCGATTTTAATTGGGCGAAGAACGCTAGCGGGAAAATTCTTGGTCGACGTAAGACGGACAGAAGTTGGACAGCCCCCAAAGAACATTAAGACTCAGCCGCTGAACGAAGAATTGAACAAAAACCCCTATAAATTTCATCAAAAATATATCAATAATTAAGGAAATAAGTTATGAAAATTGCTATCCTTTCTAACGGTAATGCAAACTACTCGACAAAACGACTGGTCGAGGAGGCGGAAGCGCGTGGGCACGAGGTAAAAGTAATTAAATATAAAAACTGTTACATTTCCCTCGACGAGAAACATCCAGATATTTTCTATAAAGGAAAGAAACTCGGAAGATTTGATGCAATTATCCCGCGTATTTCGAATAATATGACAAAATATGGCTGTACGATTGTGCGCCAGTTTGAGATGCAAGGAGTCTGGACAGCTTCGAGTTCGATTGCGATTACGCGTGCGCGAGATAAACTACGCGCGGCGCAGATTTTAACGAAAGCCGGAGTCGACAGTCCAAAGACATTTGTTTCAAGAAATACGACCGATATTGACGCCCTGCTCGACCATATGGGTCTTCCTGTAATTATTAAGCTAGCGACGGGAACACATGGGAACGGCGTCGTTCTCGCAGATACAAAGAAGGCGGCAAAATCCGCACTCCAAGCGTTCTATCTTTATAATGACGACGGGACAAACATCTTGCTTCAGGAATATATTAAGGAGTCGGCAGGAACCGATATTAGGGCATTTGTCGTAGGCGGAAAAGTTGTAGCGTCGATGCAAAGACAATCGCTTGATGATGATTTTCGTTCTAATTTGCATAAGGGCGGAAACGGAAAAGCGATTAAATTAACCGACGAAGAAAAGAAAATCGCAATTAAAGCGGCAAAGGCGATGGGCCTTCATATCGCGGGCGTAGATATTATGCGCTCGAGTCGCGGACCGCTCATTCTTGAGGTAAACGCCTCGCCAGGATTCGGAATTGAACGCGTAACAGGAAGAAACGTTGCGGCGCCGATTATCGAATATGTCGAACACAATGCAACGCGCAAGAATTCAAAAGACCGAATTGGTGCTTAAGATAAAGCCTCCTAGAAATAGGAGGCTTTTTGTGGTATAATAAGCTTATGGTTATTTTAGGCGTACTTATCATATTATTTATCTTATTCTTCGTCCTAAAGAAACATGTTGGACCGGCACATCTCGCGGTAATCGCTGGGGTAACGGTTTATGATGCGTTCGGAACAGACGTCGTTAATGGGTTAATGAATATGATTAACGGAGCGCCGAAAGATTTATTAAAAGTTATTGTCTTTCTGGTTCTAGTTTTAGGACTACCTCTACTATTATATTTTCGCTCATCTCGGGGAGGGTTATTCGGGATTCTAAGAATTATCGAAGCGCTACTTTTCTCTTCGCTTTTAGTTTCGCTTTGCGCTTGGTGTATAAATTATTTCGCGCCGTTCGACGGACTTGGAAAAAATATCGTAGATATTATTACGAAATATAAAGGAATTATCATGCTCGCGGGAGTTCTTTCCGCTTATTTCGACATCTTATTTTATCGAGAAGTTTAATTTAATTAACGGTCGCGGTAAACTTTACGACGTTCGAATAAGTTCCGGCTTTTGTTCCGGTAGAGATTTTAGCACCAAAGTAAACGGTTAAAGCGGAGTCGGAGGTTCCGCCGGCGGTTCCAGACCAGTTTTTAATTTGGACATTGCTAGTTGTAATCGGGTTATAAGTTGAGCCGTCGGTCGAATATCCCCAGTGATCCTTAACCATAGTAGAAGAAGTCGCGCCGGAAGCACAAGGCGTAATCGGGGTATCGGTCGTCGAGCTAGTTAAGTTGACATCGGAAGTGTTCGAAGAAATATAGAGTTTATAACCGGCGGTATCGTTAGTCGTAACGGTTATGGAGCCACTATTCGAGGCAAAATAACCGTCGGCAGTCGGGTTAACCGAGCCGATAGAAATTTCAGACGGAGCGGAGACGCTTAAGACAGGGTTAATCGTCGCAGAGACGCTAACCGTGTCATAGTCCGCCGCATTTGTTTTTATAATCGGGGAAAATAGCGAAAAAACAAGCGCTCCCAGAAGGAGAGAACTTAAAAACGTTCCCGTAGTAAATACAAGGTTTTTAACGTCAACACTCATTTTTGTTTCACTAGTTTTCATAATTGTTCGTGGAATAAACTTTACAAGTACTATTATAACACAAGCGGTTTAAATATTGCAAGAAAAAATGACGTTTTTAGAATAAAATTGGTGTTTTTCCGTGAGCGTTTAAATATTCGTTACATTTCGAGAAAGGTTTTGAGCCGAAAAAACCATGATAAGCCGAAAGCGGCGAAGGGTGAGCAGATTCTAAGACTAAGTGTTTTTTCTCGTCGATTAGAGATTTTTTCGAGCGAGCGTCGCGCCCCCAGAGAATAAAAACGAGATTTTCTTTTTTATCGTTTAAATATTTAATTGTTTCTTCGGTAAAAATCTCCCAGCCTTTTCCTCTATGGGAGCCGGCTTTATGTGCCTCGACAGTTAAAACATTGTTTAAGAGGAGAACGCCTTGTTTCTGCCAGTTCGTTAAATCTCCAGTTTTATTAACATGAGCACCGAGGTCGCTATCGATTTCTTTGTAGATATTAACTAGGCTCGGAGGCATATAATCCGGACTTTTAACAGAGAACGCGAGCCCGTCCGCGACGCCAGGGGTATGATAGGGGTCTTGTCCTAGAATTACGACCTTAACGTTTTCGAGGTCGGTCGAGAAAGCGCGAAAAACGGCTTGTTTCGGCGGAAAAATTGTTTTAGTTTTATATTCTTCGGTTAAGAAACTTGACAATTCCTTAAAATATGGTTTATTAAATTCAGAGTTTAAAAACGGCTTCCAGCTTTCGTGCATTTTAAATCTCAAATAACTTCTTTAAATCTTCGAAAACTTCTTCAATCGTTCCGCTCGCGTCGAGAGTCGGGACATCAAAATCTTCCGCGACGGTTAAATAGGCTTTATTGACTTTATTCTGAAACGAGTCGGGCTGAGACTTCCAGACTTCGGTATTTCTTCCCTGTTCTTTTAGCCTTTTAGCGCGAGCTTCGTCGGAGAGAGTTAAAATAACCTGTTTATCGGGATTAAAATAAAACTCCGGCATAATCGTTTTATGAATCTTTTTAATTAAGCTTTTCGAGACGCCGCCAGCATAACCCTCATAAATTAAAGTCGAGAACCAACTACGCGTCGTTATAACGATGTCGCCGTTTTTTAAAGCCGGCTCGGCGAGTTTTCGCCATTGTTCATAACGATTAACGAGATATAAGAGAACGC
The DNA here is from genome assembly GCA_017406985.1 of Candidatus Saccharimonadota bacterium. Taxonomy (GTDB): domain Bacteria; phylum Patescibacteriota; class Saccharimonadia; order Saccharimonadales; family Saccharimonadaceae; genus Nanosyncoccus. Next base: position 401,649 of record JAFQXL010000004.1, read on the forward strand.
GAGTTCGGTGGTCGATATCCTGATTCGAGCCGTAAGTCAGCTTCGCGATTTCGGCGATAAACGGATCTTCGCTCGCCGTTCCAGATTCGGCGTAGTGGACGACGGTTTTCCCCTGTTTTCTAAAATAATCGGCGAGAAGTTTCGCTTGGGTATCTTTTCCGGTTGCGTCTTGGCCCTCAATAACAATATGCATTTTTCCTCTTTTCTTTAAGATAAGTATATCAAAAAGCAGGGAGTTTGTTTAGGGGTTATTATTTAGGAATATCAAAAGTAGTCGTGTCGATGTTCGGAGCCGGAGCAGGAGGGAGATTTATTTCAGGAGTTGGTTCGACTGGGACTGGGGCCGGTTGTTCGGGGGCTGGAACTGGGGTTGGGTTCATTAGAGCCGCCGGAGTTGCGTTTGGATCGATATATTGGAGATTCGGAATCGTAGCGGATTCAGGGGCTTGAGTCGGGACCGCCGGAGCAGCAGTCATAGCCGGATTAGCGGTCGGACTACTCGAGAGAGCTTCAGTTAAAGCTTGGTCAATCATAGAGCCATAATCTGGTTCTTCCGCGACCGGCTCGGCGACGTTTTGAGCAATCGGAGAGCCTTGAGAGATAATCTGTGGAAGTTCGGTTTTTGTTTCTTCTTTCGGAGCTTCGTTAGCAATTGTATCGGCGACGCTAGTCGGGTTTAAAATTGCGTTCATAGCGGCTTGAACGTCGTCTTGAGAAACCTGACCTGGAAGAGTAAAGGTATCGTTCGCCGGAGCCGGAGCAGGTTCAGGAGTTGGAACTGGAACCGGTTCTGGAACAGGTGCCGGAGCTGGTGTCGGTTCTGGGGCAGGGGTTGGCTCTGGGGCTGGGGCAGGTATTGGTTCTGGGGTAGGAGCTGGTGCGACCGGCGCTACTGGAACGGCTTGGACCGGTTCAGGAATTGGCGCGGTCGGAACTTCAGCCGGTGTTCCGACGAGAACTGGCGGAACCTCAGGGGTAGCCGGAGCGACTGGAATAGCTGGAGCGACTGGGGCGGTCGGAACCGCTAAAGTCGGTTCTGGAATGAGCGGTTCGCTTTCTACTGGTTCTTCTTGGACGTTTAAAACTTCTTCCGTTTTTTCTTCGGTCGGAGCTTCTTCAACCGGCTTTTCTTCAGCAGGTTTTTCCGCTTCGGCTGGTTTCATAATATTAGTCGAGATAAGCTGTTGATCAGCGCCGGCTTGCATTAGTTTAGACGAGAGTGCCATAGTATCAGAAGTTGTACGGGCGTTTGAGAAGCGGTCGGTTGCGGAGACAATTCCGGTTAGAAGCGCGGTAGCGATAGGCTGGTCAAAGTCGGTTAATCCGAGCTCTTCGCCGAGTTTCGCAATCATTTCACAACAAGACGACATCGACGGATCGCTCCACTCGAGTTCAGCAAAATGTCCGGCGGCATTAGTTGTAATATTAATCGCGGTTGCGTCGTGCATAATTCGGCCATATTCCGAAAGCGCGGCGTCGAGCGTTTCGCCAGAATCGACATCAATCGAAATCACTAAGTCGACATTAAAATCGCCCTGCGAAAACTCGAGATCTTTATCAGTAATTGTAGTTTTATAAGGGGTAATATAAACTTTAACGAAGTCGCCTTCAATTTTATAGCGGAGATGATCTGCTTTATCTTTATTTAAAGCAATAATAAAATCTTGAAGCGAATTTGTATCTTTCTCAAAAGTTTCTTCCGGCTTTAAAAACTCGAGCGTATTCGGAGTCTCGCCAGAATAAATCGCCGTAACGTGTTTTCCGAGCTTATTTAAAATCATAGTTAGCCCAATCGCCGCCGAGATTTCGTCGACGTTTGGATCATTACTTAAAGCGACGAGGATATTCTCACAAGCTTTAATTTTTTCAGCAGCTTTTTTCGTAACATTTCCGAGTTGTTCATCGACAGTCTGGACATTATCCGGAACCGGAGCGGAAGGAGCAGGCGCAGCAAACGCACCATCTTTCGGAGCGCCACCTAGGCTTGCTTTATTTTTTGTATCATCTTTCGACATTTTTATTTTGACCTATATTTTGGACCTTTATACTTAAACATTAGCATATTGTCAAAGGTTTTGCAAGAGTTTTAAAAGGTTTTTAGCCTTAATAAAAATGTTTCTAAAATCGGCCAAGGATTTTCAGAAAATTTAGTCGATTTTAAAAGCATATCGATTTTAGCGAGTTCCTTCAAGATTTCGCGATTTTTCCTCGAGTTCGGGCTTGATTTTAGGGCTTTTAAAGCTTGCGTCGTCCAAGCGCCGAGCATTAAATAAGGATCTTCAGTTTCCTGATTTTCTCTTAACATTTTTACGGCTTTTTCAGGGTTAGAAAGAGCGGTCGAATAAATATTAAAACTTAAAAATCTATCTTTTGCCTCGGGAAGTTTAAACTCTTTTAAATCAACTTCAGGCGATTTTTTCAGAGATTTTAGACTCGTCCAATTTCCGTTAATTTTATTTTCTAAAACGACGATTTCGTGAGGAGTTTCAAGGTATTTTTCAAGCTCTTCAAAGAGCGACTTTTGTTCCGAGAGACCTTTAATTAAAACTTTTCGCGTCTCGTCAAAGAGCGAAGTTCCGAGAAAAAGCGTCGGAAGGTCTTCGATTTTTAAATTTTCGGCGTCGATATTTTCATAATGCTCACCGAGAACTTTTTTCGCCTGTTTTTCTGCACTTAAGCGGTCTTCGCCATAAAATAAATGAATCATTTTTCCTCCCTTTGACAGTTCGGGCAGAGGTGGGTTCCGCGGCCGGCGACGCGAATTTTAATAATTTCCGTTCCACAATTTTCACAAGGCTCATTTTCGCGACGAAAAACTTTCGCAAAGAGCCTTAAATAATCCCCTTTTGTTCCGTCTGCTTTAACATAAGTCGCCATGGTCGAGCCGCCAGAGTCGATCGAAGCCTGCATCGTTTTTCGCGTTCCTTCGAGGAGATTTTTAATTTCTTCGTCAGTTAGAGAGCCGGTTTCGCGCTTTGGGTGAACCTTAGCGAAGAAAAGCGATTCGTCCGCATAAATGTTTCCGACACCGGCGATTACTTTTTGATCTAAAATCGTCGCTTTTATTGGCTGGGACTTATGTCTTTGGAGGTTTTTCTTAAACTCCTCGAAACTCATATCCCAAGGTTCTTTCGCGAGAGATTTTATAAACTTATCGTTCCCGACTTCGGCGGTTTCAAGCAGTTTTACGAAACCGAATTTTCTCTGGTCGTTAAAGAAAAGTTTTCCATTTTCAAGCTCAAAGATTACGCGAGTTTGTTTATTCGGAAGTTCGGTAAAAAAGCTATCAGTAGGGTGACCGCCGGCAAAATTATTATTTTTTCCGCGATAAATTAGTTGTCCGGTCATTCTTAAATGAATTAACATTGTAATCCCGTTTTCAAGATCAACTAAAAGCGCTTTTCCCTTTCGGCGGACGTCTTTAATTTTCTGATTCTCGACCGCTTCTAGAGGTCCGATAAAAGATTTTTCGCAGAGAACAGAAACGCGGGTAATCCGCGCTCCTTTTATGAAGCCGGAAAGCCCGCGTTTAATCGTTTCTACCTCCGGTAGTTCAGGCATTTAAGCCTTCTTTGTTGTAGTTTTCTTTGTAGCAGTCTTTTTTACCGCCGGTTTTTTAGCGGTTGTAGCTTTTTTCGTAGTAGTTGTTTTCTTAGTAGCTGTCTTCGTAGCAGGTTTAGCAGCTTTCGCAGAAAGTTTAACATTCGCAGCTTTAGCGATTTTAGCGAGGTTAGCTTTACGACGAGAAGCGGTATTTTTCTTAATTAAATCTTTTTTAACAGCTTTATCATATTCAGACTGAGCCTTCGAGAGAGCCTCAGCGGTCGGTTTAGACTTAAAAGCCTTAACAGCGGCTTTAATATCTTTCTTAATTTGGTTGTTATGCGCGGTGCGCTTTACTGCCTGGCGGGCAGCTTTCTTTGCGGATTTAATAATCGGCATTAATTCTTCCCTTAATCATTAAAAATTAGTATTTTGTTCTATTACTTATATTATACACCTTTTTCTCTAAAAAGTAAAGAGTCCCGCTCGGAGCGGAACTCTTAAAGTGCGAGATTTAGAAATAAACTCCAGTTGCTTCTTCGACAGCAACAAAATCGTTACTCTCGTAGAATATCCCACCTTGGTTCACAAGATAGACCTGAAAACTCGCCTCGATTGAATAAATCTTAATCGCTTCTCCCTGCGGGATTTTAAGCGTAACCGATAGTTTCGCCGGCTCGACTTTTATACTGTCGCCATGCGCAGAGGAGCGATATTCCTTGACTTCTTCTTCGGTATGTCCCCGAGAGAAAACCGGAGAACTAATCTCGAAATAGTCGCCACTTTTTAAAATCAGTTCAAGTTGGTTCAGTTCGTTTTTAAGTAAGACCTTCATACACTTACGATAGTTTCCGCGGATTCCCATTGGCTTTTTAACCGGATTTCCAAAGGCGCTCAAGTCGCTTAAGAGAAACAGAAAATGCGTTCTTTCCTTACCGTTGTCAAAAACGTAGGTGTCGTCATGCTTCTTGTGATGGATTTTCATTGTTCTAAACCCTCCTTTTTCGAAATGTGCATCCCTATAGGGACTCTATGAGGTCATTATACAACCTTTTGACTTGTTTCCAAAACATAAGTATAATAGACTCATGAATATTTTTGAGACAATTGTTTTAGGTTTAACACAAGGATTAACAGAATTTATTCCGGTTTCTTCATCCGGACATCTTGAGCTAGTTCAAAGGTTCTTAGGCGGAGGGCGCGCGGAAGACTTTCATCTATTTTTAGAGTTAATTAATTTCGGAACTTTAATTGCACTCTTAATTTATTATCGAAAGAGAATTTTAAAGATTTTACACGACGTTTTTGTAAAACGCGACTTACACATGGCGATAAACCTGCTTTTAACGTCGATTCCGGCGGGGATTATCGGGATTTTACTCTCGAAGTTTATTGAAAGTAACGGATTTTTTGCGTCGATGTATACAATTGGAATTGCGATGGGGGTAGTTGGACTTTTAATGATTTTTATCGAAAAGCTACCGCATCTATCGGAGGTTAAATCCGAAGAGAAGCTAAGCCATAAGCGAGCGTTTTTAATCGGTCTCGCGCAGACTTTCGCGTTAATTCCGGGAGTTTCGAGGAGCGGCTCGACGATTATTGCGGGGCGCATCATGGGGATGGACTCAAAAGCGAGCGCGAATTATTCGTTCATGGCGTCGATTCCGATTATGATCGGGGTTTGTTTAAAGTCGGTTCTGTCTTCGTCCTCTCGAGCTTATATCGGGGCGAATTTCGGAATGTTATTATTGTCTAATATCGTCGCGTTCGTTTCTGGAATGCTTGCGCTTACGTTTGTAATTAAGTTCTTAGAGAAGAAGGGCGCGCTTTCGGCGTTCGGCTATTATCGCGTAATCTTATCGCTTATAATTCTGATTTTTATGTTGCTTAGATAAGTTTTTTCGGCACGATTTTCAGTATTATCATAATCGTAGCCGTTATAATGATTTCTAAAATTAACGCACTCTATTCGCAGATTATGTATATCTTTACGGCGACATGGGCGATTTCGGACCAACTGCTTGTTACTTATAATAAGTATGGGCGGACGGAAGCGGCGCTTAAGCTCGCAGACTGGCGCGATTTCTCAAAAAGTATAACCGACGAAAGAAAATGGATTTTTTCTACCACACACAAAGTAGAAGCCCCCTCGGATTAGAGGGGGTTATCTTATTATCGCGAGAGTTTCTTTTATCTCAAGAGATTTTTCGGGGTGGACTTTTAGCCATTCGTCAACAGCTCTTGAAGAACCCGGGAGTTCGGGATTATTATAATCGTGAACGACGATAATTCCGTCTTTTGTCATACAGTTTTCGACGAGTTTTAGGCTAGTTTTAATACTCTGATAGAGGTCGCCGTCTAGAAAAGCGAAACTGATTTTTTCCGGAACGTCATTTTCTTCGAGATTTTCGAAAAAGCCTTTTCTAATTCGCGGAACTTTTAAGCCCGCCTTTTTAAATTTTTCGACAACTTCGCGTTTCGTAACGAGAAGTTCTCCAGCTTTAAACTGGTCTCCGGCAGCGGAAGAATCTTCAGCGGTTTTTTCGGGTAAACCTTCGAAAGAATCGTAAATCCAGAGGAATTTTAGCGGCTTTTCGGGGTTTTCCCTACGATATTTTTCGAGACGACGTTCAAAGATTACGCTCGTATCACCCCGATAACAGCCGAACTCGACGATGTCTCCCTCGAGAGCTAGAGTTTTCTCGAGTAAATCAAGAAGAGCCTCGGTCTCCTTATCGGAGACCTGCTGAGGCTCTCTTTTTAAAACGGGCTTTCCCATTATTTATCTACAACTTCGCCTTCGACTGCTTCATCGTCTTTCGAATCATTCGATTTTTTATCGTCGGAAGATTTGTCGTCTTTAGAAGCTTCTTGATACATCTTTGCGCCGATCGGCATAATCTTATCTTGAAGTTCTTTCGTCGCGGATTCTAACTTATCTTTATCTGCGCTTTCGTCCTTTAAGACTTCTTTTGCTTCTTCAACAGCTTTCTTGATGGTTTCTTTATCTTCGTCAGAAATCTTATCTTTATACTCATCCGGCATCTTTTCAGCCTGATAAACAGCATTTTCTAGGTGGTTTCTAAGGTCAATCGTTTCACGCTTTGCTTTATCTTCGTCGGCGTGCATCTCGGCTTCTTTTTGAGCCTTTTCGATGTCGTCTTTACTCATATTACCAGAGTTTTGAATCGTAATCGACTGTTCTTTCCCGGTTCCCTTATCTTTCGCGGTAACATTCAAGATACCGTTTGCATCGATATTAAAGGTAACCTCAATCTGTGGAACACCACGTGGAGCCGGAGCAATTCCGTCTAAGATAAAGCGGCCGAGAGATTTATTATCGTTTGCGAATTCGCGTTCGCCCTGGAGAACGTGAATTTCGACCTGTGGCTGGTTATCGGAAGCGGTAGAGAAAACCTCAGATTTAGAAGTCGGGATAGTTGTGTTACGGTCGATAAGCGGAGTTCGGACACCACCCATAGTTTCGATACCGAGGGTAAGCGGAGTGACGTCGAGAAGGAGAACATCTTTAACGTCGCCCTGAAGAACGCCACCTTGAATCGCCGCACCAACTGCGACAACCTCGTCCGGATTAACACCCTGCATCGGCTCTTTACCGAAGATAGACTTGACTTTTTCGACGACCGCCGGCATGCGAGTCATACCGCCGACCATAACGATTTCGTCAATATCTTTTGCTTCGAGTTTAGCATCTTTAAGAGCTTTTTCAACCGGTTCGGCGAGGCGCTCTAAGAGAGGCTCAACAAGTTCTTCAAGTTTTGCACGAGTTAAAGTATATTCAAAGTGTTTTGGACCTTCAGCATCGGCCGAAAGGAATGGAAGGTTAATATCGGTCGAAGTTGCGCTTGATAGTTCCTTTTTCGCTTTTTCAGCTTCGTCCTTAACGCGCTGCATCGCGGCAGCATCGCTTTTAATATCAATTCCAGATTCTTTCTTAAACTCGTCGCAGAGGTAATTTACGATAATGTTATCGAAGTCTTCGCCGCCGAGGTGAGTATCGCCGTTAGTCGATTTTACTTCAAAGACACCGTCACCAATTTCGAGAATCGAAACATCGAAAGTACCGCCACCAAGATCGAAGACAACAATCTGTTCCTCGCCTTTTTTATCAAGACCATAAGCAAGAGCAGCGGCCGTCGGCTCGTTAATAATACGTTTTACTTCGAGACCGGCGATTTTACCGGCATCTTTTGTTGCCTGGCGCTGAGAATCGTCGAAATAAGCCGGAACGGTAATAATAGCTTCCGTGACTTTCTCGCCGAGGAAAGCTTCGGCATCGGCTTTAATCTTCGAGAGAACCATTGCAGAAATTTCTTCAGGAGTATATTCCTTTCCGTCCATTTTTACCGCAACAGCATTTCCCTTTTTAACGATTTCATAAGGCATAATATCGAGGTCGCGTTTAACCTCTTTATCCTCAAATTTACGGCCGATTAAACGTTTAATACCATAAATTGTGTTTTTCGGGTTCGTAACGCGCTGGCGCTGAGCAACTTTACCGACGAGGCGTTCGCCTTTTTTCGTAACGGCGATAACGCTCGGGGTAGTTCGGTCGCCTTCGGCGTTCGTGATTACCTCTGGTTTTCCAGCAACCATATAAGCGAAAGCAGAGTTTGTTGTACCTAAATCGATACCAATAATTTTACTCATAATTTATTCCTTTCTTTTTAGCACTCGTTATATTCAACTGCTAATTCTTACCTCTATTATAGCGCGTTAGCACTCGGCTGTCAAGAGTGCCAACTAACGTTGGCACTCTTGGAACGTCCCAAGGGGTAAACAAGAGTGCTAATTTGAAAGCGGAATAGCAGTGATAATTCCGGCGCCGAGAGCGCCAATAATGTCCCACATTGTATCGTCGATTCCGTCGGCGATTAGAGTTTGCATGTGTCCGCCCATAATCTTATCATAGAGAAACTCATAACACTCCCACCCCGCTGCCGTTAAAGCGACGAACGAGACGATAAAGAGACCGGAAAAGAGAGGATTAACTTTCTTAAAGTTTCGGCCTAAAATCTCTTTCGCAACAAAGGCGCCGAGCACGCCAGAGAGAGTATGAGCGATTTTATCAAAACAAGGACTTCCGAAAATATACCAAGTTTTATAGAGGTCGAAATCAATTCCCATAACCATCGCCAAACCAATAAACAGGACATAAGCGATTTGGAGGCGGACAGAGGTTTTAAGACCGATTTTTTCAAAGATGTCCGGAATAAAAGGCAGGATAATCGTCACGAGATAACTCATTGTTTTAGGCCAAGTCTCGGGAGCGACAAAGTGAGCGATAAAGAGGCCGAGACCGAAAGCTGAAACAATAATTTTTAAGACTAGATTAAGTTTCTTCAAGACATCTTTCTTCATACTTTTATCTTATCATATTTTTAACTTTAGAGATAGTACCTCTGAAGAGCTTCATAATCTCCTTTCTAAATTGGAAAACGAGAAAACCGAGACCGGCGAGGACAACGAGAATAACGGCGCCGAGCGCGACAAAATTCGTCTGTTTCTCGCTTCCGAGCTCCGGAACCTCAAAAGCGTTAGAAGCGCCAGAGTTCTCTTTAACTTTATTACAGCGGTTTGTATCTGGATTCAGTTCATAACCCTCGTTACAAATCTTCTCAGTAGTCGCTTCGCCGGTAGCGGGATCATAGGTCGTAACGGTTTTTCCGGTCGTCCCCTCGGAGACAGTTTGAAGATTTTTACAACGATTCGTTTTTGGATTTAAAAACTTTCCCTCGGGACAGGTTTTTGTCGTCGAGCTAGAGTTACTTGAAGAGGAAGAGCTAGAGCCGCTAGAGGTCGTCGTTTCCTCTTTATTTTTATTACAACGGTTAGTTTCTTCGTTTAAATAATAACCCTCGTTGCAGATTTTAATAGTTGTCCCCTCTCCAGTTTCGGGATCGTAGGTTGTAATAGTCTTCCCTGTTACCCCTTCTGAGACCGTCTGGAGGTTCTTGCAGCGATTTGTCTTCGGATTTAGGAATTTCCCCTCTGGACAAGTTTTAGTCGTCTCGGAGTCGCTAGAGTCCTCAGAATCGGTATTTTCAGGGTTTTCTTCCGGAGAAGTTTCGGTCGTAAGCCGGATTAGGTTTGAAGAAACATTAGAAACCGCCGAAATAGTAGAATAGACCGCTTTTCCGGCAGATTTTTTCGAGGCGGGATCGTCCGAGCCTTTTGTCCCAATTTTAGCACATTTTAGGGTTCTAAGGTCGAGCGTCCAGCCAGCTTCGCAATCTTTATATTTCCCGTGATTATTAATTACACAGTTCCCTGTTTTCTGGTTAATAATATGTCCGAATTCACAAACAATCCGTTTACAGACATTCGAGGCGTCTTGAACCTTATAGCCGAAAGGACATTCAATCTTTTTACAGGTATTAGTCGCGGACTGGTAAGCATAACCGATATTACAAGTTTTAACCTTATTACAGCGGTCGGTCGAGTTATTATACCAATAGCCCGATTTACAGGTTTTAAAAGTTGAAGTTTCTCCGGTCGCGGGATTCCAGACCGTAGTCGTTATCGTCGTCGAAGTTTCAGTAACGGTTTGGAGCTTTTTACAGCGGTTCGTCGCGGGATTTATCGCGTAGCCGGCTTCGCAGGTTTTAGTCGTAGTCTGTTTCGCGAGCGTAACCGTTTTTAAAGCGGACAAGGCAGAGGTCGAGGAACCGCCAGAACCAACTGTAGCGGTTCCACTTACTCCGTTGCTTGCGGCTAAAGTACTCCCACTCCCGACAGCGGTATTAAGAGACTTGTTATCATTCCCTGAAGTCGGGGTTGTGGGCGTGGTAATACCCGGCGAAAGACCGAGCAGAAGCGTTAGAAAAACTGATAATATTTTTGTCATAGGTAAAACCTCCTTTTATGTTAATGTGGGCGGGACTATACTCCGATTTTTTTCAAAGTCAAGCGCTAGCGTTTTATTTTTATGATTTAACAGAGGTAAAATTTTTAAACATAAGCGAAGCATAAGAGGTTTAAAAATAAGCTTAAGTGTGTTAAAATGTAAATATGGAAGGTCTTACCCCTGTTAATTTGGTGCAATTCGGGACAATTTTGCTCGCTGCGCTAGTTCACGCTTCCCTTCAACTCGGGCTCGGGGCATTGCTTTTGCTTTATCATGCGAGCCTCGGAAAACACATTAAAAAGAAGACAAAACAGCTCGCTTCGAATTATATTTTAGGTGTAACGCTTCTAACGGTTTTAATAGTTTCGACGGCGGCGTTTATAATCGGGACGATTACTTCGAGTTCACTCTCGGTCGAGGCGCTCGCGATTATCGTCGGGATTCTGCTTATGCTTGCTATTATAATTTGGTTTTTCTACTATAGGACTAGGAGGTCGACCGAGCTATGGCTTCCTAAGTCGGTTGCGAGGTATATCGGGACACGCGCGAAATTGACAGAGAGTAATACGGAGGCGTTTTCGCTCGGGATGCTCTCGAGTTTAGCGGAAATACCGTTTTCGATAGTCTTAATGATTCTGGCAGGAAATTCAATTTTAGGGCTACCGATAAACTTACAGATTTTCGCGGTTCTTCTCTATACTTTTATCGCAATCTTACCGCTTTTTATCCTTCGTTTCTCGATTCGCCGAGGGAACACGGTTGTTGATGTTCAAAAATGGAGAATGAAAAATAAGGAATTTCTAAAAGTTATGACGGGAGTCGGGTTTATGACTTTAGCGCTATTTATAATCGGATTTAGGATTTTAGGAGGGTAAATGGGGATAGCGAAATTGTCGAAGAAAAAACTCCACGACGAAATCATAAGGGAGGCGAAAGTTCTCGGGATACACTCCGGAACAAGCGAAATAATCGCAGATAAAGTAGTTCTTAAAATCATGAAATGGCGAGAGGGGCGGTCAATGATAACAGAGGAAGATTTAAATGAACGACTAGCGAAAGAACTCGCGAAATATAATGAAGATTTAGCATATCTATTTAAAAGTAAAGACAAGATAATCTAGGAGGTAAAATGGCAGGAAAAAAATTTGATTATGACTTAGTAGTAATCGGGAGCGGGGCGGCCGGCGGAACGGCGGCTTTAATGGCGGCGGGGGCAGGACTTTCGACCGCGCTAGTCGAAGCGGGAGCTTGGGGTGGGACAAATATAAACCGCCGAGATATTCCTTATGCGGCGGCGTCTCATTTCTCGCAGACCTTCTTTTCGGCAATCGAAGCGTCGAAATTCGGGCTTTCTTCGACTTCTCTAAAATATAATTATCCATCGGTTTTAAACTGGAACTTAGTTGCGCAGAAACGCGCGGGCGCCGGTTCGAAGAAAGAATTTGAGGCGGCGGGAGTTAAATGTATCTCGGGATTTGCGCAATTTATTTCTCCGAACGAGATTTCGGTCGGAAACAACAATAATATTACGGCAAAGAAATTTATTATCGCGACAGGAGCGACGCCGATTGATCCAGGAATTACTGGCTCTTCTGAGGCAGAGTGTCTACTTCCGGAAGAAGTCTTTACTCTTCGAAGAGTTCCAAAAGTTGTAATGGTTGTCGGAGGTGGCTCGACAGGATGTGAAGTTGCGGAATATTTAGCGGAGATGGGCTCGAAAGTTCTTTTGACCGAGATTTCAGAGAGACTACTTCCAAAAGAAGATCCGGAAGCTGGAGAGGTAATCGAGAAAAGATTTAGTAAGGCGCTCGGGATTAAAGTTTTAACTTCTTCGCGCGTCGTCGCGACAGTTAAAGCCGGAAAAGAAACTTTACCGAACGGACGAAAAACCGAGGTAACGAAAGTTTCGTTTATGCGCGGAGGACAAGAAAAGTCAGTTAAAGTCGAGGCGGTAGTTATCGCGACAGGAAGCGAACCGGCGGTAGATTTAGGACTCTCAAACGCAGAAGTTCAGTTCTCTTCGCGCGGAATTAAAGTTAATGCGACGATGCAAACTTCGGCGAAACATATTTATGCGGTCGGGGACGTTGCGGACGCTACACCAGAGAAACATTCTTATGTTGTAGAGATTTCTTCGACGGAAAAAGCGAGCTATGAAGCGGCGATTGCGGCGTCAAATATCGTAAATAAAGCGAAAGGAACAGTAGATTATCGCGGGTTTGTCCGAATGACCGACACTTTCCCGAAAGTTGCTTCGACAGGATTAACTGAAGACGAATGTATCGCTCGCGATTTAAGATATACTCAGACGCTCGTTCCGATTTCTTCAGTTTCGGCGTCCAACACGCAAGAATATCAAGACGGTTTCGTTAAGTTAATTACAAATAGAGAACACAAAATTATCGGGGCGACGATTGTTGCGCCGAACGCAGACCTCTTAATTCAAGAAATAGTTATCGCTATGAAAGCGGATTTGAAGTTAATCGATATTGCTTCGACACCACATATTGCGCTCGGATGGGGGGAAGCAGTAAGGGTTGCGGCAAGGCGTGCGTCGAGAGGATAAAATAAAGACAAGACGAACAAAGCTTTTTGACGTCATTTTCATGGTCGTTTTAATTTTAGCGTATTCGTTTTTGTCGTTTTTTAATCTCGGGGACGATGTTGCGCCACAGAGCTTTTATAAACTAACGTCCTACAAAAGAGTCGCGATAATTCTACCGGAAGAGACGGAAGTTTCAAAAATCGTTTATTATGTCGGGCAATCGAGAAACGATTTTAATATGGTTTATCAGACGACGGTAGATTCGTCGGGAGTAGAGCTTTCGAAAGAACATGAGTTCGCGGTAGACGGGCCGTTTAGGTGGCGAAAAACCGAGATAAAAAGAAAAATCCGAATGATTATTTTAAGGACAAAAGACCGCGACGTCGATTTTGGGGAGATTTCGGTTTTCTCGGGAGAAAAAAGGATAGAAAATATAGAACTAAAAGATTTTCTACCGAGCGAAGGAGCTTTTAATGAGAACGAACTCTTAGCGAATTTAACGGACGAACAGGACTTAATTCCGGAACAGTTTAATTATCATAACTCGAGTTATTTCGACGAACTTTATTTCGCGCAGACCGCGTATCAATATGCGACAAATCAAGAGGGATATGAGACGGTCCACCCGCCGCTCGGGAAAATTTTACAGTCGATTCCGATTAAAGTTTTCGGGAGAATGACGCCGTTTACTTGGAGATTTGCGGGGAATATCGCGGGGATTTTAATTATTATCGTCGTTTATTTTCTCGCAAAAGAATTATTCGGACGAGCAAGCTACGGAAGGCTCGCCGCGATTTTAACCGCGCTATCGGGACTACATTTTGTCCAGACAAGAGTCGGAACAATCGACTCGCATCTTTGCCTTTTTACACTTTTAATGTTCTTCTTTATGTTAAAGTTCTTAAAGAGTTCGAAATTTAGATATTTCTTACTTTCGGGGATATTCTTCGGATGTTCAATCTCGATTAAATGGTCCGGAGCGTTCGGGGGAATAGGGCTCGCTATAATGTTCTTCTGGTGGGTTTATCAGAAATATTTTGTCGGAATTAACCGGAAGAATTGGCGCGAAAAAGTTTTTAAGCTTTCGCTTTTAAAGTGGTTCCCGCTCGGGGTTTTATGTTTTATTATAATTCCAGCGGGAATTTATTTCGGGAGTTATCTAGCCTTTCCGGAAACGACCGGAGCGAATTCAGTTTCCGATGTAATTTCTCAGGGGCAGTATCTCTTTTCTTATCATTCAAACGAACGAACGCCACACCCATATTCTTCGCCTTGGTTTTCTTGGCCGTTATCGTTAAAACCGATGTTGTATGAATATGCAAGCGGAAGCGAGCGAGTAATTTGTCTTTATGGAAACTATGCGATTTCCTTTGTTTCAGTTATTGCGCTTCTTATTGCGCTTTATTTCGCGGTTTTAAAGAAATCAAAAACGGCGCTATTTATTATAATCGCTTATTTATCACTATGGCTTCCTTACGCCTTTATACAGAGACCGATGTTCTTATATCATTATCTTCCGGCGAGTGGATTCGCGATTTTGGCGATAACAGAAATGTTCTTCGAGCTTCCAAAAATTAGAAAAATTATTCCGTTTCTACTTATTATAATGGTTTTAGTTTTTATCGTGTCTTATCCGAGATTCTCGGGAGTGTAGTTATTTAACTTTAAAGACATAAGTCGGGGAGTGGCTATTTTTAACGCCACTATCCGTATCAAGCTCAATAATTTTATCATATCCCTCAAGCCAACTCGGGGTACTGCCTTCATAATTGTTACACGCTGTTCTATTAGACGAAAAGAAGAAATAGATATGTTCATACTTTTCAGAAAGCTCAGTGAATTTCTTTAAGACATCATCTATCTCTACTTTAGGTATAATCTCTTTCATATAATTTACATCTTCAACATATCTTTTATCGTATTTAAGCCAGTAATTAACGTCTAGATATTTATCGAGAAGAACATTATAAATATCTACTTCGCTATTAGTGATCTGGCTAAAGACCGCCGAGTCAAACTGATTATGAGCGGCGATGTCACCCTCAATTAAAACTGTATTTTTCGGTAGACTATTAATAAACTCGGCGTTTGCTTTTGAATTACTAAAAGAATGACTTAAATCATAGGTCGCATTAACGAGAGTTCGAGGAATCGTTGAGGCAACAAGGATAATCGCAAAAACCATGACTGGATTTTTCATGTAGAGCCTTAAGAATTTAGATATTTCTGAGAAATTAAGGATTCTTAAAATAATATTTTCCTTTTTATCTTTCGGTTCTAAGGCGAGCAGCCAAGTTATAGCGAGAATAATTATAACAATAAGCGAGCATTTTTGTTCAAAACAATAGTAACTCTGATAAAGAGTAGATAAGACGCCAAACCAAAATCCAAACGAGATAATCGCGTAAATAGCGATTTTAATATTTTCGGCAAAGAGATGAAGTACAAATAAGATTAAAACAGCCAAAGCAGTTATACCAAGAATAGAATTATCGAGGCCAAAAACGGTAGTTAAGATAGTCGGAATAAGTCCTGGACGTTCATAGCCGACGCTCTCCGCACTTTCAAAAACTTTACCGGTCAGGATAGCCTGATTTTCGAGCGAGCCGAAGACCATAGGAAGAACAGTCAAAATCGATAGCCCTAGAGGAAGCACGATTTTTAAGAGATTTAAGACGGTTTCTCCGGCGTTATTTTTTGATTTAATCTCTTCAACCATAAAGCCGAGGGTTAAAATTCCGAGCAAACCATACATTAGAAAATGCGTCTGCGAGAGAAAAGCGAGAGCTAGACCATATTTCAGAGGTTTTTCGTGACGATTTTTATAGGTCATTCCAATAAACGCGATTGCGAGCGGGACAAGACAATAATCACGCGCGATAACCGGATTGTAGTAGAAAAAGGCGTTCGAGAAGAGGAAAAGAAGTTTTAGAAAAGGATTTAGTGGAGCGAAACGCAAGAATAAAAACAGCGCAAGCGAGACGATAGCTAGAGAGATAATATTTAGAGTAATAACCGGAAAGTTATTTTGGGAGAACGGAACGAGGATAAGTTCCCAGAGGAGAGGATGCGGCTCAGCGTCGTTCAATTCGTAGATATTTTCAGGGGTAATTCGTTTCGAGATTTCCCAAGGAACGGCCTCGTCGCTCCAAATTTCGTGATTTAAAAGCAGAGGGATATGAATCGCGACAAAAAGAGCGGTAATAAGGAGCGTAACAAGAGTTTTATGGCTTTTACACCAGTTTCCTACCCTTCTAAAAAAACTACTAATCCCCTGAAAAAATTTCTTCATAGACCTCCTAAATATAGCTTTATTATAACACAGCTTGACAAAAACTGTAATTATATGATAAGATATATATGTTATCGCGGGGTAGAGCAGCTTGGTAGCTCGTTTGGCTCATAACCAAAAGGTCGTTGGTTCAAATCCAACCCCCGCCACCATAAAAGACGCCGAGAGGCGGTTTTTTATTACGTAAAGCGCTTATGCTCGCAGTTTTTAGAGGAAAGTGATATAATATCCTTGTAGTTTATTGGTCTAGCATAGATTAAGCACATTTAAGGAGGAACGAAAAATGAAGAAGAGATTTTTTGTAACGCTGATGGGGGCGCTCATCGGGACATCGCTAGTCCTCGGAGGATGCGGTTCGAGCGCAAAAACTGCGGACGAGGCGCCTTTACCTGAAGTTGAGGTAGCGGAGGTGGCGGAAGTCGCAGAAACTCCGGCTCCGGAGGCAGAAACGGATTCAGCTTCGACAGAAACAGTCAAAGAGGAAACTCTGGAGGAGGTCGTGGAAGAAGCTCCAGAAGAAGCTCCGGAGGCAACTGCAGAGGAACCCAAGGAAGAGGTCAAAGAGACTACCGAGGAAGCGGAAGTTGCTGAGGCGACTGAAGTCGAGATAGTCAAAGATGTTCCGACAGAGGTTCAGGCGGCAGGAAACACGGTTGCGGCGCCGGTAGAAACGGCAAAAACTGTGGCTACGGCAACGATTATCGACAAGTATATTGCGGACGGCGTTTTCTCAGAAGAAGATCATGTAGCTTACGGCGCAGAAATGGGATCTACGAACGTATATGATGACGCTGCGAAACATTGGGATGTAACTTTTCATTACGGCACATATTTTGTAGCTATTGGAACCAATGCTCAGGATCCTACCTATGCTTATGTTGGAGTTGGCGTTGAAGGGTCAAAGACGATTTCGTATTGTTGTCTCTACGATTACACAAAGAGTCAAAGCAATACTCCGGTCTTTGGCGATGGAGTGTTTGTACCAACAAAAACTTTGTATGATCTTGAAGCAACCATAAATTACATGAATGCAAATCCTGACGGAAGTAAGAAACCATCAATTAGCGGAATGTCCTGGATTGGCTGGGATGAGTGGTAAGAACAAATTTCGTTTTTCTAACAAAACAAGACACGGGCTCGAGTTTTATCTCGAGCCCATTTTCTAGAACGCGTCTAAGCTATCGTCTTCGGCTGTATTATCGCAGCCACTACCGGCACCTCGATCAGATCTAAAGCAATCGAAGGTGGCATAGAATGTCTTATAAATATTGGAATGTGCGTCTGTCATAGTGATTTCATATTCTGGATAAGCGAAGTAGGTATCGACAAGTTCAACACGAGTTTCGACGCGGCGATAAAGGTCGTTTGCGCGACCGGTTGAATCTATACGAGCTTGAACACCAGAAAATTCAATTTGTTTTCTCGCTCCACCTACTACGCCGGATGCAGTAACTGAAATATCAGTTTCAGGCGTTCCATAAGGAAGGGAAACTAAAAGATAGGTGTTTGCGTCGTTTCTATTAGTTAAGCCACGGAAGGTCTTTGGAAGAGACATGGTTGCGGAACAATACCAAGTTCCAGCACTACAGCTAATCTGAATTGGGAGATTTGTTCCTTTATTAGCAGATTCGCCCCAAGCCGAAGCGCCGACAGAGTTTGTTCCGCCGGAGTTTGTCGGAACGAAGAATAGCTCGCCAGTGTCAGTCTTATCTGAATCTTTTGAAACGGAAAGTTCGGAAAGGTTAAAAGTGGCGTCAGTTTGAATTAGACGGACAGCGAGGGTAGGAGGGCCTTGAAAGGAGCCGTTACATTGACCGTTTGGATATAATAACAATGTACTTCCAGATCTATTATTTCCGCAATAACGTATTGAGCCACCAGAAGAAACTAATTTCGAAGCGTTAACTGAAGAGAACCATTTAATCTGGACTGTGTCGACCGCATCAATATTATCAGCACGGATTGGAATAATACGAAGACGTCCGGCGGAGGCCGAGCCGAGAGTTGTGCGATAGTCGTCGAGATCCTCTTTAATCGTTACACAAGTGTAAGCCTGAAGCATATTAGCATTATTACCGCTGTCGGTAGAGTTCTGAGTTTCCTGGACAACGACAGCATTATTTTCAGCAGCCTGTTCACGATTCAAAACCTTTTGAACTGTCGAACAATCATTATTATTAATCCCATCTTGCATTTTTTTAATAATATCGCGACATTCGACAGAACCGGAAGTTGCGGTTGCACCCCTATCCAGACAATCGTGATAACGAAGAAGAGCAATTTTTGCATCTTCAACACCAGCGAGGGCAGAGTCATAGGCGGATTGAGAAAGATCGGTATTAGTTGTCTTTATCGCTTCAGAAATAATTAGTCGAGTAAAGCTTAAGACAACTATGCCGAGGATAATAATCGTAAAAACTACGACAAACATCGAAGCGACACCACGTTTTTTTAGGCTTAAGATTTCTTTTGATTTATTCTCTTTCATTTTTCCTCCTATCTTTCACTGTCTAGTTTTTCGCCGTTTGCCTGCATAGCGAAATTAAATTTATTAATAGCACAGTAAGCAAAATCTGTATTTAGGTTGTCTGGCGGATCGGAACAGAATTCGCCAGTTGAGTTAATGTCGATTCCGCCTCGAAGAGTAGCTAAAATAAAGGTTCCGGAATAATAGGCGGAGCTAGTTAGCTCATGGACAGTCGGAGCAAAGATTGACATATCGTAAAGCGCGAGATTATTTTCTGAGTTATCTAATAATTCTTCGTTTGTTTCTGGCGCCATTCCAGAAAGGGTATAAACCGGAGAATCATCATAGAGATATTGGCTGTTATCCATGTGTTCTGTACAAAGTTCACGATTAAAATCAGAAACCTTTAAAAGCCTAAAATTATTATTTGTCCCGCCGCTATAGTTAAAGGTCGCTTGGTAGTTCCCGGTTGTAGCTCTAGGATAATCCGTAGGATTTAAGACATAAGCGGAGTTCCAAATATAAGAATAGCGTCCAGTACAGAAAACTCCGTTTGTCGGGACGATTCTTTCGACGCCGGCAATCTTAACTTTATTGTAGCGCTGTTGATAAGAGAACTTTCTAGCAGAATCGTTCATACAATTATTATATTGGTATTGATTAGTCGTCTTGTTATATTTTTTAGCGCAGAGACTGTCGATAGTTAAAGCAGGCGAAGCAGAAACGGCGCGCGAAAAATCATCCACTAACTCTTTCCCGACTGAGTTTACGGCTTTCATAGCAAGGCCTTTTTCATAAACAGTTGTTAAATGAAGCGTAAGCCACGCGATAGTGATAAGTAAAACCGAAACGAAGACGAGCGCGAGAGAAAGCTCAACAAACGTAAAACCTTTTTTCCTATTTTTCATTATATCTTTCATTATTTTTGATCCTCGATAAGCTCAGGGTTATAGAGACGAATAGTTGTTCCGACGATCGTTGGGCGTTCATGCCCCGGAGCAAACCAACAAGTCCTAATATGAAAATCATAAAATTCCGGAGTAGCGCTTTCGCCTTTTGTCATATCTCGAGCGGAGATTACCCAAATTCCCTCGACGCGAGTAACTCTATCATAAACCTGATGGGTCTGATTTTGGTAAGTTAAGTTTCCAGAACCGAGTGGGAAGATTTCAGAAAGCTCGGCGTTGTCGTTATTACTACCGGTAGTCCCCTTCGTAAAGATTACGCGTGGATAAAGCGGAGCTTCGACAAACCTACTGGAGTCATAAGTACTTGTCGTCTGAACAACTGTCTCATTTATATTATTTGGATTTATTTTTCTTGTATTAAGAACAAAGGCGCGGTCTTTAAAGATATTATGGACACTACTGCCTCCGTTAGTAGTATCGTAATAAGTAGAACAAGCAACAGAATAATATTCAGAAATATCAGTCGGTTTATTAGCGAGGCCAGAACCGGCATCGGCGGAAATAGCCGTTGCGGAACCGCGAGAAAGCTTTAACCAGAGATTTTGGTAAGTACGATTCGTACGAGAAAGTTCTCGTTCGGAAAGGTATGAATTCTGAATAAAGCGAAGAGCCTCAGCTTGGGCATCGATTTCGTTTCGCGCCATTTCGAGTTCTAGGGCGCCTTGAATCGTCGCGAGGTTTCTATCCATAACCTGCATAGAAATAACCGAAATAAGCGAGAAAACAGCAATCGCGAAAGTTACTTCGATTATCGTATCTCCTTTTTTAAAAATTTTCTTTATTTTCTGCATACATCTACCGATTCACTTTCCGATAATAATTCAACGGCCGACTCAGTCGAACCATCAGCATGGACTCTAATCGCGCGACGGCGATTAGCGACTCCGAAGAGATCTTCTGAACCAACACAAATATTTAAATCTTTATCATTTTTAAATCGATTATTATTAATCGCATTAATTATAAAATAGTCGTTCGCATTATAAAAACCGTCGCAAGAACGCGCGCTAGAATTCGAGCTAAGCCAGTTCTGAACTTCAAGAGTTCCGGCATTAGCGAGCGCAATGTCGTTCTTGTCGGTATAGAAGAAAGTATGGACCGTTCCGGAAACTGGGGAACGCGCAATTAGAATTGCGCCACGATAAAGCGACCTATTCGCGACTTGTTCCCCCGTAACTGGATCGGCTATCGAGAGATTCTCTATTGTTGCGTCCCATTGAGGAAGATAACTACTAGTTGTTCCGGCGAGGCTGGCCGAACAGGAAGAAGCCGCAGTGTTATTTTGTCTGATATTAATGACGTTTGCCCAGACAGCTTTTAGAGATTGGATAAGTTCGTCGCTATCGTCCGGATCGATATTATTTCGCGGGTCAATTTCGGCAAGACCAATAATATCATAACGATTTATCCGGGTATTATTTTGTTCTCCGAAAGTAACAAGTTGTCCATAGACTGCGCAACGCGAACGACCTGGATAGTTATCGGTGTCTTTAGAATCAATCTTCCTCCCATAACTCCCCTTATAAGCGGAAGAAATCGAACAGAAATAACTGCTATCTTCAGTTCTTACGCGGTAATTCTCAACATTAATCGTGGCGGAATATGCATTTCTTATCTGTTCGACGAGATCGTTTACTGAATCATTATAGCGACGACGGGCGGTCGAGGTAGAAATTCCGGTCATAATCATTGCGAAAATCCCACCAGAAATCGCTAGAAAGAGAACGACCTCGATTAGAGTAAAACCTTTTTTAGACATCTCTGCTCCTTTGACATATCACATCTCTTGATTCTAAATCCATGCGAACGCTTTTATCATTTGGAATCATCATATAGAGAGCATCGAACCTCTCTTCCGAGGAATAGAGAAATCCAATCTTACAATAATAGACGGCGCTAGCAAGACCATAATAAAATTGTTTATTACTTCCGCTCGGACTCGCGGCCCAGCCTTCATCAAGACGTTTTTCAAAATCCAAATCTCGGCCTTTTTCAGCATTATAATTATCGGCTTCGGACAGAATACCGTTTCGGAGTTCATCGTAAGTATGGTCATCAAAAGCACCATGTTCTTTTAATATCGGAAAAAGGATAGCAAGGGTAGCGATAAACACTACCGAAAGCACCGCCATTAGCTCGAAGAAAAGTTTTTTATAATTTATCATTTAATACCTCGGGGCGAGCTCCCTAGTATAGGTTACGACGGCTTCAGAATAACGCTCAGCTTGGTGATAGGCCCAAATGTAAGCATCAGCACGGAGATTGAAGATTTCTGCCGGAGCAACTGAGCCTTTATTGGCATCGGTCGGGTTACCGGTATTACCAATAGAACGATCGAGAACGTCTGTAGTCGTATCGTCCGGAGCGAAGCCGTGGTTATTACCAGCAGTTCGTTTTAAGAAGATATTGCTGGCGTAAACTGGGCCGTTTACAACTAGTGTTTTGTCGCAGTTTCCGCCAAAACTGTCGTAACGCTGTTTTGCATCACGAGCAGCAAGGTTATTGCCAATACTAAAACCTTTGCAAGTATCGATTGTGCCGTTCGGAACAATCAGCCAAGCGTCAACACGATTTACTTCTTGAGTAATATAAACATTATTCGCGAAGATAATGATTTGCGGAAGTTTTGCAGAAGCGTCCGTGCTAATTGTATTGTAAGTGCGAAGTTTCGTAGGATCATCACTACAGCCAGTTCCGAGACAGATATTCTGATTAATCGTTAAATCGCCGTTAATATAGAAGACGAGAGTATTGTCATTTTTCCCGTCGCCGAGAGTCTTAATCAAGTTCGAGCCTTCGCGACGAGTCGTCTGATTTGGATTTGAGCTACCTCTAATCCCGATATTAGACAGATTAACGTTTCCATTATAATAGACATATTGCATGCCGGTCGAAGCAGTATTGATCATAGCTTGGCTTCCATAAGCACCTTCGCTAGAGTCATAAGCAAAGGTTTTAGCCTTTTCTTGGTAACGAGACTGGAGACGCTGGAGATTCGTATTAATCGAAGCAGAAGCATTTACTTTTCCGCTACCTATATAGTTAATTCCACCATTGTTCGAAATTGTTTCAGGATTTATATTCGTATAAGTCGTGCCGTTCCTTGCGACGCCACCACCGCCAGACAAATTATATTTACTATTATTATAGCCAAGTACGGCGCCCGAGCTAATGCCGTAGATATACTCGTTGCCGGTCACAATAGCATAGTCAACCCAGGAGCCAAAGATATGCGTACTGTCGCCACTATAGCTACCAAATCCGGAGTTAGTCATCTTCTTTGAGGTAGAAGTAACGATTTCGCCTTGGGTATAGACCGAGCCATTCCAAACTTGGAAATTCGGTTTCTTCGCGATAGTGCGACAAGAAGCACCAGAGATATTATATAGGTCGCCAGCATCCATCGGGGTTGACGCTCCCGAACCGCTCTTCGACTGAGCCTCAGCGTTACCAGTAACGAAATTATGAGAGTCGGACGGATAGAAGCTCATTGCGACACAATATGTATAGCCGACATATTCGTTGTTATCCGGGATAGTTCGAGTGTAGTTGGCGCCGTCGCTTGAGCCGGCATAACGCCCTTCTTTATTTTGTTTACCTTTTACATCAATTGTATTGAACATTTCTACCCCGCCGCTATTATTTCGTTTAAAGTAGGTTTCAATATCGGCTGGACTTCTATCATTTCCGCCAACATTATAATATCCCGGCTTTAGAAGGAATTCAACAAGTCTAATTTCGGTATTATCCGGAGTAATTGTCGCGTAAGGGAAACTAGAGGTGTTATTATTTGATCTAGGATTAACAAACCATTTATAATTAACATCTATACTGCCGCCCTCAAAGACAACATCGCCTGCGCCGACAGTTGACTCGACAGAGGTCGTGTAGTTAAACGGAGTATAAACTGTAGCACGTTTAACCTGATTACCGTAGTCTTTTTCCATTTTATGATACATAAAATATCCAGTTCCGCTGTTTGAGCTTGGGTTTACCCATGGATAATTATATTTATGGTAATACGGCGCAGCGCAACATTCATTGTGATACGTACCACAAGTTTTATTATCACAATAATAATCACAGTTATTAGTGCCCGTTGGTCCGCATTGATACGGAAGTTGAATTTTTCCTGGCGTTCCGGCGAACGAACCTGGATATTCGTTATAATCACCATAATTAACTGCCCAAGCACTATTGACGCCACAACCACAGCTACCGCCACGACTATGATGGTATTTCTCCCAGACTGTTAAAGAGTTAAAAGTGTGTTGTTGTCCGAACGTATGGCCGACAAGATTACTGACACCGACTTTTGAAGCGGAATTACAGCTACCGCTTTCAAAGCCGGGGATTTGGAAAGTTCCTATCTTAAACGGGTCTTGAGAATTATACCAGGCGATCTGGCTACAGTTATAAGTCGAGCTATTATGTCTCGGAGCCAAAACATCAATTCCATAACCATCAGGAGAAACTGAATTATCTGGATCCGATGACGAGAACAGGGCCGTGTTAAGTGCCGTTACGCTAGCAGCCTGACTATTTATATTTGAAATCTGCCCCTCATCAAAGAGGAAATTATTATTCGGGAAGGCTTCAATCTTAAAATGATTCGTCCCGTCTGGATAATCATTACTATAGCTCTGTTCGCCACTATTCCAGACGTCCTGGTTCGGCACCCAACCTCCATAACGCACAGTCATAGAGATACAATGGTAAAAGTAGACGGAGTCGCCCGGCTTTGCGATTGTTTTTACATCCGAATCCCCCCACATAGTTAGGCCGGAATCCGTATGAAGACCGCTACGAACTCCAGTAGCTCTGACGGTATTTATGTCAGGTCTGTTTGTACGGCCGTCGAGCGAAACATTCTGGACGGCGATACGGCTTTCGGTATTAGCAAGATAGCGATATTTTGTCGCCGAACAGGCTGTCATCGGAGGAGTCGGAGTCGTCGTAGTCGTCGTAGTTGTCGTGTCGGTGTATTCGTCACAGAACCAGCTAAGACCAGTGTTTCTGTAGTGCATTCCGTATGTAGTGTAGTGTCCTGGTGAAGTATATTCGTTTGCGGCAAATTGAGATTGTGCTGTCCCAGGATCGACAACACTACCACCAGACATACTTCCGCCATCACCACTAGTCAAGGAGCCGTGCCGACTAATTGCTTCGTCGATGTCAACAAAGCCAGCGAGACCGCCACCGGAGAGACGAGTTGCAAGAATATAAATTCCGTTTTTACACGCCGTAACCGGAGTGTGACTAAACTCATAAGTGAATGAGGGGGTTGTGCCGTTCGGGAAGAACAACCAGAAAGCGCCGTTTTCACGCAAAGACCAACAGTTTCCACTTTTACATTTCTGAGTTCCGTAACCACCACTACCGGCGCCGCCAGAACCACCGCCAGAATATCCTTTTCCAAAGACCTCAACGCTTAAAGCGACTATTGCGATTAAAATCAGGATTCCGCCGAGGATACTCGAAAGATTTATTCTTTTTATCTTCTTTGCGCCTTTCATTTTTCTCATTCTCCTTCCTCTGTTTTGCCAGGAAGACTTTCAAAATCGGCTTCCATTTTTTTGAGCATTTCCTTGTCGGTAATAACTTCTTCTGTATCGTCGTCAAGGAAGTTCTCATAAATCGGGTATTCTGTATCTAAAATATCTCGATATTTTTTAACTTCTTCTGGATTATCAATTGCGCTATAATAATTTATTTTAGCCAAGAGATAGACGTAGCGGGTTTTCTTATCGAGTTCATGATTCTCCTTATCGAATTCACTTAAGAAATATTCTGCTCGATCAACGTCATCAAAGCCACAATAAATCATAATACTAATTAGGCGGTAATAGATTTTTTCATAGTCACTGTCAAGGTTTTTTATAAAGGTATCAATATTATCTTGGACTTTGTTATGATTAATTTCGGAAGTTCCTTCGATTACGATATTAACATTAGCAGCTTCAGCAAGCTTCTTCTGGGCATAGGAAAGGGCAACGTCCGGAGTAACCGCCGTCTCAATAGTCGTATTTTCAGGGATACCACCCACGATAATGGCCGGAGCCGGCTCTTCTTTTTGGTTGTTCTTTTCAATGATAAATTGTACTAAGAAAATTCCACCAACAATTAGCGCTATAACAAGAAGGACGATACCAATAGAGAGAAGTTTATTGTTTTTAGCCCAATTTTTTAGAGTATTAATTCTAGCTTGACGTTTTTTCTGGCGGGCTTTTTGTTTCTCCCTTTGTTCTTTATTTTTTCCGCCTTCTACGGAATCATCCTCTGGAAAAACCTCCCAAGGGTGTTTTTTTTCTTCGCTCGCAACGTCTTGCGAACCGTCTAGACCTTCGTATCCCATATTACTTATGATTATATTTTAGATTTTTATTTTAGTCAATTAGAAAATGGTTGTGCTTTTCTTAAAAGAAGAGGAAATTAAGCCATTGATCGAAATTGGAGCGGTCGGATTTTGTCGTATTTTCTTCGGTTGTCGTTTCTTTATGTTTCGACTTTGCGCGCTCGGAGTTTTTCGGGAGATAGACGAGCGTTTCGCCGGCGAGTTTTTTATTCTGAAGCTTCCGAGCGGAAAGCTCTTGATATTCCTCGGAAGCATAATATTGATTTTCGAGCTCTTCAGTCTCGACTTGTAGCTCGAGGTAAGCCTTTTCGGCTTCTTTTTCGGCAATTTCCTGCTGGAGCGTCCAGTTTCGAGAGAGGCTCGAAATCGAGCCGATTAACCAGATTAAGAGAAGAAAAGGAATCGAAAGAAGAACCAGTTTTTCTGGCACTAAAATCTCTTGACGAAGTTTCGCTTTTATTCGCCTAACTTTCGCCGCGAGACGTTCTTTTCTGCTTCTTTGATCCACCATAATTTTTATATTATTATACCATAAGAATTATAAAAATCTCCGAGCTATAAGTTTGCAAACGTAAATAATTATTGTATAATTATTTTGATGAGTAATAATAAAACCGAAAAATTCCCACAAACTTGGCGTCGAACGATACATTATTTTTGGCAAGCCAACAAGAAATATAAGTTATTGACTTTTGGTGCATTCATTACTACGCCTATAGTCTATATGCTTAGAGCTTTTTGCTTAATACTAATGTCGGACATGATCGGAGTTGTTTCCCTAGGACTTCCATTTGAAGAATTAAAAAATCGACTTTTACCGCTCGCATTATTGCTAGTAGGCGAGGAAGTAGTTCGTCATTTCATTATAGGACCGATTCGAATGTATTGTGTCTGGGAAATGGAAATTAGGACTATGCGAGATTTAAGTCTGCAATGTTTTGATTCAATTTCTGCCCAGTCAATGCAATTTCATAGCGATAGGTTTTCTGGTTCATTAATTTCTCAAACTAATAATTTTGTTAGCTCGTACGAAAAACTTATGGATGAGTTTTTCTGGAACATCTTTCCAGTTATTTTAGATATACTATTTGCAATTATAATTTTAGCCCCTAGGGCGCCGCTATTTACAACCGTCCTTGTCAGTATTGTCGTAATTTTCATCATCATCTCGATTTTCTGGTCTAAACGGCTTTCAAAAATTAGCAAAAAAGAGGCTGTGGCTTATAATAGACGAACTGGTCAGCTTGCGGATGCTATAAGTAATATTGGCTCGGTTAAATCTTACGCTAACGAAAAATACGAACAGAAACGGTTTTTAAGCTCCTTGCATAATGTCTACAAGATTTCGCAACGCTTTCTTTTTGAAAACACTAAGCGAAATTATTGTTTTAATACAATCTTCTTAATGATAAATATTGGACTGATTATATTTATGCTATATGGTCAGAATTTCTTTGGACTATCTGTTTCTACGATTGTTTTAATTATCAACTATTCAGACACTATCTCTGGCGATTTATGGAGTGTTCATTCAGTATTTAAATCTTTAAATCGAATTTTCGGTGATTCGCACGAAATGACCTTAAATCTTGATTTGGAAGACGATGTAGTCGATCTACCAGGAGCAACCAAATTAAAAATAAACTCCGCCGAAATTAAATTTAGTGACGTCGCATTTAAACATCAAGATGCTAAAGTAGCCATATTCAAAGATTTTAACCTCAACATCAAGCCGGGTGAAAGAGTAGGATTAGTAGGAGTTTCTGGCTCTGGAAAAACTACGCTAACTAAATTACTTTTACGTTTTGCTGATGTCGACCAGGGTGAAATAGCCATTGACGGTCAAAACATTAAATATGTCACCCAGGATTCTTTACGAAAGAATATTGCTTATGTTCCACAAGAGACGGCCCTATTTCACCGTTCTATTGCTGAAAATATCGCTTATGGAAAACCAGAAGCCACTTTTACCGAAATACAGCATGCCGCCAAACTTGCTAATGCGGATGAATTTATTAAAGTCTTACCAAATGGTTACGAGACTTTAGTCGGCGAGCGCGGCATTAAACTTTCTGGCGGACAACGGCAGAGAATTGCTATCGCCCGTGCGATCTTAAAAGATGCTCCGATTTTAGTTCTAGACGAAGCTACCTCGGCACTCGATTCCGAATCTGAAGCGCTAATTCAAGAAGCTTTACGCAAACTGATTAAAGGGCGAACTTCGATTGTGATTGCCCATCGTCTTTCCACCGTGATGGATTTAGATCGAATTATCGTGCTAGAAGCTGGCAAAATTGTTGAGTCTGGCTCTCACGCAGAGCTTCTAAAAGCGGGTGGCACTTATGCCAAACTTTGGTCTCATCAGTCTGGCGCTTTTCTAGACTAGAGAAGAACTGGTTCTCACCCATCTACCTTATCCAGAATAAAAATAAGCCCGATGGGCTTGTTTCTATTCTGGTGGGGGCAGCTGGGTTCGAACCAGCGACCAATCGGTTATGAGCCGACTGCTCTAACCACTGAGCTATGCCCCCTAGCGTATATCTATTATAACACAAAAGAACCCCTTTCGGGGGCTCTTTTATATCTTTACGATAGATTTTATTTTTTCTTCGAGAGAGTTAAGAAACCGTTTCGCGGGTTTTCGTTAACGACACGGTCTTCAGGAAGATCACAAGGAGTTCCTTTACCGTTATTTTCAGTCTTCGTGAAGAAATAAATAGTCTGCGGTTTGCCGCCACGAAGGGTAACTTCAGATTTGTGTAAGTAATAGGTGATGCCTTTGCTGTTTGTATGAGTATAGGCCATGTTTCCTCCTTAGTTTATATAATCTTATCTTAAGACAGGTTATCTCTATTGTCAAGGGGTAAATTGATTATTTTAGAAAAAGTAGGGCAATTCTTAAGATAAGCCAAGTAATAATTCGAATAATTATAACTAATAATAAGAGAGCGCAAAGGAGAATTGCGAAGCCAGAAAGCGTCGGGGCGAAAACTGGGGAAGCGAAGTCATAACGGAAGAGAGCAGTCGAGGGGATACTCGCGGAAATCTGTTCCGTAATATAATCCGAGACAGGATATTTACTAATTTCGCCGGTCATACAGTTAATAAATTCAGCTGAGTTCCAAGCCCAGCCATAGCGAATCGCTTGGGGGCGACAGACGGAGTTTGCATAGGAATAGATATTTCCGTTCGGATTATCGTCAGAAATTTGAGCGGCGAGCGCCTCTGCTTCTTTAAGGGCTTTCTCGGCAAGACGTTTATATTGATGTTCAAGATAAAATTGTCCCGTCCCGAAGAAGAGGGAAGTTTCGCCGTTTTTCTCGGTAAAGTTAACGACAATATGGCTCTCGGTAAAGGTTTTTAATTCCTTTAGAGTATTCGCGATATTTTCGTTAATTTCCTCTTGAGACTTCTCGATTTCGCCAGCTTTAAGATTCCCATCCTCGTCTTCCCCGGCGGCGTCCGCCTCTAAGACGGCAGTTTTTAAGTCATTCATTTTTAAGTGGTCAAATCTTAAAAGAGTCGCTGTAATAAAAAGCAAGGGAATTAAAACTAAAATTAAATGCCAAGTACGGATACTCTTTAAGGAGCTCAAAAAATGATTCGAACGTTCTTCCTTTCTCTCGCGCTTAATGCGTTCTTTCCAGTTTCCACCCATAGTTAATACTATTTTATCACATTTCGGAGCCATTCGTCCGCCGGGCCGGCGGTCATAAGAAGAATAAGATAATTCTCCTCTTGATATTTTTTAATTTTTTCGGTTAGCTCATTATTTAAATTTGCTGGTTCCGCGTTTTCTTTATTTTCTAAATCGGCGATAAAATCTTCTGGTTTTAAAATTTCTAAATCTGGGTTTTCGCGAGTTAAATAAGTCGGGAGCCAAAAAAGTTTATCAACTCCTAAAAAGGCATTTTTGTAACCGTCTTTTACTTCGTGTTGGCGAGTGTTTTGATGAGGCTCATAGAGAGCGATTATTCCGCGCTTCCCCGTTCTCTCGGCTTCTTCTTTAGCAAGTTCGACCGTCGCTTTTATCTCTTCAGGATGATGCCCATAGTCGCTATAAATTCCGTCTTCTAATTTTTCAAATCTTCGCCCGACGCCCGGAAAACTATTTAAAACTTTAATAATTTCCGCTTCGCCTAACTCTGGGTTCATTTTTTTAAGCGCGTTTAAAGCGAGAGTCGCGTCTTCTCGGCGAGCTTTTCCGGCAAGAGTTATTTCAGAATTTGTATCGATAATTACTTTTGTCGGGATATTTTTTTCAGTTAAATATTCAAGAGAGTCCGGCGCGGCGCTCGGGGAACCGAAGATAACGTTTTCGCTTTTTTCTTCAAAAGCTTTAAAAGCGTCTTTATAATCACGCTCGGTCGGGTAAATATCGGGGTGATCATAAGAAACGAAAGTAATAAGCGAAAGCCAAGGATTAAAACTTAAAAAGTTTCTGTCATATTCGTCCGCTTCATAGATAAGAAACTCGTCATTTTCAGAATATTTACCGGACTTAGCAAAATTTAAAGTTGTCCCGACAAGATAGGAAGCTTTTATTTTTAACTCTTTCGAAGCCCAAATTAACATCGAAGTCGTCGTAGTTTTTCCGTGAGTTCCGGCGACAGCGACCATTTTTAAGTTTAACTTTTTAACGAGAAAAGCGATAAACTCGTCGCGTTTAGAAGTTTTAATTCCTTTTTCTTTCGCGAGGGCTAATTCGGGATGATTTTCGGGAAGGGCAGAAGTATAGACAAACCAATCCGCGTCGAGATGTTTTTCTAAAAAACTCCCGTCTTGAGAGCCGATTTCAAAATCAATATTAGCGGCTTCTAATTCTTCCGCGATAGCGCCTCTCTGTTTATCAGAGCCAACAACAGTAATTCCCGCATCTTTCGCCATCTCCGCGAGCGGCCCCATCCCAGTTCCAGAAATTCCCGAAATATAAATCTTCATATTATTATTTTATCATTTTACGGTGTTTTTCCCAAATCTCTTTCGCTTCTTTCTCGAGGTCGCGAGCCAAAGTCGCGCGTCCGACATTATCGAGACCGATTTCAATATTTAAGGCATGTTCAATCTGATTTACGGCGATTTGAGGAATCGGGAGAGCGGAAGTAGATTTTTTGACTTTACCTTTAAAATTAACTCCGCCGGGGAGGCTCGCTTCGAGACCGCCGATTTCGTCACCACGTTCAAAAATCTCGATTTCTATATCCTCGAATTTTTCTTCAATAAAAATTCCGGCATCGAACTTTAATTCTGTTATAACGAATTTTAAGCCATCTTTTTCAAGATTTTTCGCATCGCCAACCTCTAAACCAATCATCTCTAGAGCATCTTTAAAATCTTCAATAATTTCTTTTGATTTTTCCGAGCCGTCCGAAGAGAGAAGAACAGAAGTTGGGATCTCGGCGCCCGACTTAGCCTCGCGCGAATTTCCGAGATAGCGGACAAGACCAATCGAAACCGCCTGAATAAATCCGGAGGTAATATTCTCGGATTTTTCGGAGAGGATTCCGTTATTAAAATAGGCTTTAAGCGGCATTTAATCTCGCTAACTTTAATTCAATTTCAATTACTTTTAAGACGTCTTCTTTCGAGCTTCCGCGCGAGAGGTCAGAAAGGGGAGCGTTAAAGCCCTGTAAAATCGGGCCAGCAGCAACAAAACCGCCGAAACGTTCCATCGCTTTATAGAGAATATTTCCAGTGTTTAAATCAGGGGCGATTAAAACGTTCGCTTGTCCGGCGACAGTCGAGCCAGGGGCTTTTTTATCACCGATAGTTTTATCGATTGCGGCGTCGAGCTGGAGCTCGCCGTCGATAGCGATTTCGGGATATTTTTCATGAATTCGGTTTACGACATTTCGGATTCTCATAATCGAAGGGTCGCTTCCGCCAGAACCTAAAGTAGAGAACGAGAGCATCGCGACTTTCGGCTCAGTTTTTAAGACGGCTTTCGCGGTTTTATAGGTCTGGAGAGTAATATCGAAGAGCTGATCCTCGGTCGGGTTTTTACAGGCAGCGGCATCCCCTAAAACATAGACACTGTCGTCTTTTTCTAAAACAAAGCTCGCGGAAAACGTTTCGTCTTTTTTTCCGATAATGTCTCTCGCGGAGAGGATAACGTCGCGCGAAGTATAGTCAATTCCGCCGACAAGCGCGTCAGCTTCTTTATTCTTAACTTTTTCACAAGCTTCTTCGAGGGAGTTAACAAAAATAGGCTCAAAATCTTCGAATTTTTCTCTAGCTTCTTTTGTCGCCGCTTTAATTATTCCGTTTTCTTGTTCTGGAAAAACTATTCTGATCATATATTAAGTATATCATAGGTAACAGATAGACGTGAAGAGCGTTCGGGAGGCCGGAAAAGAAGATGAGTTGGAAGAGAAAGGCGACGAAGAGCGCGAGAGAAAAGGCATTAAACTTAATTTTTTCGAGCTTAAAGAAAGTGATAATCGACATAATAAGGGCGAAAATCCCGAAAAGGCCGGTTTCAAGAAGAGTCTCGAGATATTCATTCTGGACAATCTCTTTTTTATGTCCCTGTTTTTCGGGGAAATGACGATACAGCTCGGTTCCGGCAGAGCCAACGCCGGTCCCAAAGAGTAAGTTCGTCGGGTTTTCGGTCGAGATTTTTAAGGCGAACTCGGCAAGCTCGAGACGGCGGTTTGTAGATTCTTCGACATAACCGTTAAAGTCAGGGGAATTATCTTCTGCTGGTTCGACTTCTTGAGACTTCTTCTTTAGAGGCTCAGTATGTCCGAGTTTATCGAAAGTAAGTTGAGAAAGGGCGCGATTTATCCCGGTTACATAGTTCGCGTCGGTCGGACCGATTGTCGAGAGAATCCCTTGAAGATTTAAGCTAAAGATAAACGTAAAGAATATAAGCACGAGAAGCTTTATAAGACTTTTAAGACTTTTTCGAAAATGAATTAAGAGGATAAACGCTCCGAGGAGAAAGGCAAAAATCGCTCCGCGAGAGAGAGTTAAGAAAAGGGTAGTTAAACTTAAAATCGCGACGAGAAGATAGTTTATTTGACTTTTTCTATTTTTATTTTTTAATAGGGAATTAAGGCTTAAGAAAATCGGCGCGAGAAGGAGAGAACCCATAAACTGCGGCTCGGGAGAAAAACCGTTTGGATGGGCGAAACCAAAAGTTTTAGAGACGCAGTTTTCGCAGAGAAGAGTTAAACTTTTATCGGCACCTATAGCGTCGAGAAAAACCTGAACGATACAGAAAAGACAAACGAGAGCAGTCGTAAAGAGAAAGATTTTCTTCGTATTTTTTATTAAAGTAGCGTTTCGAACAAGGTCTTTTATTCCTAAAATAGAGATAAAGAGGCAGAGGACTACACCGACAGTTAAAATCCCGCGGAGCTTATCGCTCGACCAGAGAAGAGTTAAAACGAGAAAAAGCGGAGCAAAAAGGAGCGGAGTTTTTAGATTTTCTTTAAGATATTTTAGAACCGGTTTTAGGCTGAGGAGTGCAAAAAACCCGAGCCAGATTAAGGGAAGAGTCAGCTCGAGATACATCGAGCTAGTTTCGCCGAGGATAAATTTCGGAAAATTCGAGAAGAAGAGAACGGCAGGAAAGGTCATAAAGAGGAAACTTCGAAGTCCCAGCGAGCCGATTTTAATAGTTTTTTCCGTTTCTAAACGAGGCTTTTTTAGCGGGAGCTTTAGGGAATTAATCTCCTTTTTGATTTTCTTGACAAAGTTTTCCCGAGAGAATTTTTCGACAGATTTAGAAATTTTCTTCGAGTCGAGGGGAACTGTCCGCTTTTCAAATTTCTTTAAGGTTTTTTCAAGCGATTTTTCGGTCGGCTCGTCGAAGAAAAAGCCATTAACGTTTTCTTTAATATAA
This sequence comes from Candidatus Saccharimonadota bacterium, assembly GCA_017406985.1. Lineage (GTDB taxonomy): Bacteria > Patescibacteriota > Saccharimonadia > Saccharimonadales > Saccharimonadaceae > Nanosyncoccus. The sequence continues at coordinate 435,536 of JAFQXL010000004.1, forward strand.
TCTAGAGCGCCACCTTTTTTTAAAGCGATAACCGGACAGCCGGCGCTCATCGCTTCGACCGGCGCGATTCCGAACGGCTCTTCGCTCGGGAAGATAAACGCGTTCGCAAGGCTCGAGAGAAAAGCGAGATCTTGTTTTTTCAGAGGTTCGAGGAAGAGAATATTCTTCGAGTCTCCCGCAAGTTTTTTAAGCTTTCGGTTTTCCGGACCGTTTCCGATGAGAACCAAAGGAAGGTCTAGCTTTTTAAAAGTTTTAATGAGTAAATTGAGATTTTTCCAACTAACTTGGCGTGAAAAATTTAAATAAAATCCGTTCGGAAATCTAGTTAGAACTTCCGCGACTATGCTTAAGTTATCCACATTTTTGAGATTGGTGTAAAACTTTTGTTCGGATTTAAGCCCTTGATTTTCTTTAATTTTTATGTTTTCGTATGAAAGTCCTAGCATTTGCTTTTTCGTGATTTTTATTGTATTATTTACAATTTCTTTAATTTGACTTTTCCCTACTTTCCTGTTGTAGTTATCCACATATTGTGCGAAAAACTCCGTATTAACAGGGGGAGAAATTACCTTTGATTCCCTTTTATAATAAGTCTTAATTTCGCTTTTAGCGAACTTCGAGATTGTTAAATATTTCGTCGGATTCTCGGAAGCCTTTAGGTCATTTTGTTTTAACTTCGGGGCGAGCCTCTTAAAAACTGCCCGAACGAGGGGGTTGAAGCCTTTAAATCCCGGATTTTTTAGATATTCCTCATATTTACCCCAATAATATTGAGTCGGGACATGGCAATAACAGAGGTGGACGCCGTCTGTTTTAACGAATTTTGCGTCGGAGCCGGTAATCGAGATAACGAGGTCATAGCCTTTTAGATCTAAATTTTTAAAATATCTTTGTCTTAAAGGCGCGATCAAACGACGAAATTTTGCCGGAAAAGCATCTAAATATCCGGTTTGAACATCAGCATCCTTAAACCAGTCAATTCTCTCTTCCCTGTATTGGCTCGTATAAATCGGAGCGTCGGGATAGAGCCTATGTAGCTCTAAAAGAACCTGCTCCGCGCCCCCGACCTCCGTTAGCCAATCTATAACGAGCGCAACTTTTAGTTTTTTCATTTCGCCCCCTTTCCTGTTAAGACGATTTTAATTGTTTTAAAAAGGATTTCAAAATCGAAACGAACCGACCAGTTTTCGACATAATAAATATCGAGAGCGCGGCGCTCTTTAAAGCTGATGTCTCTTCGTCCGGAGACTTGCGCGAGACCGGTTAAGCCGGATTTAACAGAAAGAAGCAGGCTTCGGTCGCCATAATTTTTTAATTCTCCCGGAACGAGCGCGCGCGGACCGACAAGCGAAATATCTCCTTTCAAGACATTTATAATCTGGGGGAGTTCGTCGAGAGAAGTTTTTCTTAAAAAGTCTCCGAATTTAGTGATTCTTGGATCGTTTTTAAGATAGTCGCCGTTTTTACGATATTCTTTTATTAACTCTTCCGCGTTTTTAATAATTCTCTGTTTTTGCATTTTTAAAAACGCCTGTTCTGGAGTTAAGCCGGAATATTCCGGTTTCATTGAGCGGAATTTATAGATTTTTACTTTTTTATTAAACCTACTTAAGCGAATTTGAGAATAGAGCGCTTTAGAATTCGGACTTAAAAGTTTTTGAATTATAAAGATTATCGCCATCGGGACTAGAGCAATAATAAAGCTTACCCCGCCGAGAATTAAGTCCATCGCGCGTTTCGTCGCTTTTGCGCCGCCGATTAGGGGAGTTGCTTTTACTAAAATCGCCGGAGTATTCCCGACTAGCTCGAGTTCGCCGAGATGCGTCGAGAGGCTTGTTTCAGTCGGGACAAAATAATAAAGAAGGTGTTTTTCGACTGCCTGTTTATAAACATATTCAGTTCTATTTTCGTCGGTTTGAAAAATTATATCCGGTTTAGTTTTTTCCAGAGCCTTCTTTAATGACGAATATCTTAAAGTTTTTCGGAGGTCTTTCGGAATTAAACTCGCCTTACTAACAATTCCAACAATTTTATAACCCTCTTCCGGAAAACCTAAAATATTATCAATTAAACTCGCGGTATTTTCGCTATTCCCTATTATAAGAACTTTTCTTAAGCCAATTTTTTGCCGAAGGATTAAGTTTCGAACCCCTTTAATAACTGTGCGCATAATAAAGAGAGAGAGGAAGCAAGTTAACATCGCGTAAAGCGCAATCGGGCGGACCGGAAAGAGGTCGGTTTTTAAGAAAAAATCTACCGTAATAATCGACATAACTCCGATAATGCTCGCGGTTAAAAGTCTTAAAGTTTCAGAGGCCTTTGAGCGATTTAAAATTACGTTTTTATTATAAAGGCCGAGAGCGAAGAGGATAAAAATCCAAACCGGAAGAAGAATACTTGTCGCAAGGACAAACTGACTAGGGTTCGACTCGAAATAATATGGGCGAGAGTCGATATGGATACGAATTAAGTAGGCATAAAGAAAAGAGGTGACGATTGCGATTATATCACCTATAATCAACGCCACCCTAAAAACTACACCAGTTTCCCTTTTAATAATACCTCCTGAAATATCTGTCGCTTATGGTTATATTTTACTAGGGTTACTTGTGTTTTTCAAGAGGATTGATTTATTTTAAATAAGTTTCTTTAATACTTCGAGGAGTTTATCGATTTGTTCTGGGGTGTTTTGATAGCCGAAAGAGAGGCGAACAAGTGGAGGAAAATGCATTCTATGATCAAGATAATAATGAACGCAGAAATAGCCAGTTCTTGTCATAATCCCCTCGTTTGCGAGGGCTTCGCCGAGAAGATGAGAATCTAGACCATCGACGTAAAAACTCATAGTTGAGCTTGGCTCATAATTTAAAAGATGGAGCTTTCCTTTGTGACTACGGCGCTCTTCAATATCTTTATCGACTTCGCCGGTCGAGCCGTATTTTTCGAAAAAGTCAAAAACTCTTTGTTCGTTCTCTTCTAAAGTTTTCTTCGTGGATTTAGGGAGCTTTTCAAGCCAGTCGATCGCGGAGCCGAGCGCAATAATCTCGCCCCAAGCCTGTAGTCCAGCTTCGAACTTCGTATAGAGATGATCCGGATTATCTTTCGAGAGAAGATAAGTTTCTAAATCGACATCGTCGACCATTCCGCCGCCAATAAAGCTCGTCTCGATTAACGGTTCGAAATCTTTTCGCATAATAATCCCGCCGAGAGAAGGAGCATACATTTTATGCGCCGAAAAACAAATTGCATCCGCTTCACACTTTTCTAAGATAAATGAACTGTGCGCCATTGCCTGCGCCGCATCAATCACAATATAGCCGTTATTTTTATGAACAAATTTCACGACCTCTTTTAGATTTTTTAAAACGCGACCGTCGATATTCGAAGCGCAGTTTAAAACAACGAGTGAGTTTTTTGGAATATCTTTTAGATTAACCGAACCGTCCGAGTTTCTTTTAACAACTTTTCGCTTTAAGCCGGTTCGCTTCGCAAAAGCAATCGTTGAGAGAAAAGGAGAGTTATGTTCAATTTCACTCGTCACGACATATTTAATTTTAGCTTTTTTTGCGTCAAACTGAGACAGGATTAAATTTAAGCCGTAAGTCGTATTTGAGGTAAAACTAACAAAATAATCTTTCTTTTTAAGTTTTAGGTAATTTAAAACTTTTTCGCGGGTAGCGTTTACTTTTTCGTCAGTAATTCTTCCCCATTTATATTTTACGCGTTCACCACAAGAATTATGTTCTTTATAATATTTCTCTAAAGTTTCGATTACGGGCTCCGGACGTAAACTTTGGCAAGCGCCGTCAAGATAAATATCTTTCTCATTTAAGTAGCTAAAGTCGTTTTTTGAAGATTTTTTAAACATATTTTCTCCTTTTTAGTTATCCACAAGTGGGTAAAACTTGTTCGGGTTTTTTCGTTCGGTTTTTAAGACTTGTTCGGTTTTACAGAGGTAGATTCTAGATTTCGGGAATGCTTCTTTGAAACGATATAGAGCGGACGATTTTGGGTTTCGGCGTGGATATGGGAAATATAGAGCGCCGTAATTGCTTGAGAAACTAATACTAGACCGACAAGGAAGGTAATAAAGATTGCCATCTGGACCGCACCGTTCCAATAAAGTTTAAGCGGATCGCCTAAGATATACTGATTAATAATACAGAAGCTTCCGAGTAGGAACGAACCGATTGTGATAAAAATTCCGACATAGCCGAAGACTACGAGCGGGGTAGTCGACATCGAGATAAAACTGTCAATCGCAAGATTAAAGAGCTTCTTGAAGTTATAGCTCGGCTCTCCCGCCATACGCTCGCCATAAGTATAATAAATATCTTTTTTCTCATAGCCGAGCCAATCAACAAGACCGCGAGTAATGCGGTTATGCTCGGTTAGCTCATTAAACTCGTCGACGACGATGCGGTCCATTAGACGGAAGTCAGTCGAGCCAGGGACGGTCGTTTTATTTCCCATAATTCTGAGCAGTTTATAGAAAAGCTTTGAACCGAGTTTCGGGATTAAGCCGTGTTTTGTATAATGATCGCGAACACCGGTTACGATTTCGGCGCCATCTTCCCAAGCCTTAATAAAGTCTTTAATTTTTTCCGGAGGCTGTTGTCCGTCCGAATCGATCGTCATGACAGCGTCGCCTGTAGCATATTTTAGACCGGCGGAGAGCGCCATCTCTTTTCCGAAGTTACGAACCAAAGAGACAACTTTCATATCTTTGTTCTTCTCAGCATAGCTCTGCAGAATTTCAAGGGTTTTGTCTTTTGAGCCGTCATTCACTAAAACTAATTCAAAATTATAGTCCTCAATTTTCTGAACTTCAGGGATTAAGCGTCCATCAAGGAACTTTCTAATTCCTTTTTCTTCATTACAAACCGGAATTACGATTGAGATTTTTTTAGTCATTTTTTATCTCCTCTTTTTTCTTCTTCGATTCCATCAATACCAAGAATAAAGGCGGCTTTTCTCAAAATAGCTTTTTCTTCTTCAGTAGCGGTGTACATTCTAGCTTTAAAAAGGCTAGTTGTTTCCGGAAAAGTTAAGTCGACAACTTCAAGCGCGCGGGCTTCGCCTTCGCCAGATTTTTTCAAAGCGCCAAGGGCGACGAGGTGGTCAATATGTTCGGCGACACTAGCGACAGATTTTAACTCTAGACCGGCGGCGATTTCGCGATAAGTCGGGGAGACGCCGTTTTTGTCCTTATAATCAGAAATAAAGTCTAAAATTCGCTTCTGCTTCTTCGTAATTTTAATTCCCATATTAGTATAATTATAACACATTATTCGGCAGTATAACCTACGCCAAGGATAACGACGAAGTCGGCGCCGGTCGTGTCGATTCCATCCGGAAGATAGGTTGAGTCGAGGGATTTTATATTATAATAAGTTTCGAGGCGCTCTTTTGTCGCGGATTTATTCGTTAAGCTATAGAGGTAGATTTTCTCGAAATATTCTCCCGCCGGAGCGTTTCCTGTATTTAAGACATTAAAGCTAGATTTTATTAACTCATTTTTTTCTTTTTCAGCTACCCCCTCGACGCCAGAGCCGTTTAAAACTAAGATTTTTGCATTTTCAAGCGTTACGGGATTTGTCATTAAACTAGATTTTATATATTCCTGAATACTCGAATAATTCCCGACTCCAGCGACCGGATAGACATAAGAAATTCCACTAATATAACCGGTTGTAAAATAATTATTTCCAGTCCCAGTTAACGGAATCTGGCGAATCGAAGAGATGTCAGTTCCGGCGAGAACCTTCGCGCCGGCAGTAATTGTATCAGCATTAAGGTTCGAACGGACATTATCCCCCAAGATATTAACGAAATTGACTAATTCCGGAACGCCAAGATTCATAGTCGAGATTTTTTCTTTAATCGCGATTAAAATCTTTTGTTGAGAAGCGGCGCGAGTAAAGTCGCCATTTTCGGTTCCGTGTCTTGCGCGAGCAAGACCGAGCGCCTGTTCCCCGTTTAAGGACACTGGGGCGCCGGCTTTAATAAAGGTTTTAGTCCAGTCGTCATTAATATCTTCGTCGAGAGTTACAGTTATTCCGCCAATCGCATCGACAATCTGAATTAGAGACATCCAGTTTAAGTGAGCATAATATTGAATTTCGAGACCGAGCATATTTTCGACGCGCTCTTTCAAGGCTCTCGAGCCGCCAGCTTCGTTATTTCCATCTTTATTTTCGCAATAATAAAGCTCGTTAATTTTTCCAGTCGCGGTACAAGTATCGGTTTTTAAATCACGTGGAAGAGAAACCATCGCAATATCTCTTGATTTTTGATCGAGAGAGACGACCATAATCGAGTCGGTAAGCTGGGCGCCGTCATGGACACCGTCCGCTTCATTTCCCGCCATATCATAGCCAGAAGTTCCGAAGATAAGCAAATTCGTTCGTCCGTTTTCGTCGGTTTTTAATTCTGCCGGCCCGAGGACAATCGAGCGAAGAAAGTCGAAAAGACCGGATTCGCCGTTTGTAATTTTTAGCATAATCGAATCGCCCCAAATAAAAGCGATGAGTAGAAGACAAGTTATCGGAGCGACAACAAAAGACAAGATTTTATGACGAAAAATAAAAAGTTTTTTATGTTTTTTCGAACGATTTTTTCGTTTTTCTCTTTTTGCTTTTCGGCGAGCTTCCCTTAAGTCATCCGAGTCAAATTCTAACTCTTCATCTTCTTCGACACCTAAAATGTCCCGAGCATAAGAACGCGGACGGCTCGGCTCGACAGTCTTCGTTTCCCTTTTAATAAAGCCAGCTTCTTTCATTTTTGAAGCGGAAGAAATTTTATTAGAAATGCCTGAAGTTTTTAAGACGCGCGTCTTTTTTTCCGGAGTTTTTGGGGCTTTTTTAAAGACGGCGCGGTCGGTCGAACTACTAATATTACGGCGAGCGCGACGCGTCGCGAAAGGATCGCCAGTTTCTACACTAAGATATCCAGAAGAAAAACGGCTTTTACTCGAAGCACTCGCTTTTTCCGAGCGAGTCTTTAGTCCGTCAATAAAAGAATTATTAGCCAATTTTCCTCCGTTTTTATATATCTATTTTACCATATCCGGAATAGATTTTACAGAGGAGAAAACGTTTTTATATGTTATACTATATATATTATATGTTAGCAAAAAGATACAGATTTCATTCAAGAGGCGGAGTGAATTTTACCTATAAAAACGGTAAAACAATTCGCACGCCAAAAATATCTTTAGTTTTTGCAAAAAATTCGAGAAACCATCAGAGGTTTGCGGTAGTTATTTCGAAAAAAGTGATTAAGTCGGCGGTCGGAAGAAATCGAGTTAGAAGACGAGTCTATGAAGCGATTAGATTAAATCTTCCAGAATTTAAAGATAAAAAAGATTGTATTTTCGTCATTTATTCTAAAAGTATAAAAGAAATGAGCTTCTTAGAGCTTAGAAAACTCATTTCTGATTTATTATTCCAAAGCAGAAATTAATTTATTCTTCTTCAGCAGGGATATCTTTCTTTGAGATAATAAGATGTCTTGCGCGACCTTCGCCCTCGGAGTGAGTTTCGATGTCGGAATAATCTTGCGCGAGTTTATGGACAACACGGCGGTCGGCAGCGTTTAGCTCGATAGTCATCGGCTCGCCAGTCGAGCGGACTTTAGAAATCCAGCCTTCAGCTTTCTGTTCAATACGATCGGCGCGCTGTCTCTTATAGTCGGCGACGTCGACATTAACACGAGTTAATTCCCCGCCACGAGAAACTAAACTTTGAGAAACGATATATTGAAGCGCGCGTAAATTATCGGCGTTTCGACCGATTAAAAGCGAGTTTAGACTTGTCGACGGAACACTTAATTGAATTACGTCGTCTTCGACTGTCGACCAGACAGCGACATTAATTCCGAAGAAACTTAAAAGATCTTCGAGGTATTTTGTAGCGAAGCGGATAGATTCGTCACGATTCATGGTTTTCTCCTTTTACTTTTTAAATCTTTCGCTTTTATACGCGTAATTTTTGTTCCGGTTTTTTTATTTTCAACAACTTCAGCTTCCTGAATTTGTTTAGTTTTTTGGTTCAATTCCTTTAAAATAGCGCGGTCGGTATTATCGTCCATCTCGTCGTCAACACGATTTAGGATAACACGATATTGAAGAGTCGAAATTAAGTTCGAGAGCATATAGTAGAAACAGAGCGCGCCCGGAAGATTTATTGTAATCATGAGCATCATTAAAGGCATCATAAAGGTCATTTGTCCACTAACCATCTCATTAAGGTCGTCCTGATTCGGATCTTTTCCAGCTTTCGCATCTTCCATCATACGTTTCCAAGTTCCGCCTTTTTTCTTCTTTTTACCCTGAGACGCCATTTGCATCTTCGAGTTTAAGAACTGAATCAAAGCGGCACCGACCGCAAAAGCGAGAACAATCCACTGGCTAACACTACCGGTTCCCGGACGGACAGATAAATCGACTAAACCGAAGAGCATCGGCTTAAATTCATAAGTCGGGTTCTCTTCGCCTTCTTGTTTGTTCTCGATTTTTTCAAAATAAGTTTTTTGTTGAGAGATTACTTCGGAGATTTTATCAAGCGAGGCGACCGGAGCGTAGGCACGTTTCTCGAGATAATCGTTCGTAGTCGGGAGAGCCATTACGCGAATTGCGGTAAACATCGCGATAAAAATCGGGAGTTGAATTAAAATCGTCCAAATCGAGCTCATCGGTTTTACGCCACGGCGCTTATATAAATCCATCATCTGGAGCGATTCCATCTGTTTATTTCCATTACAGCGTTTTCTAATTTCAGTAAGCTCCGGCTGAATCTTTCGCATTAATTTAGTCTGATATAACTGTTTCTTCATAAGCGGCCAAGTTAAGAATTTAACGATAATCGTAAAGAGGATAATCGCAAGACCAAAGTCGCCAACGAAGTTATAAATTACAAAAAGAATATTAACAATTGGATTTACAATTAAAAAGTCAATTAACTCAAACATATAGGTTCATTATACTATAGGGGTGAGAAAAATTCAATTCTATTTTATCTTCGAGTTTACAGTCTTTGTATTTTCGGCGTCATTTAGATAACCACCGTCGTCGCCTCTGTCGTCTTTTTGAATTATAAAGTCATTATTAACACTCGGCTCAGCATAGTTCGCGGTCATAAGTTCGCGATAGAGAGCGGATTTTTCAAAAACTTCGTGGTTTCGCCCTTTAGCGGATACTTTTCCGCGATCTAGGACGATAACTTGGTCCGCAAGCTGCATAATCTGGGCCTTATGAGTAATAATAATTACAGTATGGTCCTCTTTTAAGTCCTTTAGGATCTCGATTATATCGGCGACAGAAGCTGGATCAATATTCGAGACAACTTCGTCGAAGAGGAGAATTTCCGCTTGAGAGAGGAGGGCGCGAGCAATTGCAAGTTTTTTTAGTTGTCCGTCCGAGAGAACCGGATTTTCTTCGTCGATAATCGTATTAATTCCGTAAGGGAGCTTTTCAATATCTTTATAGATTCCGACGCGCTTTAAGGCGGAAATCTGATTTTTTAAGTCAGAATCAATAAGCGATAAATTATCTTTAATACTCATTTTAAAGGCAAAAGATTTTTGAAAAACACCAGAAACATTCGAGCTATAAACTTTTTTCGTATAGTTATAAATACTTTCGTCGTCAATTAAAATTGAGCCGGATTTAACGCGGTAGAGGCGATAAAGGAGATTTATAATTGTAGTCTTCCCTGCCCCCGGATGGCCGACGATAGCAGTAATTTCGTTCGGGAGAGCTTTAAAGCTGACATTTCTTAAAATTTTCTTATTCTTTAAATCATAATTAACATGATCGAAAGTAACTACTCCGTTTATATAATCATTATCAACGTCACCATATTCAATCTCGGCGGTTTCGTTTGTATAATTTAAAATATGTTTAATTCGGTTTATACGGACGGTATAATGAGAAAGATTTAAGAACTGTTCAAGAATCTCGTCAGTATTAGTAATAACCATTTCAAAATAAGAAACAAGGAGAACGAGTTTATCGAGTGTCATCTTATTATCTAAAACGAGCGCAGCAAGAAGAACATAAAGCGCGATTTTTCCGACGTAAACAATCATCGGGATTTTACAATAGCGCGAAGTCATAAAGACATATTGTTTATCATATTGAATATCATAATCTCTACGGCTTTTATCGAGACGCTTTGTTAAGTTCGGCATTATATTTAGAGATTTAACCTGCTTTAGATTTCCGAGCATCTGATTTAAGATATCAATGATTTTATCCTGATATTTTCTAGTCCCCTCATAATATTTCGCGATTTTTCGAGAGTTATTATTCATAATTTTTAGATAAATCACGTCGATTATAAGCGCGATTAAAGCAACCCAAATATTATAGCTCGCGAAGATAATAAAGATAACTGCGAGCTGGATTAAGCCAGTAAAAGCGTCCGAAGCGGCGTCGACAGCATAAACAATATAAGAAACATCTTCGGAACAAGTATCGGTAATTTTTCCTTTACTGATTTTTTCTAGGATTGAGTCGTTATTTGCGATATGTTCAAAAAGTTCCTGCTGGACTGTAGAATAATAATGATGAGAAAGGCGGACATAAACGTGATAATTCCAAGAAAGAAAAGCAAACTGAAGAACATAAAAGAGGAGATATAAAACTACATAAAACCAAATAGCTTTAAATTCGCCACGGTCGGTTAAGACACCAATAATTCCGGCGGTAGCAAGAGGCGGGAGAAGGCTCGCGAGATTATAGAGCATATTCGAAACAAAAATCTGGATTATCTCAAACTTTTTACCCGGAGCCAAACTAATTATTTGTTTTATAACCTCAAAGTGATTATGCATATTTTTATTTTATCATAAAAATAAGCCCTTACGGGCCTATTTTAGTAAGTTAAGCGAGCGCGACCTTTAATACGGCGGCGTTTAAGGACTTTTTGTCCACTAGAAGTCGCGTTTCGTTTCATAAAGCCGTGTTCTTGTTTGCGCTGGCGCTTGTGTGGCTGATAAGTACGCTTTGGCATTTTTCTTCCTTTCTTTTTACGCCAAACATTTCTAAAAACTTTACAAAGCCGTTTTGGCGCTTTTTAGTATTTGTAAATTACTTAATATTATATCGTAGTTTTCCTCTTTTTTCAAGGAGTTTTCCACGTAATAATTAGATTAAAGAGGTCTTCTGTGGAAAAGTTCTACCTCTGTTAGTGAAAAATAATATTATAAAATATTAAAAATATTGAATTTTTCTGTGGAAAAGTTTAGAGGAATTTGTTATAATGTAGATAATATAAGAAGGTCGGGTGGGAGAAAAGGAGGTTTTTAGATGTTTGACGTGTGGAAAAATGTGCTCGAGGAGATGAAGCATAAGGTTTCTCACGAAAAATTTCTAACTTACCTTCAAGAAACTACGCTCGAGGGGGTCGAAGACGGGGTAGCAAAAATTGGCGTTAAAAATATTTTCATGAGTATAAACGTCAAGAAAAATTTCAATAAAGAGATTATTAAGGCTTTAAATAATAACGGCGTCGAGGTAAAATCCGCTGAATATATTGTTAAAGATAGCGGAAATAAAGTTAAGAAGTCGCGCGAAGTTATTTCTAGAGACGAGATTTTAAAGACAACAGAAAGAAAGTCGAAACCAACAAGAATAATCGAGAATAATCCGATTCGTTCTTCCCTTTCGACCGGACTAATTCCAGAGTTTAACTTCGATAATTTCGTCGTCGGAACAAATAACGATGTGGCGGTTTATACGGCGAAGATGGTAGTTAAAGACCCTGGAGGAAAAAGAAACCCATTCTTTCTTTATGGGAAATCTGGCGTCGGAAAAACTCATTTAGTTCAAGCGATCGGAAACGAACTTTTAAAACAGAATCCAAAATTAAAAGTTTTATATGTTCCGATTAATAGATTTTATTCGGATTTTATCGACGCGCTTAAAGCGAATAAACCGGAAGCTTTTACGAAGAAATATTATAATCTCGACGTTTTAATTGTCGACGATTTTCAGATGATTATCGGGAAAGATAAGTCTCAAGACGAGTTTTTTAATCTCTTTAACGAGATGTATCTATCGAAGAGACAGATTATCGTCACTTGTGATAGATTACCAGATGAGATTAAAGATTTAGACGTTCGACTTTCTTCAAGATTAACTCAATCCGGAGCTTATGATATTCAGCTTCCGAGCTTCGAAGATAAATGCGCGATTTTACAGTCTAAGGCGGAGTTCGACGGAGTTGAGATTGAGCGAGAAGCAATAGAATATATCGCAGAGAATGTAAAAACGAATGTTCGAGATTTAAATTCAGAATATGAGAAGTTAATCGCGTTCGCGGAACTCAGGGGGATGTCGCCACTTCAGATTATAAGCTCTGGATATACGAATACGTCTTCGAGTTTACATAAAAATACGACGACACCGAAGAAAATTATTAGTACGGTCGCGAAGTATTATGAGATGCCGGTTTCGACAATGCTTTCGAAATCGCGAGTCGCGCATATTAAAAACGCGAGACAAGTCGCGATGTATCTAATGCAAAATGAGCTTGGTTTATCAACGACGAAGACGGCGCATGAGCTCGGAATGAAAGACCATACAACAGTTATGAACGGGGTAAGAAGAATTAATAGTGAAATGAAAATGAATTTTAAGCTTCGAGAAGAAATCGGAACGCTTCGGGAGACGATTTATGAATAGTTGTTTAAAAAGTTGCGAGAAAGTCTGTGAAAAAGTTTGTGAATTAATTGCGAGTTTTTATTGTGGAATAGTTAGAGTTTTTAAGTATTCCACGCGTTTTTCGAGTTTTCCATATAGTTTTCCAAAAGTTTTCCCACTAGTTTTAAACATGGGATTTTTACGTTTTGTCTCTGTTAAACGGGAGTTTTCCTCGATTTCCACATAGCCTACTACTATTACTATTAAATATTTAATAAGGAGAAAGAAATGGAAATAAATGTAGATCAAAGTAAACTTGCTAAAGCATTAGCGGTTGTTTCCAAAGTAGCAACTAACGGAAAGACGACTTTACCGATTTTAAATAATGTTTTAATTAGAGTTTTAGATTCAAAAGTAACTTTAACTACAACTAATTTAGATATGGCGGTAGTAGATTATTTACCAACTTCTAAGTCGAAAAATGGCGAAATTACGGTTCCGGCGAGACTTTTAGCAGATTTTGTCGCGAATCTTCCGAAAGGAGAAGTTAAAATTACGACTTCTGATATGAAGATAACTACATCTTCAGGAAAATATAAATCAACTATGAACGGAAGTGATGCTTCTGATTTTCCGGAACTTCCAGAGTTAAATGAGGAAAAATCGGTTATTTATAAAATTCCAGTAGAAGATTTTAAAGAAGGAATGAGCGCTGTAAAGATTTGTGCTTCGAACGACACGACGAGGCCGGCGCTTACGGGAGTATATTTTAATACGGCGGACGGAGCTTTATTTGTCGCGGCGACGGACGGATATAGACTCGCGGAGAAGAAACTAATTTCGGAGGTTTCTTCGGAAGTTAAAGCGATTGTTCCGGCGAATACAATTTCGGAAGTCTTATCTTCCCTTTCGGAAGAAGTTGAAGAGGTAGAGATTTTATTCGACGAAGCAGAAGTTTGTTTTAGGATGGGTGAGATTGAGATTACTTCAAAATATATAGACGGTTCTTTCCCAGATTATCGTAAGTTAATTCCGGAAAAAGTCGATGTTAGTTTAACGCTTAAAAAGGCGGATATTCTTCGAGTAACGAAGTTAGCAGCTCTGTTTGCACGAGAAGTCGGAGGTTCGATTATCTTAGAAACTTCTAGTGCGGAGGGGGTTCTAAAGGTTTCTTCAGTCGCGAACGAGTTTGGGGAAAATACTTCGGAAATCGAGACAGAAGTCTCGGGCGATGCGAAAGTAATTTTAAATTCGAGATATTTACTCGACGCTTTAAACGCTTTATCGGAAGAAGAACTTAAGCTCGGGATTTCTGGAAGTCTTCAACCGGTAAAAATTGAGAATAATAAAAATACCGATTATATTCATATTGTAATGCCTCTAAAGGGGTAAAATGATCATAAAATCAATTAAACTTTCGAACTTTAGGTGTCACGAGACGTTTAATTTTGATTTTAAAAAGAAGACATCGGTTATCGTTGGTGAAAATGGAAGTGGAAAAACATCGGTTCTCGAGGCAATTTATATTGCACTTTTAGGAAAATCTTTTCGAGCAACAGATACGGATATAATCAAAAGGGGTGCGGAGTTCTATCGGATTGAAGTGGATTTTTTAAGTGGAGAAAAAACAGTTGTAGTTTATGGAGATAATAACGGAGTTTTTAAAAAACAATTTTTAGTCGGAGAGAAAAAGAATTTAAGACTTCCGAAAAAATATCGTTATCCGGTCGTTTTATTCCTTCCGGGGGATTTACATTTAATCGAGTCTTCGCCGACGAGAAAACGAGATTTTTTTGACCGGATTTTATCGGAATTAGACGATTCTTATTCTTCCCTACTTAGTCGCTATGAAAAAGCCTTAAGACAACGAAATGATTTACTGAAAAAATGTTCGGAATATTCTTTAGAAGAAGTATGCCCAATGATCTTTTCGTGGAACGTAATGCTCGCGAAATACGGAGTAGAGATTAGAGAGAGGCGAGAAAAAATGATTGCGGAGATAAACTCGAGACTCACCTCGACCTATCGTTCGATTGCGGAAAACTCTGACGAGGTTTTAGTTTCTTATAATTTACAGGGAGACTCGGTTTCGGAGAGTGAATATTTAGCGAGGTTAGAAAGCGAGCTTTCGCGCGATTTAATTTTAGGACATACTGGATTCGGGGCGCATCGAGATAATTATGAATTTATTTTTAACGGTTCGGAGGCGAACGGTTCGGCGAGCCGAGGAGAAGTTCGTTCGATTATTTTAGCTCTAAAATTTATCGAGGCGGAAATGATTTATGAACGAGTAGGAAAAAGACCGATTGTTCTTCTGGACGATGTTTTTTCGGAGCTCGACGAGACGAGACAGAAATCTTTAACTTCAAATTTTAAAGATAATCAAGTTATTATTACGAGCGTAGATGTTGTAGACTAGAAAAAGCGCCGGAGGGGCCGGCGCTTTAGAGGGTTATAGATAGATGTAATTTTCGAGATTATTAACTTCGTTTAGAGATAGAGCTTTAAGAAGTTCCGGAAGAACTTCTAGTGTTTCGGTATGAACTAAGACGGTAGGCGACGTATCTTTATCGACGATAGTCATTAAAATCTGATGCTCGGAGCGATCGAAATCATAATAGGCGATAATTTCATCTTCGGATTTCCCGAAAAGTAGATTTGGGACATTACCTTCGTTAATCGTATAGATAAAAACTTTATATCCATAAATATCTACGATATATTCGATAATGCTATTACTTTTCATGTAATCCTCGACTATATTTGTCGCTCCGCAAGCATATAAATAATCTTTTAAGTTTAGATAGTTATTATCTTTATCCCAAAAGTCATTTATATCTGGTAAGACCTTTGCTTCTTCTATCTCCTCCAATTTCTCTGGTTCCTTTGTTTTTTCTACTGTTTCCTCCTGTATTTTATATTGAATTTTTACCGGTTCCCTACTCTCTTTAATGGAAGAAGCTTTTGTTCCGCAAGCTGAAAGAATAAAAGTTAATAAAATAAGTAAACCTAAAGATTTTTTCATATCTGCACCTCCTAAAATTCGATAGATTTTTTATAGTATCTATTAACTCTTGTTTATATTATATCATAAAAATGATAAAAAATCAATAATGCTTATGACTAGGTATCTGTTAGCTTTGAGTGGTGAGTGACTTCATAATAATCTTTGGAGAAGTTAGATTAAAACTGTTTCCCCAATTTGTAAGATTAGTCTTAAAAGAGGGTTCGTCGTTAGTGTTAATGTAGATACGGTCGGAAGCGGCGTTTTTATCTGTGCGATCTATAACGGTTATGAGAAAATCTTTTCCATAATTTTCGTCGGTGCGAGCATAGATTGTATATTTTCTACCATCTGAAGTATTAAAGAAGAATTGATAGGTATATTTTGGCTGGTTACTAAGTTTTTTAAATCCTTCTTCTTCAATTGTTCCGGTAATAATATTATCGGCTTCGCCCTCTTTTGGAGTGTTCTTTTCCGGGGCTGTATTAGATTCTTCTAAAATGAACTCTTCAAGGTTAGATAATAATTCTGAATCGTGGATTTTTCCGATAGTATAATCTAGAAGGTAGCGGTTTTCAAAATAAACCGCGGGCTGATTATCACTATCGTCCGGGCCGTGGTTGACCTCTTCACTTACCATTTTAATTCTAAAAACCATGAGGATTATTGAAATAACTACAATTCCCGCAATAAAAACACCTAATAATATGATAACCTTTTTAGCTCGAGGATTTTTTAATAAATTTCCATAATTTTCCATGTTAGTTCTCCGGTAACGATTCGTAGGTTTTATTTATAATATCGATTGCATCTTTAGTGCATCCAGTATGGACTGTTTTAGTACAAGTACCATTAAAGGTATGGATATGGACGTGAGACTGGGTGTTATTAGCACAGACAGGAGGGCCGATAATAGTCATGTTCTGTCCAACTTCAAAATGGTCGCCGACTTTAATAGTCGAATCATAAAGAGTGTGTCCGATCCAGTAATTACGTCCGTCGTCGCCCTTGAAAGTTATAGAACCGCATTTAGGATCGCCGTTATAGCCGCTAGAATTTTTTGTAACCGTTCCAGAAGTGATAGCGACAACTTGAGCTCCGGCGGAATAATACATCATGTCTCCCTCACTTCCACCATATTCAGAAGCCTTACTCGGCTCTAACTTTATTCCAGTATCAACGGCAGTATAATCGTGATGGCAACTAGAGTAACTTGAGCATGGAACTGGAGAGAGAGCGGTTGCTAGACCGTTTTTTCCGTTTAAGATGTTAGCTTTAGTTGCGCCGGCAATCGGGAAGGCATATTTATCTCCGTCAATATCTATAATGGTAGTGCCACCAGAACTTCCACCACAATTTGAGGTTTTATTAGTAATGGCTTGATAAATAGTTTTGGCGAAGAGTTTAGTTCCGTCTGGAACAGTCGGGTGAACATCCATAGAACCGCCTTCGTCTGCGACATATTTAGTCGGGTCGGAGGAAACAGCGCCAGACCAATCGGCAACTACTACGTTATTATGTTCGGTTTTTAGGCTATTAAAGAGGGCGTTATTTCCGGTGTAGTCGTGTGCTCCGAGAGAATAGTTTGTAACGAAAACAACTTTACTACTTCCGGCTTTAGATAAGACTTTTTCGGCGTCGGATTTTTTAATATTATCGGTATTAGTTCCGAGCGCAAAGACGATAATATCAGGAACACTGCTTATAGATTCGAGAATTTCTACGCCCTTAGGAAAACCGCGCCCGACTTCGGCGTCAATAGTAACACTCGGCATTAGGTTTTTGATTTCGTCTGTAGAACGGACGGTAATTGAGTCGCCAATAATTAGAACGTTAGAACCGTCTTCGCCACTTGACTTAGAGCCTCCAGAACTACCTCCAGATGGAGAGTCACCCGGGTCGACGGAGTCGAAATCACCATTTAGGTATTTTTGATAAAAATCTTTAGCGGCTTGGCGGCGAGCTAGATTTTCGCTTGTACCCGTACGACATCCACTACAGTTCTCGTAAGTTGTTGCGACATAATCAGCCATTGAATCAACAGAGTCTTTATTGAGGAACTCCTTATAATCTCCGTTAAAGATTTCTTCATAGACAAAGTTTAAGGCGGCACACCATAATGACTTATAATCGTCTTCAGAAACTTTTGACTTTAGTGCGTCGTCAGAAAGTCTTCCCCACTCCTTATAGGCGTCTCCGTCAAAGTAGGTGTCATAAAGTCCAAGACCCTTCATGACGTTTAAATAATGTTCTCGACGAGTTTTATAGGTCCATTGGGCGAAGCTAAGACCGATACCCTGAACCGCGGTTCCGGCACTATATGGACCACCAATACAAGAAGAATGGTGTTCATTTGGACCGGTCCAAACAGTATAGGCATTACCTTCTTGAGTTTTACAGCCTTTATCGCGAGCATTGTTGTAGGAATCTTCTTGTCGAGTCGGAGATCCTCCTTCGCGAGAGAAGTTACCTAGTAGGGCGGCAGTTTGTTCGGGGGTAAAACCGTAGCTACGAAGCCCAGACCAAAGTTTTTCGTCTTTTGTATCTCCGGTAAAATTACAATTTCCACCACCAGTAGAGCAGGTATTTTTATTTTTACTTGTAGTAGGGTTATAGAAAAGGATGTCGTTCTGAGAGAATTCTTCGTCGCGACCGGTCGGGAGGACGACTTTAGCGGAGGCGGGGAGAATAATTCCGGCGTCAATAATAATCGCTAAAATCGAGATAAAACAGAAAGAAGACTTTAAAAACTTTTTCAGAAAATTTCCGACCTTCATATAAGATAATTATATCAAAAACCGTTAGCAGTTTGAATAGGAAATATCGTAATTTTTTAGATTTATATTATTTTCTTCGAGATAATTTAAGGCTTTTTGTTTTAATTTTTGGACTTCGTCGTCGAGACAAGTATAGAGATAAACATTTAATTTAACTTTACTGCCGGATTTTTCGGCGGAGATTTTAATTCCCTCTTGATAGCTAGAATAAGGAGTAACTCCCCAAATCGGATCGGTTCCGGTATAATCTTCATGGAACTTATCGGCTCTAAAATCAGAAATTCTTTGCGCGATCCCGGCTTCTTTTTCGTTATCTTTATAGAAAGTGCCGTTTTCATTTTCTTCATTTAAGTATTCATAAAGATAGGCTGTTTCATTTGCGTTCGCGGTAATAGAATTATGATAAGAGATAAAACCGGTTTTATCGATTTTTACATCATAGGTTCCCGGAACGACTTTAATAGTTGTATTAGTTGGATAAATTTCGCCGTTAATTTTAACGATAGCGTCGCTCGGAGCGACGAGAATTTTTATTTCAGAAGTTTTATCGATGTTGAGGAAAAAGTTAATAATAGAAAAGATAATTATTCCGAGAAAAATCAAAATTAAAATAATAATTGAAACCTTAAAAAACTTTTTCTGTTTTTCGTTTGAGTTAGCTCTAAAAAAACTTTTTCTATCCATTAATTCCCTTTCCAGCGATAAGCTTTAAATGTTCCAGAGTTATCATAGAAATTACCGATTTCGCCGGTGCGTTCGCCGTAAGAGGCACTAGCGATTTTTCCGACGCCGTTTACGACAACGTACATTTCGATATGACCGTTACTTAAGCGAATATCGCCCGGCTTTAGAGAGCTAGTATTATTCGGGACTTCTTCGAATTTACCAGAATTCGTTACGTAGTTCCAAGTTGCGCCATGTCCAGAGATTCCGCAACAAATAAAGTTTGGATCGACACCAGAATAGCGGAAGACGGTCGCGACGAAAGCATCACAGCTAGCGCCGATACGAGCATAATAATCGCCATAATTAGAGAGACCGACGTCGGCGAGAGCAGTTTTATAAGAATCACGAGCGTTTAAGCCGTGTCCGTGTTCCGGCCAAGCGAGAGCGAGAGCGGTCGCGTTTAAGTCGCCGTTTCCGGAAGAATTACCGGTAGAACAACTAGAATAGCCGGAAGAACCGCCAATCGCGGCGTAGATTAAGAAAGCGCCTGGTTGTTGGTTCGCGGCGACCATCGGCCCGTTGTCGGTTCTAATTTGTTTCCAATTTGGATTTTTAGAAGAGTCGCGTTTTTCGTCGGCGAGGTTCATAACATAAGGCGAGCCTTCGCCACGGTTAGCTTCGGCTTCGGAGAAACCGAGACTACGAGCTTGAGAAATATAAGCTTGAGCGACGCCGTTATAACGGAAAAAGAGAGTTTTTACGCCGTCGTCAGTATTAAGATTTAAACCGGAAGCATATTTATCGCGAGTTAACTTTGCGGCGATGTCGGTTTGGCGCTGAAACTCTTCGTCCGAAATATTTCCCGCCGGAAGAAAAGCATTTTCATTACTACCGCCACCAGTATAAGAATAGAGCTGATAGACACCCTGTCCGTTTGCGGGGTTATATTTTTTTAGACCAGTTTCACGATAATGCATGACGGCGAGGACTTTCCAAGGGATATTATATTTATTGGCGGATTTTTCATAGAACTGCTGGTTCTCAGCGATCATTTTTAAGGCATCTTCACTTAAAACTGGATTACCGTTATAGAGCTGATTATCGCCAGATAAAACGGAGCCGGAGCTAGGAGTACAAGTTTCGCCGTCTGGGTCATAATAGAAGATATTATTTAAATCGAACATATCCCAGACAGTTTCTTTAATTGCGAAAACATTAAGCGGAGAGAGCGCAAAAATTAAGCTTAAACTAAAGACAATGAAAGCTTTTAACCTATTCATGCTACAAGACTCCTAGTTCTAAGGTCGGCATAAGTAATTTCTGGGAGGAGGTAAGCGAAAATATTTTTTAATTTTTCTTCTTTAAAGGTCGGAACCTTTGCTTCTTTTTCTTCTTCCGGCGGAGTATTTTCCGCGAGATAATTCATGTAGTCGATAAAGGCGATAAATTCTTCAGCTTCTTCTTTAGTTTTTCCGGTATAGCGAGCGAGAAGTCCGGCTTCGCTCGTGTCGATTGGATTTTTTTCATAATAGTCAGTTTTATAACTCAGAATTGGATTTTTAATTGAGCCGTCTTCGCCGCGGTATTCTTCAAGTTCCATTTGTGTTCCGATTCGAGCGGTTTCGTCGAAATGTTGGAGATAAATTAAATCTTCATAATAAGGATTTTCTTCGCTCATCACGCAGTAGCTTCCGAGCGCCCAACCTTCAGTCTCTGGGCTCATATCTTCAACAGCATTAACAAGGTCGATAACGTCGTTTAAAATCGGGATATTATCGGCGAAGCCGAAGCTAGTTTGGAAAGCGTTTGCGATATTGGCGTCATAGACGCCGAACGGACTGTCGCGCTCGTCACAATACATAGTTTTCTTAGCAAGAAGACTGTCTGAGATAACTTCATAAGTTCCGTCGGACTTTTTAGTAACATTTCTTGATAAGACCTCGAGATATTTTGGATCGTCGCTCGCGACTTTCATAACTTTTGGATCAGTCGCAGGGATTTCTACACCATACATATCACAAGCGGCGCCGATGTCCGAGAGTTTTTCGCAGGTGGCGCTATCGGCGAAAACTTGAGAATAATCTGTTCCGGCGAGTTCGGTATCGACTTCGAAACCTGGATCAGAGATACTATCGGCGAAAGTTTTTGTTCCGAAAGAATTAAAGAGATAAGAGAAAGAGTTCCCGGCGATACTAGCGACAGAGCTAATCGAGCCAAGGAGAGAACTCGATTTATTTATAACGGCAAGCTTCGTGGCGATAGAACCGAGGAAAGTATCGGGATTACTAACGTCGAAAGGCGAAGCGTTTTTACGATTTATCTCGGCTTCATAAGCATTGGCGACTTGAGTCTGGCGACTATAGGCGGCGGCGATTTCTTTAGTTGCGAGAAGCTGTCCGCTTGAGCCACGCGAAACTTTTTTATTTCCGAGAGCGGCGCCTTTAACGAAAGTTTCGCCGGCCGGAACTCCAGCGAGAGATTCGGCGGTATTTTCGAATAATGCGCTCGCGATTTTCGGGATTAAGACGGAGAGAGTCGCGGAAATTCCGGCTTGGAGAGCGGCGTTTATAATAACGGTTTTAGCGACAGAAGCGAGAGAATTAACAATTCCGCCACTTAAAATTCCGACGGCGATACTAGCGACAGCTCCGACGGCGCGAAGCCCGCCACAGGCTTTATTACTGGCAGCGGTTAGACCGATTGCGAAGCCCGAAGCGAGAAAAGCGGATTCGACTGAATAATTTTTAGTTTTATTTAGGTTTGGGCTTACTCCGGCGAGGACATTAGCGAAGCCTTCGGCTTGAATCGGGGCGCCAGTCACTTCTTTCTCTTCCCCGCTCTCGACGTCGGTATAAGTTGTCGTTACTTCTTCGTTTAAGAAATTTAAAAGCTGATGTTCGGCGGCTTGGTTTCCGTCCCCGGCTTTAGTTTTAGAAATATTTTCAACGTTACTTAAGAAATAATTTATAGCCTGATAAATCTCGGCGGCGGCGACAGAAATAGAAATCATATTCGCGACCTTAAGCGCGGCACAAGCGACATTCGCGGTATCGGCGGCGCGACCAGCGGCGTTCATTAAATAACTTCGAGCTTGAGCGCGAGAATCGACACCTTTCGAGTTTCCGATATCTTCGCCGGATTTAACTTTTTCGGTATGAGTTTTTCCTTCGTCATCGGTATATTCGTGTTCAATTACGGTATTAACTCTTGAGGAAGTTCCGCCGTCGAAGAGATCGGTTTCGGTCTTTCGGTAAGCTTTTGTATCAGCGTCGTTGTCGCCAGTTTGGTTATAGCTACGGTAGAGGTTTCTCGAAACCCCTAATTTTGTAAACACAAAAGTAGCAGGTTTATCATAAAAATTCGAGCTTCGTCCGCGCTTAGCTTTTGTATAAGCTTCGCGGAAGTTAACGTCGTTCGTATAAACTTCGCGGAAATTTCCGGAGTTAATTTTAATTCCGCCCCAATCGAGAGTATATTTTTCGCCAGAGCTAGCGACGGTAATCCCTTGAGCCTGTAATCTTTCTTCTAAATATTCCGGAAATTCGCCATGTTTTCCATCTAAAAGTTCTTCGGTTATGCGTAAAGTATTTTCAGAATAGGAGCCGAACATAGTGTCGGTAGCGCGAGTAATTAAAGTTTCAATTTGGTTTCCGAGAGTCCCGACGGAGAAAAACATAAAAGCGATAGCCGCGACAATTATTCCGGCGATAGCAAGAAGCGGAGCTTGTTTTTTAATTTTTGCGAGCTGGTTTAAGCCGTTTGCTTTTTTAGCGGTTTTAATTTTATCAGACAGAGATTTTCCAGAGCCGGTAAACTTAAACTGATTCTCTAATTCCCTAGCTGAAGAAACTTCGTTTTCTTCCGGAGAGAGATTTTCGGTTGTTTCTTCAAGATTTCTAAGATCTTCTTTTACTGACTTCAAAAAATCAGGGGTAATACTATCCTTTTCTAGATAATTTTTATTCGGCATAAAATAAGACCTTGATTATGGATTTATTATACCACTTTTATGTTAATTTCTAAAGCATAAACGATATGGAAGATTTATTTTAGATATGATAAAATAGAGAAAATGGAGGTTTTATAAATGGTTAAAAAAACAGATATAGAAGAGACGCCGGTATTACTTAAGGCGATTGCGATTGCGGCGCCGATTATCGTCGGGGTTTTAGCAATTTTAATTATTATGTTCTCGACTTTTAAAGCGCTTTCGAATTACGATCCGGAAGAACTTTCGGCTTTACCGACGCCAGAAGTTTCAGAAGGCATGCGAGGAGAAATGGGGATTGATAAAAATATTAACGAAACGACAATCGATAACTATCTCGGACGCTCGGATTCGGTTTATCGCGACATGAGAATGTTAGTTGACGAGGCAGACTATTCGAAGATTGATGGAGATTCTTATCTTTCTGGAATCGTTAACGGATTTGAGGTTGTCCCTCTACCTTATCTAATTTATCCGGAAGGATTACCGGAAGAAGTCGGTGAGAGTTATAATGGAAAAACTTTATTCTCGAAAGATACGGACGGAAAATATGTCGCGAATTATATTGAGTCGGAACAGATTTTAGAAGACCTCTTCCCGAAAGATAAAAATATCTTCTTAATGTGTGGCGGCGGTGGATATGCCGGAATGACGAAGAAATTATTAGTCTCGCTTGGATGGGATGAAAATAAGATTTATAACGTTGGGGGATATTGGTATTACGAGGGCGAGAATAAGACTTCGATAAAAATGACAATTGACGGAACGGAGACTTATGCGTTCTGGAGACTTGATTATCATACGATAGACTTTAACGAACTACATAAGAAATAAGATGGTAAGAAAAAGCGAGCGTAATTCAAATTCGAGATTGGCTATCTTCTCGATTTTAACGCTCGTTTTTCTAGCGATTTTAGGATTTATTGTCTTTCTGGTTTTAAAAAATTCGGAGGTTTCGGCGCCGGTCGTTTCTGAGCAGGTTGTTTTAGATTCGGAATATGTCGGGACGGATGGAAAACAAATCGAGATGACCGAGATTTCGGAAGACGTCTCGGGAGTTTTAGAGGGGCTAATTTCTGAAAAGAAGTCGTTTGTAGTTTATGTTTCCCTGCCGGTTTGTTCCGGAGTTACGGCGGAATTTAAAGAACACGTTTTAAAGTTCCAAAAAGAAAATAAACTGAGTTTTTATTATTTAACTTCGGATTATGTAAAAGACACTTCGATTTATAATTCTATAAAATATTTTCCGAGCGTAATTATTTATAATAAAGGGGAGATGGTTAATTTCTTAAGATTTGACTCGGACGAGGATAAAGGATTTTATAGCTCGTATGACGGATTTTCGAAGTGGTTTAAGGTGAACGTTTCGTTTTAATTATTATGGACGAGGTTATTTTAATTGATAAGCCGGATAATATAACGAGCTTCGGTGTTGTCGCGAGAGTCCGAAGAGTTCTTCGAGATAAAAACGGAGGAGTCAAAGTTAAAGTCGGGCATACGGGGACGCTTGATCCGTTCGCGACGGGACTTTTAATCCTGCTCGCGGGAAAAGCGACGAAAAGGTCGAACGAGTTTTTAAAGAAAGATAAAGAATATGTCGCGGAGATTTTTCTCGGGGCGACTTCGACGACAGGAGATCCAGAGGGAGAAATTTCTAAGGTTTCTAGTCGAGTTCCGAGTTTTTCGGAAGTTTCTGAGGCTTGTTCGAAGTTTGTTGGAGAAATCTCGCAGAAAGTTCCGGCGTTTTCGGCGGTAAAAATTAATGGGGAGAGGGCGTATAAATTAGCTAGATCTGGCGTCGATGTCGAGACGCCAGTTAGAAAAGTCTCGATTTATTCTCTAGAGATTCTAGAATATAATTATCCGATTTTAAAGATTCGGGCGTTTGTTTCTTCAGGAACATATATCCGGACTTTAGGAGAAGATATCGGCGCTAGTTTAGGCGTTGGGGGATATTTAACTTCGCTTCGGAGGACGAAGATTGGAGATTATTCGGTCGACGAGGCGATAAAATTAGAAGATTTTATGAGCGACGGCGGTAGTTCTAATAGCGTGGTATAATAATATTATTATGAGTTTAAAGGATAAGGTTACTGATTTAATTCCTGGATATAATAAGATAGTTCTTCCCTATCATTTCGTTAGAGCGGGAGTTGCGGGGATAAGATATGGATTTCCTGGGAAAAAACTGACAGTTATCGGAGTTACGGGGACGAACGGAAAAACTTCGACTTCGTTTATGATTTGGAAAATGTTAAACGCGAGCGGAAGGAAGGCTGGACTTTTAACGACGATCGGCTGGGGAGATTTTAAAAATTTTCATAGCCAAATTGAGCATATGACAACGGCGGACTCGTTTACGTTAAATAAACGAATTAAAGCGATTTTAGACGCGGGAGCGGAATATCTCGTTCTCGAGGTAACGTCGCATGCGATGTGTCAGTTTAGGACGCTCGGGATTCCGATTGAGATTGCGGTAATGACGAACGTAACGCACGAACATTTAGACTATCATAAGACGTTCGAAAATTATCGAAAAGCAAAAATAAAACTTTTTAAAAAAGCGAAGTTCGGAGTTACGAACGCGGATGATAAAAGTTCGGCTTATTTTAGCCAAGCGGTTTCGGACGGAGTTACCTATGGAATTAAGCGAGGGATGTTAAAAGCGCAGAACATAAAGTTAACTCCGAGCGGAGTTTCTTATGAGGTAAAAGATTTTAAAATCGAGACGCAGATTCCCGGAGAGTTTACGGTTTATAATTCTCTAGCGGCGACGGCGGTAGGGTTAAAGCTCGGACTAACGGAGGAAGAAATCCACGACGGGATTTTAAGTTTAGAATCGGTCGAGGGGAGAATGAACCGGGTTTCGCTCGGACAGAATTTTGAAGCGATTGTCGACTATGCACATACGCCGGACGCTTTTTCGAAAGTTTTTGATTCGGTCTATCCAAATAAGAACGGACGGATTATTTCCCTGTTCGGCGGGGCGGGACGACGAGACGAAACGACGAGAGATGAGCGCGGAGAGATAGCTGCGAAATATTCGGATATTTGTATAATTACGGAAGACGACTCGCGCGACGAAAAACCAGAGGCGATAGCAAAGATGTTTTTAGTCGGGTGCGAGAGAGCCGGAAAAATTTTAGATAAAGACGTCTTTATCGAGCTTGACCGTGCGAAAGCAATAGAAAAAGCAGTTTCGATGGCGAAAAGAGGAGATATTGTTTTAGTTTTAGGAAAAGGACACGAGAAGACGATTTTAAAAGCGGACGGATCGCATCCGTTCGAGGATTTAAAAGAAACGGAAAAAGCTATTCGAAAAATTATAAAGTAGTTATGCTTGTGATATAATTAAGATAGTAAACTGGGTGGAAAATGGACGAACAAGAGATACAACAAAAGAGACGAGATAATGAAGAAGCCGCGACGCAAAATCGGGCGAGAATTTTAGGTCTTCCCTATCTTGATACGAGGTCGTTTGAGAATACGATTCCGCTTGTTCCGAACGTAATCGATAAATCCGAGATGCACGAGAACTATATTATTCCGCTTCAAAAAGGCGGAAATGAAGAACATTATCAGTTTATGGTAACGTCTCAAACTCCGCGTTCGGTAATCGATAAAAAGACGCAACAATATGCGAATTATGGCGAGAAAGTTGATTTCTTCTTAATTTCTCTATCTGGCTATAACGTTTTCATGCTTAGATATGACCCGCCGAAAGAGGTTCATTATGACGATATTAAAATTGCTTCCGAAGGAGATTCGGAGACACTTGCTTCGGTTTCACAGACATTAAATTCGGTTGGGACAGATAAAGTTTTTGACTTCTTACTCGACCAAGCAGATAGGCTAGGAGCTTCAGATATTCATATTGAAAACTTACGCGATTCGATTCGAATTAGGATGCGTGTCGACGGAATTTTACACCCAGTAGCGAATATTAACCGAGATAGATACCGCGTTTTCATGGGCGAGTTATCGAGCCGCGCGGGAGTTTCGACGGCGGCAACAACGCCACAATCTGGACACATGCAGAAAGACGTTTTTGTTGACGGAGTATCACATCTTCTAAATATTCGTGTTGAGACGATTCCGACGATGTATGGACAAGACGCGGTTCTTCGTCTCTTTAACTTTGACGAAAGTTTACTTAATCTAGATTTACTCGGTTTAACGGAAGAAGAATTAGCGGAGATTCGCGAAGTCGTTTCGCACCCGAGAGGACTAGTCTTAATGGTAGGTCCGACAGGTTCAGGTAAATCGACGACGCTCTATTCGATTATTAACGCGTTAAACTCGACGGACAGGAAGATTATTACACTTGAGGACCCGATTGAATATGGGATTACGGGAATTTCGCAGATTCCGATTGATACGACCGGAGGAGGCTCGTTTGCGGACGGGCTAAGGTCGGTTCTACGTCTCGATCCGGATGTTGTGATGGTCGGCGAGATTCGCGACGGCGATACGGCGAAAACGGCGATTCAAGCGTCGATTACGGGGCATTTAGTTCTTTCCTCGTTCCACGCTAACACGACAGCGGCGGCGTTCTCGCGTATGATTGATTTAATTGGAACGAACCCGATTTTCTCGAGCTCGATTCGGATGGTGATTGCGCAGAGGCTTGTTCGTCATCTTTCTGATTCAAAAGAGGCTTATACGCCAGACGAGGCGACGAAAAAATATATTGCGCGAGTTTTAGATGGACTTTCGAACGAGACGATTTCAGAAAAACTTGGGTTCGACTTTAATCCGGATGACTATAAGCTTTATAAAGCGGTTCCGTCCGGAGAGGAAGATCCGTTTGGATATAAAGGACGAAACGTAATTATGGAACAGCTATCGGTTACGGAAGAGATTCAGAAATATATCCGCGGAGACGTTGAAGATATAAATACGGACGCAATCGAGAAGACCGCGAAAGGTATCGGAATGATTACGCTAGAACAGAAAGGCGTTCTCGCGGCGCTTCGCGGAGATACGACATTAGACGAAGTTGCGCGCGTAATATAATATATGGATTAAAAAATATACCCTTTCGGGTATATTTTTTATTGGCCCGTTATTCGGAGCGTAAGGCTTCCACCGGGTCCTTTCTACTGGCGCGAGCTGCCGGGGCCGCCCCTGCGGCCATGGTTAATACAATCGAGATTGTAATTAAGACGATGGCTTGGAAAATATCCATCGACGTAATATTTTCGATATGTGCAACTATCGAAACAATTGCATTAACCGCTAAACTAAGTAACCAAGCGACCGTTACACCGATTAAGCCGGCGATAAATCCTTCGATAATAGTTTCGGCTCTAAAGACGCGGACAACGTCTTTTTTACTGGCGCCGATTGCGCGAAGGATACCGATCTCTTTAGTTCTTTCAAGAACAGAGATATAGGTAATAATTCCAATCATAATGCTCGAAACGACGAGCGAAATAGCGACGAACGCGATTAAGACATAAGAGAGCATATTAACGACGCTTTTAATCGTCTTAATCATTTCTTGAGTCGAATCTTTATAGACAATTTTATCAGAGGTAGATTCGTTATATTTATCAAGAAATTCGTTAACTTTTTTCTTATCGTCTTCGGTTTTAGCGTAGAAGCTAATAACTTTCGGAGAGTCGATATCGAAATCGGAAGAAGCGTTAACGACTTCTTCGACGAGCTCATGACTATAAGCGAGGAAGCCAGTATCGTCACTATCGGTTTTTCCGGTCGCGACACCAACGATTTTTACTTCTTTAGCGTTGTCGTAATCTTCCCCGTTTAAGCTAACACGATAAGTTTTTCCGATAATATCAGAATAGTTTAGACCGACGTTTCCTGAAACTAATTCCCTACCGTTATTTATATTATCGATAAATTGATCAAGAGCGCTTCGGCGAGCAAGATTTAGAGTATAAGCCGAGCTTAGAGAAAACTTTTTATCTCTGCCGACGATTAAGACGAGCTCAGAAGAGTTTTCCGGAAACTTTCCAGAGAGAATCTCATACGGCGTTTCGGAAATTAACTCTTTAACGGAGCTTTTTAGAAAATCTTCTTCCGAGACGAGATTACTTGTGCTGTTCGAGCCGAGAAGAGAGAGTAGGTCATTATCTTTAATCGGGCTAATCGTAATAACTTCGTTTTCGTCGTTTTTATCGAGAATCTTTATGTCGACGCCATAATTATAATTAACGGTGTCGACAAAACTATTTAATTCTTTTTGATTATCTTCGATATATTTTTTCAAAGATTTTGTGTCGTTATGGCGAATTTGGCTCTGTTTCGAGACGCTAAAGTTAGTTCTAATATCGTCTTCCGCGACGATGTCTCCGTTCGCTTTAGAATTATCTTCTTTAATAGATGTTAAATTGTATCCGCTCTCAATATAGTCGCGGTCGACGGTAATTTCAGACGGGAGGGTTTTAGTTCCGGCGATATTTCCGACATATTGATTAACGCCGTTCGCGAGAGCTAAAATTAAAGCAATTCCGATAATTCCGATTGAGCCGGCGACGGCGGTTAAAACGGTTCGTCCGCGCTTTGTCATTAAATTATTCTTCGAGAGGGAGAGCGCGGTAAGAAGGCTCATAGAAGTATATTTTGTATTTTCTTCTACGTCTTCTTCGTTTTTACCGTCGAACGGCATCGTATCTCCGATAATTTTTCCATCTTTTACATTGATAATACGAGTCGAATATTCTTTCGCTAGGTCAGGGTTATGGGTAACCATAACGACGAGTTTATCTTTTGCAATTTCTTTAAGAAGATCCATAATCTGGACGCTAGTTTTCGAGTCGAGCGCACCGGTTGGCTCGTCCGCGAGAATAATACTCGGGTTATTAACAAGAGCGCGAGCGATGGCGACGCGCTGCATCTGTCCGCCGGAAAGCTGACGTGGGAGCTTATTTATATGATCCTCTAAGCCGACTTTTTTGAGAGCTTCTTTAGCGCGATTTTTTCGCTCGATTTTAGAAACGCCAGAAAGAGTTAAAGCGAGTTCGACGTTCGACAAGATAGACTGGTGAGAAATTAGATTATAAGACTGGAAGACAAAACCGACTTTATGGTTACGGTAGGTATCCCAATCACGGTCATAATAATCCTTGGTCGAAACGCCGTCGATAATTAAATCACCGCTCGTATATCGATCAAGTCCGCCGATAATATTAAGTAAAGTAGTTTTTCCCGAGCCGGAAGGTCCAAGAATCGACACAAACTCGTTTCGACGTAAGTTAATCGAAACATCGTCTAACGCTTTTAGCTCGACTTCGTCTGTGCGATAGATTTTTGAGACATTTTTAACTTCTAACATATTATATATTATAACACGTTTTAGTCTTCAGAATTTTCTTCGGTCTCCGTTTCGCTCTTTTCGGATTCTTCGGTCGCTTTGTCGATTTCAGAGCGAATATAGCGTTGGAACTTTGTATAGTTATAGAGAGAGCTAGAGCTAACGTCAGTCGAGGCGCCAGCCGGGATAACGACGCTTTGGCCGTTAATATTACCAGTTCCAAACTGTTTTCGAGTATCGATAGAGGTTAAGTCGCCTTTCATGCCGACGACGAAGTCGATAACGGTTCTCATTTCCGCCATAGTAACATTTGTTTTAATGTTATTTCCGAGGTCGTCAATCATAGAAATGACTTTTACAGGGTTAGCGAGAATGCCGATAGAGAGGGCTTTAGCTTTTATTGCGTTCATAATGCGTTGTTGGTTAATCTCGCGGTCGAAGTTCGAGTTAGCGAGACCATAACCGCCTTTAGCGTTTCGGGCGCGAGCGAGCCTTAAAACAGTATCGCCATCAAGGTTATAGTTCATACCTTTATCGAGCTTTAAGTTCTGCATACAATAATCGAGGATTCCGCGTTCGTCGGTAGCGTGAACATCGACATCAATTCCGCCGAGAGTATTTACGACGTCACGGAGGACGCTAAAGTCGACAGCGACGTAATATTGAATGTTAAGGCCAGTAACTTCAGCGATTTTCTTCGAGAAATACTTAGCACCTTTTTCTTTATCGTCGTCGAAGTTTCGCTTTGCGCAGAAATAAGTCGCGTTAATTTTTCCTTTATAGCCGACAGAACAGTAAATCGATTCTTCACCTGGAACGGAATAATTAACCCAGAGGTCGCGCGGAATCGAGAAGACAGAACCGATTTTTTTATCTTGGTCGATCGAGGCAACAAGGATAGAATCGGTTAATTCGGCGCCACCATGTCCTTCGTCGTCTTCGGCGGTACCGAAGATTAAGACGTTTGTTCGGCCATACTCGTCTTTAGCAAGCGGAGAGCCGATAAGAATATCCATCGGGTTTCCTTGAAAGACGTTCGAGGTTTTCGAGAGGATTGTCCAGACGTAGAAACCGCCCGCGACAATAGCGATGATTAAGAAAATTAAGAAGCCAATAAAGATTTTTACGCCGAGCGGAGTTTTTCGTTTAGCTTTTTTCTCGGCTTTTTTACGAGCCCTTTCAGCTTTTTTGTCGTATTTCTTGTTATTATTACGACGTTCGCGCGTTTCGAGACGGGATTTGTTTTTAGATAAAGTATCTTCGTCCATCTCGATTATGTCGTCTTTTTTATCATAAAGATCGTCAATATCATAGAGGTCGTCATCATCTAAGAAAGTGTTATCTTCTTCGGTATCAAAATCAACACCGTTATCAATCGCCGATTCGGCGAGGACATCTTCGTTCGCTTTAGCGACATCGCGCGGAATCATCATAGGATCGACGACTTTACGACGTGTAGATTTTGAGGACCTAGTAGTCCTTTTCGTAGTTTTTTTATTAGCCACCATTATTACTCCACTTTAATATAACTATTCTATCATAGAAAAAAGTCTATTTCAATTCTTGATTTTTTCTCTTTATCACTCTATAATGTATTTTAATGAAAAGCGAGGAAGATAAAAGCTCGAGAGAGCTAATTGAACTTGATGGGATTTGTCGTAGCTATGGATATGGCGACGCTGAATCTTTTGCGCTAAAAAATTTCTCCCTAACAGTTAAGCGGGGGGAGTTTATTATGATTATGGGACCGTCGGGATGCGGAAAGACGACGCTTTTAAACGTTTTAGGGCTACTTGATAAGCCGACGGCAGGAAGCTATTTCTTAAATGGACAGAAGGTAAGCGGATTTTCGAGCCGTAAAAAAGCAAAATTGCGCGCGAAGAATATTGGATTTATCTTCCAAGATTTTAATTTAATTCCGAATTTATCAGTAATCGAGAACGTCGCTTTGCCTTTAGTTTATTCGGGAGCGACGAAGACACACCGCTTAATTCAAGCTTCGGATACTCTTTCGAGATTCCATCTTCAAGAGAGGGAATACTTCTTCCCCTCTCAACTTTCGGGCGGACAGAAACAGAGAGTTGCGATCGCGAGGTCTTTAGTTTCGAAACCGGAAATTATTCTCGCGGATGAGCCGACCGGAAACCTTGATTCGAGAAGTTCACATATCGTGATGGAAGAGCTTAGAAAGATACATTCTGAAGGAAATACGATTATCATGGTAACGCATAACCCGAATTTAACGACTTATGCGACGCGCGTGATTCACATGTTAGACGGCGGAATCGACGAAGATATTAAGACCGTTTCGGACGAAGATTTACCGATTCCGATTCATGATAGATTCGAGAGAGACGAAGAAGATGAGAATGAGCCGGAACAATTTATCTTTAGAGGAGTTCAGCTTGAAGCGGATACGGAGAAATTCGAAGAAAGAAAGAACTTAATTTTAACGAGAGATAAAAATCCGGAAGAACTTGGACAGGTTCTAAATAAGAACGGGAAAGTTGAGAAAAAAGAAGAAGTTAAAGAGGAAGAAGAAAAGAAAGAACCGCTAGTTCCGGTCGAGGAGAAGCCGGAGATGCGTCCGGTAGAGACTTTAACTCCAGAGCCGCCAAAAAAGAAAGTGTTGAAGAAGAAGGCGGTAAAGAAGAAAAACGCGATGCCGGTAGTCGGGTTACATTCAAGCGGAGACCCGTCGGTAAGATTAAAAGAGAAGCCGACGATTGAAGAGCTAGTGAAGAAGGAGGAAAAATAATGGGGTTATTACTTCGAACACATCTAGGGCTAGCGAGAATTTCCTTAAAAGAGAGAAAAGGACGAACCTTTTTAACTTGTCTTGGAATTGCGATTGGGGTTGCGAGTATTATTTTGATTTTAAGCTTAATGGGAAGTGTAAACAACTTAATTAAGACGCAAGTCGAAGCGATCGGCGGAAACTTAATCGTTGTTCGTCCGAATGATAGTAAAGACGAAGTAACAGATATTTTAAGCGAGCTAACTTCGACAAATCATTTTAATAAGTCGAATTTAACTCTTTCGGACGTAACGACGATTAGCGCGCTTAATCTAGAAAAAAATGTTGAGGCGGAATATCCGGTAATGGCGGTAGCGCCGCTCGCGATTTCGACGAATACACTAGTCGGCGAAAAGACAGTCGAAGCGGGAAATGTTTTAGGAACAACCGAAGAGCTACAAGATTTAATCGGATTGACACTTAAGTCGGGAACATTCTTAAAAAATGGAACGTTTAAGTCGGCGGTAATCGGAAAAGATTTATCTCTGAAACTATTTGGGACGAGCGAGCCGGTCGGAAAGACTTTTACGCTTCTTGGAGAGAGATTTATCGTCGTCGGGATTTTATCGGAGTCTAATTCCCCGATTAACTTTAATAACGTAAACTTCGACGATACGGTTTTAGTAAACGTTAATCAGCTAAAAAATCTCGACACGGCTTTACAAATTCAACAAATTAATATTAAAGTTGCGAATGAAGAAAAGACGGCGGAGACGGCGAAGAAAATCGAAGAACAGCTCTCGATTTCAAAAAACGGCGAAAAGAATTTTAAAGTCGCCTATGGGGATGAGATTACACATCCGGCCGGCTCGCTCTTTGATATTGTTTCAGGGATGCTAACGCTTGTCGCGAGTATTTCTTTGATTGTCGGGGGGATCGGAGTAATGAATATCATGTTAGTTTCGGTCGCGGAGAGGACGCATGAAATCGGAGTTAGAAAAGCGGTCGGAGCGTCGAACATGAATATCTTCTTGCAGTTCTTATTCGAGAGTTTAATTCTCTGTATGATCGGCGGGGTTCTAGGATTAGCGCTCGGATATGCGGTTTCGTTCTTAATCTCGATAATTACGCCGTTTAAACCGTTTATTAGCGTAGAAATCGTTATGTCGGCGCTCTATATTTCGGTAGTAGTCGGAACATTGTTCGGGCTTTATCCGGCAGTAAAGGCTTCGCGCCGTAATCCGATTGATTCTCTTAAAGCGAACTAATTTGATTTATCGCTATAATATGGTATAATAAACTTATGCTAATTTTAGGGATTGAAACTTCTTGTGACGAGACGGCGGCGGCAATAGTTGAAGACGGCGTTAAAGTTTTGTCGAACGTGGTTGTTTCGCAGATTGATATTTTTGCGGAATATGGAGGGGTGATTCCGGAAGTTGCGGCGAGAAACCATCTTGAAGTAATGATGCCGGTAGTTAATAAAGCATTAAGTGATGCGAAGAAAACTTGGGACGAGATAGACGCGATTGCGGTAACGCATACGCCTGGACTTTTAGGATCGCTTTTAATCGGGACTTTAACGGCGAGAACCTTAGCGATTTTACATAAGAAACCGCTTTATGCGGTTCACCATTTAAAGTCTCATATTTATGCGAACTGGCTAGAAAAAGAAGAGATGCCGGAGTTCCCGCTTCTTTCGCTTGTAGTTTCCGGAGGACATACACAGATTTTAAGAATGGATGCGCACGAGTCTTTCGAAATTATCGGGACGACGAGGGACGACGCGGTCGGGGAGTGTTTCGATAAAGTTGCGAAAATTTTAGGTCTTCCCTATCCTGGCGGGCCGGCAATCTCGAAAGCCGGTAAAACTGGCGATAAAAACCGTTATAAATTACCGAAGCCGAATGTTGAAGGACTTGATTTTAGCTTTTCAGGGTTAAAGACGGCGGTTCTTCGCTCGGTTCAGAGCGAACTAGGACTTCCGATTTCACATCCGTCTTATGACTTAAAAAATCATTTAGATTCTAGACAGATAGCGGATTTTTCGGCGTCGTTCGAGAAGACGGCGGTCGATTATCTTTTAGAGAAATTAGAAAAAGCTTACTTTCTTTACCCTAATACAAAATCATTTGTGTTTGCGGGCGGAGTCTCGGCAAACGAACTTTTAAGACTTTCGGCGAAAGAAAGATTTAAAAACGTTTTCTTCCCGGAGATAAAATATTCTGGAGATAACGGCGCGATGGTTGCCGCGGCGGCATATTTTGAAATAAAAAACGGAGTAGAGCCAACAAATCCGTATAAGTTAAATATTATTCCCCGCTCGGAGATTCGGTAGCTTCGACAGCCGGTTCGGATGTCTCGGTATTACTTGCGGAATAGAGATAAATTCGGTCGGAGTTTTGGGACTTTGAATTTGTAATAATTCGGTCGAGATTATAGTTTTCAAAGGCGGAAGTTTCGCCTTCTTCAAGATTTTCTTCGATTTGTCCGAGAGTCGCGAGTTTTTTCTCGGTTTTTTCCGGAAGACGGTTAACGATTTTGATGTCTTTATGGTTAATTAAAGCGGTATCGGCGAGAATTTTATAGAAGTTATATTCGCTTTCGTTTAAAACGACGAGAGTCGAGCCGTCTTCGACGTGATTGCGGATTAGGCTTAAATCGTTTGTAAACTGGTTTGCGACGGCAGGATTATAGCGATAACCGAAGATAAAATGAGAAATATCGCTTGTAATCATAACGCCGAGGAAAATCGCAATCGGGACGATTCCGAAGACACGGGCGTAAGGGTTTTCTGGGAAAAGACCATACCATTTATTTAAGATATAGCGGAAGCCATGAGCGATTAAAATTGCGAGCGGGAGGATAAGGAGAATTGCGCAACTAGGATTAAAACCGGAGATAATGATAGTAAAGACGATTAGATAAGTCGCGATAGAATTTCTAGAGGCAAAGAAACCATGATAGGTAGAGATTAGACCGGTAATCGCGAGGGCGAGCGACGCAAGACCGATAAGAGGAGCAAGGAAAGTACTTTCAACCATACCGCTCCACTTAAAGAACGGGATAAAGGCTTCTTTAATATTTTCGAGATAATTACTCCAAGAAAAGTCGTTCATAAAGAGGAGGCCAGTAATCGTTGCTTGTCCGCGGAGAGCGTTCATAACAATTAAAGTAACGCCGCCGAGAACGAGGAGCGTAACGAGAAAAAGCGGGATTTTCGGGAGATGGGTAATCGTAAAGCGAAGATGCGGATGAGCAAAAGCATAGAAAACGATAAAGATTGCGAGATAAATCATATATGGAGTAAAGAGACTAAGGAGCAAGACGATTGCGAAGATAAAACAGTAGAAAGGTTTCGGCTTATTTACTCCTTGAATTTTCGAGCCAAGCCAGAAAAGAAGAGTCGGCCAAAAGACGGTCATAATTAAAGGAGTCCCAGAGCCGGCGATATAAAGAAAGCTCGACGAAAGGACGGCGAGAACACTCGCCATAATCGCGACGTTATTTTTAAACCAGCGGTTTAAGAGGAGGATAAAGAGAAAGCCAAGTAGACCGCCGATAATAATACTCGGGAGTTTAATTCCGTAAGGGGTAAGGCCGAGTAGAATAATACTGACTTTCTGAAGAACATGATAAGGAAGGTCAATAATATTCCCTGAAAGGATTGTATCTTTATTTAAGTTTCGACTTATTACGACGGATTCCATTTCGTCGGCCGAGAGACCGTTCGGGGTAATGGTCGGGAGCCAAACGAGCATAATTGCGAAAAGGACTCCAAGCAAAAGATAGCCGATTCCGAATCGGTGGCGATACAGAAACATTTTAGATATAGTATGTTTTTTCATAACTTCCCACTCTAGGTTAGATTTATTATATCACGAATAGAACAAAATATCTAATCGTCGGAAGAGTGTTCTTCGTCAATAGATAAGAATTGATCATGTTTTTCATCGAAAAAGAATTTAATACGACCGATTGGACCATGACGGTGTTTAACGATATTTAACTCGGTTATATTAGTTTTTTCATAGCCCTCTTCTTGATGATAGTAATCTGGACGATGTAGGAACATGACAAGATCGGCGTCCTGTTCGATTGAGCCGGATTCACGGAGATCAGAAAGGACTGGGCGCGGATCGTCTCGACCGGTAACTTGACGGTTAAGCTGAGCGAGAGCGAGGACCGGGATTTCAAGTTCGCGAGCGAGAGTTTTTAAGCCGCGGGAAATTTCTGTAACTTCTTGAGTTCTTTGTCCACGATAGCGGTCGGTTCCTTCAATAAGAGTTAAATAGTCGATAATAACGATACCGATGTCGTGGTCGTGCATGGCGCGACGAGCCTTATTTCTAATTTCGAGGATGTTCATGCCGCTTGTATCATCAATATAAATCGGGACCTCACTCATTACTCCGAGGGCATCGCCAATTTTTGAAAAATCTTCATCTGAGATATTTCCGGTTCGGATATTCCAAGAATCGACGCCGGAAATTGGAGAAATCATACGGTCGATAATCTCATTTTTGGCCATCTCGAGCGAGAAGAAGAGGACACCTTTTTTGTTAATGTCGGCGATATTATAAGCGAGATTCTGAGCCAAGGTAGTCTTACCCATTGCCGGACGAGCGCCGAGGATAATTAAGTCGCCTTTTTGGAAACCAGCGGTTTTTTTATCGATGTCCGGAAAACCAGTTTTAAGTCCGCGGAGCGCGCCTTTATTTTTATGGAGATTTTCCATACGCTCGAAAGCATCGACGAGAAGTTCGCTCATAGGAGTATAATCGCTTTTAATAGTTTTATCGGAGACTTCAAAGAGGTCCTTTTCGGCGGCGCCGAGCAGTTCCCCGACTTCTTTACTGCCGTCATAAGCACCTTCGACAATCGAGCTTCCAGCTCTAATTAAACGACGGCGCACAGAGGCTTTTTCGATAAGGTCGGCATAAGACTTAACGTGGGAAGCGGTCGGGACGGCGTTAGTCAAGTCGGCAAGATAAGGAGAGCCGCCAACTTCTTTTAAAACTTTCTGGTTTCTAAGTTCGGAAGTAATAGTTAAAAGGTCAATCGGCTGGCCATGTTCATAGAGCGAGACCATAGCGCGATAGACGGTAGCGTGTTTTTTATCATAAAAATCTTTATCGGAAAGTTTTTCAAGAATTTCTGGAAAAGCGGTATCGTCGATTAAGATTGCGCCGAGGAGCGACCTTTCGGCTTCTGTATCCTGTGGGGTAATTCGTCCTTCTTTTTCTGCCATTAAAACACCTCCTGCCCACTCGCTTCTTTAACTTCTCCTCCCATTATATCAGATAATTTGTCAATTTGTTTCTGTTCTTTCTGACTTAGAGTTTTAGTCTCTTTGGTCGGGAAGACAGCGTCGTCCGGAACTTTTTCTTCAGAAACATCGATAACCATAACTTGATAACCCGGAGCGGTCTCGCGCAGGACGCTTAAGTTCCCGCGACTTTTCAATATATTAACATAGGTTTTCGATTTTGGATAAATAGAGATATTATTTCCGTCGATTTTAAAGCGAGATTCTTCGACGGTTGCGCCGAGCATACCGTTTATATCTTTAATTTCGTTAACGTAGGCTTTAAGATCGATTTTTCCGGCTTGGATTACGGAGTCGGTTAAAGCGGCGACTTCCGGCTCTTTTTCAACAGGAGCGGCTTCGAGACGTTCCTTTTCCGCCTTCTTGGATTTTTCGATTCTCGCAAGAAGAGCAGCTTTTTTAGAACTGGTTTCTTCGTCGGAGAGGACGCGACGAGGATAAACGTTAGGTTTTGAGGTGGACGGATTTGGAGTTGGCGAGGCGACTACTTGAGCAGTCGGAACTTTTTCGCTATCTAGAAAAGCAACGAGAAGCTTTGCTTCGGCGAAAGGATATTGAACATTAAAGAGATTAGAGATAAGATTTAAAGTCTTTCCGGTCGGTTTTTCGATAATTTTTTCGATAATTTCGCTAGACAAAGTTTCGGCGGAAGTTCCGGAATTTAAGAGGTCTTTTAAAGCGTCCGTAACAGAGATTCCCTGTTCGAAGTTATCTAAAATTTGACGAATTTTTAATTCGTTCGGTAAACCGAGAGCTTCTTCGATGTCTTTTTCGGTAATCTCTTCTCCTTTAGATTTAAGATTTGAGATTTGGTCGAGGAGAGAGATTGAGTCGCGGAAGCTACCACCGCCGCGAGAGACGATAATATCTAGAGCTTCTTTTTTAATTTTAATTCCCTCTTTTTCGGCAACAGTTTTTAAGTGTTTAAACATTGTGTCGCCGTCGGCGAGTTTAAAATTAAAAATCTGAGCTCTTGAAGTAATTGTAATCGGAACTTTTTCGAGGTTAGTCGTCGCGAGGAGGAAGATAACGTGTTCCGGCGGTTCTTCGAGAATTTTTAAAAGAGCGTTAAAGGCGGATTTAGAGAGCATGTGAAACTCGTCGATAATATAGATTTTATATTTCCCTTCGCTCGGAGCAATCATAGCTTTTTCGCGGAGGTCGCGGATATTATCGACACCAGTATTACTTGCGCCATCTATTTCAATAATGTCGACATAAGAGTCTTCTAATTCATATTCAAATCCGTTAATTTCGTGAGCAAAAATCCTCGCGACACTAGTCTTTCCGCAACCGCGCGGACCGGTAAAAATATAAGCATGAGAAAAGTTACCGGAACTAATCGCCTCCTTTAGAGGCTTCGTAACGGAATCTTGTCCAACGACCGTTTCAAGAGAAATCGGTCGGTATTTTCGATATAACGCCTTTCCCATATTACTTCTATTTTATCATAAAATCTCTGTTATAATTGAATCTATGGAGAGAGTTATTTTAGGGATCGATGAAGTTGGGCGAGGACCGTATGCGGGGCCGCTTGTAATCGGGGCTTGTATCTTGCCGACTGATCGAGAAAATAACCCTTGGATTTCTGAATTAAACGATAGTAAAAAGCTAACTAGAATAAAACGTGAAGAGCTTTATAAAATCATTAAAGAAAAAGCAGTTTCGGCGACAGGTTGGGTTTCTGCTTCTGAACTAGACGAAATCGGAATTTCTGAGGCGCTTCGGCTTGCGACGAGGCGAGCGGTTGAAAAAATCCGAAAGACAAAAACGCCGTTTTCGGAAATTATAATCGACGGGATTTCGAATTTTCTCTCTAATACTTCTCTTTCGAAATATGTAACGACAATGAAGAAAGCGGACTTTTATGTTAAAGAAGTTTCGGCGGCTTCGATTGTGGCGAAAGTTGAAAGAGATAATTATATGATTAAATTAGCCGAAAAATATCCGGGGTATGGGTTTGAAAAACACGTTGGATATGGGACGAGACAACACCAAGCGGCGATGGAGAAGCTAGGGTTAACGCCGGAACACCGCTGTTCTTTTGCGCCGGTAAGAAAATTAAAGAATACGACTAAAATCGGAAATAAGGCAGAAGGAATTGTCGCGGATTTTTTAGAAAAATCTGGACACGAGATTTTAGCGAGAAATTATAAAACAAAATTATTTGAAGTTGATATTATTTCTGAAAAGGACGGGGTAGTTTATTTTACGGAAGTAAAACATCGGAGAAACTCTGACTATGGTTCCCCGAAAATGTTTGTTGATGAAAAGAAGATAGAAAAAATGAAGCTCGGGGCAGAGTGTTTAATGAAAAATAAAAACAAGAGTTTTAGATTAGCGGTAGGGTGTACTTTAGGAGAGGATTTTAGATTTTTAGAATGGTTCCCGCTTGACTTTTAAGTTTTCTTTAAGTTTCGTGCGAGATAATTAAAGAAGATAAAAAAAGAAAGGTATTTATGTTTAAAAATATGCTAAAGAGGAGCTTCCTTTCGATAAAACGGAAGTTCGGACGGACCGTTATCCTGACACTAATCTTCTTTATGATGGCGAATTTAGTTTTAGCGGCGTTTATTATTAAATCGGCGGTTTCGGCGCAGATGGACTATGCGAAATCGACACTCGGTGGAACGGTTTCGATTCAGGCGGATATGGATTCAATCCGCGAAAATCAGAAAACGGAGATGGAAAAAGGTGGTGACCCGCGCGAAATGTTTAAAGAGATGGCGCGACCAAGTGTTGACGTTAATACGGCGAACGAGATTGCGACGAATTATTCTGATTATGTTCGTGATTATTCTTACTCGGTTTCGACTTCGGCGAACTCGAATAATTTAGAGACGGTCGAGACGAAAAGTAATGGTGGCGGGATGCAAATGCCGGGTGGATTTGGTGGTGCTGATGGGAAGAGCTCGAGCTCTTCAAGTACGGCGCTTGATACTGATATTACGATTTCGGGTGTAAACGCTTATGCCTATATCGACGGCGTAAAGAATGAGTCGATGACAATTAAAGACGGAAGCTATTTCGACGAGGATTCGACCGATAAAGCTTTAATCTCTTATGAGTTTGCGGAATTAAACGGGCTTTCAGTCGGAGATACCTTTACACTTAAAAACGCCTATACAGAAGCGGAAGTCAGCTTAACTGTAATT
This sequence comes from Candidatus Saccharimonadota bacterium, assembly GCA_017406985.1. Classification (GTDB taxonomy): domain Bacteria; phylum Patescibacteriota; class Saccharimonadia; order Saccharimonadales; family Saccharimonadaceae; genus Nanosyncoccus. The sequence goes on from JAFQXL010000004.1 coordinate 477,117, forward strand.
GGGATTTATGATACGTCGGAAGAGAGAGCGGATGCGAACACGATTTATATGAACACGGAAACGGCGGCGAAATTCTTAAGCACGGAAGATTATAATAATGGAAACTATAATGTCGATAATGTAAACTTTTATATGACTAATTCCGACAAGGCAGAAGAATTTGTCTCGAAAATTAATTCGGACTATACGAGCCTCGCGGAGAATAATTTAAAAGTTGCGGTCGATACGAGCGAGTACGACTCGATTTCGGGTTCGATTGAATCGGTCGGAGGATTTGCGAATACAATCTTAATTATTGTAATTATCGCGGCGATTATTATCGTAACGCTTATCGTAATGATTAACGTAAAAGACAGGCGCTATGAAATCGGGGTTCTCATGTCGCTCGGCGCGAGCAAGAAAAACGTAATCGGACAGATTATCGCGGAGCTTATAATTGTCGGGACGCTCGGGTTTATACTCGCTTCTGCGACGGGGACGGTTTTCGCCGGAACTCTAGGTAAAAGCATTGTCGATTCGCAGACAGCTTCATCTAACTCGCAACAAGAAAAAAACTTCGGTCGTCCAGGGGCTTCGTCTTCTTCGAAAGGCTCTAATTCGGGAATGCCAGAGATGCCGACGGAAGGCTCAGACAGTGGTGCAAAGAATATGAAGACAAAGATGGCGGAAAACCGCAATAATAAAAAGGTTGAACTCGACATTAACGCGAAAGTAGAAGATTATCTCTTGCTCTTTATAACGGGTTATCTCGTAATTATCGTAGCGTTAATTCTACCGTCGATTAGTATTATGCGCTATCAGCCAAAAGAAATCTTAGCGGGAAAGGAATAATATGAATACCTTAAAAGTTGAAAATCTATCTTACTCTTATCAAAATGCTTCGGGAACACAGAAAGTTTTAGACGACGTAAACGCGGAGTTTAAAGCGGGAAAAATGTATGCGATTGTCGGGGAGTCCGGTTCGGGAAAAACAACGTTACTTAGTTTAATCTCGGCGCTCGACAAGCTTCAAGACGGAGATATTAAGTATAATTCAAAGAGCTTAAAACGAATTTCGGGACAAGAATTTAGACTTAAATATGTTAATATCGTCTTCCAGTCGTATAACTTAATTAAATATATGACTGCGCGCGAGAACGTCGAAGTCGCTTCTGACTTCGACGGCCGGAAAGTTGATCCGGATAAATATCTTTCTAAGGTCGGGATTTCGAGCGAAGAAGGGCGAAGGCTAATCGGGAAACTTTCCGGCGGGCAACAACAACGTGTTGCGATCGCGCGCGCACTTGCCTCTAATTCCCCGATTATTATGGCGGACGAGCCGACCGGAAACCTAGACGAAGATACGGAAGAAAAGATTATTGAAATCTTTAAAGAATTAGCACATAAAGAAAATAAAATCGTGATTATCGTCACCCACTCTAGACAAGTCGCGAATAAAGCGGACAAGGTTTTAACACTAAGACGCGGAAAACTATCTTAAAAATAGGGTTTTAAAGAACGCGTTTTTATGGTATAATTAAAAAATAGTGGTACTATAGCTCAGCTGGTTAGAGCGTGGGACTCATAAGCCCAAGGTCGGTGGTTCGATCCCACCTAGTACCACCATTTTTTATTCTTCTGGTCTTACGATCGGAATATTTTTAACGAGAGAGATAATCCGGTCTAAGATAGGAGTATTAGCTGGCTTAACGAAGCTAGGGGTTTTATCGATTAGGTCGACAGTAGTAACACCTTCGGTCGTTTGGAGACGGACAGAGCCAGAAAGAACCTTCTTCCCTAGTTCTGGATCTTTCTTTAATTTTACGCCGAAGTCATAATTTCTTGAAGTCGGCGAAGCGCAAGTAACGACGAGGTCGTTTAAACCACAAGAGAGATTAGCAGTTTCCGGTTTTCCGCCGTTTTGCATTAAGATAAGGCGCATTTCGTTTAAAACGGAGTTAATAAAATCGTCAAAATCAGGGGTAGCATATTTTAATCCCCAATAGCCGGCGCCGATAGCGTAAACATTTTTAAACGAACCACAGAGCATAGCGCCGATATTATCGTCGGTTCGGTCGAACGAGAGCCAGTTAGTCTTAAAGAGTTGCTCGACGAGGTCGGAAGTCGCAGTCAAAGTTAGCGGTTTCTGGTTATTTAAATCGGCGGCGAAAGCTCCACCGGAAATAACAGAGAAATTATCGCCAAATTGTTTAAACGAAGCGATAGTTAAGAATCCTTTACTAGCACAGATTAGAGGTTTATCGTGAGGGAGAAAAAGCATTAATTTCGGCGCAGCGTTACTCGGGACAGCAAGAATATTAATTTCGCTTCCATCGATTACGGAAGTTAAGTTTTTGTCGGGATATTTCGCCGGATCATAATAGTCGACTTGATGACCGTTTCCGGTTAAAATTTCTCCGAGCGCAGAGCCGAACGCACCCGCACCAAAAATTGCAATCTTCATAGGTTAATTATATCACGCTTATGGTTTTTAGAGAAGAAAAACCGCCCTTTCTAGGACGGATTCTCTTTAGAGGTTACTTAAATCTGGGTCAGGATCTTTTAGATAGAGCGAAGAAATTCTTGAGATTTCTGTAATGTATTTTTTCATTAACTTAGTCTTCTCGTTTAGTTCGGCATCATATCTTTTATAATCATTCCCGATTGGCTCGTCTGGGCGGACATTCTTCGAAAGGTAGATAAGCCCGACGACGTCGTCGCCAGCGTGGGCGCAGACTGCCGGAGTTAAGCGATGCGAAAGGTCGAGCTTCGCGTCTGGGCAACAACGCTTTATCTGTCTAGATAATTCGCGAGCATCTTTAAAGGCTTCGTCTTCTTTCGAGCCACCATAGACAATCCAGACTTCTCCACTGCTTGAATAAGCGGAGTCTCGGAACTCGGCGGTAAGGGCGTTTGCGAGCGCGCGTTTACCGCGGAAGATCTCTCCGGTTGCGTTAACTTTCCCTGTTCGCGGAACATACATAAGCGGAATATCTTTCTTCGATTCCGAGACGAAAATCTTTTTTAGAGATTTTTTAGTCAAACTCGGATCGAGCTCGGAAAAATGTCGACTTTCTTCAACGAAATCGAAACTTTTCGAAGTAAATTCGTGAACAATGTGGTTTGCGAGAAACTGATTATAAGCGAAAACTTCTCCGACGGTATGATGTCCAGAATAGATAAAAGGCACCATTTTATAGAGGTAAAACCCTAATCCTCCGGAAACGCAAGAAGTATTTAAAACGATTAAGCGATTTTTTGCCTTTAAATTCGGCATTTTTTCGCTCATAGTTATAACGCTTTTTCTAACGCAAGAGTTAATACTCGAAAGCGACTCGCCGGTTCCCGCAAAGATAACGAATTTATGGTTTACTAGGGTTGCGCGTAAAATCTTATAGACCTTATCATGGTCAATTGAAGTTACGACTTTCTCGGCTCTTTCATTTTTTACTTCACTAAAGAACTGATCAAGTTCTTCGTTCGTATTAAAATTTTTCGGTTTTTCGCCGAGGACCTTACAGTTAATCGGGATACTAAAAATATCTAGCTTTTCCAGTTCCCTGTTTGTCAGACCAGAACTGCTATCCGTAATAATTTGGCAGTTCTCGCGAGACAAAAAAGTGTCTTTCTTGTAGAGTTTTCTACCCATATTATTCCCTCCTTAAAGTACATAATGTGCGATTTTTTAAAGCTAATTAGCTTTCCACCATTTTTTATTTTAACATAATTTATCGCTCAAGGCAAGCGAGGGATTCGATATGAGGAGTACGCGGGAAAAAGTTAAACGCTTCGAGAGAAGTCAGCTTAAAACCGTCTTTAACTAAGACTTCGACATCGCGAACTTGAGTAATTGGGCTACAAGAGAGATAGATAATTCTCTTCGGTTTAACTTCAGTTAATTTTTGGACTAGTTTTTTATCGCAGCCGGCGCGAGGGGGATCTAAAATAACGGTAGAATCCGGAGTAATATATTCTAAGGCTTCTTCAGACTTCGCGAGGACAGGCTTCGCGTTTTTAATATTTTCGCAATTCTTTTCGAGCTCTTCGTAGGCGGACTTATCAATCTCGACGAGAGTTAAATCTTTATCGCTCGCGACAGAGAGACCGATTGTCCCGACACCGGAATAGAGGTCGAGAACTCGGCTGGCGTCTCCAACTAGTTCTTTAATACGAGTTAAAGCGAGTTCATAGACGGGTAAGTTAATTTGGAAAAAGCCGTTCGGAGAATAAGAATAAGTTTTACCGAGAAGACTATCTTCGAGGTTTTTAAACTTTGGGTGAGGCTGTTTCTTTTCAAAAAGTCCGCCTTCGACTTCGCCTTTTTTGTTACAGCGTAAAAGGAGAGATTGATAACGTCTTGCTTCGTCGTTATTCGAGTTTAGTTCGGCAATAATTTCTTCAGCTTTCTTAAAGAGTTCGGGACGTTCAAGAGAGCTAGATTTAACGATAATCTTTCGGTGAGAACCGCGGAGATGCATCGCGGGTTTAATTAAGTTGTCCTCGAAGTCATAATAGAGAGAATATTCCATTTTATTACGATAAAAATAAAAGTTTCCGTCTGATTTTAGAGGGATTTCTTTGTCCCAGAGATTTCGATAAAGTTCTTTTAAGACGGCGATTTTCGACTCTTCTTCATATTTTTCGCTCATAATCTGCCAAGGAGAAGTCGAGAGATATTGTTCGTCTTTCGGCTCTATCCGATTTTTACTCGGATTTTCGATTTCTTCGGCGACAGCTTCGATAAAGCTAGATTTTTTCTTAGTAAGGCGATATTTTTTAATTCCTTCATTAGGGAGAGCGTTCCAGAAAAAAGCTTTCATACCGTTTTCGAGCGTTCCGACGCCTTGTCCGGTTGGGGCGAATTTATCTACTTTTATCGGTTTATCCGGAATGACAACTTCGTCTAAATATCTTTTCCTATTTCTACTCATTTTTAATATTATAACATTTTCTCTCTCTTATTCCCAGAGGTCGAGAGTTTTTAAAGATTTTAGCTTTTTAAATTTTTCAAGGCGCTTCTTATATTTTATTCTCGAGATTTTAATAATACTAAAAGTTAAAATAAGATAGATAAATAAAAAGAGCGGATTTTTCTTCGGAAATTCGAGAAGAAATTCAGTTTTGTTGTTTAGAAAATTAATAATTCCGATATGATAAGTTAAAACTAGATTCGAGAGAGCGCCAAAGAGATTTGTAAACGGGAGATTTAAAAGTCCAAAGAGGCCGGTAAAAAAACTTAAACCCATAGAGAGAGGGATAGTCGGGAGGATAAGGAGGTTAGAGAGAAGAGAGAGGAAGTTAAAACTACCGAAAAAATAAAGCTGGAGCGGAAGACAAGCAATCGAGGCAGAGAGTGAAGAGAGGATAATTTTTCCGGGGAAACTCGGGTTTTTCGGACCGTAGAAAAAGGTTTTTAGAACTGGAAAAAGGATGGTTATCCCGAAATAAGAGAGGATAGAAAACTCGAAACCTAAATTTGTTAAAAGATAAGGATTAGCTAAAAGACAAAAACCGAGAGTTAAAAGGACGGTTCTTTCGGGTTTTAAGGTTCTTCCGAAAAACCAAGCAAGAAGACTGTAAACCGCGACGAAGCTAGCGCGGAGGAGCGAGGGCGAGAGACCGACGAGGTTAATATAAAAAAGAAGGAGGGCAAGCGAAAAATAGAGGGCGGAAAAACGTGAGATTTTTTCAAAAATTTTACGAGAGGCGGTAATGATAATTGAGAGATGGGTTCCGGAGACGACAATAATATGGGCGAGGCCGACAGATTTCATTTTCTGTTCAATTCCCTCCGGTAGGTCGTCTTTTTCGCCGATAAGATAACTAAGACCGAGACCGGCAGTTTCTTCGTTCGAAGAGGCTTTAACTTTGTTTATAAAAGCAGTTTTTAGCTCTGGGAAGAGAGAGCTGGTGGTTTGAGAATTTTGGAGATTTTGAAGCGGAAAAAAGATATTAACTATAATTGAATAGATAATGATAAGAATAGAGATTAAACTTAAGATGTTCCCTTTTTTCATGGTGCGTAGGCGGAACTATACTCCGATTTTTTATTTTTGCAAGCATAAGCAAGAAATATTTTGGATTTTTACAGAGATAAACGTTGTAAAAAATACAATAAAATAGGCTTTCTTGTAATGCTTTTTTAGCACAAAAAAGCCTCAAAAATGTAACTTTTTTCTATTTTACCCCTATAAAACCGAACAAATAAGGGACAATTTTATTGATTTGCTCGCTGAACTGGGTTAGTGGTGATTAACCCTTCTTCGGTTTCAGAGGCGATAACTTGGATATGGACGTGGTTCTGGCCGGCGAAGAAGAGACCTTGTCCAACCGGGAAGTTAGCGAGACGCTTCTTCTCTTCTTCAGTAAGTTTAAAGACGTCGGAAAGGACATCGACCGCGGCGGCGGATTGTTTTAAGAGAAGCTGAAGTGAAGAGTTATGGACAATTGCGCGGCCCATTTTATTGCTCATAAAGTCTTCAACGTCCTGCGTAATTGTAGTTAAACCAAGATAATATTTACGAGCGCGTTTCGCGAGAGAAAAGAGGAAGTTTGCGGAATCGTCGTATTGCATAAGTTGCCACGCCTCATCAACGATAAGGAGACGTTTCCTCTGGTCGGCACGAACGACGTTCCAAATATGGTTTAAGACGATATACATCGCAACCGGACGAAGCTCGTCTTCGAGGTCGCGAATATTAAAGACGACCATTGGGTTATTAATGTTAATATTCGACTGTTGAGAGAAGATACCGGCGAAAGTTCCAGTCGTATATTTTCGGAGACGCTGCGCGAGCTGTGGACCGGTTCCGCCCATGTGAAGAAGTGTATCGTAGAAGTTAATAATGGTCGGAGGGGTAGATTGATGTGTGAGCGGATCGGAAGTAATTCCGGCACGAGCATAAGTATCAATAAGCGCCTGATCGAGGTCGGCTTCTTCGTTCGGAGTGAGAGCCGGCATAGACTGGCCATTTGGACCGATTTGCGCGCCACCGAGCATAAGACGAAAAAGACCGTGAAGCGTAATAAGGTTAGCACGAAGGGCGTCGGAAGCGTCTTCAGTATCGATGACTTTCGGGAGATCGAACGGGTTAATACGGACGTCAGAATTAAGAGAAAGACGAACGTAAGAGCCGCCGACGGCGTCGCAGAGTCTCTGATATTCATTTTCAGGATCGATAATTAAGATTTCAGCACCAAGCATCATTGAGCGAAGCGCTTCGAGCTTAACGGTAAAGGATTTACCGGCACCAGATTTAGCGAAGACAACCATGTTCGCGTTCTCAAGCGTAAAGCGGTCGAAAATAACGAGACCGTTATTATGCATATTGATTCCGTAGAGAATTCCGCGCTCTTGAGTTAAGTCGGCAGAAGTAAACGGGAAGCTAGTCGAGATTGCGCCAGTGTTCATGTTACGGCGAATTTGGAGCTGGTCGGTACACATCGGCATAGTTGAGTTCATTCCCTGCTCTTGTTGGGAAGTGGCGACTTTAGAAAAGACCATTTGTTGTCCAAAGAGAGTTTCGATTTTATGTTGGACGAAGTTAAGTTCGTCGAGACTATCTGCCCAGACCGTAACATAGAGACCGAAACGGAAGAATTTTTCAGCGCCGACTTGAAGCGCGTCACGAAGTTCCTCGGCGTCTTGGATAGCGGCGTCAGTTTCTGGGTTTCTAATACGACCTTTTTCGGCGTTAAGCGAAATATCGGCTTCGAGCTGAGTAACCTTTTTACGAAGGTTTTTCATAACGATAGTCGTATCGACAGGATAAACATACATAGAAATATCGAGAACTTCGTCGATATTAATTAACGGAGAGAGCCAACCAGTATAGAGAGTGCGCGGATAGCCATAGACATAGATTGTACGGCCATATTTTGTGCCGAGACGGAAATAGCTAGAGTGAATTTCGATTGAACTCGGAGAGATAAGGTCGCGGAGGGTAGTAATTCCCTGCTCAAAGGCGCGCTGGATTTCCGCGTCTTCCATAGTTTGGGCTTGAGCCGCGAGTTCGGCGGCGGTCAGTTTCTTTCTTCTTGCCATTATGCTTGTCCTCCTTGTACTGGCTTTTCTCCTTTTTTGACATAAGTTGTCGCCATTTTATTAAAATCAATGAACGGTTCGCGAACGGCGGTATCTGGGTTATTAAAGTTATAGAAGAGCTCGGAAAGTTCTTTCGTGTTTAAGCGGACAGAGTGGATACCGATTTGGAAAAGTCCAGAGACGACCGACTCGACGCGGTTATTAATCTCAGAAACGGCTTTATCATAAGTCGCGCGGTCGATTTTAGTGACGACCGGCTCTTTAGAACCGAAGACACCAGAGAAGATTCCTTTAACCTGTGTCGCGGCTTTTTCGGCATCGTTACTCGTATAATAAGGGATAACGATAAAGAAAGACTTATCCATAATGTTTGCTTCTTGGGAGAGGATGTCGATAAAGTTAATATAGTCGTCCATAAGAACACCGAGAAGCATATTATCGGTGTTTTTTCTAATATCGTTTAAGCGTTCGAGGTAAGGACCGATATCGACGCGTTGAGAACGAATCATAATTTGAGTAGTAAAGTTAAGAGAGTTAATAAAACCTTGATAAGAATATTCGACGGCTTCGCGCTCTGACTCGGACATAAGGTCGAAGTTAATCGATTTACAAGCGATAACGGCGCGGAAAGAACCATCTTTCATAATTACGAGACCGTCGCGAAGTTCGGAAATAAGTAAGGTGGTTTGAGTCGCGGTATTACTGTCTGGGACGGCCTGGGCCTTGGCGTCCGGCGCTTCTGGAATTGCCATAGCGGCGCCTTGCGGAACTTGAGGCATTTGTTGGACTGGTTGTTGTGGATTCATTTCTCTCTCCTTTTATGAACTAAATATTGCGGCTTGAGGTCCGTAGAGGTCGGGACGGTCATTTTCTCGCTTAATGGTATCTGGGGATTGGTTATAGCGGTGTCCCGGTTCGGGTAAGTCGGGGAGTGGAACGGACATCGGCTGGAAAACCGGCGGAGTTCCTGCGACGGTCGGAGGCATCATATTATTAAACGGGTTTGGTTGTTGTTGAATCGGCTGTTGGATTGGTTGAGGTTGCGGAATTGGTGGTTGGATTTGTTGTGAAATTGGCTGAACTGGTTGTTGTGGCTGAGCCTGCTGTTGAATACGATTAGCCTGTTGAGCGATAGTTTGGATAGAAAAAGTATTATTGTTTGCGAGATTAGTTAATTTTTGATTAACGGCGGCTTGGTTAAGAGAAGCTTGAGTTAACTGTTGGACAGATTGAACCGGTTGCGGAACTGGTTGTTGAATCGGTTGAGGTTGTTGTATCTGAATTGGTTGTGGAGCTGGTTGAGCATAGACTGCTTGAGTCGGAGTATAAGTTTGAGCCGGAGTTCCGACAAGTTCGTCGGTTCTTTGCATAGCAGTGCGCATTCCTCGAACGAGCTCTTGTTTGCGGTTAGTTTGCTCGGCAGCGATAATACGGTCGATAACAGGGTTATCCGCTTCGAGGACGTCTTTAATTGTGTCGGCCTCGGCGGCATATTCGTCTTTCATAGTCGATTCTTCACCACGGATAGCATAGCCTTCAGTATCGACGATGTTTGCGAGGAAGCTTAAACGATGCGAAGCTTCGTCTTCGGTAATGTCGCGAGTACGGGATTTTTCAATCTTTTTCGGAGCAATAATCTTAATAGTCGATTCCCTTTGGCCAGGAGTCCAGACGCGTTTATTTGGTTTTAGGTAAAAACCAACAAGAGCGGCTAAATAAGTTTCCATAGGCTGATCCTTGCGGACAGGGAGGGCTAAAATGCCAAAGAAAAAGATGAACGGGAGCGGAATAAGCGCAAGTAGAGGAAAAATTTGAAAAAGACCCCACGCCCCAGCAATTCCGGCCGCCGCTATAAGGAGATAGATAAACTGTCTGAAGGTAAACGGCCCTAGAAGTTTATCCTCTGCCTCAACATCCTGAGGAACCTTATATTGAGCCATATATGTTTATATTTTAACATATCCGCTTTAAAAAAGATATAAAAAACGCCACTTTTCGTGGCGTTTTTTGAACTAGTTATCGGCTAAATCGTCGGTTCCGTCGCCATCATCGGAAGATGGGATTGGTGGGGTTGGGCCACCTGAAGTAGGACCGTTATTTCCCCTTTTGCCTTTACGACGATTTTCACGATATTGTTCGTTTTCTTCGCGACGCTGGTTAAAGATTTCTTGACGGCGTTTATTGATTTCAAGAGCGTCGTAGATAGGCTCTTTCATCGAGTCGATATTCATGTTGCCAGAAGCAAGCTTTGTGATACGGCTTTCGAGCTGTTTGCGGAGTTGGGCATGGGCGAGTTCGGTTGCTTGTTTATCGCCATCTTCAGTATTTAGATCAATATCGTTCTCTATAGCCTTATTTAGTTTAACACGGGCAACGATACCACCCCAAGTATCAGATTTCATTGAGATAAGATCACGAGCGGTAAGCGCTTTAAGATATTTGTCCATAACTTGTTGTGTAACTTGACTTTCAACCTGTTGTTCAAAGGCAGAACGTTTCTTTGTATGGATATTATCTTCCCATTTACCGGTCTTTGAGTTAAATTTCATACCGGTCATATGGGCGACCATCGAGCGAATTTGTTCAGAACCAGAAGCAAAAGTCGGGAGAGCAGAAACTTCTTGCGGAAGCATAGAGTTCTCGATTGCCATACGAGCTTCGATAGCACTATCGACAGTGTAACCGTTCTTTTCGGTAAACTGAGAGGTAATCTCTTCAAGGGCGGCATAGGCGGTTCGGTCGATACCGTTAAGTTTTGTACCTTCGAGACCAGAAGCGAGGTTAATTTTAGTCTTATAGTTTGTGTCGCGGTCGTTATTAATTATGCCGGTTAGATATTGTTCCATCGTAACTTCTTGGGTATTACGTGCGCCAGAAGTATAAGCCCAAGTTTCCATGTTCATAAACTTACCAAGACGAGCGAGCGCCGGAGAAGCGTCTTTCATCATAAGGAAGTTCATAGCGAGACGGTTCGACGCGTCTTCGCCGAGCTTAATTTTACCGGAGTTCATATATTCGGTCATATGAGAAGCGATTTTATCATAATCGCCACGTTTTGCGAGGATGTCATGGGAAGCGATAATACCGTCGATATTATCATATTTAATCATATCTTCATATTGGCGCTCGACTTCGGCAGTAACCTGTTTATCCATGTAAGCCTCGAAGCGCTTAATATTAGCGGAGCGCTGTGCCTCACTTCTAGAGTAAGCGTCGCCGATAACATTAACGCGAGCTTGGTCGGCAAGACGACGGCCTTCCTCGGTTTTTTGGTTAATCTTATAACCAGTTGCACCGAGAGCGCCATTAACATATTTATTATAAGCATTAGCATGTTTAAGATCGCCAGCTTTATGAACCCCGTCATCACGGTCATATCGCTCGGCGGCGCGCATAACAGTTTCGTTATAGAAGCGTTCGTCAGCTTCGTCATTTCGAGCTTTAGCGTCCATCTGAGTTCTAAGAGCGGTGTAATGGCTTCCCATTTGGGCGGCATGTTTAACGGCTTGTCCTTCGCGGATTCCATGTTCTTTCATGTAGTCGCCAAGTTGGCCGTAAGCGTTTTCAGTTGTAAGATTATCAGCTTGAAGCCTTAAGTCGGTTTCACGAGCTTCGGCTTCGGCATTCATATATTTATTAGCTCTTCTAAACGGAAGCTGGGTATAAATCGGTTGATTATCTTTATCATAGCCAATTACGCGCTGATTTCGACGGAGGGCGTTAAGCTGTTCAGCTTGAAGATTAGCTTGAGTCTTATCAGCTTGATCCTGACGGAACTTAAGATTTGTCTTCTGTTTTGCGGCAGCGGCACGCCAAGAAGCGCCCGAAAGCGGGTTAAACGGTTTTTGCATCGCTTTATTAAGGGAGCGCTGTTTCGCGAGGTTCTTATATGGCTCGGTAACGCCTTTAATACCGGCGTTAGCTTTATTACCGAGTTTACCAAGAGCATTAGAGACACCGCCGAGGATACTACCCGCCATCTTCATAAGAGATAAGGCGAGGAAAAGCGGAAGAACCTGAACCGCGAGTCCGAGGATAATTCCGAGCATTGAGTTTGCGCTAGAGATAAAAATCCAAGAAGCGACCTTTGAAGCGCCGAAAAGAAGGGCGAACATCGGATAGAAGAAGAGCATCTGAGAGAAAGTAGAAGTCCACTTCTTAAACCATCTTTCAGTGTTCGGGAGGAGATAAGCGACGAAAGCGAGCGGAGCGATTGCGACAAGAAGAATTACGACCGCCTGACGGAGGGAGATGGTAACAAGACCGATAATAACGGCGATAATACCACTTAAGATAACCGGAATAAGCGCGAGAAGAAGGCCGAGCGGACCGCCCGCAACTCCGACCGCGATTGCGCCAATAACGCCACCAGCGGCGATAGTAGTAAAGACGTCATAGAAGCTAACAGATACGTCGCTTGAGAATTTACCATTATTTAGGGCCTCAGTCGCGACATTATTTAAGAAATCATGAAGGCCTTTACCGACGATGTTACTGGCGTCGACCGCCATAACACAGATAATAAAGGATAAATTAACAAGAATCGCCGCGATAATTAAGCGCGGGAGAGCCTTTTTAATTCCGTAGTTAGAAAGACCGAAGCCGGTAACCTGAGAATAGATAACGACGAGGAGGAAGAGGATAAAGACGACGTTTGTAATATTTCGGACATAGAGCCAAATTGTAAAGACAGGAGAACCTTCTTCCATAGAGATAGGCTCGACAACGAGGAAGTCCTCAATAACTCCGTAGATAGTATCAATTCCCTTTGCGAGGAAGGCCGTCGCCGGACAGAGGAGCCAGCCGAGACCGCCGACTTGAGAATAACAAGTCGCGTTTTCGGAAGATTCTTCGTCGTCTTCCTCCTCTTTATCTCCCTCTTCATCTTTTTTGTCGGTAATTTCGGTTTTTTCTTCAGTGGTTTCGGTAGTATCTTCGCCGGTCGAGCTAGGATCGCCAGGGACGGTCGTAGGGGTTTCTTCGGTCGTTTCAGTTGTAGTCGGAGTAACTGGAGTAGGGGTATTTGGGTCGGCAAAAACAGGGGTGGACTGGAACAAAATCGAGGCCAGTAAAACTAGCCCAACCACGGGAAAGGTTAACGCCCTTTTTATTCTCTCAATTATCTTCATAGGAATAAGCCTGTTAGCTTTATGGCTTAATTATATCACACATAAGCGGTTTAGTCAATAGTATTATAGGGGTTATGTAATATAAAAAAATGGAAGAAATATTTTTTAATATGTTTATGCTTAAAATATAATAGCTAAAAAGTTGAAGATATGGTATCATAAAGGTATGAAAAAGATTTTTAGTCTTGTTTTAGCGTTGATATTGGGGATAACAGTGACGACGGTGGTGTTTCCGAGTGAAACACAAGCCTGGAGCGAACTTTCTCAGGATAAATGTGAACATTCGATTTTAGGGCTTAGACCTTGGTTTGCGGGATTAACGGATGAGGCGAAAGATAGTACGGGGAAAGCAACTTGTATAATTAAGTCTCCTGGACAGATTTCGTCGGATAATCCGCAAGCAACCTATTTTTGGACGATTGTTTTAAATATTTCAGCGGATATTTCCCTGATTGCGGGGTATGTTGCGATTATATTTATGGTTTATGGCGGCTATAAATATATTATGTCGACAGGAGAACCTGGGAAAGTTGCGATGGCGAAGTCGATTATTACAAACGCTTTAATCGGGCTTGTAATTGCGATTTTAGCGACAGTAATCGTAAATACAATCTTAATGGTAATTGGGGCTAACGCAAGTTAAGGAGAAAAGATGGAGAAATTTTTAGCAGATTGGGGGGAAGGTATGAACAAGGCGGCGGAAAATATCCCGAAAAATGGCGATGTTAGCCTAGTCGGAATTTTAAACTGGTTTTATGCGCTAGCGGGGTTAGTCGCGGCGGGATTTATCGTCTATGGGGCGATAAATTATGCAATGACGCAGGGTGATCCTGGAAAAATTAAACAAGCAGGACAGACGATTGCTTATGCGGTAATCGGGCTTGCGGTCGTGTTACTCGCGGCGGCGATTACGAACTTTATTGCTGGCGCAGCGGCAGGGACGGCAAGTTAGGAGGAATATGAAAAAGATTTTAGGAATTTTAATCGCGCTTGGAATAACTATTTCGGGGATTTTTGTTTCAACGCCGGTAATGGCAGCAGACTGTACGGGTGGGATTTCAGATACGAGTTGCAATAAATCTTGTAGTGAAATTACGGATCCGACCTTAAAAGCGGCGGCGGGATGCGACACGTCCTCAGATGATTCTATAACAGGGCACCTTTTGAACATTATAAATTATGCGATTACAGCGGTCGGAATTATCGCGGTGCTCGTAATTGTGATGGGCGGACAGAGATATATAACGGCGCAAGGCGACCCTGGAAAAGTTAAGTCGGCAAAAGACATGGTTATGTATGCGGCGATTGCGCTTATAGTTTCGGTAATAGCGTTTGCGATTGTGAATTTCGTGTCGCAAGCGATTACGTCGAATGCGAATACGGGAGTGTAGGTTGCGACTACTACATAACTTACCTCTTGCGTTCTTCTTTTGATATGGTATAATAACGTTAAGATAATAAAAGGAAACTTAATAAAATGAAGATTTCTAACAAAATTAAAACAGTTGCAGCTGGTTCTGCTTCTGTGATTGCGGCGGGATTAAATGCAGGTGCGGCGAACGCAGCTGTTGTCTATTGTCCGGATGGTAAAGCTTCTACTACTGGCGACCTTTCGGGATGTACTACTGGTAATAAAGGCGTAAACGCAAGCCAAAACAAGAATGACCTTATGTCTACCCTTACAACGATTATTAACGTTATCATCGGTGTAATCGGATTTGTTGCGGTTATCGTTATTATCCTCGGCGGTGTTCAATATACAACTTCGGCTGGTGATCCAGGAAAAGTTAAAAAGGCAAAAGACACAATTCTCTACGGAATTATCGGTCTTGTTATCGCGCTCCTTGCGTTCGCAATCGTTAACTTCGTTCTTACTGCAGTTATGGGCAAATAGTTAACACTTAAAAATAGTCTCTTTATTAGAGACTATTTTTGTGCTAAAATTAGGATAGATAATTTAAGGAGAAAAATGAAAATTAAGAATGTACTAGGAGCGGCGTTAGTAATAGCCTCGATTGGGCTAGTTGCTTCTTCCCCAGTTTTGGCGGTAGGTTGTCCGAAGGGTTCGGTTCGTGGCGAGGGGACGGAAGTTTCGACGCTAGCGGAATGTAACGTAAAACAAGACGATAGTTTGATGCCGACGATTACGAATATTATTAACGTGATTATCGGTGTACTTGGGGTGGTTGCGGTTATTGTCGTTATTCTCGGGGGGTTCCAGTATTTATCTTCGACTGGTGACCCGGGAAAGATCAAGAAGGCAAAAGACACGATTCTCTACGGAGTTATTGGACTAGTTGTCGCAATTTTAGCGTTCGCGATTGTTAACTTTGTCCTTTCGTCGCTTACTAGTTCTCCTTCGACGACTTCGACGTCTACTTCAACCTCAACTTCAACTTCAACTTCAGCTCCGACGCCAGATACACACTAAACTCGAAGCGTAAAGAAACTTAAATCCCCTTTAAAGGGGATTTTTGTGGCTAAAGGCTTATGCTTGAGTTTTTAGAGAGATTAGATAAAATAGAGATAAGTGTTTAAAGCGTTTGGGACGTTTAAAAAATCTCCCGCAGTTTCCTACGGGAGAAATCTTCTAGATAAAAACTAGCTAACGTTAATCTTTTTAGGAAGATTAATCTGTTCCTTTTCAAAGGTAATAGTAAGAACACCGTCTTTAAGCTCAGCTTTAACAGTTCCCTCTTCTTCACGAACCGGAACCGGAAGAGCGATTGTTCTACTAAATTCACCCCAATAACATTCCTGAATGTGCCAGCGAGTTGTTTGTTCATCTTCGCCGCCACTAAGGATACCGGAGATAGTAAGAATATTATCTGAAATTGTAACGTCGAGATCATTTTTCGAGATTCCAGCAGTACGAGCTTTGACAACAAGCTTGTCTGCGGTTTCGTAAACGTCTACGGCTAACTGACCTGGGAAGTCCTCAGGTTCATCCCACTCTTCTTCTGCTTCTGCGGGAGCATCGTCAACAGCAACACCTTTAGACTCAGGCACAGTGTCTTCATCTAAAAACGCAGCGGCTAATTCGTCTTCCATAAGCACGTCGTCGTCATTTGAACGAGCCATTTGCTTTCCTCCACTAAATTAACTATTGTTATGCTTATTATAAGAATATTTTTAAAAAAACACAAGAGGTTTTATGAATTTCACGGTAAAAAATACAACATTTAGGTCGGTTTTAGACATAATTTACCCCTGTTATTGTCGGGGATGCGGAAAATTTGGCGAAGCATTTTGTTTGCGTTGTTATAATTACAACAAGGCGCTAAACCCGCCTTTTTCACGTGTTTTATTACCGGATTTCCATAAGCTTTTTGTTTGTGGACTGAGAGAAGGGGTTTTATCCGACTTAGTTTCGGAATATAAATTTCATTCTCGAAGACAATATGCGCCGGTTTTAGCCTCAATGATGGCGGATTTAGCGTTTGGTTTATCTTCTGATATGATTATTGTGCCCCTGCCGACGATTCGGCGGCATATTCGGAGTCGAGGATTTGACCATATTTTCCTGTTGTGCTCAGAATTAGCGCAGTTAACTGGATTTTCGGTAGTTCCTCTACTCTCTAGGAAGCGCGAGACGGTTCAAGTTGGGAAAAGCAGCAAGATTCGGCGGTTCCAAGCGAGAGAGGCTTTCTCGCTTAATCTAGAGGCGATTTCGGGCTATTTTGGGCGGTCTTCCCTGTCGTTTTCGGACTTTTTGAAACCGATTCTGATTGTTGACGATGTTTGGACGACGGGGGCGTCAATGAAGTCTGCGAGCTTTATCCTGAGGTCTTTTGGGTTTCAAAAAGTTTATGGCGCTGTTCTCGCCAAAAATGACGGCTACGAGTTTAGCTGATTGATTATTGTTGAATATAATTTACACCAACAACAGAGGTAAGAACGAAGTTAACGATTGCGTAAGCGAGGAGCGAGATAATAAGACCGATAATCGCGTAAAGAATTGTATTCTTCGCGTCGGTAACCTTTTTACTGTCGCCACCAGATAAAATATAGCGGAGACCGCCATAGATAAGCATAATAACAGAGATAATACCAACGATAAGAAGGATAACGTTTGTAATTCGGCCGAAAACACCTTGATCGCCGATTAATTCGGCCGGCATTCCGTCTGCACGAGCGGCTTCCGCGCCCTGTTCAGCAGGGGTTTTTTCGCCTTCGGCGTAAACAGTTAAAGCTTTTCCAGTCCATAAACAGAGAGCCGCACCGACTCCAGTGAAGATTTGAGAGATGTTTTTGACAATTTTTTTCATGAAGTTTTTAAATCTCGCATTTAGATTATAGCTCTATTATACTATTTTTTGAATTTTATGCAAGGTTTAAGAAAAATAAGGGGTGGCGGTCTGGAGGGTTTTATGATAAAATAGAGGTTGTTGGAGGGATACCCAAGTGGCTGAAGGGGACGGTTTGCTAAATCGTTAGTCTGGGGAAACCTGGAGCGGGAGTTCGAATCTCCCTCCCTCCGCCAGTTTATTAGCGTTAAAATTGCCCATCTGGGCATTTTTTGATACCACGCCTCGCCGTAAGGCGCGGCGGATATCAAGAAAATACCAATCTATCGGCTTTTATTCTCGAATTGCTTTGAAACAAAAAGCCCGCGAGATGCGAGCTTTTTTGGGTAGATTATACGATATTTTTCCTTCCTTCCGGTCCGTATTGTTCGTAATATTTACGAATAGACTGGATAGTGCTGGTTAACGATTCCTTGCGAGACTTTAAGACCTCGCAGACATCTCTCATGGAGACGATTGCGGTAGTCTTAATCCCGTATTTCTCGGAGACTTCCTCAAGGGCGGTTTTTGTCTTGTCTGAACCATATTCCATCCGGTCCAGAGAGACGACTTCGCCGACAATTTCGACGTCTGCCTGAGTCATGATGATTGGCATGACTTCTTCGATCGACTTGCCGCTGGTCGTAACGTCCTCGATAATGACGACTCGGTCGCCGTCTTTTAACTTAGAGCCGAGCAAGATTCCGGTGTCGCCATGGTCCTTGACCTCTTTACGGTTACTAGTGAAGCGAACCGGCTTATTGAAGAGTTCGTGGAACTGGATAGCGGTGGCGGCGGCCAAAGGAATACCCTTGTAAGCCGGGCCGAAAACAACGTCGATATCTCTACCGAAGTTGTCGTTAATAGCTTCGGCATAAGCCATGCCGAGTTTCTTGAGTTGTTCCCCGTCGTTAAGCTCGCCCATGTTCATGAAAAATGGCGATTTTCTCCCTGATTTTAGGGTAAAATCTCCAAATTTCAGGGCGTTGCTCTCGAGGAGAAAGTCGACAAATTCCTGTTTGTAGTAGTCCATAATCTACCTCCTATTTGTGATGTGCGACTTTGAGATTTTTAAAAATTAAAAACAAAAATCCCTTGTATCGATGGTATTATAACAGATTTTTTGGAGTTTGTCGAGAGATTTCTAGAGAGTTTAGAAGCCGAGAGAGCTGAGCCAGTCATTTAGCTTTTTAATTCCCTCTTCGGTTCGGGCGGACATGCCGGTCATATTAAAACCGTCGCCGATAACGTTACTTTCGGGGAGTTCAACCTTGAGATCTTCATAAGTTCCGGCGTTACCGGAGCCTTCGTGGGTATTAAATGGGATAACAGTTTTATTTGAGAAATCGTGATTGTCGAGGAAAGTATAAACAATCATTGGTAAATCGCTCCACCAAATCGGATAGCCGAGGAAAATTGTATCGTATTTTTCGATGTCGATTTCGTTTAGATATTCCGGGCGAGCATCGCTTGCTTTTTCTTCGGTCGCGAGGTCGACGGTTTCCTGATAACCCTTTGGATAAGGGGCTTTTGGCTCGATTTTAAATTCGTCTGCGCCGGTTCTTTTGATAATTTCTTCCGCGAGAAGTTCGGTATTTCCAACCTCGATTTCGCCGACATTATAATTTTCGTCCGCTTTTGAGAAATAAACTACGAGTATTTTCTTGTCTTGCATTTTGGCTCCTTTGTATTATTATAGCGTAATATGAGAAATAAGTATGTGATTTGGTATAATTAAGATATGTATAGAAAAGAATTTATGAGTTTGGCGGTTGCCGAGGCGAGAATTGGGATTAAGTATAAACACGGTGGGCCGTTTGGGGCGGTGATTGTGAAAAATGGTAAGGTGATTGCATCGGGACATAACTGTGTTTTAAAGGAGAAAGATTCGACTTGTCATGGGGAAATTTCTGTGATTCGTAAGGCGGAAAAGGCTCTTAATACTTATGATTTGTCTGGCTGTGAACTTTATACGACGGCCGAGCCATGTCCGATGTGTCTAGGTGCGATATTATGGGCGAATATCGAGAAGGTGTATTATGGATGTTCGGCTGAGGATGCGGAGGTGATTGGTTTTAGGGACAAGAAGTTCGAGAAGATGTTCGGGGGATATTCAAAGAAGTTAGATTCGACGCTTGAGCAAAAAGACCAAGAGATGTGTTTAGAGGTTTTTGAGGAATATGAGGCTATGGAGGGGGAGGTGTATTAAGGCTGGGGAAATCAGTGATATAATGTAAATAGTAAAAGATTTTTTATACTGAAGAAGCTTAAAGCGCACAAGAAAAATTGCGCGGAATAAATAATGGTAAGCGCTAGCTCTAACATCGCTTCGCGATGTATCGCTGACGCGCTTTCCATAAAATCGGCTTATGGTAAGCCTTTCGCTTCGCAAAAGTCTTTCCAAACGTCGTCGACCACAAAAAATGAGAGCAAGCTCTCTTTTTTGTAATCTCCTAGTTTGGTAGGGCAGGTTGGAATCGAACCAGCATTGTATCCTTAGAGGGGATATGTCCTATCCGTTGAACGACTGCCCCAGTTGACGCGTTTTGGTGACTCGGGCGGGAGTAGACTGTGCCTTCTCCGCTTCCTCGTCTCCAAATGAAACAAGAACTTGAAGAGTTCTTTTTCCTTTGGTGACTCGGGCGGGAGTCGAACCCACAACCTTCTCCTTAGGACGGAGCTGCTCTATCCAATTGAGCTACCAAGCCCTGGATATTGGTAGACCGGTCGCTCTAACGTCGCTTCGCTCCGTATCGCTGACCGTTCTTCCATAAAATCTACGGACTACGTCCGTTTTTATCTTCGATAAAACTTACCTTCGGTAAGTATCGATTTTATGGTGATCTCGGCGGGAGTAAGCTGTCGCTTTCTCCGCTTCTCATCACCAATTGAATAGACCTACGGTCCATCCATTGGTGATCTCGGCGGGAGTCGAACCCGCGTTGACGGGATGAAAACCCGTTGTACTAACCGTTATACTACGAGACCAATAAAATTAAAGTTCATAACTATATTATATCAAAAAATAAAGATATTTCAAGCTTAATAATTGAGGTAGGTTTTTGTAATCTCGGGATGGGACTTATAAAGTTTATTTTTAGAGAAGTTTAAGGTTAAGAAATAGCTCGGGTAGAGGGCGTTTAACTTATGAAATGTGCCGACGGATTCGTGCCAAGTTGTAACGGCGCCGGCGATAATAAGCCCATCTTTTAGGGTTTTTCGGCTTAAGCGGGTATTTTTTGCGCCGAGTTTCTTCGAAGCGTCGACAACTCCGCGGTCGCTTTGCCAAAATTCGTCAATAACAGGGGTAATAAGACCGTTATGCATATGTCCAGAAATTAAATAATCAAACTCAGAAAGCTCGGCTTTTACGCGAAAATCGCTTAGGCAGGCCGGAGAATGGATTAAGGCGAATTTTAATTTATTTTTCGGAAGATTTTTAACTAACTTTTGGTCGAGATTATCGAGAGATTCTAGAAGTTCTTCGACGTTTTCGCCAGGGTTTTTCGGGTCTTTTTCGGAATTTAAAAGACGATAATAGCTAGAATTTAAAGTTAAACCGAAACAGTAAATATTTTTATCTTCATAAAACTCATTATCGAGATAGAAGATATTTTTAATTTTTCGGACTTTCTCGATAAAATCGGTGTTTTCAAAAACTTCCCATTTATCGCCAGTTTTCTTTTTATGTTCTTTTGAGGCTTTTTTATAAACATCGTGATTCCCTTTTGAGACAAGAGTTTTTCCGATTTTTCCGAGTTCGGTTAAGAAATCTAAGAGACGAGCTTCTTCTTTAATATCGGAAATCATATCGTTTGAGTCGACAAGGTCGCCCGGAAGAAAGATATAATCGGGACTTCTTTCGCGAAGTTTACCTAGAAGTGTGGATAATTTTTCGTTTTTTACGCGATAGCTAAAATGGATATCAGAAATTACACAAATTTTTAATTCGTGTTTAGAATAGAGCTCGATTTTTGTCTCTTGGAAAAGTTTCATTTTTTAATGAGTTTATAATAGATGCTCGGAGCAAAACGGATAGAAGCCAGTGGTTTTTGGACTGCTTTTTCCATTTTAACGAGAGTTTTCGTTTTAAACATTTTCTTTAATCTCGCGCTTCGGAAGTTCGAGACCGAAAGAATTTCGGAGATTTCGAAACCAGTTTTCTTGAATAAATCCTCAATCCATTTTGGATGATAATTAAAGAAGCCATCGCCGTTTAGTTCTTTAAGGCTACTTGGATTTTTATCGAAAGGATTTACGTCGGATTTTTTAAACCAGTAACGGAACATTTTTGGGAGAGTTCTCTTATTAGCAACTTCAATCACAAGGACACCGCCTGGTTTTAAGATTCGGTGGAGTTCTTTCATGACTTTGTCCATCTTCTTAAAATGATGGGTTGCGCGGACCATAATCATACCGTCGAAAGTATTATCAGGAAACGGGATGTCATAGATGTCGCCCTGTTTCGTGTTAACTTTTTTACCAAATTCTTTTTTCGCATCGTTAAGCTCGGTCTGGGAATAGTCAAAAATCCAAACTTTTTTCGCTCTTTTTAGATATTCTTTCGCGAGGCGACCATAACCGCCGGCAATATCAACAAATTCGTCCATATTTTTCGGAAGAAGTCTCCTAATTGCAAGTCGATCGGCCATATCTTCGTATTTTCGGTCGGCGTCTTCCCAAAAAATCTTTTTATAGTCATAGCCGTTATAATCTGAAACTACATTTTCTGCTTTTTTCATACCTACAATTATACATCTTGAACTGGTTACGCGCAAACTTTACGCTTCGCCAGCGTTTGACTTTGCGCTCGCTCATCTAAAGAATCGCTTCGCGCAAAATCTTCTCAACGGTCACAAAAACGCTGGTCGAAGGTAAAGCTTTGCGCTTTACAACATTAATATATGCTATAATATAAGCATATGGATAATCAACAGCCAGTTCAACCTATGCAGCCTTCAAGTGATTTTTTGAATCGGATGGATATGGCGAACGGGATAAATGTTGAGCCGGAAAAGCCGAAAAAGAAGCTTTCTCTACCGATTATTATCGGGATTATTGTTGGGGCAATTGCGATTGTCGGGGGGATAGTTGCGGTAGTTATGATAAGTTCTAACTCGAATGTCCAGCCGACAGTAACGGCGACGACGACTTATCCGGACGAGCCGGAAGAAGACGAATTATCCGAGGAGATAATTCAGAGAAATACGCTTCGCGCGAATGATTTAGCGCCGCTTCTAACTGCGTTAAATAATTATCAAGCGAATAATAGGGGTGAGCTTCCTGGCGATTGGGCAGGAATGATTAGAACTTATATCCCGGAAGGGCTAAAAGATTCTGCGACGGGAGAAGCGTATGTAATTGCTGATTTTTGTAACTTTAGTGAATCGAATAAATGTAATGTTAATATCGATGAGTTAACTTGGGAAGAAAATCAACACGAGATTTATGTATTCTTAAACGCGGCTTGTAAGGGCAATACGAAAGAAGATGTAATCGTTTCTCATACAGGAAAAAAGAAAGCGGCGATGTTCGCAATCCTAGAAGGTTCGAAAAACTTTCTTTGTGTAAGTAATTAGGATTTTCTTAAAATTTGGATTTTACGGAGGAGGTCGGCGGTTTTTTCTTCGTCGTCGACGGCGTTTTCGAGTTCTTTCGTTAAGCGGGCGATTTCATATTGGTTCTTCTCGCGTTTATAACGAGTTAATAACATCTTTGCTTCCCTTTTTAAGTCTTCTTCGGGAAGTTTTGAATATTCACGTTCGAAGATTAGTTCGAGTT
This sequence comes from Candidatus Saccharimonadota bacterium, assembly GCA_017406985.1. Classification (GTDB taxonomy): domain Bacteria; phylum Patescibacteriota; class Saccharimonadia; order Saccharimonadales; family Saccharimonadaceae; genus Nanosyncoccus. The sequence continues at coordinate 500,336 of JAFQXL010000004.1, forward strand.
CGGCGATTTTAGTTTCGTCTTCGGGGAGTTCGAGGTTTATTTCTCCGCCCGCTGAGCCGCCATAAATCATAATGGCGGTTAAATTATCCTGAAGAGCTTTTAAGTTTCTATCGAGAGAAGTCCCGCCGGAATTTAAATCTTTAGTTTTAATCGGTTTTAAGCGAGTTTTTTCGAGCGGGAGTTTTTTAGAAAGGAGGTCCTCAACGGAGACGTCGAGCTTTTTTGCGACGAGTTTTTCATAATGTTTTCGTTCAACGGAGTCGGGGATTTTCTGAATCATTTTCATGGCGATGTCGGAATAAGCCTTTTTACCTGGACCGGTAGTTAAATCGAGCTGCATCTCATATTTTTTAAGAAGCCAATCAATCGCCGGTTCACATTCTTCGACGCATTTTTGCCACAGAGTAGGATCTTTTTGGATTAGTTCGTCGGGATCTTTTGCACCGTGATAGCCGGAAATAACTTTTAAGGAAATTCCGAGATTATTCGCGAGAGAGATTGCACGTTCGGCAGCTTTAATTCCGGCGGTGTCGCCATCATAAGCGAGGCGAATATCGTCGGTTAAACGACTTAAAATCTTTAAGTGATTTTCGGTCATGGCGGTTCCGCTAGTCGCGACCGCTTCTCTAACGCCGGCTTGGTGAGACGAGATAACATCCATATTTCCCTCAACAATAACGACATATCCAGATCGATGGATAAACTCTTTTGCTTGAGCGAGACCGAAGATAAAACGACCTTTATTAAAGAGGATAGTTTCGGGAGTGTTTAAATATTTTGGTTCGCCGTCGCCGATAATTCGACCGGTAAAACCGATAATTTCGCCAGAGTTTCCGAAAAACGGAACCATCATTCTTCCGCGAAAGAGGTCGCCGTTATATTGATTAAGAAGTCCAGCGTCTTTTAATTCGGAGAGTTTAAAACCTTTTTTGGTTAAGAACTGGACAAGGTAATCTTTCCCTTTTGGGGCGTAGCCGATACGAAATTCGACGGCAGTTTTTCGATTTAAGTTACGTCTATAAAAAACATATTCACAGACCGGTTTATTTTTCGAGAGACAGACTTGATAATATTTACAAGCAAGCTCGACTGCCTCTTTTAAGCGTTTTTTATGTTCAGCGAGCTTTTTATCGTTTCCGGAATATTGTTTTAGTTCGACGCCGGCTTGGGCTGCGAGTTTTTCGAGGGCTTCGCGAAAAGAAATTCCCTCAACTTCCATTACGAAAGTAAAAATGTCGCCGCCTTTATTGGCGGAAAAATCGTGCCAGATTCCTTTATCTGGCGAGACCATAAAACTCGGAGTTTTATCGACACCCCAAGGAGAGCGACCTTTCAGGGTTCTTCCGGCGCGCTTTAACTCGATATATTGGCCGATAACGTCTTCGACCGGTAATCTTGCCTTAATCTCCTCTTTTGCGTCTTGCATATATAATAAGTATATCATATCTGTTAATCTATTGATATTTTTATAGTTTTTATGCTAAAATAGGACTATGGATAATATGGCTTATCTACAGCAGATTGCTGTGAACGGAAATAACGGCGCTAATTCTGCGAAAGGCGGAGACGGGTTACTTTCGAAACTTTTGAATAAATGGACTTTTATTATCGGGGGAGCGGTAATTATACTTTTAATCGGAGTCGTGTTGATTATGAACGCGCTTAATATAGTCGATAATAAAGACCAAGAGCTAATGACCAAGAGTTATTGGGCGGCGTTTTATTTAAATGATAAGACTTTTAATATTTATCAGAACGAAGTAAAAAATTCGGATATTAGGAGTATGACCGGTTCTTTAATGAGCGTTTTAACAGAGATTTCGACGAATGAAAGAAACCTGTTTATGTCTGAATATGGAACCGAGATAACCGAGACGCAAGACGGCGAGATTGCAAAGGGGGAGCTAAGGAGAATCGCGGGGGTAGAGGGAGAAACTTCGAGTGAGAAAACTTTAAACGATATTCTTGAAGAAGGAAGGCTAAACGGGATTTTAGATAGGACTTTTCTTCGGGAGATTACGCTTCAAATCGCGATTTTAATCTCTTATCAATCGGAATGTGCGGAGAGGACAAAAAATACGGCAGTACAGACGTTCTCTGAGAAAGCAAAAGCGAACTTACAAAATCTTTATGATCAATTCTATAATTTTAAGAGTCCAACGGTCTAGGAGGAAAAATGGCGGAAGAAAAGATAAAAAGTCAAGTCGTTAGATGGGAAGCGAAAGAATATATCCAACACGATAAAAATGCGGGATGGTATATCGGGTTAGCGATTATCGGATTAATGTTAGTCGCGCTGTCGGTCTGGTTACAGTGGTGGACATTTACGGCGGTAATCGTTTTATCGGTTATTTCCCTGTTAATTTATGTCCTTCGTCCGGCGAGAACTCTTAAATATATGATTTCTTCGAAAGGTTTAACAGAGGGAGAAAAAGTTTATAGTTTTGAGAATTTTAAGTCGTTCGGGATTTTACAAGACGATACGAATTTCGCGATCGTTCTAATTCCGAGAAAGCGTTTTTCGCCGGTAGTAACGGTTTATTTCCCGAAAGAAAAAGGCGAAGAGATTGTCGACCAATTCGGGGCGAGATTGCCGATGGAAGAGGTTAAGCTCGACTTAATCGATAAGTTAGTAAGAAAACTCCGAATTTAAATTTAAAGCGTCTTGCAAAAGTAAGATGCTTATGTTAAAATCGAGTTAATATTTGTAGGTCATATTAATTAAAAATAGAAAAGGTGGGTTTATATGGATCAATCCAATGACGATTTACAGAACGCGATTAACGGGATAGTTAACGCGGGTGGTGCGAATGCGCCGGAAGCAGCGGCTCCGGCCGCAGGAGCGGAAATGCCAGATTTAGGCGTTCCTCCGATGCCGCCAGTTCCAGAGGCGGGAGCTTCTTTAGACATGGCTTTACCTGGGGTTCAGCCGGAAGCGGTTCCAGAGGCTCCGGTTCCTGAACCTGGTGCAGATTTAATGAACCAAGCGCCGGCCTCGATTGAAGAGCAAGCGGCGGCGGAAGCGGCTCCGGAAAATGCCCCGGCTCCGGAAATGACAGCTCCAGAAGCTACGGTTTCGGAAGCTATGCCGGAAGCAGCGCCAGCTCCAGAGGCGACTCCAGAAATTTCGGGCGACCTCGCGAGCGTAAGACAGAGTATGATTCAAGATTTAATTCCTCTAATGGATAAAGTTTCACTTGGGGCAGATAAGAAATTCGGTCTTTATAAAGAGGTACTTGATACTACACATGATAAGAATATGGTTCCGGCGGCGTATGAAGTCGTTAAAGGAATGGAAGACGATACCGCAAGAGCAGAAGCTTTGTCGTATCTACTTAACGAATCAGAATAGTGGCTTCTACGCCGGTAGCTTTAGATTTTTAGATAGGTTTTATGGATTGTGATAAGTTTATTATTTGGGAGGTTAAACTTTTTTTCGGGAGAATAGGCTTTAATCGCGATTAAAAAGTCTTTAAGCTTTGGACCGGTAAGGGAGATATTTTTAAGGTTCAAAAGATACCTTAAAAACTCAAGAGCGACTTTTTCGTCTAAATCAAAGAACCATTCGCGCTTAATAATTCCCTGTTCTTTAAACTCTTCTTCGTCGACTAGCTCGGAGAGGGCAATTTCGATCTCTTTGCGGAGTTTAGTTTGAGCTTTCCAGAGAGCTTTTATTTTTTGGTTTAGCTCATATTTCTTTTCTGGCTCTAAAGTTGATAATTTTTCGCGGATACGATTTCTTAAGAAATCTGGTTCGAAATTAGTTGGATCTTGGCGAAAATGGACATGATTTCTCGCGGCAAAAGTTAAAATATCGGCTTTACTTTCCGGCTTTAAGATGTCGTTATCTTGAAGAAAAGGACGATGAATATCAGAGGAAAAAGGGGTTAATCCGCGCCAAGAAGTCCCGCGGAGGAGGTTTATTGCGACAGTTTCAGTTAAATCGTCGAGATGGTGAGCGGTATAGATTTCGACCGGTTCGGGAGATTCTAACTCAAGGCGGTTTTTAAGATTATTTAAGAAGTTATAACGCTCAATTCTCGCGCGCTCTTCGGAGATTTTTTCGCCCGGTTTAACCTTTAAATAGCCGACTTCGAAACGGACATTATTTTTTCGACAAATTTCTTTTACGAACTTTTCGTCTTCGTCGGCGGACGGCCTTAATTTATGATTAAAATGGGCGACGACGACATTATCATTCTTAAAAAGTTCAAAAAGAACCATTGAATCCACCCCGCCGGAAACTGACAGAATTTTTCTCATTGTGTTATACTAATTATAACATGTTAATAAATGGCTCAAGATTAATCGGTTGTCCGGTTTTAAGCCTACATATAGGTGGGCAGATTGCTAAGGTTATAAACGAGGTTGTTAACCCGAATGACTTAAAAATTATTGCGCTAGAGGTCGACGGACCGCAAACTGGCGACGGAGAACACGGGGACATTCTCGATACGCGTTCGGTTCGGGAATATTCTAGTCTTGGAATGATTATCGATAGTATTGACGATTTAGTTACAGAGGGGGATGTAATTAAGATTTCAGAGATAATGAAGCTAAACTTTTCGCTAATTGGGCTAACGGTAAAGACGAAAAAAGGAACGAAACTCGGAAAAGTAATCGATTATACCTTTGATTCGGAGACGTTTTCGGTAATACAACTGATTGTAAAGAGGCCGGTAATGAAAGCGATTTTAGATCCAGAACTAGTAATCGGGCGTTCGGAAATTAAAGAGGTAAACGACTACGAAATTATCGTAAAGGACGAAGAAAATAAGATTCGCCAGAGGGCGACAAAACAGGATTTTGTCCCGAACTTTGTTAACCCGTTTAAAGAAGGGGCGTTCGCGCCGTCTGAAACTAGCGAAGAATAAAATATCCCCTTTCGGGGATATTTTTTAGTAGATATTATTTATATCTTGACTTTCCGATTTCTTCTCGGGGACAATAGTTATTAAGGCGCCCATTGTCATTGCGGTAGCGGCGATGGAAACGGAATTTTTAACAGCTTCTTTCGTAACACGAGCCGGATCGATAATACCGGCTTTTTTCATATCAATTAGACCCTTTTCAGGAGACATAACATCGATTCCGAAGCCATCTTTCCCGTTTTCAACTTCGGCGAGGAGCGCCTGAGCGTTAAGTCCAGCGTTCTCTAAAATATGAAGAAGCGGAGATTTTAAGGCGTTTTTTATGATTTTTGTCCCACTATCAGCGCCGTTTAGAGTATTTGCGAGATTAACTAGGGTAACACCGCCACCGGCAACAATTCCCTCGGAGAGGGCGGCTCTAGTCGCGGAAACGGCATCGTCGACACGGTATTTTTTCTCGTCGATTTCTGGTTCGGTTGCGCCACCGACTTTAATTACTGCGACTTTCCCAGAGAGGGCGGCTTTTCGTTTTTCAAATTCGCCTTTTTCATAATCTGAGTTACTGGCGGCGGCTTGTGCCTCAATTAAGGAGATACGTTCTTTAACGGCTTTCGGATTTCCGGAGCCTTTAATAATGGTTGAATTATCTTTTGTCGCGATAACCTTTCCGGCAGAGCCTAAGACTTCCAGGCCAACTTCTTCGAGTTTCATTCCCTTGTCTTCAGAGACGACAGTTGCATCGGTTAAAACGGCGATATCTTCCATAATCTCTTTTCTGCGGTCGCCGAAGCTCGGAGCTTTCAAGACGATTGTGTTAAAGGAACCTTTGAGCTTATTTAAGACGAGAAGACTGAGCGCTTCGCCAGAAACTTCTTCGGCAATAATAACAAGTTCTTTCTTTCCAGATTGAATAACTTTTTCGAGAAGCGGAAGAATATCGGACTGGGAAGTAATTTTTCGATCGGTAACGAGGATAAGCGGCTTGTCCATGACCGCCTCTTGGCGATTTGTGTCGGTAACAAAGAACGGGGAGGCAAAACCTTTATCATAGTTAAAGCCTTCGACGATTTCCTTTTCCATCTCGAGACCTTGTCCGGCTTCGACCGTAACGACGCCGTCTGGACCGATTTTATTGATAACATCGGCGATGAGTTTTCCGATTTCTTCGTCTCCGGCGGAGATAGTGGCGACTTCAGCGACTTTCTTATCGTCGCCGTCAATTTTTTCGGCGAGATTGTCGATTTTCTTGACCACTTCGGCGCCAGCTTTCTCGATTTCTTTTCGGAGTTCCATTGGATTTACGCCGGCGGCGATAAGTTTGTTGGCTTCGTTTAAGATATTGTAGGTAAGAACAGTAACGGTAGTAGTTCCATCGCCGGCAACTTTATTAAGCTTCTGGGCAGAGGCTTTAATTAAATTTGCGCCGACTTTTTCGCCCTGATTTTTAGAGGTAGAACCGAGATCGACTTCTTCTGCGACGGTAACGCCATCGTGAGTAATAATCGGAGCGCCATATTCTTTTTCGATAACTACGTTCTTCCCTTTAGGCCCGTAGGTAACTTTTACGGCGTCATAGAGCTTTTTTGCGCCGGTTAAGACTTTTTCTCTAGCTTCTTGTTCGTAAAAAATTTCTTTCATTTCTCTCTCCTTTCTAAGCAATTGTCGCGAGGACATCTTTCTCTTCAACGATAATATAGTCACTGTCGCTAATCTTGACGTTTGTAGCGGAATAATCTTTATAGATAATTTTATCGGCTTTTTTAATGTTTTTTACTTCTGGGCCGACGCTTTCGACAACCGCATAAGCGGTTCGTTCTTTATTGGTATCTGCTAAAAGAATACCGGAACTGGTTTTTTCTGCCGGTTTTTCAAGTTTAGCGACAACATGATTTGTGAGGGGTTTTAACATTTTATTCCTTTCCTAGTGGGGTTTTAAGACAGTTTTCCTCGCTATTTATATCTATTGTAGCACAAAAATTAGCACTTTCAAGCATTGAGTGCTAATTTTCTAAAATTTAAGAGAGTTTGAGTTTTTCTTGGAGTTCTTTGAACTCTGTTTCAGAGAGCCTGAGAGTCTTTCCGTATTGCCAATTTGGATCGAGAGGAGTTAGGTGGACGTGCGCATGCGGGACGTCAGTCCCGACGACTTTCCAAAGGGTTCTAGCACCTAATTTTTCGTCCATGTTTTTTGAGATTTTTTTACAGACGAGCATAAGATGGGTATAAGTCTCGTCGTCGAGATCGTAAAGTTTATCGACTTCGATTTTCGGAATAACTAATGTATGTCCTTTGGTTTCTGGGTTTATATCAAGAAAAGCTAAAACTTTTTCGTCTTCATAGATTTTATAGGCCGGAATTTCGCCAGCGACGATTTTTGAAAAAATACTACTCATAAAGACCTCTCTGTTATTTTTTGTAATTATATCACATTTTTGTGTTATACTTTAAGTATATGTTGAGTAGGAGAATTGGCACTTTTGTTTCTAATGTTATCGCTATTATTTTAGCCTTTCTTTTTGCATATACGTTTAGGTTTGGCTGGGAGCCGGACGATACGTTTATGAATATTAATGATGCGCTCGTTCTTTCCTATCTCTTACTCTGTTACGTTTTGGTTTTTATGTTTTATCGAGGCTCAAATGTTTCGGGGAGGCGGGGATTTTTAAGGCTTTTTAAAGAATGTTTAATTTCGGTCTTATTTACGGCGGGGGTGTTTGCGTCGATTGTTTATATGACGCATATTTCAGATTCAATTCCGCGTCTTTTCTTTGGTTATTTCTTTTCGGCTTATTTTGTAGCATCCCTGATTATTTCGGGGATTGTTCATACGATTTTTCGAGCAATTCAGGCACATCATAAGCGTCAGACAGTAGTTTTTACAGATAGGAGTAATAAAGAAGGACTAATTCGTGGACTTTTAAAGAACGGGGCGGATGATTTTGAGATTATAGGTGTAGCGGAGCTAAACGCGAAAGATAAATCGACGTTTTATAGCGTTTTAACAGAGAAACCGGAGAAATTGAAGACGAAAGTAGCGGAAGCGGGGCTAGTTCCGGAAAACTTAGAGGAAATTTCTTATAATTTCGTAAAAGAAAAAACTGATCCGATTGAGTTTTTAAAGAGACATAACGTCGATCTTGCGATTATTTCGGTAGACCATTTAGACCGTGAGAGGATTAGGAAGATTATTGACCTAGTCGGGGAGATGGGGATCGACTCAATGATTACGCTCGATTCGTTCTCGATTGAGACGTTTGACTCGAAGCTAGAAGATTTTGGGACGCTCGAGGTAGTGAGATTCGCGCCGAGAATTTTCTCGCAGTTCGAGCTTTTAATTAAGCGAATTTTAGATATTTTAGGGGCGTTAATCGGGTGTATCTTTACGGTTATTATCGGGATATTTGTTGCGCCGGCGATTTTAATTGAAGACGGCGGACCGGTAATCTTTAAACAGAAGCGCGTCGGGAAGAATGGAAAATATTTCTATATTTATAAGTTCCGTTCAATGTATAAAGACGCGGAAAAGAGACGAAAAGAGCTTCTAAAATCCGGAGAAAACGAGATGGACGGGGCGATGTTTAAGATGAAAGACGATCCTCGTATTACGAAAGTCGGGAAGTTTATTAGAAAAACGTCTTTAGATGAATTTCCGCAGTTCTTTAACGTTTTAAAGGGAGATATGTCGTTAGTTGGGACGAGGCCGCCGATGGTGGATGAATATCAACAGTATTCTCGCCATCATAAGAGGAGACTATCTTTAAAGCCGGGGATTACGGGACTTTGGCAGACTTCTGGACGCTCGGAAATTACGGATTTCGAAGAGGTAGTGAGGCTCGATTGTTATTATATTGACCACTGGTCGGTGTTATTTGATTTAAAGATTCTGCTCTTGACGGTTTGGACGGTAATTACCGGTAAAGGGAGCGAATAAATAATAAGTTAGAGAATGGAGAGATAAAATGAAGTTTGCAAGTAGTTATGAACCACAAAATTTCGAGACAGATATTTATGCCGGCTGGGAAGCCGCGGGGAAATTTGAGAGGATTATTCCGGGGTCCAAATTGGCTCTGGAAAGCTCTGAGACGAAGCATAAGCGCTTTTCGATTGTAATGCCTCCTCCTAACGCAAATGGAAACTTACACATCGGACACGGGCTTACAGTGGCTCTAGAGGACAGTTTAATTAGATATCATAGGCTGCGTGGGGAGAGTTCTTGGTATATTCCTGGGGCGGATCATGCGGGATTCGAGACATGGGTGGTTTATGAGAGAGCGCTTGAGGCGGAAGGACATACTCGCTTTGAGTTTGACCGAAATGAACTGTATGCAAGGGTTTGGGACTTCGTTGAACAGAACAGAGGTAATATGGAGCTTCAGCTTCGTGCGCTCGGGGCGAGCTGTTCTTGGGAAGATTTAACCTTTACACTTGATGAAAATGTGGTTCGCCGAGTTTATTCGACATTTGAGAAAATGTGGAAGGATGGAATGATTTATCGGGGGGAGAAGCTGGTTAATTTCTGTACGAAACATCAGACGGCGTTTGCGGATATTGAGGTGGAACATTCGGACGATAAGGGGCATTTATGGGATATAGCTTATGAATTGGTTGATAGCGGCTCGTCTTCTTCTTCAGAAGATGCGCTCCTCAGTCGACGTATCTCTAATACGTCTCCTTCCGGTGCTCCTTCTTCATCGAATACGAACCACTCTGAACCAATTCGAGAACTAGTTGTATCTACTACTAGACCGGAAACCCTGTTCGGTGACACTGCTATTGCTGTTAATCCGAATGATGAAAGGTATAGACATTTAATCGGGAAGACGGTAAAGCTTCCTTTGACGAAGCGGGAAATTCCGATTGTGGCGGACGAGCATGCGGATCCGGAATACGGAACAGGGGCGGTAAAGATTACACCGGCGCATGATCCAGACGATTTTGAAGTCGGTCTTCGTCACGATTTGCCGCGAATTACGGTAATTGGGTTCGACGGAAAGATGCTTTCGGAGGCGGGGCCTGATTATGAAGGATTATCAACCGAAGAGTGCCGCGAGAAAGTCTTAAAAGACCTTAAAGAAGAAGGGCTACTTCGAGGAGAAAAAGAAATTGTTCACTCGGTTTCGCATTGTTATAAATGTGGAACGGTAATCGAGCCGCTTCTAAAAGAACAGTGGTTTATCGACACAGAGAAATTAGCAAGAGTAGCGATAGAACATCTTGAAAATGATGAAACTAAGTTCCATCCGGAGAACAAGAAGAAAGTTCTGATTAATTATTTGAAGGGGCTGAAGGATTGGAATATATCGCGTCAGATACCATGGGGGATTGCTATACCTATGTTTAAGAAAATATCTGAAGGCGATGGCCCAGAATGGGTGTTTGATACGAGGACAAATCTTTCTGAAATTGAAATCGGGGGTGTAAAGTATCGTCGAGATGAGGACACGTTTGATACTTGGTTTTCATCAAGCCATTGGCCGATTGTTTGTACAAACTGGGAAGAAGATAAACCATCTGATTATTATCCTCTAAATGTAATGGAAACAGGGGCGGACATCTTATTTGCATGGGTAGCGAGAATGATTATGATGGGGCTTTATGTAACGGGCGAAGTGCCGTTTAAGGAAGTCTATCTACATGGGCTTGTGCTTGATGCGCACGGTAAGAAAATGAGTAAGTCTAAGGGTAATGTAATTAACCCAATGGATCTCGTTTCAAAATATGGCTCTGATGCGTTTAGATTAGGGATTCTTCGTGGCCGTTCGGCAGGTATGAATCAGGCTTTTTCGGAAAATTCGGTTATTTCGGGACAGAAACTTTGTAATAAACTTTGGAATATTTCGAGATTTATTCAGGGGATTGTCGACGAAGAAGTGTCGGAAAAAGGATTTTCTTATGCGAACGTCGATGTAACGCTTGAAAACGAAGGTTCGGCAGGTGTAACTGGACTAGATTCAGATAGATATGGCGAGGGTTCGGCGATTCATTCGTCTGAATCAGATTCGATAAATCCGGAACAGTATCAGTATACGACGAATAATATGGGCGAGGACTGGATTTGTCGAGAACTAAATAGGTGCCGAGAGATGGTCTCGCAATGTATGAGCGAATATCGCTTTGCGGAGGCGGTAGAGGTGCTTTATTCGACGATTTGGGATAAATATGCGGATTGGTTTGTTGAGAGTCAGAAGATTTATAAGAATACTTCCCTTCTTAAAGCAACGCTTGAGACGATTTTAACGATGCTACATCCTTTTGCGCCGTTTGTTACGGAAGCGATTTGGCAAAATCTTTCATGGACTTCAGGAATGATTATAGACGCGGAGTGGCCTTCGAGATTGGAATATGACGAGATTTCGGCGGAGAATTTTGAAAGAATCAAGATGGTTGTCTCGGAAGTCCGGGCAACAGAGGTGGCACTTTCGGTAGTTGCACGCGGAAAGAAGTTCGGGTTACTTTATGGAGATGATATTTTAGTCGACGATAATACTCTGCTCGTAAAATATTTGAGTCGAGTACCGTCGATCGCTTCGACAAACGGACAACCTCGTGGTTTGCGTTTGGCATTAGCAGGACATGAGCTTTATCTTGATGTTTCAGAAGATGTTGTGAAAAAATATCGCGACTCTCTAGAAGAGAAAATTTTGGCGGTAGGGCGAGAATTAGATGGACTTAACGCGAGAATGATGAATCCGGCTTACGTCGAGAGAGCGCCGGCGGAGCTTGTAAAGGAGACGCGGGAAGCGATTTCAGAAAAGGAAGATTTGATTTCGCGCTTAAAACAACAGCTTGAGGTTATTTAGGAATATAATTTTAAAAAGGAGATAAAATGAGCGAATTCATTCCAGGAACAAAACCTGAGTGGGGTAGGAAGTTACCAGATGGAGATCTTAATTCCCTAGTAGATAGTGCTGGGAATAATTATGATAATGGGTTTAACTTTGACGAGAAAGATGATGACGCGCCAGAATTTGACCCGGAGGAGGCGCAGAAAAGGGTTGATGAGGTAAAAAACGAGAGAACGGAAACTGAGAGTGAGCCGAAAAACGAAGATTTAGGAATAGAGACGGCATAAGGTTTTATAGTCATATTGACAAAAAAGAGATATTATGTTTTAATATCTCTTTTTGTTGGGTAGTCCCCTGTTTTAGTTTAATTTATCGTTTATTTCTTCTAGGGTTTCTAGAATTTTTGAATTTATTTCAATAAGCTCGTCTAGTTTTCGAGCAGAGTCGCCGTCATAATAGCCCATGTGTTTCCTTTCTTTTTAAACTTTTTCGAAGCGATATTTTTGTTTAATTTCGGGATATTTTTCGTGATCGACTTCAGATAAAAACATTTCGGCTGGACGAGCATATAATTTATAATTCCCTGCCTGGTCCTTATCGTAAAGAGCTTTGTAGACAACGAGCTCTTCGCGAGTTTCGGAATGAATGGCGAGACCGACTATCTCGTAAAGATAGAGATTTGGGATTTTTTCGAGATCTTCTTTAGTTGATAGTTCCCTCTTGAAATGTTTTACTTTGTCGCCAGGTTTAAAGTGGTCGTAGAAATATGTATTCATATAGTTATTTTAACATATGAATCAAATGTTTAGCATCAGTAAATACACTTTTCATACGACCGCTTGGCTTTCGAGCCCGTCGTTACGGGTCTCAGGCCGCTACGTGTCGCTCCCGTTGTCGCTCCAGTTCGTCTGAAAAGGTATTTACTAATGCCTGAAATGTTAAAGTCGCTTATGCTTGCAATTTACAGGGGTAGATTTTATAATAGTGAAGCAACTGTTTTCGCACATTTAAGGAGGTGGGTATAATGAACGTAAATGTTAACTTTCATTCAGGCGGATTTTTTAGACAGGTTGTGAACTTTATTATTACAGGGCTAATCTTATATCTTGCGGCGGAGCTTTTTCCAGAGGTAGTGATAATTGATAACATGAGGACGCTTATAGCTGCGACTTTTTTGCTTTTTGTAGCGGAGATTGTAGTCGTGTTTGCGATTCTAATCTTTATGTTGTTTTCGATTTTTACGCAAAACTACGTTGGAATTATCGCTGGGTTTATCGGAATATTTTTTGGCGAAATCCTTGCCCTTTCCCTGTTATCTGGATGGCTTTCGGGATTTATGGTTGTCGGATTTTGGCCGAAATTTTGGCTTGCATTGGCACTTTCGGCATGTAGGGCCCAAGATATGAATGGTTAGTTCTACAGAGAGGCTAGAAGCAATATTCTTCTGGCCTTTTTTCGTAATAAAATATTAACACGTGAAATTGCTTGTGGTTTATCTAGGAATATTTCTTGATATAAACAAAATAGCTAGCTTCGTCTTTCATAAGCATTTTCGCGTGAAATTTTTTGCGTGAAATAAGCATAAGTTTTATTTAGCTTGACAAAATACTATAAGTATTTCCTACTTATGATTATTTCCCTGTTATTTTTGGGTTTTCTATTCGTTTTTGTGTCCCCAATTATGACCTTCTCATAATTGTTGTGCTTATTTTATCACAAGGCGGGTTGCTAAGTCAAATGGTTGCTAATATAACGGATAAGGTCAGTATTTTTAAAAGTGGGGAATTGTTGAAAAAGCTTGTGGTAAAAAGGTATTTTACCCCTTGGGCGCTGCGCGCGCCTAACGGCGCGCGAGTGCAATGAAAAAACCTAATTACCCCCTTGGCGCTTCGCGCCTAGCGGCGCGAAGCGCGCTCGCTACGCTCGCGCGCTTAATGTAACTAGTCTCAAAAGGGAATTGTGATAAAATAAAAGTATGGCATTTATAAGACGATTCGAAACTGGTTCAGGAGCAATAGGAGTTCAGGTTTGTTATAAAAAACAGGGAAAAGTAGTGAAGACAGTTCATATCGGATCGGCAAAAACAGAAAAGGGAATTACTAAACTTTTACATCGGGCGCAAGAAGTGATTGATGCGGAAAAGTCGCCGCTTTTTAACTTGGAAAAATATAATAAGAGGTAAATATGGAGAATCTTGAGAGAGAAGAAAAACTAGAGAAAAATAAATTTGAAGAGATTATTGACGAAATAAGCTCGACAGATGTGACGGTTTATGAGAGATTAAATGCGTCGAATGATAAAGAAGCGAAGGAAGAGTTTTTAGAAAATCCGGATTTGATTCATCCGCGAAATGAATACGGTAACTTAAAAATTGAGGAAGTCGGACAGAACTTAGAGAAGATAGAACAGATTAGGGAAGAAATGAAACGGAGTTGGTTGACGGACAAAGAAGAGAGATTAGCGGAAGTTTTAATAGATGAGAATCAGAAGAAGAACGATTTTTTGATGGCGAACTATGCGTATAATAACGCTACAACGCCAGAAGAAAGATTAAAAGCTGCGGAGTGGCATAAGGAGGCGAATGAGGCGCTTTATGGGAAAGTTGACGAGGGGACGTTCTATGCGCTGTTAAGCGAGAAATTAGAGAAGGTAAAAGCGGATACTCCGGAGAAAAAGATGGAACTTGAGGCGTTAAAACTCGAGATTGGACCGATTCCGGAGAACGGAATAGAGAGATTTAAGCCGAAAGAAGAGACGGTCCAGAGATTTTCGGAGATAGTAAATGATTTCTTCGGAGGATTTTTAAAACATATACCAGAGAAAGAAGAACTGACTTCGGAGGAGATGGTCTCGACGATAAATGAGATCTTAACGGAGGAGATAGGAGAAGACGCGGGTTATGTTGCGAGAGTTGACGAAAAAGCGTCAAATGCATCGGCAAATCATGAAGAGAGGGTAATAAAATTTCCAGAAGGGAAGACCTATCCGATTGATAAAGCGAAGGCTCTGATTTGTCATGAGCTTGGGACACACGTTCTAAGGGCGATTCCATATCTTGAGAATGATATTGAGGCGTTTTCAAAGGGATTACCAGGGAATGAGACGTTCGACGAAGGGGTGGCGAAATGTGTCGAGCAGGCGATAAAAGGGAAATATGAAGATTCGGGAATTGATCATTATATCAATATCGGTTTAGCAACGTTTAAGGGCAAAAATTTTCGGGAGATTTATAATATCCAAACGAGTTTAAAGAGTCTTTCTGGAATGAAAAATACGACGACTTTAAACGCGGTTCAAAGATGTTTCAGGGGGACGGGAGAACTTGTTAATAATAAGGATTTAGCGTATTATAATGGGGCGAATCGAGTCTGGAAGTATATCGAGGAAAATATTGATAATCCAGAGCTGATGGATAATCTATTCTTGTCCGGAAAAGCGAATATTGAAGATAAAAATCAAGAGCGGTTAGTTTATGAAACGAAAACAGGCGGGATTTAGTGTTTAATTTTACGGACGGCGCGGTTAGCTTTTCTTAACATTTCATAAAGGCGGTATTTTACTGGGTTTAAGATAATATCGTAAGTTCCAGAATAATTAACCTCACGGCCGCCGAAGCTCATCTTATACTGTGTAAAGCCATACCAAGGATGATTTTCGTCGGTAGATTTTGTAATGCCCCAGAAATCGAAAAACTTTTTACCCTCGTTTTTTGCGTCTAAAATCATTTGAACGAGGAGGATATTTCCGGCGCGGAGTTTTCGGTGTTCAGAATCGGTCGCGGCGTGGGCGTAATAACGAGTATCTTTAAAATCATAAATTAGGCTAGCGCCAATTGGGATTTTTATGAGTTTTTCAGGATTTTCGGGATTTTCTGGTTCTTCAACTTCGCAGATGTAAAGAGTAGCAAAGCCGGATTTAAGCTGATTTTTAAGATGGTTCTCGTCTTGAGGCGTGAAATTGTCTTTTTCGCCAATTTCTTTTAAGAACTTGGTCAAAATACCGATTTCTTCGGGGTTTTTCGTCGTTCTAATAGAGATATTTTTATTAGCGCGATTTTTCCAGTTTCGGACTTTAGTCTTTTCAATCCCGTCTAAAAGTTCTTCTTCAGGAATATCTAAATCTAGGACCCAAGTATCTTTCGGATCGAGATCGTGAGACTTTTTACTATTGGCCTTTAGATTTTTAGCGATTTTAGCGATTTTCGAGGCCTCTAGAGCGATTGTCGGTTCAATCCTGATAGCATAAGCGTTTTTATTTTTTGCAAGCGTTTTGAGGGCTTTTAGAGCCTCGTTTAAAGATTTCTCAGGATTCTTCTCATTTAAAGTTGGTCCGTAAGGAAGATAAAGATAATTTCCGAGCGGAGTATGATTTAGGATTACGAGAGCGTTAAAATTTTCGCCTTTTTCACGAAAAGTCGTTTTTCCTTCAAGATTTTCGTATTTTTCCCAATCCTCGCTTTGGAGAAGATGTTCATTCATATAGGTATTATAGCATAAAAGGAAGATTATTTTTCGGGGGTTATTTTATAGAGATACCAAGTTCCGGCTTTTTTCTCTGGTTTTAAGCTTTTTAGTTCGAAAGCGTTAGAGATAAAATAGAGAGGCTTTTTAAGGCGAGTTGCTTCTTTCTGAATTTTTCGATAGATTGGTTCGATATGGATTCCGACAGCGAAAGCATAAACTATAGTCGTTTCTTTCGGGAACTTAAAACTATAAAAATTCTGACATTTTACGGAAACTTTTGGGTTTTTGCGGAAGCGAAAACGAATAATATTCGCGAGGATTGGATTTAGCTCGATTCCGAGAGTTTTTGCGCCGGATTTAGAAGCGACATCGAGGATAACGCCGTCTCCGGCTCCGAGGTCGATAAGTAAGTCTTTATTGCTTAGAGGGTAGAGATTTTTTAAAGCTTTTTCAAAATCTTTCTTTAAAGTAGGGACATAAGGCGCGCCGGTAAGACTTGTAATAAGGAAAATACCGACGATAATTAAAATAATCCCAATAAGAATAAAGACGAGAATTTCCATAGGATAATTATATCATATATGATATAATCTTTGTAAAATGTAACGGGAGATAAGTAGAAAAAATGCCGAAATTTATGGCGTATGAGCCGAAGAAATGCTGGGTTGGGGAGACGCAGAAAATTTCTTATGCGACGCGTGAAGAGGCGGAAGTGGCGGCGAAAGTTGCGCAATATGACCACGGCGCGCCAGAACTTTCGGTCTATAAATGTGAATATGGTGACCATTGGCATCTATCTTCAAAAACTTAAATTGAGCTACAATCGGGAGTCTTTGGATTTTCGGGTGAAAAAGTGTAAGTCTTTTTTAAAAGACGCTTTCCAGTTTCGTCAAAACCGACGATAATAATTGAATTTTCTTGAGACTCTAAAAGACCGGTAACCGTAATAGACTTTTCTCTAGAAATTCCGTAAACAACGTCGTTTACGATAATTAAATTTAAGGTAGAAGTAAGATTGAAAGTTTTTGAGAAGAGTTTAGATTTTAGGGGATAGTTCGACTGGTTTTTAGAGAGTTTAATTTTTGAAAAATCGTTTCCAATGGCGACGCCATTTGTTCCTTCGATTAAGAGCCGATTAAAATAAGTTGATTCTTCGCCCTTTCGGCTAATAACAGAGAATTTTACGTTATTTTCTTGCATTTTTTCGAGCGCTTCGCGGTAAGTTGAGCCGTCAAAGCCCTTACGATATTCTGGATAGATAATGTTTGTAATTAGGTAAATATTTTTCTCGGCGCCGGTTCTCCAATTAGCTCCTTCGGAAATTTTCGAGAGGGCGTAATAAATATTATTATTTGAAGTGTCAAAATTATAACGTCGATAATTTTGATTTTTTAAGTTTAAATCGTCGATTTTCTTAGCTAAGTCGGTAGTCGAGAAATCAGAGACGAGTTCGAGCGGTTCGACATTTGGACTAAGGACGGAATAGACATTATAGAGAGCGACTCGCGCGCCCTTGTCTGTTAGTTCGACTAATTTTTCTTTTAAGTCTTCTGAGATTGAGTAGGTTTTTAAATCCGAACTAAATGTGCCGAATTGACTATAATCGAAAAGGACAACAATATCTTTTGGGGGAGTTTCGGAGATAAAAGCGGTAGTTTTTGAAGATTTTGTTAGTTTTTTAGCTTTTTCGGTAGAGATTTTTTCGGCGATGATTTCGGCGAATTTTTTATAACCGTTTTCGGAATCGTAAGAAAGATGAGCCTTCAAAGGATTAAACAGGTTTAAATCTGAGCCACACATAAAGTCATTTTGGTTACAGAAAGCACCGAGTTTATTGAGATAACTAGACTGTTGATAGGGAATTAAGGCGGTTAAAACTCCTTCTTCGACGTCGCAATCCGGAACATAGACACGATAATTCGAGAGACCGATTTTTTGGCAGGCACGGCTCCCCTCGGGAAGATAGAGCTTTGGATCGCCAAAAGTTCCGGCGTAGAGGATCTTGTCAGGATTCAGGTTTAAAAGGGATTTAGAAATTACCATTGCGCCCTGAGAATAGCCAGCGAGAATAAATTTTTTATTCGGACATCTTTTTGTTTCAGCTTCGATTTTTGATTTTAAATTTTTCATACCTTCTTCGACGGAACTTTTAAATTCATAAGATTCGCCGGCGGAAAGATAAGTAGAGAGAGCGGTCGAGAAATTAGCGACGGAGACGGCGGGATAATTTAAATCGGAAATGTCGTATTCTATGTCGATCTTTTCGGATAAAGCGGATTTTAAGGCTCTAAAATCGCTATCTTCTTCGGATTGTCCAGAACCGCGAGCGAAAATAACTTCGAAATCGAGACAATCATTATCGCCAGTTGAATTAACTGGGGAAGAGATAAAGAATAGTGGTATCAGAAATAAAGGAAGTAATCTAAAAAGAGACTTCATAAAAACTCCTAAAATTTATAAGTCTCTTAATAAAATTCGCAAGTAATTTTATCTTAACAAAACTTTTTTAGAAAGACAAGCACGAGCATTTTCTCTAATAAAGAGAGTGTGATATACTAGAGGAAAATAAGAGAGGTAAGAGATGAGCAAAAAACTTTCTTGGGACGAATATTTTATGGGAATTGCGGAGGAGGTTGCAAAAAAGTCGAAAGACCCCTCGTCGCAAAATGGGTGTGTGATTATTGACGAGAGGAAACGCCCAGTTTCTTTCGGATATAACGGGACAATTCAAGGGGCGGACGAGTCGAAAATGACGTTATCTGAGCGTCCAATGAAATATTATTTCGCGATTCATTCAGAGATGAACGCGTTAATTTTTGCGGGACGAGATTTAACTGGTTGTACACTGTATAATAAGATGGCGACTTGTGAAAACTGTCTAAAATATTGTCTTCAAGCGGGGATAAAACGCTTTGTTTATAAAGAACTGCGCGTCCATTCGCACGGAAAAGCAAAATCAATGACGACAATAGATACGGACGAGGCGATTATTAGATTACTTGCGGCTTGTCCAGAGGTAGAAACGCTGAATATCTCAAACGGAAAAACTTATACGGAAGATATTTTGAGCTCTTATGAAAAAGATAGCCCAGAATATGAGCGTCTAATTAAGTGGATTTAGAGATTTTTCTTGATTGTTTCGGCAAGTACAATCGGACATTCATAGTTAATTAAATGTCCGGAATTTTTGAGGAAAATCGGCTTAGTTTTGAATTTTTTTGCGACTTCTCTAATCTGTTTCTGGCTGTTTAATTTATCGGACTCGCCGGCGATAAAAACGGCTTTTTTCTGAAAGTTAAAATCGGAAATCGAGAAAGAAATACTGAATTTTGCGGCTTTAGCGGAGTCGCTCTTTTTCGTGAATTTTTTAGAACATTTATAAGTAATAGCTAAAACTTCTTTTAGAGTTTCTTTGTCTTTTTGGACAAGGAGATATTTTGTTGTAAGGTAGCCGATTAATTTATTCGGGAGAATCGCGGTTAAGGGGGCGAGATTACAGATAAATTTCGGCGGAGTTACGCAAATCGGAGAGAGAAAAAAGATTTTTTCGTTAATTAACTCGGGGTATTTTTCGGCGGTAGCGGCGGAGATAATCGAGCCCATAGAGTGTCCAATTAAGATAGGATGGTCGAGTTTCTTCTCTAAAATATAGTCCGCGAGCCACTTTGCGTAGGCGTCGGCGGTATGTTCTTCTAATTTTGGAAGTTTCTCCCTCCCAGTATTAAAAGCCGGCGGGATGTCGGGGGAGAAACACTCATAACCTAAGGCTTCAAAAAACTTCTTCGTCTCGAGAAGACCGAGATGGTTTCCGCGAAAACCGTGGACAAAAAGAAGCGGAGGCTTTTTCTCGGTCATTTAAGCCGCCAATTCTTTTAGAGCCTTTTTAAGAGCCGGGCGATCAAAACCAAGGATTTCTCTAGTCGAGCCATCTGGCATATCGATACGAGTTACAGGGACGCCAGAAATAGTCGGATCTTCATTAGCAGAATGTTCCTCATACTCTATACCCTGTTCGTCGAGCCACTCCATAAGAGCGTGACAATAAACACAAGTGTCGGTTGTATAAATCTTAATCATACTTATATTATAACATATATTGTATTACTCGTCGGAAAGCGATTATGCTTGCAATGGGTTTTTAGATTTGATATTTTAGGGTTAGGTATTTCTGCCTTAAGCTCTGAACCAACACATTTTTTAGAAAATGTAGCCAGAGGAGAAGCGCCTATCTTCATTTTTGAAGTGAAGAATGTTATAATTTTATAAAATATTAGGAGGTGTTATGACAAAGTCTAATTCGGCTGAAAAGACGGTAAAGGCAGAAAAAAATGATGGAAAAAGTGAGGCTTTAAAACTCGCAGTAGCACAGATTACGAAACAGTTTGGCGAAGGCTCGATTATGAAACTTGGCGAAACGAAGAAAATCGACGTTGAGTTAATTAAAACTGGTTCGCTTAGTCTTGATTTAGCGCTCGGAGGAGGATATCCGAAGGGAAGAATTATTGAGATTTATGGCCCAGAGTCTTCCGGTAAGACAACGTTAGCTCTACACGCGATTTCTGAAATTCAGAAAACTGGCGGACAGGCGGCGTTTATCGACGCGGAGCATGCGCTAGATCCGGCTTACGCAAAACGCATTGGGGTAGATACAGAAAATCTTTTGATTTCCCAACCGGATAACGGGGAACAGGCGCTTGAAATTTGTGAGACGCTTGTTCGCTCTGGGGCAGTTGATTTAATTGTGGTTGATTCGGTTGCGGCGCTTGTTCCGCAGGCGGAGATTGATGGTGATATGGGCGATGCGCAGATGGGTCTTCAAGCACGCTTAATGTCTCAGGCGATGCGAAAGTTAACGGGGATTATATCAAAATCGAAAGCGACAGTTATATTTATTAACCAGATTCGAATGAAGATTGGGGTTATGTTCGGAAATCCGGAGACGACTACTGGCGGTAACGCTCTTAAGTTTTACGCTTCGGTTCGAATTGATATTCGTCGAATTGGACAAATTAAAAATGGCGATAATATTGCTGGAAATAGAACAAAAGTTAAGATTGTAAAAAATAAAATTGCGGCGCCATTCAGGACAGCGGAATTTGATATCATGTATAACGAAGGGATTTCGAAAACTGGCGATATTCTCGACCTCGCGGTACAATATGGCGTAGTCGAGAAAGCTGGAGCGTTCTTAAAATATAAGGGTGAGACAATTGGACAAGGTCGCGAAACGGTAAAAAAGATTTTTGCGGAAAAGCCTGAGCTAATGGCAGAAATTGAAAAACAGGTACGCGAAAAAGCGGCGGAGGAAATTTGATGGAACACGTGGGAGAGCGATGGCAGGAGTTTAATGCGCGTGATGAACGTATAGAGAACGGCGGAAGAGATCCTAGGTTAGGAAATCCAGATAAGGGTGATGACGTCTATGTTAGCGTTGCGATAGTTTGGTTATTTAGAAGAACTAAAAACGGAATTGAAGTTTTATTTCAACAGCGTTCGGAGAAAGTTGATAGATACCCTGGCGATTGGGATATTGCGGCTGGTGGACATATTAATTATGGCGAATCGGTAGTTGATGCAGCGGTACGCGAAGCGAAAGAAGAGATTGGGGCGGAAATTACGGCAGATATGCTACATTTTGTGGTTTCGACCCCGAGCTTGTTTAAGAACAATATTCTGAGGGAGTTTGTTTGTGATTATACAGGACAGCCGGAGAATTTTCATTTTGATGATGGCGAAGTTTCTCAAGTAAAGTGGGTGCCATTATCTGAATTTGACGATTTTATATTAAAAAATGCAAAAAAGCCACTAAAAGAAGATGTAGAGATTCGTTCATTAGTTAAGAAACGTTTAATGACTTATGGAGATAGTGAGTCCTCTTAGGGTAACGGATATTCGGGTAGCTTCGCGCGATACTTCTAGGGTTAATGTTTTTCTTGATGGGAAATTTGCGTTCTCTTTAACGCTAGCACAAGTTGTTGATTTAGGAATTAAAGTTGGGAGAACCTATTCTGAAGAGGAAATTTCGAAGTTTCGGTCGGCGTCTGATTTTGGAAAGCTCTATCAGAGGAGTTTAGAATATGCGCTTTTACGTCCACGTTCTGAGAAAGAGATGCGAGATTTTTTAGTTCGGAAAAAGCAAAAGAGAGAGATTGAACAGAAGAGATATGACGAGTTTATGGCTCGGCTAGATTTGGACCCGGAATATCGAGAAAAAGTAAAAGAAATTCGAGCTTCGGTTCGTGAGAAAAACCAAAAAGCGCGAGAAAGAGATTTTACGGAAGATAATCGATTTGAATATGTCGGGCGAGTCTCGACGGGGTTGCCGAGAAAGCCTGGAGCAGCGATTTCTGAAGCAGATATTTCAAACGTAGTTTCGAAATTAGTTTCTAACGGGATTGTCGACGATAAGAATTTTGCGAGATTTTTCGTCGAGAATCGGAACAGAATTAAAGGAACTTCAGAGAAAAAGTTAAGACTGGAACTTCGAGCTAAAGGAATTTCTGACGAAATTGTTTCGGAAGTTTTAGCAGCGGACGAGTTTGGCGAGAAAATTCGAGACGACAGGGAAGAAATTGTGAAAATAATTGAGAAAAAACGCCGACGAGGATATGATGACCAAAAATTAACTGGTTATCTTCTTCGACAAGGGTTTTCTTATGAATTGATTAGAGAGATGTTGTAGTTAAGCTAAAAACCTTGGCTCTTGAAAATGATTATGTTTTTCGGTATAATTAGAGTAATTTAGGAGGAAAAATGATTAAAATCGACGAGAGATTCCTCGACGAGGTGGGGTTAACACAGATGCCGGCGAACAAGAAGGCGGAGTTTATTGCGCAGACGCAAGAAGAACTCGAAAATCGTGTGGGCGAGAAAATGAGCGAAGGAATGACGTTAAATCAGCTTCGCGAATTCGACGGGATTATGAATAATGACCGAAATACAATGATTCATGTTTTGTCTCAAATCGGAGATTATCGAGAAGACGAGCTATATCAGAAGTTATTAAAGAGACACGGAGTCGAAGAGGGGACACTCGAGATTCTCGGGGAATATCTTTCGGTAAAATGGATTCAGATTAATCGTCCGGACTATGCGAAAATTACATCGAGCGTCGCGTCGGAACTAAAAAATGAGATCTTGGGGTCTAGAGAACAGATCTTAGCGTCGGTAACCGTTTAGGAAGGATTTTACATCCATCGGTTTTTTGCCGGCGGGCTGGAGCTCGTCTATCGAGAGGAATTTTCCGTCTTTACACTTAATCGAGAGGAATTCTTCTTTTTCGGAAATATGAGTTTTTAAAATAATGCAGTCGATGCCGAAAAAATCATAGCGACTTTTTGGGAAATTTTTAAAGGCGCGGACTTCGTTATTTAGTTCTTCGGCGGTTTTTTCTTCAGGTTTTAATTCTGAACGAGATTTATCGAATTTTTCGGTAAAGGTAGGCTCGCCTTCTTGTTCTTTAGGTTCGGGGAGATGTTCGAGATTTTCAGAGAGCCAAGTTGTGCCGGCGGTCGCGAGCTCCTGATAGATTTCGTCTTTTGAGATATTTTCAGGGAGTTTTAGTGTCTCTTGAAAATAAACTGGTCCGGCGTCCATTTTTCGGACTAGTTTCATAATCGAGACGGAGAAATCTCTATCGCCGTTTAAAATTGCGGTTTCAATCGGGGAAGAACCACGATATTTCGGGAGAAGGGAAGGGTGAATATTTAAAATTCCTTCCGGCTCAAAGAGATCTAAAACGTCTTTTTTAATTATTACGCCGAAACTCGCAAGGACGCCTTTTAGCTCCGGATTTTCGGATTTTAGATTTTTAACGGTTTCGAGGTCTTCTTTTGTTCTGGCATGAAAAACGATTTCAAAAGTCTGTTTTAAAACTTCTAGGGAATAATCGGCAAGCGGGCCGTTTCCGAAGAAAATAACTTTAGTCTTCATCGGGGAATAACTCTTTATTTCCTTTAACGCGTTTATCGTAGTCAATAGGGACGATGTCGCCTTTTTCGTTAAGCTCGAACCAAGCGTCTTTATCGTCTTTAATATGGTCGATAAAGAGGATTCCGTCGAGGTGGTCGATTTCGTGAAGAAGAGTTCGGGTTAAGGTTCCGGCGGTTTTAATTCTGACTTCGGTTCCGTCTAGGATTTTCGCCTTAATTCGGGCTTTATAAGGGCGGGGAACGAGACCATAAATTTTCGGAACAGAGAGACAACCCTCGTGATCTTTTTCGATTTTACCTTCGGTTTTAATAACCTTCGGATCAATTAGCGCGGTAAAAGAGGTGTTTTTCTTATCTTCGAGGTCATCACGGATAATAATAATGCGTTGATTAATCCCAAGTTGAGGAGCAGCCATCGCAGCAGAAAGTTCGTAAGGGTGTTCTTCTTCCCATTCTAAACTAGCCTTAACCATTTTATCGACAATTTCGCGCGTCTCGTCGGTAATTTTATTAACCTTTTTTGATTTTTCTCGAAGACGCGGATCGGGCGTTGTTATAATATCCATAATTTAATTATATCATATTTTTAGGTAAAAATAAAGGGGTGTTGACAGAGGCTGTTACGGGTATGATAGGTATGGTGAGTTTAGTAGTAGTGTTTTGGTTTGGCTTTAAGGCTTTGATGGTCGATAAAAAATAATGAGGTAGTAGGCGCTACGCGCCTTTTACTCTTTTGGTGCGAGTAATTTTGCTTTGCAAAAGCTTTCTCGTACAGGCGTAAACAAAATAAAAGAGCATAAATGCTCTTTTTCTTTGTTTACTGGTGCGAGTGGAGGTAGTCGAAACCTCATCTCAAGTTTGGAAAACTTGCATACTAACCGCTGTACTACACTCGCAAATTGTTAATTTCTGGCGCCCACCATTATGGGGTGGGATATCGGGATCGAACCGACGACCTTCTGGACCACAATCAGACGCTCTAACCATCTGAGCTAATCCCACCAGATATTTATATTATACTTGATTTTTTGAAAATTACAACCCCTGTTGATAATAAACTGTCTCGGTGTCAGTATATAGTGTTCTATAGTAGGTATAGACGGAGTTCTAGGCAAATCCGAGTAGTTCGGGCTTGTAGGAAGGAGGAATAAGACTATGGTAAAAACTATAGAGATTTCGTTACTTTGGGGCTTAATATGCCTTAAACACACTTCTAAAAAAGCTTACCGGCACATAGGTCGGTAAGCCAAACCGGAAAGAGATTTTTTCCTAGAGGAAGTCTCTTTTATGTTTTTATTATATCAAATTAAGATTAAAAAGTAAATACTATAAGCGTTTTAGGTTTTTGGAGCGAGACGAGAACTTTAAGGGTTTACATGATATAATGGAGGAAAGGAGTTTTTATGAGTTCGATTTATGATTTTAAGATTAAAACTCGCGATGGCGGCGGTTTCGAAAATAGCGAAAGCGACAGGAGAAAAAGGCTTTATTAAGTGGAACTTTACGAAATTTTTAGTTGATAGAAACGGAAAAGTTGTCGGGAGATTTTCGCCGACAATGAAACCGGAAGAATTTGAAGATAGAATTAAAGAGTTGATTTAAAATCGGCGGAATTTTTAAAATCGTCGAGGACTTTTCGGAGCTCTAGAGTAGTTTTGCATTCCATTAGTTTTACGCGGAGGTCGGAAGCGCCGTCGAAGGAATTAATATAGACTTTATAAAAATGTTTTAGCGGCTCAAAAGGATAATGAATCTCTTTCGCGCGAGCGTCGTATAGGTCGAGATGATAGTAGAATAGATCTAAAAGCTCGGTTAAAGTTGGGTTTTTATCGGTAAAACAGAAAGGATTATTAAAAACGCCACGGCCAATCATAAAACCGTCGACTTCGGGATATTCTTTAGAAAGCTTACGAACATGTTTTATATCTTTAATGTCGCCATTTATAATCAACTTTGTTTCGGGAGAGATTTTGTTTCTTAGTTTTATGATTTCGGGGATTAGTTCGTAGTGAGCATCGACTTTACTCATTTCTTTACGAGTCCGAAGGTGGACAGTCAGAGCGGGAAGATGGTGATTTAAAAGGAAGGGAAGCCATTCTTTGCATTCTTCAATATAAGTAAAACCGAGGCGGGTTTTTACGGAAACAGGGAGGTTTGTATTTTCTCTAGCCTGTTTTATACATTCGGAGGCGAGGTCGGGAGTTTTTATCATTGCTGCGCCACCGCCGGCTTTATTAACGTGTTTATCGGGACAGCCCATATTTAAATCTAGTCCAGAAAAACCGAAGCTCTCGAGTTTCGAGGCGAGAAGAGCGAAATGTTCTGGATTCTTACCCCAGATTTGAGCGATAATCGGGGAGTCGGTTTCGGTAATAGTCAGACGTTCGAGCGCGTCGTGACGACCTTTTTCGGAGGCGAAGCTTGAAACGTTTGTAAATTCAGTAAAGAATAAGTCGGGGCGACCGGCTTTATTTATGACGGCACGAAAAACGGAATCCGTCACACCTTCCATCGGCGCGAGAGCAGTAAAGTCTTTCGGTAAATTATCCCAAATCATTTATTTATTCTAGCATATTATCTGTTATAATTAAAGTAATGGAAGAGAAGTTTAAGAGAATTAAAAAATGGCTCGGGACAGCGAGCGTGAATATTTTTGGTTTACCGATGAGCGGAAAAGATACGGTAGGAATAAGATTAGCGGAAGAATTAGACGGAAAGTTTCTAAGTTCGGGAATTATTATTCGAGATTATGAGGCGAAAAAAAATGATCACATGACCGAAAGCGGAGAACTAATCCCGACGAATAAGTTTTATGACATTGTTTTACCGTATTTTTCGAGGGAAGACTTAAGGGGATATCCGTTAGTTTTAAGTTCGATTGGGCGTTGGAGCGGAGAAGAAGACGAAGTTATGCGAAAGGCAGAGGAGACGAAACATGAAATTAAGGCGGTGGTGTATCTGAAGCTTTCCGAGGAAGAAGTTAGGGAGAGATGGAGGGTGGCAAAAACTTTAGGAGACCGAGGGATTAGAGGGGACGATGCGGATCCGAAAGTTTTTGAGACGAGAATTGAAGAATTCCACGAAAAAACGGGACCGGTTTTAGAACATTACAAAAAACTAGGCCTACTTTTAGAGGTTGATGCGAGCGGGACAAGGGAAGAAGTTTTTGAAAATGTGATAGATGTACTCGCGAAAAAAGCATAAAAGTGATATAATTAGTAGAGTTTTATGAAAAAAATTGTTGAGAGTTTTAAGGAGATTTTCGAGCAACATAAAGGAGTAATTGCGGCGATGGCAGTTTTGCTTGTTGTCTCGATTGCGCTCTTAATTTTTAGTCTTTTAAATCTCGGCTCGAATACGACTGTAGTTAAAACTTCTTACGGTGATATTGGAAGATATCAAGGGGGAGAGTGGTCCTCGATGGCAAATTCAGGAGGATATCATGATGGAGTTTGGGCAGAGAGATTCGCTTATCCGTTACTTGCGATTATTTTCGGGGTTTTACATAACCTTCTGGCGATAAAACTTTATGAAAAAAAAGGTGCGTCGATGGCGTTCTTGTTTATAATTCTTTCGATTGTTTTAGTAATTTCGACTTTTGTAGTGTTCGGGAGATTACTTGGAGAAGGCTAAAAGGACATGGCGAAGAGCGATTGGGCGGATATAGAAATTCCGCAGGGGAAGCGAACGATAAAATATCGATTTTTTGAAATTTTACCGGGTGCGCTTTCTTATTCAATGATAATTTTATTGTTCATTTTGTCATTTGTTTCGCCGGCACTCGGCTCGATTTATCTTTTAATCGTAATTACAATTACGCTTGTGAAGGCGGTAGGGGTAGCTTATCGGACGGTTCAGGGCTATGAGACGGTAAAGCGGGCGGAGAGAGTTGACTGGAGACAGAGAATGGTCGATTTAGAGAAGCCACATGAGGCGTATGAAAGGCTCTATGTTTCAGAAGTTAAACGCTTAAAATTACTTGATATTGCCTTGAGTCTGCATAAGAAAAAAGAGATAGAAAAACTTGAGAAATATGCGTTTCATATCGAAGATCATCTCGCGAATTTAAAAATGTTAGCGGCAGATAATTCGGAATTTCCAAATCCGAAAGAAGTTTATCACGGAATACTTTTAATGGCGTATAACGAGGGAATGGAAATTATCGAGCCATCGATTGAAGCGGTTAAAAAATCAAGTTTTCCTGGGAAGAGGATTATTTTCGTTTTAGGATATGAAGAAAGAGGGGGAGCGGAAATCGAGAGAACGGCGAAGAAATTACAAGAGAAATATAAAAACGATTTTTATGAATTTTTAATTGTTAAACACCCAGACGGGCTACCGAATGAGATTAAAGGAAAAGGTCCGAATTTATGTTATGCTGGAAAAGCGCTTTCGGAATATGTCCGAAAGAAGGGAATTAAAACGGAAAATGTAATTGTAACGTCGCTCGACTCGGATAATAGAATGAGTAAGAATTATCTTGATTATGTCGCCTATGAATTTATCGTCCATCCGAATCGCCAGAGGCTGAGTTATCAGCCGGTCTCGCTATTTATGAATAATATTTGGGATGCGAAAGCGCCGATGAGAATTATTGCGATTTCGAACTCGTTCTTTAATGTTATCTCGACGATGCGTCCGCATACTTTAAAGAATTTTGCGTCACATTCTCAACCTTTAGCAGCACTAGAAGAAATGGACTATTGGAGTAAGAGGACGATCGTCGAGGACGGACATCAATATTGGAGAAGTCTGTTCTATTTTCACGGAGATTATGAGGTGATTCCGGTTCATGTTGCAATTTATCAAGACGCGGTAATGGAAGAAACTTTCTTAAAAACTTTAAAGGCGCAATTTATTCAACTTAGACGTTGGGACTACGGGGCGAGCGACGTAGCATATGTTGGGGTTCGATTGTTCTCGAAAGACAGAAAGCGTGTCGGAAAGATGAGTTTTATCGGACTATTTCCGAAGTTTTGGCGACTTTTAGACGGACATGTCATGCTCGCAGCGATGAGTCCGATTGTAGCGTTCGGGGGGTGGATTCCGAGGCTTGTAAATTATGATTCGAGAGACCTTTTAACTTATAATTTACCGGAGACGGTCGGGGTAGTTCAGATGTTAGCGTCGATTGGGTTAATGGCGACGATTATTGTGTCTCTTAGGATGATTCCGCCGCGACCGCCAGAAAATAAACGCGGCTCGAGAATTATAATGGTTCTACAATGGATTTTAATGCCGGTTGTTGCGATTGTCTATCAGAGTTTTTGCGCATTTTACTCTCAAACAAGATTGATGCTCGGGAGATATATGGAAAATTTCGACGTGACAAAAAAGATGGTTGCGAAGAAAACTTAAACTTTTTCAAGGAGTTTTCGGGCGTTCTCGTTGGTTGGTTTTAAATTTAGTTTTTTAAAGAGAGCTTTATTTTTTCTGGCAAAAGTCGACTCTTCTTCAGAATAAACGCAGCCACAATATTTTTGCATATAAAGTCCAGCCGCTCTAGCCTCATCCTGTCCTTCGCGCCAGCCTTCTCGAAAATCTCTGTACAGAAAATTGATACCATATTCTTTCGATAATTCTTCCATTAGCTTCGCGATATAATCATGTTTTTGGTAAATGCTATAAAGCAGAGTAGTGGATACAGTATCGAATCCATTGGCCTTTGCATATTCAAAAACTTTTCGAAAACGCAGGGGGTAACAATAAGTTTCGCAACGTTTTGATAAATTTTGCATCGTATTTTTGTTAACGTTACAGACGAATTCATCTAAACCATATTCATCTTCGATAACCAGGTTTAGATTTCTTGATTTTGCATATTCTTTAAGACAATCACGACGTAAAACATATTCGTTCATTGGATGGATATTTGGATTATACCAAAAAAGTGTCGGTTCGATATTTTCGCTCCTTAAAGTTTTTACACAGTAAACGCTACAAGGAGCGCAACAGGTATGGAGTAAAAGTTTCATGGATTACACTCTTAAGACGCGGTCTGGTTTTTCCGGAAGATATTTAATCTTTAAGGAGTCGCCTTCTTTTAAATTCATTTTAGGGTTAATTAGTTTTGCTTCGACTTCTTCGCCATTCTCAGTTCTATATTTAACGTAATAAGTTTCGCTAGTGTCGGTGTCGACCATTCCAGTGTCTTCGTGAATAACTTCGCGAATCTCTTTTTCGATTTTTGAAACAACAGCGTCGGCTTCAAGGCCGTTCTTTTTAATTTTATTAGTCGAGATGACCGAAATCACTGCGATAACTATAATAAATATAGCGATAGCGGCGATGATTAAAATTGTAGTTAAATCCATGAACCTCCTTTTTAGACATTATAACATATAAGGAACTAATCTTCGGGAAAGGGAATTTCTTCGGTTTTTGATTTTTTGAAAGTTTGGATGATATTTTTGCTATCTTTAATAGCGTCGTTTAAAGCGTTATCTTTTAGGGCGTGAATAATTTCAATTATACCGGCGATAGTCGTAGTTGAACCCATGATGAGATAGCCGTTTGAAGTGATGGTATTTGAGGCAATGATAAAATAAGAGCCTAATGTAAATTCGAGAACGGTCAAAACGATGCGAAATTTCCAACTAAAATTTTTATCCTCGCGGTTTTTATAGAGCCAAAGTAGACTCATAATACCGTTAAAAATTGTAAAACCACCACAAATAAGGTCAAGCAGGGCGTTTGTAAAGTTTTTGTTGATAAAGAGATAAACACCTAGGGCGATAATGATAAGGTAGACGATGGTTTCAAAAATCTGAGGATAGAGAAAACTGCGTTCGATCGCACGGTTTTCTTCGGTTTTAGCTTTATCGATATTAGATTTTATGTAGCCTAAACGATAGATGCTCCAGAATCCAAGGATTGCTCCAGCTAAAGCAATTACGGCCGGAAGCGTTTTCGTGTCGTTTCCGTTGCCAGAAAAACCAGCAATCGCCATCATTACTCCAGACACGAACATCATAATCGCACCAGCTAGACGATTTTTAATAAAGATAAGCCAAGCGTTTAAGCCTCGTTTTAATAATTTATTCATTACGACTCTCTTATAAGAAAATTATATCACTATTTTCCAGTAAAATGAAAGGCTGGAATATTAGCTTCTTTTAGTGTTTTTATAGTGTCTGCACGATCGTCGATAAAAAGTATCTCGTTAATGTTGCAGTTTACGAGTTTTGAAATTAAAATTACACCCTCAACTTTCAATGATTGGTTCGCTACACCGAATACTTCAATATCTGGGCCATAGTGATAGCTAACAAAGTCTTGTTTTGCTTTGATAGCAAAAGAAGAACGCATCCCGGAGAGAACGAACATTTTAATGCCTTTTTTGCGAAGTTCTAAAGTTAGATTATAAAGTTCTTCAGAACGAACGCAAGGTTCAATTTTCTCAAAGAAAATATGAGGGTATTTATAAGCATTTAAAAAATAATTGTAAAAATGATCCGCTGATTTTTCTCGAGTTTCAAAGAAGTTACGATCCTGATGTAACGCAAGAGTATTATCGAAATCAAAAATAACAACTTTAAAATTGTCGAGATTTATATCGCTTATGTTCATTAGGGATATTATAACATAAAAATAAAGCCCAAAAGGCTTTCTTTTCATAATGGCGGATCCGACGAGACTCGAACTCGCGACCTCTGCCGTGACAGGGCAGCGCTCTAACCAACTGAGCTACGAATCCTTAATGCCCACAATGGGCTTGTCATGAAGACACGGTTTCGTTAATACTTTATTTGAACTTATCGTGTAAGTTAATCGTATAACTTACTTTTATAATAGCATAAAAAATGTTAAAATACAAGTAGTGGTAAGATAAAAGTTGGGAGATTCTTATTTATGGCTAAAAGATATTATGTTGGGCTGGATTGTGGAACGAGCTCAGTTGGATGGGCGGCGACAGATGAAAAATATAATGTTCTGCGTGCCAAAGGTAAAAGTACTTGGGGTTCAAGATTATTCGACGAAGCAGATACAGCAGCAGAAAGACGCTTAGCAAGATCTGCAAGAAGGCGAAATCGTAGAGCTAAGAATAGAATAAAGCTTTTAGAGCAGATTTTTAGTCAAGAGATTGCAAAGGTCGATCCTGATTTTTATATCAGACTCCGTGAAAGCTTCTTTTTAGAAGAAGATAAAGAAGGATTAAATAGAAATTCAAAAAATACACTTTTTAATGATGATAACTTCCAAGATAAAGACTTCCACAAAAAATATCCGACAATTTGGCACCTCAGAAAAGCAATTATGGACAAAGACGAACATTTTGATATTAGATTATATTACTTAGCAATACACCACATTATTAAGAACCGAGGGCATTTTCTTTATAGCGGAGAAATGCATGGAGCGGGTAATTTTAGCGATTTATATCAAGAATTAGTAGATATAGCTAGAAACCATGGGATTCTAATTGACGAGGGTTCGGTAGATAATGTCGAAGAAATTATTAAAGGTAAGTCAGGAAAACTTGATAAGGCGAAGCAATTAAAAGAGGCCATGTTAATCGAGGGGGATGAATCGGATGAAGACTCAAATTATATGAAACGCGCGGAAGTTTTTGTAAAACTTTTAGTCGGCTCAAAAGTGGCGGTTAGGGCGATTTTTGAAGATGACGTTGAGAAGGATGCGATGAAGTTTTCGTTCGCTGAAGATGTCTTCGAAGATAAAGAGTCAGACATAGTAATAGAAATCGGTCCAGAGAAGATGGACTTAATCGAGACGGCAAAGAAGATTTATGATTTTGCGCTTTTGAACGCGCTCTTAAATGGGAATGAGCGGATTTCTGATGCTATGGTGGGGAATTATGAAAAACATAAGAAAGACTTAAAAGACTTAAAAGATGCCCTCAAGCCATTTAAGGAAGAGTATGGTGAATTCTTCAAGATAAAGAAGTTAGATAAGGAAGAACCTTGTTATAATGCGTATATTGGCAAGGCTTACACTGAAGACGCAAAAGGTAGGAGAAAAACCCATTCTGTTTCACAAGAAGAGATAAATAAGCAAATTAAGAAGATTTTAGAAAATTGTGGTATAGCTGGAAGATTAGTCGACGAAGCGACGGAAGGAAAATTATTACCAAAACAAAAAGGACAGGCGAAAGGAACAATTCCGCAACAGCTACACCATAATGAACTGAGAATAATTTTAGAGAAATTAGCAAAAGACTATCCAAGCTTTGCTGAAATTGTGCCGGGAGAAAGTGAAGAATATAATACAAAATGTAAAAAAATCGAGAGTATCCATGAATTTAGAATTCCGTATTATTGCGGGCCGGTTGTGAGCAAAAAGAAAAGTCAATTTTCTTGGAGTGATGATGAAATTAATGAGCTAGTCTATCCGTGGAATTTTAAAGAACTAGTTAATTTAAGCGATAGAGCAGATAAATTTATTAGTCGAATGACGAATGCATGTACGTATCTTATCGGGGAAGACGTGTTACCAAAATCGTCGCTACTCTATCAGAAGTATATGGTTTTAAATGAGCTAAATAATTTAAAGATAAATGGTCGAAGAATTGAAGATGTTGAAATAAAGAAAGATATTTATAATAAGGCCTATATTGGCGGGGAATTAGGTGGAAATATTACGTTAAAAGCTTTGAAAAAGTGGATGGTGGAAAATAGTATAATCTCGACAGACGATGAATTAGGAGGTTCGTCGGAAACTAAGTTTTTGCCGAAACTTTCTACGCATAGAGATTTTGTGAAAGTACTTGGAGAAAATTATGAAAAAGAATATACCCAAGAGAAGTTGGAGGAAACAGTGAAGCTGATTATGATTCTGAGCCAAGAACGAGAAATGTTGAAAGATAAAATAAAAGGATTATTGGGGTGTTCAGAAGAACAAGCGAAGAGGTTGTCTAAACTTAATTATAAAGAATGGGCGAAGTTTTCAAAGAAGTTTTTGACGGGAATTTTTGTGAAAGTTGATGGTGTAAATAGCAATATTATAGACGCACTTTATAATACGAATAATAACTTAATGGAACTTTTAGGCGGGGAGTTTGAATTTAAAGCGAAAATAGACGAATTTAATGAAGGTAGAGAAGAAAAAGCAAAAAAAATAACATATAAGGATGTGAATAATTTATATTGTTCTCCGGCAGTGAAAAGGACGGTCTGGCAGGCAATAAAAATTGTGAACGAGCTAGCGAGAGTTGAAAAATGTCCGCCGGAAAAGATTTTCATCGAAGTGACGCGTGGCGAAAGCGATAATAATAAGGGCTATACTTTGTCGCGACAAAAACAGCTACAGATTTTATATAAACAGATTAAAAATAATCCGAAAATAACAGAACTCTTGAAGAAGTTGGACAGTAAAGAGCCAAGAGATTTACAGAATAAAAAGTTATATCTATATTTTACACAGATGGGAAAATGTGCATATACTGGTGAGCCGATTGATTTTGAGAGATTGACAACAAACGCTTATGATATAGACCATATTTATCCACGTTCAAAAACTAAAGATGATAGTATCCAAAATAATTTAGTTTTAGTTAAGGCAGAGTATAATCGCGAAAAGACTGATACTTATCCGATCTTGGAAGAATGGAGAGCAAAGATGAGTGGAGCTTGGGCGATGTGGATGAGAAATGGACTGATTACGAAGGAAAAGTTCAATAGACTGACTAGGAGTACGCCTTTAACAGCGGATGAACTGGGAAACTTTATTGCGAGACAACTTGTAGAGACGAGTCAATCCGTAAAAGCAATCAGGGATTTATTGAAAAAAGCCTATCCGGAGACAAAAATAGTATTAGTAAAAGCTGGACAAGTATCTGAATTTAGACAGTGGTTTGGTTATGATAAGGTCGAAAGAGAGACTGGACGAGTCGTACAAAAAGGCCGACCAGAGTTTATTAAGGTCCGTGCAATTAACGATTTACATCATGCAAAAGATGCTTATCTTAATATTGTGGTTGGAAATGTGATGAGCGAAACTTTTACAGATAACCCGTTCAAGTGGGTTAAAAATCAGGGAGAAAAGAGATATTCACTTAATCCAAGAGTTTTATGGAGAGAAGAGATTGGAAATGGGCCGGAGGTCAAGGGATGGAATTATGCTGAGACGATAGAAACTGTGAGTAAACAGATGAAAAGGAATGATGTACTTTGGACGAAAATGGAGCATATATGCTCCGATAAAGGTGGCGCGCTATCGAAACAAAGTATTTTAGGCAAGTCCGACGATGTTAGTGGAATCTTGCCGATAAAGGCTATGAAAAACGAAAAATATGATCCTAAGAAATATGGAGGCTATACTTCTATATACGGAGCATTCTTTAGTGTTATTGAGACCTATAAAAAAGAGAAAAGACATATCATATTGGCACAGATTCCAACTTTATTCAAGGAAAACCCCGAGAAATACATAAAAGATACTTATAACGGAAAGATTCTGATTAAGAGGATATACACTAATTCACTTATTAGAATTGATAACGATTTGATGAGAATTGCTGGTCGTTCAAAAAGCACTATCATTCTCGCGCCAGCTAAACAGCTATACTTTTATCCTAGCACGGAAGCGTATATAAAAAGAGTTAGTAATATTATTAAAAAAATGAATTTGGATAAAAAATATAAAGTGAACGAAGAGTATGATAAAGTTAGTCAGGAAGAAAATATAAGGATTTATGATGAAATAGTGGCTAAAATAGCAATAAATGAGACGATGCCTGGGCTTGGGCACAGAGTGGCGCAATTGAAGGCCGCAAGAGAAAAATTTATTTCTATGGATATAGAAGAGCAATGCAAGGTGTTAATTGGAATTGTGACTGCGTTTTCTTGTAATACGACAGTTGCGAATCTAAATTCGATTATAAACGGTGCCGGAAGTGTAGGTAAAGCTAATATTGGTAGTGATTTGACAGATTATATAGATAAGGCAATTTATTGTAAAATTGTAAATCAATCAGTTACTGGGTTGTATGAAAAAGAAATAGATTTAAAAACTATTTAAATAAAAAAGGAAAAATATGTCTTGGCGGGTGGTGGTAATTTCAAGCAGAAGTAAACTCGATTATAAAATGGGGTTTATGGTAGTTCGGAATGAAAATGGCGAAAAACGAATACATTTAGGCGATATATCGGTCGTGATGTGTGAGACTACGGCAATTTCGATTACAGCATATTTAATGGCGGAGTTAGTTAGAAATAAAATAAAAGTTATATTCTGTGATAACGAGCATAATCCGCTTTCGGAGCTTGTTCCGATGAAAGGGAGCTATGATACGAGCGGAAAAATTAGAACACAGATAAAGTGGAATGAGTTAACGAAGTCTTTGGTTTGGATGGACATCATTAAGAACAAAATTCGGAATCAGGCAAAAGTATTACTTAAAGTTGGTGAAAAAGAAAAAAGCGACCAACTTCTAAAATACGTTGAGGAAGTTGAACCTGGGGATATAACGAATCGAGAGGGACATGCTGCGAAAGTATATTTTAATGCACTTTTTGATGAAGATTTTTATAGAAATGGAGATGATGCTAGAAATGCGATTTTAAATTATGGGTATACGATTTTACTATCGTGTTTTAATCGGGAAATTTCGGCTTCAGGTTATTTGACTCAGATTGGGCTTTGGCATGATAACGTAAGCAATCCGTTTAATCTAGGATCAGATTTGATGGAAAGTTTTAGGCCGATTATCGACTATTTTGCGTATAAAGCAGACTTTAAAACTCTGGAATCGGAAGAAAAAATGCAGATTGTATCACTTTTAAATTCAAAAGTTATGATAGCAGATTCCTCACAGTTTTTAAATAATGCAATAGGTATTTATACGAGAAGTGTTTTTAACGCGATAGAAAATAATGATGTGGGATTAATAAAAAATTGGTATGAGTTATAGATTTATGAGAGTGATTGTAATGTTTGATCTCCCTGTAAATACGTCGTTAGAACGTAGAAAATACAGAATGTTTAGAAGATATTTGATTGATGATGGATTTATAATGATGCAGGAATCAATTTATACGAAGATTTGTATAAATATGCATGCAGTTGAAAAAGTAACACAAAATATTGAGAAAAATCGACCGACAAAAGGAATGGTGCAAGTGATAACTGTAACGGAAAGGCAATATGCGAGTATGAAATTAATTGTTGGAGAACTTCCGGATAATTATGTAGACTCTGATGAGAGGATGGTAATATTATGAGATTAACGCATGTTTCAATAGATAAACAAATAGAATGGAATGAGAATAATCATATTAACGAATTAATAGTAGAGTCGCCGACATTTTTTAGAGAAATTATTGGAGAGATGAAATTTGATACTAGTAAGGAAGCAAAATTAAACATTTTTGATGATAAAAAGGGAATAAATCCAAGTTCGGATGTTGATGTGATTTTTAACCCGGTAGAGTTGGATTTTAACCAAAGAAAAGTTAATGCTACCTTAATGAAAATATTGGTAAAAGTTTCAATTTCAGAAGATTTTTATATGTCAACGAATAAGTTTAAAACAAAGATTATTAAATATCTAAACGAGATTGTGAATTCGGAGGATTTTGGATTTGAGATTGGAGCAGACGATTTTTCAATAGATCAGATAGCAAAGGCAGTTAATTTTCATATCGTGGGAGATGAAGATGATTTTGTAGAATTAATAACCGATTATCTAGAAGTCATGACAGAATTGGGCGGAATTAGGCTGTTCGTCTTTGTGGGATTAAGGGGATATTTAAAAGATGAAGAGCTAGAACGATTTGTGAAGAACTTAAAAGATCGACAAGTAGATGTTCTATTACTTGAAAATGTTGACAGAGGTGTAGTTAAAGAAATTTCGAGAGTGGTGATAGATAGAGATTTGTGTGAGATTTAGGCTTTATTTTCTTAAAGATATGTGGTATAATTGGGGTATCGGGATTGTTTGCCATATAAAAATATAAGGTAATCATGTCCCCCCTACAGGTCGGGGAAGTACCCCGCCACAAAATACGGGAGAGATCCCGTATTTTGTCTAAGATATTACAGTAAACTGGTGGGCTTGGAGGTATTTTGAAAGAGCTTAGTATATTCGTAGATGAATCTGGAGACTTCGGAGAATATTCGCCAAAATCACCATATTATCTTATAAGTTTTGTGTTTCACGATCAGTCGAAAAATATAGATGATGACGTTTTGTTTTTTGAGAAGTCACTACAGAGCTTTGGACTATCGAGAGAGTTTTATGTCCATGTTGGGCCGGCGATAAGAAGGGAAGAAAAATTTATTTCTATGGACGTTGGAGATAGAAGAAGGATAGTAGGTAAACTAGTGGCTTTTTCTAGAAAAGTTGAATTTATGCACTATACTTTTGAGGCGGAGAAGAAAAATTTTTGCAATTCGAATGACATTGTGGAGAGTTTTGAGAAGAAAATTAATAATTTTATATTGGAGAATTCAGAGTTTCTTGCAAAATACGATGTTATAAAAATATATTATGATAGAGGTCAAAAAGAAGTTTCGAAGATAATCCGTGGCACGTTCGTTAGAAAGCTCACTAACGCAACTATGAAAAATAATGTCGATCCAGCCAATTATAAGATGTCTCAAGTAGCAGATTTGGTTTGTACTCTTGAACTGATTATGAGAAAAATTAAAAATCATGAGCTTTCTAAATCTGAAATAGGATTTTTTGGCAAAAAATACCGTAGTATAGATAAAAATTATTTCACGCCAATATTAAAGAGAAAAAGCTTTAAGATATGATATAATAGAGGTAGGGAAATACGATTATGTCGATTTGTCGGTCGGTTCGTTCTTCTTAGATCTCGGTTTTGAGGTTTGAGAATCGTGTAAAATAATCGTATAACTAAACTCGTGGAATCTAGCAAGAGTTTAATAAGAGGTTTGAGAATCGTGTAAAATAATCGTATAACTAAACTTTGGTTAATTCTGATACCTACATATGTATGTTTGAGAATCGTGTAAAATAATCGTATAACTAAACTAAATTAAATAATAATAATAAAAAAATAAAGTTTGAGAATCGTGTAAAATAATCGTATAACTAAACCATCTGCCGAAGGTCCTAAAGTTTCTGTACGTTTGAGAATCGTGTAAAATAATCGTATAACTAAACAGGAAGTTGTCGTTGAGGATTTAAACTCGGGTTTGAGAATCGTGTAAAATAATCGTATAACTAAACTAAATTAAATAATAATAATAAAAAAATAAAGTTTGAGAATCGTGTAAAATAATCGTATAACTAAACTAAAGAGGTGGCGTTTATTGGGAGACCGGCGTTTGAGAATCGTGTAAAATAATCGTATAACTAAACTAAAAAATAAGCCTGCGATGAGCGGGCTGATTTTTTAGTTTAAAATTTTTGGATAAAGCCTGGTCTGGGTACGTCTTCCTTGCTCGCTGGCTCGCAAGTTTACCATTCCATTTGAGCCACTGGCTCAAATGGTAAGCCGACTTCGTCGTCTTCCCAGCAGGCGCAAATAAAATAGAAGAAAGCAAACTTTCTTCTGCTTTATTTGCTGGTCTGGGTGATCGGACTTGAACCGACGACCTCAGCGTCCCGAACGCTGCGCGCTACCAACTGCGCCACACCCAGATATAAACATATTTTACAACAGAGAGGGGAAAAATTCAAGATAGACTTAAAAAAGCGGACGTATTATAATATAATCATGAAACGGGAGAAGATGTTGTCGGTATTTGCGCCAATTATCGCGGGAGCGTTATTTCTGGTTTTCTCGATGTTAAATCTTAATAGTTCGATTTGGTTCGACGAATCTTACTCGGCCTATCTTGTTCGAGGAGACTTTTCGCAGATTTGGCATGAGACTTCGATGGATGTTCATCCGCCGTTTTTCTATTTTGCGCTTAAAATTTGGTCGTCGATTTTCGGGACGACAGATATCTCGATGCGATTTATGTCGATCTTCTTTGGGCTGATTGCGATTATATTCTTATACCAGCTACTTAAGAGATGGTTCGGAGTTAAGCCGGCGGCGATAGCGACGATTGTTGCAAGCGTCTCGCCGATGTTAATTCGATACGGACAAGAGATGAGAATGTATACGATGGTATTAATGATAGTTTTTATAGCGACATATTTCCTTAGTTTAGCGTTAGAGAAAGGGACAAAAAGGGAGGGGCGGAAATATTGGATTATTTATGCGGTTCTAGTCTCTATTGGGATGTGGACACATTATTTTTCGGCGTTTATGTGGCTTTCCCAATTTATTGCAATTATAATATTTTTTGGCGGACCGAAGAAGATTTTCAAAGACAAAGAAAAATTAAAAACAATTCTTTTAACTTATGTTTTAGCAATTTTATTATTCTTACCTTGGATTCCGTCGTTCTTTAATCAGGTTAAAACAGTTCAGCAGGGATTTTGGATTCCGGCGATGTCGTTTGAGACGACGGCCGATTTTGTTTCTTCCGCTCTATTCTTCAATAAGGCACAAGAGGTAACGAGCTGGGGGTTAGTCTTCGGGTTACTTCTAGTTTTCTTTGCAGTTTTAGCGTATAAAAAGATTCTTAAAAATGTAGATAAGAAAATAAAATCGAAAATAGGGTTTATCGCCATGATGGCGTTTACGCCGATTCTAGTAATGATGACTTTATCGCTCCCGCCGCTTACGAGTTCGTTTGTTGATAGATATGTTTTATATAGTATAGTTTCGGTTTGGGTTTTGTTTGGACTCGGGGTTGCGCTAGTGAAAGAGAAATGGATAAAAGGGATACTCGCGATACTGATTATAATTGTTGCAACTTTTGGAATAGTTTTTGTAACAAATAGAGAGCCGAGAGGATATGTAAAAGAAATTATGGCGGAAGTTTTTGTGACGGCGGAGGAAGGCGAGCCGATTATTGCGGGAGATGTTTGGACTTATTATGATGGGGTATTTTATACAAGTGAGGAACATCCAGTTTATCTATTTAACGAGGTGGTAAATTATGAATATGGTTCGCTTGAGCCAATTAGAGATTATCGGGTTAATTTAGTGGATAATGCGGAAGAGTTTTTAGGCGAACATGAGAAAGTTTGGTATGTCACCAATAGACCAGAGGAAGGAAAAGAACTTGAACTTCCGGAAAGGTTTAGTGAGTTTAGAGTTGTCTCGGATATTTCATTAGATCATCATGTAGCCGTCGAACTTAGTCGATAATTTTCGATGATTTTATGATATGATAGATGTAATATGAGTAGATTATTTAAAAGAACAAAAATTTTGGCTACGATTGGGCCGTCTGTCTTTTCAGCAGAAAAAATCGAAGATTTAATTATGGCGGGAGTTAATGGATGCCGTTTAAACTTCTCGCACGGAGATTATACAGAGCGCGATCAGCAAATTAAATGGATTCGTGATGCAGCCGCTAAAAAAGGTCGCTCAGTAGCGATTTTACAAGATCTTCAGGGTCCAAAAATTCGTCTTGGCGAGCTAAAAGATAATCATTTCGACGTAAAAGCAGGCGATGAATTGATTTTAGATTCAAGCGTCGAGGCTCATGACGGCTCAAACATTTTGCCAGTTCAATACAACCTAGCAGAACGCATGAAAAAAGGCGAACCGCTATTTATGTTTGATGGAAAAATTAAATCTGAAGTAGTCGAAATTGTTTCAAAAACCGCAATTAAAGTAAAAGTCGAAAATGACGGCTTCTTGATGAGTAAAAAAGGCTTGAACTTACCAGAAACAGATTTTGGCGGAGATGTTATTACTGAAAAAGATATGGCAGATATTGAGTTCGGAGCGAGTAGAGATTTTGATTATGTTGCAATGAGTTTTGTCCAGAGCGCAGAAGATATTGAAAAATTACGTCAGATTTTATTATCACATGGCTCAAATGCTCAAATTATCGCAAAAATCGAGACGAAGAAAGCGATTGAAAGCGATGAAAAAATGGAAGCTATCGTTAAGGCAACCGACGGAATTATGGTTGCGCGCGGCGATATGGCGGTTGAAGCAGGGAACGAAGTTGTTCCGATTGTCCAGAGAAAGCTAATTGCATTGTGTCGTCAGTATGGAAAAATCGTTATCGTTGCAACACAGATGATGGGCTCTATGGTAGATAATCCAGAGCCATCTCGTGCAGAAGTTTCGGATGTCGCTAACGCAGTTATTCAAGGTGCAGATGCAGTGATGTTGTCTGACGAAACTGCAAACGGTAAATATCCAGTTGAAGCAGTAAAAGAGATGAAGAAAGTGATTCTTTATACACAGAATCATTCGAAAATGTTACCGATTGAGCATGAAACGACAGGGATTTATAAAAGTTATGACGCGGTAGCGGAAGCGGCAGCGAAGCTCGCAGAGAAAATTGAAGCAGACGTAATTGTTTGTGAGACGAGTTCTGGCGCAACAGCGGCGGCGATTGCGGCACAGCGTCCGAACGTGCCGATTATTTCGGTGACTTCAAATGCGCGTGTTGCTGGACAGCTAGCTCTTACTTATGCAAACTCCGCATTCGTCAGACCATTCTCCGAAACTTATGGGCTTGATCTAGCGCAGGAACTTTCTGGAACAGATTATCTTAAAAAGCGTGAAGATAGAGATTATATTTTAGCGGTAATTGTTTCTGGACAGCCGAATATGGTTGGTGGAACAGATACAATTCGTATTCGTCAGGTAATTGGAGCCTAGTTTATGTTTAACAAACAAACAATCAAAGATATAAAATTCAAAGGTAAAACCGTCTTAGTCAGAGTCGACTATAACGTC
This sequence comes from Candidatus Saccharimonadota bacterium, assembly GCA_017406985.1. Lineage (GTDB taxonomy): Bacteria > Patescibacteriota > Saccharimonadia > Saccharimonadales > Saccharimonadaceae > Nanosyncoccus. Next base: position 543,075 of record JAFQXL010000004.1, read on the forward strand.
CCGCTTAAAGATGGAAAAATTACATCTGATTTAAGAATTAAAGCTAGCCTTCCGACTCTAGAATATTTAATTTCTGGTGGAGCTAAAAAGATTATTTTGATTTCTCATCTGGGTAGACCAGAGGGAACTAAAGTTCCAGAGTTATCACTAAAACCAGTAGCAGAGGCTCTAGCTAATCTAGTTTTGGTACCGGTAACGTTTATCTCGGATGTTTCTGGGCCGGATGTTGAAGAAGGAGTAAAGAAAGCGCCAAAAGGTTCAATTGTCCTTCTAGAGAATTTAAGATTTTGGCCGGGAGAAGAGAAAAATTCTTCTGATTTTGCGAGAGAGATTGTCGAATCGGTTAATGCGGACTTTTTTGTCCAAGACGGATTTGCAGTTATTCATAGGGCGCACGCTTCGACGGATGCGATTACGCGTGAACTGCCAAGTGTAGCGGGGCTTTTAGTCGAGAAAGAGGTTTCGGTTCTATCTTCGGCGATTTCTAATCCGAAGAAGCCAGTTTTAGTGATTATTGGCGGAGCAAAAGTCGAGGATAAACAGCCTCTTATAGATAAGTTTCTACCGATTGCGGATAAGATTTATGTCGGAGGAAAGATTGCGTCGGATGGATATAAGCCAAATTCAGAGAAGATTGTGGTCGCTGCGGATTTTAAGACAGATAGCGAAGGGAATAAACTCGATATTAGCGATTCAGATACAGAAAAACTACTGGAACTAGTCGCGGGAGCGAAGACGATAGTATGGAACGGAGTTTTAGGAAAGGTGGAAGATAAGCCTTTTGACGAGGCCTCTTTGAAGTTAGCGGAAGCGATTGGCGTTAGAGACGATTTAACCTCGGTAATTTGTGGGGGGGATACAGCGGGATATGTCGAGAACTTAATTGAAACGCGACCGGAGCTTAAATATTCATTAGTTTCGACGGGGGGAGGAGCGAGCCTTGAACTGCTATCTGGGTTAGAGCTTCCTGGTCTTGAAGCGTTAGAAGATAAATAATTACATTTTTAATAAAAAAGTTGTATAATAAACTTAATATAACTTAAAGGAGTTAAAAATGGATCGCGTAGCGATTAAAGCTCATGCTAAAGAATCAATTTCTGGAAAGATTTTTATTCTTCTAGCTATTACTATTATTACATCAATTGTAGGCGGAGTCTTAGGATTTATCCCAGTTGTCGGGGCCTTGGCTGCTATTGTGATTGCCGGACCGATTGAACTTTCGATGACAATGATTTACCTTGGAATTGTCGATAAAAACCGTGCTCCAAAAATTGAGGACATTATTAACGGTTTCAAGGAGAATAACTTTACACGTGCCTTCGTAGCATATCTTCGATATACTATCTTTACTGCTCTATGGAGTTTACTCTTTGTAATTCCGGGAATTATTAAAGGAATCTCCTATTCTCAAATGTTCTATCTTATGGCGGAAGATAAGAAGATGGATGCTGCGGAAGCGCAGAGAAAATCAATGGAAATGATGGAAGGACATAAGTGGGAATATTTCATGCTTAATCTTTCATTTATCCTTTGGTATATGCTAGTTGGTATTACATTCGGAATTGCGATGATCTATGTCGGGCCGTATGTAGAGGCTTCGAAAGCAGAGTTTTATCGCAAACTTAAGAAGTAAAACGGATAAAAAGTTTAATCGCGCCTCTTTATGGGGCGTGATTTTTGTGATATAATGGTTTAGTTATGTTTAAAATGGTGAGGTATTTAAAGCCGTACTGGAAGCAGGTGATTTTGCTTCTTCTTTCTGTAGCGTTTCAGGTCTATGGAACACTTAAGCTTCCGACATTTATGTCTGAAATTGTAAATAAGGGGATAGTTGAGGAAGACATTTCGTTTATACTTTTAACTGGCGGGAAGATGGTGCTTTGGGCGCTTGGTTCGGCAGTGGGTGCATATTCGGCGTCCTACTTTTCGGCGAGGCTAGGAGCGGCAGTAGGTAGAGATATTAGGGAAGAGCTATTTAAGAAAATATTATCATTTTCAATTTCTGAAATTGATAATTTTTCGACAGCGTCGCTTATTACAAGAACGACAAATGATATTTCGACGGTTCAGAATACACTTATTATGATGCTTTCTATGATGCTTCGAGCGCCTTTAATGGCGATAGGAGCAATTTATGAGGCGGTTAATTTAGCACCAGATATGACTTGGATTATTGGTCTTTCGGTAGCGATTTTATTGTTCCTAGTAATTATGATTTTGTCGATTGTGATGCCGAAGTTTATGCTTTATCAGAAATTAGTCGATAAAGTAAATCTCTTGACACGGGAGAATTTAACGGGGATGAGAGTGATTCGAGCTTTTAATAATGAGGCTTATGAAGAAAAGAAATTTGAACGAACAAATACAAAAATCAAGAAGACAGATTTCTTTATCGGTTCGGTCATGGGGCTAACTTCGCCGCTAATGATGTTGCTATTTAATGGAACTGGACTTTTATGTATCTGGATAGGAGTTTCATTCCTTGAGGCGGATGGTAGCTATCTTGGAAAAATGATGGCGTTCATGCAGTATGCGACACAGGTAATTATGTCGTTCTTGTTCCTTGCGGTAATTTTCGTGATGATACCGAGAGCTTCAGTTTCGGCAAAACGTATAAATGAGGTTCTAAAGACTAATCCGAAGATCTCATGGAAAGAAAAGGGCGGGGGAGATAGGGTTTCTGAACCTTCAGTTGAATTTAAGAAAGTTAGTTTTAGGTATAATGGAGCAGAGGAAGACGTGTTAACTGACGTATCGTTTAAGGCGGTTTCAGGCGAAACGACGGCGTTTATTGGTTCGACCGGCTCCGGAAAATCGACTTTGATTAACTTAGTGCCAAGGTTCTTTGACGCGTCGAGCGGAGAAGTTTTAGTCGATGGGATGAACGTGAAGGAGTATTCGGAAAAAGGTTTAATGAAAAAGATCGGTCATGTTCCGCAGAAAGGATTTTTATTCTCAGGAACAGTTAAGTCGAATATTCTATTTGGGGTAGATTCGGATGATGAGAAGAGAATGAAGAAAGCGGCGGAAATTGCACAAGCTTCTGAGTTTATTTCAAAACTTCCAGATGGATTTAATTCGAAAATCGTTGAGGCGGGGACAAACGTTTCAGGCGGACAGAGGCAGAGATTGTCGATTGCGCGAGTAGTAGCGAAGAGCCCAGAAATTTATATATTTGATGATGCATTTTCAGCGCTTGATATGAAAACGGATAAGAAATTAAGAGAGGCGCTAAAGTCAGTAACGAAGAACTCGGTAGTTTTAATTGTAGCGCAGAGAGTTTCGACAATTCGTGATGCAGAACAGATTATAGTTTTAGATAAAGGAAAAGTAGTTGGAAAAGGAAAACATAAGGATTTAATAAAGAAATGTAAGGTTTATCGAGAAATTTGTAAGTCGCAGCTTTCGGATGATGAATATGAGAAGGAGTTAAAAGATGCCAGGGCCTAAGAGAGACGCAGGAAACAAGCCGAAGAACTTCAAGAAGACTTTAGAGCGATTTATTGTTGAGGTAAAGCCATATAGAATAGCGATTATTGTCGCGGTAGTTTTATCGGTAATTTCTGTGCTCCTAACGGTGTTTGGACCGATGTTGCTCGGGATGATTACGACGAGTGCGACAACCTCGATTGCAGAGGGAAAGGGGATTTTATGGGATGAAATCATGCGCCTAATCGTGATTTTGATTACGCTTTATGTTGTTTCAGGAATAATTAGTTATATTAAAGAGGTGATGCTGATGAGGGTTTCGGCGAAGTTCTCAAAGTCGATGCGAGAGAAAATTCTTGCAAAGATTTCAAGATTGCCGATGAGCTATTTTGATAAAGTGAAAATTGGGGATATTATGAGCCGAATGACGAATGATGTTGATTCAGTGTCGATGGAACTGGCTTCGACGATTTCCGATATTGTGACTTCGGTTGTAATGATTGTCGGAATTCTTCTGATGATGTTATTGATTTCGGTGCCATTATCTCTAATAGCGGTAGTAGCGATTCCGTTATCGACGACGCTTGTAAAGAAGATTGCGGACAAGTCCCAAAGATACTTTAAAAAGCAGAGAGTCTATTTAGGAGAATTAAACTCAAGGATTGAGGAAGATTATACTGGACAGCTAATTATTAAGGCGAATACGCATGAGGCGAGGACGTTGACGGAATTTAAAGAGGCAAATGATCGACTCTATGAAGCGTCATGGAAAAGTCAATTCTTTGGATCTTTACCATTCCCGATTACGCATATTTTTACGAATCTTGCCTATATATTAATTTGTATGCTTGGAGGGTATTTTGCGGTTATTGGGGCGATTACGATTGGGAACGTTCAGGCATTTATTCAATATGTAAACCAATTTAACCGACCGATTACGGAAGTTGCACAGCTTTCGGCAACAATTCAGCAAATTATGTCGGCGGCAGAGAGAGTGTTTGAGTTTCTTGATGCGGAAGAAGAACCGGATGATGCTGGGGCTCGAGAAATAAAGATGGACGCAACTCTAGGAGAGGTAGAATTTCATGACGTGAGCTTTAGCTATGATAAAAAGAAACCAGTAATTTCGAACTTTTCGTGTAAGATTTCTCCAGGGATGCAGGTAGCGATTGTCGGGCCAACAGGAGCAGGGAAGACGACGATTGTAAATCTTTTAATGCGCTTTTATGAGCCGGACTCAGGATATATCACGATTGATGGAGTGCCGATTGGTGAGGCTAAACGTGCTAGTGTGCGTTCGCTTTTTGGGATGGTCTTACAAGATACATGGTTATTCTCGGGAACGATTTTAAATAATTTGAAATATGGAGCGGGAAGAAACATTCCAGATGAACAAGTGCATGATGCGATAAAGACAGTCGGAGTAGGACATTTTATTGACTCTCTACCACAGGGGTTAAATACGATGATTGATGAGGATTCAGATAATATTTCGGCTGGAGAGAAACAGCTTCTTACGATTACGCGAGCGATGGTGGCGAATCCGCCGATGATGATTTTAGATGAGGCGACTTCAAACGTTGATACTAGGACGGAACAGCTAATTCAAGATGCGTTTTCGAAGTTAACGCGCGGGCGAACATCGTTTGTGATTGCGCATAGGTTATCGACAATTCGAAATGCGGATTTAATCCTTGTTATGAAAGACGGGAATATTATTGAGCAAGGTCGTCATGAGGATTTATTAGCGCTGAATGGATTTTATGCAGAGTTATATAACTCGCAGTTTTCGAATGATGTATAATTAAAATATGGCGAAGTTATATTTTAGGTATGGAGCGATGGGGTGCGGAAAAACGATGCAATTACTCCAAGTTGCATTTAATTATGAAGAGCGTGGGCATAAAGTCTTTGTAATGAAGCCGAAGACGGATACGAGGCGAGAGACGAAACTTTGGACAAGGATTGGGCCGGAGAGGGAAGTAGATTTTTGTTTTTCGAAAACTGATGATCTATTTTCGATAGTCTCTAAAGCGTTTAAGAAAAGTAAATTTTCTTGTGTTCTAGTGGACGAGGCACAGTTCTTAACTTCGGTTCAAGTAGATGAGCTAATGGAAGTTGTGACGGAGATGGATATTCCGGTGATGGCGTATGGATTACGTTTAAATTTTAGATTAACGGACGGAGGATTTGAAGGGGCGACGAGGCTTTTACAGATTGCGCATGATATTGATGAAATTAAGACTATCTGCGAATGTGGCAGGAAGGCGACTTGTAATTCTAGGTTTCTAAATGGAAAATTTGTTGCGGATGGACCGGATGTTTTAATTGATGACGGTTCTTCTAAGATAGAATATCGGGCGCTTTGTCCGAAGTGTTATGCGGAGTATAAGGCGGGGAAGAAGTGAGTTTATGTATGAGGCGTTTAAGAGTCGATTAATTTCGTTTTCGGATGATGAATATCGCGAGTTTACAATGAAGGGGGTACCTTGCGATAGACCATTTCTAGGGGTGCGGATTCCAAAAATTCGAGAATTAGTTTATCAGGTTTCGCTGGATGATTTTGAAGAGTTTTTAAAAGCTGTTCCTGTGAGTTTTGAAGAAGTAATTGCGAGAGGGTTTTTAATATCAAGGCTGCCTTATGCGGAGATGCTAAAAGTTTTTGATTCGCAGGTTTTACTTCTTGATAACTGGTGCGCGGTGGATACATTTTGTGCGAGTTTAAGAAAAGTAGTTAAGGGTAATGAAGAGGATTTTTTAGAGAGAAAAGCTGAGAAGTTACTAGCTTCGAAAGACGAGTTCGCGGTAAGAGCGGGGCTAGTGTTTTTGCTTGATTTTTATGTGAGATTTGAATACTTGTTTTTGATTTTTGATAGAATCGAGAGCTTGGCTTTCCGAGATGAGTATTATATTAAAATGGCGACGGCATGGCTGATTGCAGAATGTTTTATAAAGTTTCCGGAAGAGACGCTAATTTTTATGAGAAAAGCGGAGCTTTCAGAGTTTGTGCTTCGAAAATCGATTTCAAAGATTTGTGATTCAAGAAGAGTTGATTTAAGCCTGAAAGAAGAAGTAAGGAAATTAAGGAAAGTCGGGAGGAAAAATGGTTAACAAGTCAGTATGGACGAGAAGTAATCTTGTGAGCCGGCGCGGAGTACCCAAGTCGGTTCGTAGCTCTTTTCAAAAAATGATTTTTATGTTACAATAGTAGGTGTTAATCAGATGATTAATAGTTGGTTCGGTAGATTATAATCTTTCGAGCCTTGAAAGACGGTCCGGTAGACTCTTCGAGTCTTCCGTCCCTCGTTCGCGATAAAATCTAAAATTTATTTTAGATTTTCCGCTCACTCGGTCCGGTAGCTCAGCTGGTTAGAGCACGAGCCTCTTAAGCTTGGTGTCGTGGGTTCGAGCCCCACCCGGATCACCACTATTTGACAAATTACGCAAATATTGCGTAATTTATTTTTTATTATGATACATCTTTATTTAATATATCTATCGTATTTAAGTCTAGCTCGCCACCATAGAACTTATCAATTATTTTACTAAAAATTTCAATAGTAGGATTTACATAATTAAATAATGTCATGCAGGATTTTAACTTTAAATCATCCGGATAATCAAGTATATTATCTATATTATCGTCTACCCTATATAAAGTATTAGAAATTTCAACTAAATTGTTTTTTAGGTATCCATTTTGTAAATATGCAGCCGCTTCATCTTTATTTTTTATGCCGTAAAATTTAGCAGTATCACTATAACCAAGATCTGCAAGTTGCGGAAATATATACCACATCCAATGAGATCTTTTATGGCCATTTTTAATCTCCATTAATGCCACTTGGTAATCTCTTTTTTGAGCAGTTATAAATCTATCTAAATTATATTCACTATCCATCGGTTTATTTCTCGTACAAGTTACAAATATTTTAGTTGTTAGTGTCCTTTTTGTCAATTTTCTGTCAGAAAAGGAACATAGTTTATTTTGAAACTTGTGTTTAAAAAATAATGTAGATGTTTTGAAAGAGTGGGGAAGGAGATGCACGAATAAGCGTTTTTATGCTATTTTTACTCCTGCTTTTGACGGGGTTCGGAAATTGCAATTTTTGTAAAAGTAAGTTTAAATATGTAAAACATTTTAGGAGTTTATTATGGCTATTGAGTTAGAAGGCGCGGTCGCGGTCGTACAAAAAAGAGATTCGCAAGTGGCGCGAGAAATATGAGTCCGTCGCGAATGAAAACGGGCAAGACCACCCCATTATGGTTGAGGGTGAAACCACGGCCGGCTATTTCTGTCAGCTTATGGTGAATCCGCAAGAAGTTGCTAAGATTTTTGTTGATTACGACTATGCGCTTTATCGTGTTCTCGGCGAAGATGTGCCGGACGCTATGTGGGAAGATTTAGGTCGAAAGTTTGGCTTAGAGCATGTTTGCTCGGTGGATCTATAGGATAATATGCTAGTATCGTGGCCGGACAAAGCATATTACATCAAGATTGCCGTGTCGATGACTTAGGTCTTTCTCAATCCCTCTTGGGTTAGAAATTCTTCCATCCGGATCATAAACGAAGCATATCAATGTGCTGCAATTGTGGTATTCGTTATAGCGCGCTATATCTACAAGAAGTTGATCTCCTAATTCCTTGTCTCCCAATCCTTTTCTTGTCATTTTTGTTTCAACGATAGTATCGCAATCTTTGATGATAAAATCCATTCTAGCTGACTTTCCGGCATAGCTCGGTGTCCATTCTTCTGGTCTAACATCCTTAAAATATTGAAGTAGCAGGGCATGAAATAAATCCTGCACATCATATTCATCGCTTACATCTAATGTATTACGATTATCGTGTCTTGAGCGTAATTGTCTAACGATGTTATGGAAATTATCTATTATGTTTGTTATGTCATTAATTGGGGTTTTGTTATTTATCCCCTTAAAGGTTCCATCGTCGAAATCTTCCTTTAATGCTTTTAAAATTCCGACTCCAGATTCAACTGAGCTTATATATCCTTTAGACACTTTATCTTTAAACTCTTTTACGTAAATATTGTCGGAGCTTAATTCAGTCTCCAGATAATTAATACATTGAGTTTTCCATGATGTAAATTTTTCGTCATCCAAGGTAGGAAAGCCAATTACGTTAGGCGGATTCGGGGTATGTGTTTTTAATACCTCTTTCGCCTTTTCTATGAGTTTATCTATTTTAGAAGTATTATCCATAGTTTATTTATCCACGATTAAAAAAATCTGTTAAGTATTGTTTTAATTCTTTGTCGCACGCATAAATGTAAATACCTTTGACTGCGCGATTCATAAGAATCCTGTAGGTCCTTAAAACTTGCTCAAGCATATCTTCTTCGTTTATTTGTTCGTTATTAGCGACTTGGCGTTGGCTACGTTTCATAGCGCCGGAATCTGCGCAAGCTTTGCGGTTGAATACGAGTTTTCCGTCGCGATAAATCAAATCGTTACCGATGATAATCCCCACATAATTTAGGTCATCACCTTGCACGGTGTAAATGCTACCAACTTCTTTTGGCGCGTTCTTGGATCCGATCCAGTTATTCTGAGTGCTATTCCAGCGGAATTTCATGCCATCGATTTCGATGTCGTACGCGCTTTTATTGTTTTTGGAATTCCATTTCCAAGCAAAACCAGCCACCATGCGAGACAATCCATATTCAGCCTCACGCTTTTCCATAGCTTCCGCAAAGTCTTTGATGTTATCGAAAATTTTCGCTTCAAATCCTTTGAAAGTTTCTTTTTCTCTAGGCCTAAAACCGTTTGATAGAATATCGTGAATATAATCGATATACTTTTTACCACCAAGTGAGCGCATTTGTGTTTTGAGATAGTACTCGCGTTTATTAAACTCGTCTGCATATTGCAAAATATCGCTACGATTAATATTAGCCGGACGAATGCGCTGCTGATCGCTAAATACTAGAACTATATTCTTGGATTTAGCCATAATCCAGTCCAGTTCTGAGTGAATGCCGGTATCGCCGAAAATCTTCTGATCAATTTCGTGGACCTGCTTGCCCAATGTGCCGGTAACACCTACTTTCAGAAGATGCGCTTCATCTACTAACGTGATATCGAAATAATCATCACATTTACCAAATTGGATTGGTGAAAAGATTCTAATATTTGCATCGCCGAGATCGATTTTATCGAATATTTTGCGGATGCGGCCGCATAGTGATGGTTGTGGAATTACCAGGGCAATGCTTTTGTTTTTGAAGTTCTGGTTGATGTGTTCTAGCTCAAAGAAGATATTAAAGTTTGATTCGTCGTCGATATCATCATTTTGGTTGTCGAATGATTGTAAATCAGCCAATAGTTTTGCGAGATACATGATGACGATAGTTTTACCGGTGCCGGCATCACCATCGATAATCGATAGGCTCTTCCTATCGTCGCAAATTGCCTCGTCAATGTTTTGGATGATTTCAGTTACTACATTTAACTGTTCGAAGTTCAGGTTTTTGTATGGTGAGAACTTAAAAAGCTCAGAGTTGTTAATTTCTGAAATGGTTTTATCAGCAATTTTTAGCTCGCGAAGTCGGTTCCAGATTTCCTCGAAAGTTTTACGATAGTTGGTTCTATCATAATAATCGCGGTCGCACATACCGTCGTTGCGATTTAGGACCTTATACTTTCCGTCGCCGCTAAAATATTGAATGAGATAAGACTCTAAATCTAGTGCGACGCTTTTGTTGAATGTTTCATCGAAAACTACTTTTACTGATCCATGCCTGAGGCTCGACTTTTCGACATTCGCTAGGTGCTGGTTCATGCGGTTTTTGAGATTTGTAGTTTCGCCAATGTAGATTTGCTGGTTGTTGTAAATCTGATAAACTACTGGCCAGTTTTCTTCCAAATGATCTTCTACGGCCAAGTTGTTGATTGCTTTTTGGTCGAAAGAGTAGTTTCTGATTTGGAAGGATTTTTCTGACATATTATAATTCCGTATATTTTTTACTATTGCCTTTAGATTTGTTAACTGGGTACTTTTTAGAGTTTTCCTCTAATTTTTCCATAACGATATCCTCAAGACTGACGCCGAGCTTGTCAGCTAGGAGAATCGCGTAATTAACTACATCGGCCAGTTCTTTGCAAACTTCCTTTTTGTCGTAGTTGTCGTTCCATTGAAAACATTCAAGAAGTTCACCGGACTCAATTGCAATTGATTTTGCCAAGTTAGCAGGGGAATGAAACTGATCCCAGTCTCTGTCTTTTGTGAATTTTACCACCGCCGCCTTGACTTCTTCCATACCAATATTATATCACGAATAGCATATTACCAGATTGTGGGGCTACTTATTTTTAGCTATTTTGGTCTTTTTATCCTTAGGGAGTGCTTTGCTATTTTTTATCTTTAAGTGTTTACGAAATATCCTCTCAATCTCGTCTTTGGATGCCTTAATTGCGCCTTTTTGATGCTTTTCCCAAGTTTTATACCATAAGTTGGGATCATTCGTATTGCCAGACCTAGC
>JAFQXL010000001.1 GCA_017406985.1 Candidatus Saccharimonadota bacterium
ATACCTCAGAACTCGCACGGCATCAGCACTGGATAATCTTTCTTAGGTATAACCTTGATCTTCGCAGTGTATTCGGGGTGGTCAATACACCAGTCTACCACCATGCAAAGCCGAGCAACAACGTCTACTCGCCCCTCACCAAATGAAGAATTTATTGCTCAAAACGCTAATCTTTTCAAGATTGCAAATTTAGTAGATTCAAACAAATTGCTAATATGATGCCACCTATCACGGTTGCGACAATAGTTATTATTATTTCTTTAGCAGCACTCTTGTCGTTTTGTTTTGTGTTATTATTGCCAATAGTTGACTGATTTATCTTATTTTTGTCGCCTATGCTAATGTTCATTGTTATCTCCTAAGATGCTACTATCGATTTTATTCTTGTCTCCTACCTTGACGCTGTTATCATTGTAAATAATGTTTATAATTGTCTTGCTCGTTGTGTCCTTATCTTTTTTATCTTTAAAATCAATTGTATAGTCGTCTAAATTACCATACATGTTTTCGAGTTCCATTAATATGTCGAGAATTTTATTCTTAACAGAGTTGGTTATTTCGGAGAAACTTGCAGGAGCTATAGGGAGCCAAGCGCCCATTATCTGGCACATCTCGCTCAAATTCATGTCGGCTATTTGGGACGCTATTCTTAGATCAAATGGCATTTTTTTGTCAGACGAACCCTCTTTTGCCCATTTTTCTACGGCGGATATATTATCCTTCATCTTAAATTCTAGAAGATTAAGGTGCTTTGTTTTTACCGGTATCTGCATTTTGCGGTTTATTAAACTTCCGCCACTATAATATTGGATTTCACCATAAAGGGGAGACTTAAGGATTCTATATGGCGGTACACTATTGCCGTCCTTGTATCCTTCCAGTTCTGAATTTATCCAATTTATTATTGAATTGTCATTTAGGTCAGAAATCAGTAGTTTTAATTGGTATAACGCATCAGAAACAGAAGTCTTATTTTTTATTAAGTCTATTATGATTTCACTGTGTTTTGTTTTCTTAGCTACCATCAACTTGTCCTCGATATTCTCCATCAATCATCCAATGCCCTCTAATCTTAAACGCCGGAATAGTACCACGGATAGCCTTATTGGTTGCAGATTGGAGATTAACACCATTATTCTTGGCCCAGTCGGCAACTGGAATAATCTTTTTGGCTGTAAGCTTAGCAATACGACGATATAGCGCCTCAATCAAAAGGCTCGCAAATAGCTCAGTTAGCTTATCTGCTTTATTGGTTTTTGTATATTCGTCAAGAGCAGGGTAATACTCATCGAATTTCGATTTATTCGGGATAATAATTGGTGGTAAACCAAGCATATCTAGTTGTTCGTTCGTAAGTAAACGCCCAATACGGCCATTGCCATCGCCAAAAGGGTGAATGTTTTCGAACTCAGCATGGAAGTAAGCAATTTTTTCCAAGAAATATCCATCGTTATCGGAGTTATAATCTCTAACCAAATCATGCATAAAACCGTTTACAAATTCTGGATTGGCACCAATATGCGTACCGACACGTACCCACTCTTTACCGGAACGAAAACGACCAGCGATCTCGTCACGAATATTTGTAAGTAGGGTTTTGTGCAATTTCAAGATTAACTCTACGGAAATCTCTTTTTCTGGGTTATCCATCAGATATTCTATGGCGCTAGCGAGGTTCTTTGCTTCATAAATCTCGCGAATTTCGTGATCAGTGCGGATTTGGTTGCGAATTAGAATATCTTCAGTATCTTCAAGCGTAAGAGTAGAGTTTTCAATAGCGTTTGAGTTATAAACCATTTCTGGTAGTTCAGAAAGAGTGAGCTCTTTAATGGCTTCCTTGTGTTTTATGGCTAGTTTACGATATTTCTCAGATAAGCTATTAATTCTATCTCTTGTAACTTGATTTATCATATCTTTATTATATCAAACTTTACGTTAAAAATCAATGTTATGGATAATTTTAAACGTAAAGTTGGTAGTATTGGGCTATTGATGTCCGTTTTTTATTTTTTATTATTTACTATTAGATAGCTTTTCTCAATTAGCTCGAAGATTGCGTCGTTTTCTAATTTGCCGTCTAATAATATTGAATACCAGTTGTTCTTGTTCATATGATAGGCAGGGAAGAAGTTCTCGTGAGAGGAGGTAAAGTCTAAGGCTTCGTGGCGGTCGAAACGTAGGTTTAACACCTCGACGTTGTCGTTATGTTCTAGGCCGAGCTGTCTTGTGGTTATTTGCGTGATTAGTGCGAACCATTTTTTATTACGATCGTTTCTAAAAATACAGAATCCTGGATATTTTTCCCATAGAAACTCTGGTTTAGCATCATACGCATCAGTAATGTGTTTTATAATGTCTTTTGTTTGTTCCTGTTTATAGATGTCTATCTCAGTTTTCATTAAGATAATTATATCATAAGTGCAAGGTGGTATAATTCATATAAAGATGTTAGCGAGGGAGGAAAAATGAAGTCAGGAAATACACTTGTAGTTTATTATTCAAGACCGGATGAGAATTATAATGTCGGGACGGTCGAGGTGGGGAATACTGAGCTTCTTGCGAAAGAGATGACCGAACAATCTCGTCCAGAATATATTGGTGATATCGATATCTCTAAATACGACAATATCTTTTTAGGGTATCCGATTTGGTGGGGAGATCTGCCGATGATTGTCTATACTTTTCTCGATAAACATGATTTTTCAGACAAGACAGTAATTCCGTTTAATACGCATGATGGTTCGTGGTATGAAGGCGCGAACGGAAGAGGGAATTAGGGCGCTAGACGAGTGGACAGAAAAGATAAAATGTGATATAATAAAGGTATAGTAGTACATTTTGGTAACTGTCAACTGTTTCATAAAAAGTGGAGGTATAGGGAATGATGCGTAGACTAAGGGAAAATTTTTTTGAGGACAGCGACGACGATATCTTCGTCAATGACTATGACGAGGACGATATCTACGAGGATGACGACGACTATGATGGACACAGCGACCGGAATATTTACGGGATTATCGAAGACCTGAAAGGCGATTTATGTTTCTTCTCGTTTATATTCGTCATTGTATCGGTATTTGTTGGGGGAATTTATTTGATCGGTCGGTTCGTTATGTATCCGTTTGTAAAGAAAATCGTGGAAGATTGGGATTGAGATTATGAAATAGGCTAGTTAGAGAAAAATAAAGGGCTCGGAAATTATTCCGGGCCTATTTTTCCGGTTTCGTCGATATGGGCGTTAACTGACCAACTATTTAGATTGTCGATTATGCGTTGTTTTTCGGAGCCTTCAAGAAGTTCGGTTCTAGAATCTTTTTGGAGAGCGGGAAGCATATAGTATTCCATAGAACCATCACTTTTTAATTTAATCTGGAAAAGGGCAGTATCGACGATTTCGGCGTTAAAGAGGAAATTCCCAAGATTATAAATAATCGGCTTTTCACGATAGATTTCGACGCCTTGGAGGACGTGGGCGTGGTGTCCGACGATAACATCAGCGCCGGCATCAAGATAAGCCTTGGCGCTTTCGACTTGGGCCTTTTCGAGGTCGTGTGAATTTTCGCGACCAAAATGGATGAGCGGGATAATAAAATCAATATCGTCTCGCGCGCGGAGTTCTTTTATCTTATTTATAACGTTAGTCGGGTCGTAGCACCAGAAGACTCCGGGGGTAGAGTCGGTCGCGCCAGGGGTATAGACATTTTTCTCCGCGCGAGAAGCACCAATAAAGGCGATTTTAAAACCGTTAATTTCGGTGATATATTCTTTACTAGCTTCGGCTAAATTTTTGCCGGCGCCGACATGAGGAATTTTATATTCGTCGAAGGCGTCTAGCATATCTAAAAAGGCATCTTTTCCGTAGTCATAAACATGATTATTAGCGAGAGAAATAAGATCAACTCCCATTTCATAATAAATGCTTAATCGTTCAGGTTTAGCGCGAAAAGTATACATTTTTCCGTTTAAGGCGGAGCCGCGATTACTAACAGTAAATTCGGAGTTTACGACCATAAAGTCACTTTCTGTCATAGTTTCTAGCATATTTTCGCCGAGAATCCCGGAGATTCCACCGGCACGATCGTATTTCGGGGCAATATGCCAGTTGTCCGCCAGGGAGACGTCGCCAGTAAAACTAAGTGTGGCGATTTTTGGTTCTTCTTTAACTTCTTCGGAGTTCTTAGAAATCTCTTCGGTATGATTTTCTTCGCTCGGAGCATTTTTGGGCATAACGAAAAAGAAAATGAGTATAGTCGCTCCGACAATGAGCATAAAGAAGATAATAAAAAGCGTAATTTTTAGGGGCTTATTTAACCTTTTCATTAAGATAATTATAGCATTTTAAAACGGTTAAGGTTTAGAAAAGTAGGGAAATATGATACAATTCTAATATGTCTAAAAGAAATAAGAAAGTTGTAGTTGCGAAACTTAATCGCAATAATAACCATAAGCATAGCGAAAAACGCAAACACAACGACTAATAATAGTTCCGCTCTTCTAAAAATAGAGCGGAATTTTTGATATAATGAAAATATGGAAGACAAAATTCGTGAGTATGAAAAATTTATTAAAGAAAAAACAGATGGGCATATTGGACCGATTGAGCGGATGAAGCTAGCGGAATATCATAAAGAGATGGTCTCGAATTTTCAGCATGAAAGATTAATTCATCTTTTAGTGACGTTTTTCTTTGGGTTTCTTGATTTTATATTTCTGATTGCGCTTGGGATAAGTTTTGGAATGTATGGAGTTAAACTTGAGTTTATTCCGTTATATCTCCTAACGGCGATTTTAACGGTTTTAGAATTTTTCTATGTAAAACATTATTATTTCTTAGAAAATCACGTTCAGGCGCTTTATAAATATACAAAAAAGTTAAGGCTTGGCCCGAAAGATTTAGCCGAAGAAGACTAGAATTACAAGCGGTAGAGTTACGGCGGAGAGAAGAGTTGAGATAACGACGAGCTCGGAAGATTCAACTTGGTTTCCGCCGTATTTTTCGGCGAAAAGACCAAGAGAGGTTGCGGTCGGGAGAGCTTGGATAAGAGTACAAATTAAGACGACTTCGGCCGGAAAATTTAAGGCGGAAGTAATGAGCCAAGTGATGGTCGGAGCAAGGATGAGCTGGAGCGCGGCGATAATGGCGAGGCGCCAGCGTTTTGCGATGTTCTTAAAGTCTGCGCGACTTAACATATAACCGATACAGATAAGGCTAAGGGGAGTAGTTGCGGCGGCGACATAAGAGATGGCGCTAGAAACTGGCGAGGGGAGAGAAATTCGGGCGAGGAAGAGAATTGCGCCGATAAAAACAGCAAGGATGTTTGGGTTTAAAATTAAATCTTTGAGGAATTTTAGAGAGATTTTTCGTTCGAAAAGCCAGACGCCATAAGAGAAAAGAGCAAGATTAAAAGCAACGATAAAACCGCAGTAGGGGATAATTCCGGTCGAGCCGAAAGCGGTAGAAATTAAGGGGTAGCCGAGGAAAGTTGCGTTATTAAAAATGAAAGCGAATTTAGCTTCGAAACGGAGTTCGCCTTTAAAGAAGACTTTTGAGAAAACGACTTGAGAAACGAAAATCATTCCAAGCATCGTAAGAAGACCACCGATAAAACCTTGTGAGAAAAGAGAAATTGAATTTTCGGAATAGGTATTTGGAAAAGCGTTTAAAAGAGCTGCTGGCATAAAGACGGAAAGGAGAAGATTTACGAGATCTTTATTTGTAGCTTCGCTAATTAGGCGCTTTTTTCCGAGAAAGAAGCCGAGGATGATAATTAAAGCGATAGTAATAAGAGAGAAATAAAAGGTTTGTAAGTCGATATTCATAGGGTTATTATATCATAAGCGTGATATAATAACTAAAAGGAGTTTTTGGTTTGAAGATTTTTAAGCGTTCGAAAAAAGACAAGGTTTCGAAAAGATTGCTTTTTTCGATAATTTTTGTGTTCGCGGTAGTAGTAGGAGTTTCGACGTTTTTAATTATTCAGGGGGTCCAGAAGGCGGAAGCGGAAAGAATTGAGGCGGAGAGAATCGTGGAAGAGAAAAGGCTTGAGGAAGAAAGATTAAAGGCGGAAGAAGAAGCGCGGAAAAAGGAAGAAGAGACTTCTGAAGAAAGTACCGAAGAGACTTCCGAAGAAACGAGTACAAACTCTAGCTCTAATTCTAATTCTAATTCTAGCTCGATGAACGGAGGGAACTGTACAACTTCGTTTGGGAATTTAATGCTAATAAACCCGAATTTTACGGTTTCGACTTCGTGGATTGCGAGTAGAAAAACGCAATTAATTTCGGTTTCAAAAACTTATGGAATCTCGGAAGCGAAAGCGAGTAATGGGGATAATTTAATGGATGCGGAAGCGGCGAAACACTTGGGCGAGATGGTTAAGGCTTATGAGGCGTATAATTCAGGTCATACGATGCAGACGCGAAGCTGTTTTAGACAAGTGGGGACGACTTGTGGGAGACTTTGCGCGAAAACTGGGACGTCAGATCATCATACGGGGCTGACTTGCGACTTAATTGACTCGACTTACGGAACGGATTTAAACACAGATGACTATTCAAAACATAAAGAGTGGCAGTGGCTAAAAGCGAATTCATATAAATATGGGTTTATAGATAGATTTCCAGAAGCGTGGGCGGGAGGTTCGATGAGTGAGCCGATAAATGTCGATGCGAACGGTTCGACGGGGCTGTTTGAGACGTGGCATTATCGATACGTCGGAGTGACGGTGGCGACGGAGATTGCGACAGGAAAGTATAATAATGGAAAATACGATAGTTTAGAACATTATTTAAAATCAATTAAGAAAGTGAGTGACCTTAAAAATGGGAAATGCTGATGGATTAGAGCGACGAAGTAAGTTTCCGATTTGGAAGGTGGTAGGCTTTTTGGTGATTTTATTTATCGCTTTTGTGGTTTTTCGGATGGCAACGATGGAGGCGGATGTAAATTTAGTAATGACTTACCAAGTTCCAGAGGGGGTGTCGTTAGAATCGGTGGGGAATGCGCTTTCGAATAATCAATGGGCGGTAGCGGTAGATGGGAGAGTCGTAACTTCGGGTTCTGATACAAAGGTTCAGCCGACGGCTTCGACCACGAAAATGATTTTAGCGCTGGCCGTGATGGAGAAGAAACCGTTTGAAAAAGGTTCAGACGGAGAGACAATTATGATTACGAAAGAGATGTATGATAAATATGCCTGGTACATCGCGAATAACGGTTCTAATACGAAAGTGGAAGTTGGGGAGGAGATTTCGGAAAGAGATGCGCTAATTTCGGTAATGCTTGCATCGTCAAATAACATGGCGGATTCGCTCGCGATTTGGGCATTTGGATCGATAGAAGAATACCAGGAATATGCGACAGAGATGCTAAATAGACTTGGGGTTTCGAATACGACGATTGGGACGGTTGATGCGAGCGGATATGACGAATCGACGACTTCGACGCCGGAAGATTTAGCGGTTATCGGGTATTATGTGATGAAAAATCCGGTGTTAGCGGAGATAGTTGGGCTAAAGTCGGCGACAGTACCGGTTGCGGGTGAGATTTCTAATACAAATAAGCTACTTGGGCAGTTGGGAATTGTGGGCGTTAAAACTGGCTATATCGGAGAGCCCAGCGGGTATTGTATTATTTCGGGATACCTTGAAGGTGAACATATTATGACAGTTTCACTACTTGGTTCGGCAACTAGAGAAAGATCGTTTAATGGAAATTTGGCGGTGGTTGAGGATTTACAGGAAGTTTTAAAGTCAGTTTTGTTAATTTCGAAAGGGGAAGAAGTCGGATATTACAGGGGATGGTGGCTAGAGAAAGTGCCGATAACAGCGGCGGAAGATTTTTCGGAAATTAATTATAAAGGTGCGTCCTCGAGTGCAGAGATTTTAGTAAATGCTTTAGAAATGAAAGTTGAAGGAAAAAGCTATAAAATAGAGTTAAGTGTTCCGGATTTTTCGAGAAAACCGTCGCTTTTACAGAGATTTTTACACGTTTTTGGATGGGAAGTTAGATAATTTTTTCCATTTTCATTTTGGTTGTGGTAAAATAGAAATAACTAGAGGTTTTATAATAATTTAATCAGAGTGTGGGCGAAAGGAGAGAGGTAGCCCTAATGGTTAATAATAAAAAAAATAAAAATTGTAAATATATCTTTGTGACCGGTGGAGTTCTTTCGGGGGTTGGAAAGGGAATTACGGCGGCATCGATGGGTGCGATTTTGAAGGCGAAAGGATATCGGGTAACGATGCAGAAGTGCGACCCTTACCTTAATGTCGATGCAGGGCTTTTAAATCCGGTTGAGCACGGGGAATGTTATGTTACGCATGACGGAGTTGAAACGGATTTAGACCTCGGACATTATGAAAGATTCCTTGATTTTGAAACTTCGAAATATTCAATTACTCTTTCGGGTTCGATTAATAAGGAGCTAATCGAGAAAGAACGAGCGGGCGGGTTTCACGGAAAAACGGTTCAGCTCGTTCCGCATTTCACAAACTTAGTTCAAGAGAAAATCGAAAAAGCTTCGGTTGACTCGGATATTCATATTGTAGAAATCGGGGGGACGGTAGGGGATTATGAGGGGCTTTCGTTCCTAGAGGCGATTAGACTTTTTGCGAACCGAGTTGGGCGAAGAAATTGTCTTTATATCGATGTAGTTTATGTACCTTGGATTAATACTTCGAAAGAGCTAAAGACAAAACCGGCACAGAACGCATTAAAAGATTTACGTGGGTTCGGGATTATTCCGGATATTGTTTGTGTGCGTACGGAGAAGCCGGCGGGGCGCGAGATTTGTGAGAAAATCGCGAGATTTGCGGGGATTGCGGATGATGCGGTGGTAAATTTACCAGATATTGACTCGGTTTATGACGTGCCGTTTAATGTTTTGAAATCGGGAGTTCTTAATATCTTGAACGATTTTGTTAATGATGATTCGGAGCCGGATATGAGCCGATGGGAAGATTTTTCGAGACGACGTGCAAAGAAATATAAGAAGACGGTTAAAATTGGATTAGTCGCGAAATATGTTGGGAATGAAGATACTTATATTTGTGTGACGGAGGCTTTGAAAGCGGCGGGGGCGTGGAACGAAGTGAATGTTTTGATCGATTGGATCAATGCAGAAAAGTTAGGAGATGGAGATAAATCTGAACTTGAACTACTAAAGAAAGTGGATGGGATTGTGGTTCCAGGCGGATTCGGTGCTCGAGGAGCGGAAGGGAAAATTACCGCGGCGACTTATGCACTTGAAAACGATAAACCTTATCTTGGACTATGCCTCGGACTTCAGATGGCTTGTGTCGCGGCGGCGAGACGCGGTGGTATATCGAAAGCGAATTCGGAAGAATTTGGAGCTAAAGACGGTGAGAACGTAGTTTATATTATGGAGGGGCAGAAAGGGAAAGAATCGACTGGGGGGACGATGAGACTCGGAGATTATCCGGCAGTGCTTAAGGCGGATTCGAAGACGGCGGAGATTTATCGAAACGCGATTGATAAAATGAAATCGGGGAAAGTTTCGGGAACGAAAGATTGGTGGGGAACGTATAATAAAAGCGGTGCGGTTTCGACAGTTGAGAGACATCGTCATCGTTATGAAGTTAATCAGAAATTCTTAAAGGAAATTGAAAAAGGTGGAATCGTAGTTTCGGGAACGTCGCCGGACGGGAAGCTAGTTGAGTTTGTTGAGGCGCCAGATTGTAAATTCTTCTGTGCAACGCAGGCACATCCGGAGTTTAAGTCGCGACCTTTGACAGTTCATCCGCTATTTAATGAATTCGTAAAAAATCTTTAGGAGTTTTTATGGGAGAGTTAGTTAGAAAAGCTATTTTAGCTAGTTTATTGATTGGGCTTGGGAATTACGTTCTACTTAAAATCGGAACGCCGGTTGGACCGTTTTTATTCTCGCTAGGACTACTGGCGGTTTGTTATATGGGGGCGAATTTATTTACGGGGAAATGTGGATTCTTATTTGAAGATAATATAAAGTTAACTGATCTGGGCATAATTTTAGCGGTAAATTTAATTTCGGGATATCTACTGGGCGCGATTTTCGGGCTAGCGGACGCGGATTTAGTTTCGGTGGCGACTTCGAAAATCTCTGGCTGGGAATTTTCGTTTCCGTTTTTAGTCAAGGCAGTTTTATGTGGAGTCGTGATGTTTGTTGCGGTCTATATTTATCGAAAGGGAAGTCCGTTCGGGGTCTTAATCGGAGTTCCGCTTTTTATCTTCGCGGGGTTTCAACACTGTATTGCTAATGTAATTACGATGGGAGTAGCTCTTAGCTTTGACTGGTCGATTTTTCTCGCAGTAGTAGGGAACTTTGTCGGTTCGATTTTAGCGTGGTGGCTGTTTAGGTCGAACAGATGTGTAAAAACTGAACAAAAGAGGTTATAATTTAAATATGAAATTATATGTTGTAAGGCATGGACAGACAGATTGGAATTTAAAAGATTTAGCGCAAGGTCGGGCGGATATTCCTTTAAACGCGAGGGGAATTAAACAGGCGGAAGAACTAAAAGAAAAAATCCGTGACCTAAAATTCGATATTTGTTATTCGTCGCCGCTCTTAAGAGCGAAAGAAACAGCGGAAATTATTGTCGGAGATAAATGTAAAATTATCTATGACGATAACTTAAGAGAGAAGGATTTTGGCAATTTAGAAGGGACAGATTCAAAAACTTGGGAAGAAGATGACTATGACCTTAGACTTAACTCTAGCTACGGAGGAATGGAACCAATTTTAGACGTTTTTAAGCGTTCAAAAAAGGCATTAGAGAGGATTAAAACGGAAAATCCGGAAGATGCGCGAGTTTTAGTGGTTGCGCACGGAACATTTTTAAAAACTCTACACTTTAATATTGTCGGATATAATTTAGATACGGATATAACGACTTTTAAGTTAGAAAACGGGGAAATAAGAGAATATGAAATTTAAAAATAAGCCTCTTTCGAGGCTTATTTTGTGGTGGTTATAGTTATTGATCGTTCCAGCGCTTAATGGCGTCAGCGATAACTTTTTTCGCTTCTTCGATACCCTCAAAAGCTTTAACGGTAGTAGTACCAGGCTTTTTAAGATCTTTATAGTGGTTGAAATGAAATTCGATTTGTTCGATAAGACGCTTTGGAAGATCTTCAAGTGTTTTGTAACGATCGCCATTATTTCTATCGTCGGCCGGGACAGCGATAATTTTATCGTCAACTTCGCCATCATCAACAAATTTCATAACGCCGAGAACACGTGCGCTTGTATAGATTCCAGTTGTAAGAGGCTGGTCGGTAATCATAAGAACATCAAGTTCGTCGCCATCTTCATCGAGAGTCTGGGGAATAAAACCATAGTTACAAGGTTTTGCGAAGGCGATTGGCTCGATTCGGTCGAGCATGAAACAAGCATTTTTTCTATCCCATTCAATTTTATGGTTAGAACCGGTCGGGATTTCGATTACGACGTTAATTTCGCCATTTTCATAATCACCAGGGGTGAGGATTTTGTTAAAATCTGCCATATTAACTCCTTTTTCTTTTAACTCTTTAATTATAACATATAAGGACAATAAAGACGAATGCGTGATTTTAAAGTTGATAAAACATAAGCATTTTGTGTTATAATGAAGAAAATAGGTTGTATATAAAAACATAAAAAAGTCTTCATGTTTAAGCTCGGTGGAGACTGAAAGGATGAAATAAGTGGCAAAAATAAAAAGAGTTATATTCGCGGGACTGAGTTTAATGGCTTCGTTCAGCGTGGCTGTTGCGCCAGTTTATAATACCTATGCAACCTCAGATAAAATTACTGTTACTTATCCATATTATGGGTTTGTTGAAGATCCAGAAAACCCCTGGTCTTCGGTTTATGACGCGCTAGATGAAACAGATACAATAGAATATAGCGATGAGTTTTTTTCAGAGCCGTCTCCTGGGGACCATCCAGAGCTTCGAGCGATGTCTTATGCTTTAGCGTTAGCAGGTTTTGAGAACTTGGCGGACGGGTATCCTTCGACGAGCACTTTAGCTAATCCAAAATTAACTAATTTATTAGACCAGATGGGATTTTCGGATTATCAAAATTGGGATGCGATTTCGGAAGAAGATGGACATTCTATGGGGACGACAATTGGACATAAGACTCTTTCTAGCGGGGAAGAGTTAATTGTGGTTGCTCCAAGAAATTATAACTATATGACTGAATGGTTATCTAACTTTAATGTTGGAGATTCTGGAGATCATGCAGGATTTTTAGAATCGGCAGATTTAGTTGTCGATAGGTTTAATGAATATGTTTCAAGTCGTGATTTCTCAAATTATAAGGTTTGGGTAGTTGGATATTCTCGAGGCGGGGCAGTGATTGACTTATTTGCGAAGAAAATTAACGAGAATATTGATAGTTATGATATGGCGGCGGAGGATTTTTATGTTTATACTTTTGGGGCGCCGAGAGCTAGTGTGACGGAGACAAACTACTCAAATATTCATGATGTAAAAGATGGAAATGATTTACTACTTGGGTATGTTTTTCCGGAAGTTTGGGGATTTTATAATACAGGCGTTTATGAAGAAATCCATCCAGCAGATCTAAATATCACTGGTTCGGTAGTGGATATTTCCGATTTAGCGGATAGTTCAAGAGCGCTTGGCTTACTTGCATCTAATAACGGATTGACGAAAGATGTTAGTACGATAAACGGTAGGGAGTTTATGGATAGCTGGACCCAATTTGTTACGGATAAAGGATTAACGCGTGAATACTTTAATACTGAAGTTAAGGCGCCTCTATCGGCGATTATGAAGGCATATCAGCTTCGAACTTTAGACAAACAAGGCGAGTTTACAGGCTTTATTACGGATATTGATAAAGGCTTAGCAGGAATGATTGCGGGGAGTGCATTCTCTGATTTAATGAGCGGAGATTATGGAACTACTATAGAGGAGGCTTTAGCGAATTTTCCGCCATATCAGGATATCGTGAAGATTTTAAAGGGAACAGCGGTAGACGCGGATATTGACGAACTCCTAACATTTATAGTGCGATATATGGGGAACTATGAGGATTATGAAGATAGATTTGGAGAGGCTCCGGCGGTGTCGGAAGAGGAGTTTTCGATTTTGAAAGAGAATTTACCGAAGGCGGTCAAGGCGTTAGCACCGATTATAATAGCTGATGCTGAATATACTCAGGCTACTTTTGGCGAAGAATATTCTTTGTTTTATACTTATACGTTAGCTTCGAATGCGGAAAAACTAGTAATCGGGCATATTCCTGAAAGTATTATGCCGATTCTAAAGAGTCTTATACCAGAGGATTCTGGTGACGATTCGGGCGACTCTGATTTGGACGACTCCGACTCTTCGGAAGTGCCGGGAGTGCCGGATACGGGAGATGGAATAGAAACGCAGGCAAATTCAGCATTAAACATCTCTGTAGGAACTTTAACTATTGTATTGGCTTTATGTGGCGGTGCTTTATTTAGTATCAAGAAAATTTCGGCTAGATTTAAAGGCTAGAATGTGTTAAAATAGGGGGTAACAGGTTGGGTGATTAGCTCAGTTGGCTAGAGCGTCTCGTTTACACCGAGAAGGTCGGGGGTTCGAGCCCCTCATCACCCACCAAATTTCGAATTGAGAGCGTCCATCTGGACGTTTTTTGGCGTTCGCTCTATCGTAAATAGCGCTTCACGTCAAGAAAACACCCATCTGGAGTGCTCTCATCTTCGAAATTATCATTGAACTGTGATACAATAAGAGTGTATGAGAATTATATTTTTAGGAGGGCCTGGGTCTGGAAAGTCAACGGTAGGAAACCGACTGGCGGAAGATCTGAAATGGCCTTGGATTTCTTCGGGGGAGATTTTAAGACAGAGTAAAGAACCTTGGGTAATCGAGAAACTAAAAACAGCGCAGCTTTTTGATGATGAAATGATAGCCGGATTAGTTTTATCGAGACTCACAGGGGTTCCAAATGCGATTTTAGACGGATTTCCGAGAACTTTCAAACAAGCAGAGATTATGCTCTCAAGAGGAGAAAAAGTCGATTTAATCGTTGAGCTAAATGTTCCACTTGAAGAAGTTCAGAAACGATTATTTATGCGCGGACGAGATCAAGATACGAAGGAGATTGTTGAGGAGCGACTCGCGATGTATGAGCAGTCTAAAACAGAGATTCTGGCGTATCTCGTAGGAAATGGTGCGAAGCTGATTACGATAGATGGGATGGGCTCTCCGGATGAGGTTTATATGAGGGTAGCTAAAGCAATTCAAGAGGCAATAAAATGATTATGATTTATGGTCCGGCAGGTTCCGGAAAATCGACGCAGGGGGAGTTATTAGCTTCAAAAATCGGCGGGAAAGCGCTTTCGGTCGGGCAAATTTGTCGGGATAAGTTTTTTGAATATACAAAGACGGCGGCGATGGTTCCAGAGGACGAACTAGCAAAGGCGGTTTTAGCCGAAGTTTCTAATTTTGAAGATAAGGAAATCCCAGTAATTTTAGACGGGCAACCTTGGAGTAGGGACAGTAAAGGCTCAGAGATTTTATCAAGCGCAACTTCGGGGGTAATCGTAATAGATGTCCCGAGGGAAGAGAGTATAAAAAGATTATCTAGCCGAGGGCGAGATGACGACGAGCTTTCGAACTGGAATAAAAAGCTTGATATGTTCGAAGAGAGGATGCCGGAATATGAAAAAATGTTAACTGAGAAGAACATACCGGTTTATCACGTCGACGGAGTGGGCGAAATCCCGGAAATAACAGAGAGAATCTATACTTTGTATACAAAAATTGTTCAAAATTAATTTCTAGGGCAGTTCGGGAGAGTTAAAACTTCGTGCCCGTCTTCGGTGACGAGGATTGTATGTTCACAGTGACAACCGACCGAGCCGTCTGAAATAATAACGCTCCAGCCGTCTTCTTTATCGACGAAGTTATTTGGTTTTCCGAGGGAAGACATCGGTTCGATACAGATACAGTCGCCCGGTTTTAAGACATAACCTTTACCGCGTTTTCCGTAGTTCGGAACTTCAGGGGACATATGCATTTCTTTGCCGATACCGTGGCCGATATAATTTTCGATTACGCCGAGTTTACCTTTTCTTAAAACTCTTTCGACTGCGAAGCCAATATCGCCGATATGAACACCCGGAGCGACAGCATCAATACCTGCCCAGAGGGCTTCTTCGGTAGTTTTTACCATCTGTTTTACCGCGGGATTAGCGTGTCCGACGATAGTCGAGAAAGCGGCATCAGTATGGTATCCCTTGTATTTAATTACGAGGTCGAAACTAACTTTATCGCCGTCTTCAAGCTCATAATCGCTGTCAGGAGCGCCATGAACGAGCTCTTCGTTTACGGAAATACAGATACAGCCTGGGAAGTTTTCTTCAAGTTCGTCATAAGAACAGGTCGCGCCGCGAGACTCGATTTTCTGTCTTGTCCAGCGGTCTAACTCGCGTTTTGTCATACCGACTTTTACATAATCACGAAGCTCGGCGAGAATTTCGCCTAAAATCTTACCGCCTTCGCGCATCGCTGTAATTTTTTCTTGATCCATAGGAATATTATATCATATCTATTTGCGAAACTAAAACGCTTGTGGTATATTAGAGATATGGAAGAACAATCGAAATATGCCTTCGGAATCGATGTTGGTACTGAGACTGTTCGAGCCGTCGCTCTAGAGATAAAGGGCGAGGATTCTGTTTCTGTGATTGGCTATGGAGAAGCGAAAAATGAACGGGGGATGCATAAGGGAATTGTGACGAATCTTGCCGGTCCGGCGGAAGCGACGGATAAGGCTTTAAAATCGGTCGAGAGTATGAGCGGGGTGAATGTTGACTCGGCTTATGTTTCGATAAATGGGGCGCATATTGCTTCAGAAAAGGTAAGTGGGATGATTGCGGTTTCGTCGACAACGCCGATTTCAAATAGTGATTTAGATAGATTAGAAGATACTGCGATGTCGGGGAGGATTACGACGAACAGGGAAGTTTTAGACGTTGTACCTCTGAATTATATTTTAGACGGACAAGGCGGAATTAGAAGTCCGCTCGGAATGACGGCGAATAAGATAGAGATTGTCGCGAACGTTGTTTCGGGGCTTCGGCCGAGCGTAGACGCGCTAGGAAGAGCGATGTCTTCGGCGAACTTGCATGTTCTGAGGTTTTTACCGACTTCGATGGCGGCGGCGAGAGCGGTTTTATCGGAGAAACAAATGGAAAACGGGGTAGCGGTAATCGACCTTGGGGCTTCGACGACTTCGGTTGCGGTTTATGAAGAGGGAGATTTACAATATATCGGAGTAATTAACGCAGGGGCGAATAATATTACGAAAGATTTAGCGATTTCGCTTGAAATAAATACGGATGCGGCGGAAGAGATTAAATTAAAACACGTTACGGCGGAGTTTATGCCGACGGCGAAAGAAGTAACAATGAAAGTCGGAGGGGAGAGCGTTACTTTTTCGAAAGCAGAAGTAAATGAAATCGTAAAAGATAGATTAGTAGATATTTTTGAACACGTTTCGGAACATCTCGCGAGAGCGGGATATGCCGGAAAATTACCGGAAGGAGCGGTAATTGTCGGGGCGGGGGCGAAAATGAAAGGCCTAGCTGGATTCGCGAAAGAAACGCTGAAAATGGCGACAAGGATCGGCGTTCCTGGAATGGGACTAACAGGGGTAATTGAAGATATTGAGAAGCCGGAATATGCGACGGCGTTAGGATTAGCGCTCTCGATGGCGGACGATGGAAAAACTTCAGAATTTGAAGAAAAAGAGAAAAAAGCCTTCTCTCTGTTTGGGTTTTTAAAGAAAAAGAAAAAAGCGTAAGATTACAGGGAAAACACTTGAATACATTTTTTATATGTGTTAAACTGGAAGTAGTTTTATATTAAAGTGAGGAAAATAAGATGCCTGAGATAAAACCTACAGAGGTGGAAAGTACAGCAAGCATTAAAGTTGTGGGCGTTGGCGGAGCCGGTGGTTCTGCGATTAACCGAATGAAAGAAGTCGGGTTAAACGGTGTTGAGTTTGTCGCGATTAATACCGATGCACAAGCGTTACATCATTCCGAGGCCGATACGAAAGTCCATATCGGACAAGGGCTTGGAGCTGGCGGTGATCCGGAAAAAGGTCGCGAGGCGGCGGAAGAGAGCCGTGAGAATATCGGAAAAGCGCTCGAAGGGGCGGACATGGTCTTTATTACGCTCGGTGCGGGCGGTGGAACTGGCTCGGGAGCCGGTCCGATTGTCGCGAAAGAAGCGAAAGATAGAGATATTCTAACGGTTGGAGTTGTTACGAAGCCGTTTACTTTCGAGGGTGCGCAAAGAAAAAATAACGCAGATATTGCGGTCTCGGAACTTTCTTCGGAAGTTGATGCGCTTATTACGATTCCGAATGATAGATTACTTCAGACAATTGACCCGAGAACTCCGCTTCTTGAGACCTTTAAGATTGCGGACGACGTTCTACGTCAAGGCGTTCAAGGGATTTCAGAACTTATTACTGAACACGCGTTAATTAACCTCGACTTTGCCGACGTTAAAGCGATTATGAAGAACGCTGGTTCGGCTTTGATGGGAATCGGACGTGCTTCCGGCGAGAACCGTGCGAAAGAAGCGGCGCGACAAGCGATTGAATCGCCACTAATTGAGGTTAAAATCGATGGTGCGAGAGGCGTCCTCTTCTCGGTTGCGGGTGGATATGATATGTCTATGAGCGAAATCCAAGAGGCGGCAGAAGAGATTACTGGGGCGGTTTCGCCAGACGCAAACATTATCTTCGGTGCTTCGATTCGCCCTGAACTTAACGACGAAATCGTTATTACGGTTGTTGCGACAGGATTTGACTCGGATTATTATCGCCAGAAACGCGCTGAAGAAGCAATTATGGCGGAAAGAGAAGAAGTTGAGCGTGAAGCTAGTAGTAGTTATGGTGTTTCTAGTAGCGTTGAGGCGGAAGCTCCGCGAATGAGCGAGCCGGCGCCAGAGAAGCGCGAAGAGACTTCGAGTTCGGCGAGCGCTTGGGATAAACAAGACGAGGACGATGATCTAGATATACCCCCATCTTTGAGGGCTAGATTACGCGGCAAAAAATAATAGAAAAGGAGTTTCATGGTAAAAAGCATCAATATCGGAGACAGTAAAGTCCTCGAGAGCCGTGAGACGCCTGATGGAACAATGATTCGTCGACGTCGGGTTACGCCGGAAGGGCGTAGGTTCACGACGTATGAGCGGATAGAGATGCCGGCCTTGGTTGTCCATAAAAGTAGCGGAAATAGAGAGCCTTTTGACCGTGATAAACTCCTCACAGCGGTTAGAAGGAGCGTTGGAAAATTCTTTAATTCCGATATGGAAGTCGAAGATGTTGTAAATAGAGTAGTTGATAAAGTCTATGACCTTGGACAAGACGAAATCGAGTCGAAACAGATAGGCCAAGCAATTTTAGATGTTTTAGCAGAGGTAAACGAAGTAGCTTATGTTAGGTTTGCTTCGGTTTTCCTTGAGTTTAAGACGCTTGAAGACTTCGAAAATATTATTCGAAGACAGAGAGAAATGAATATTAACGGAGAAAATTAAGAAAGGGCGAAACTATGAAGGTGGTAATGGTAACGCGTCAAGATACGGATTATACGAGAGAATCGATGGATTGGATCTCGGAATTCGAGAGAGAAACAGGGATAGAAGTTTTGATTGAGGATCCAGAGACAATTTCGGGGGAGCTATTCGCAACACATCATGACATTGTTCAATATCCTTGTGTTTGCGTTTTAAGAGATGATGACTCTAAAGTGATTGCGAAGTGGGCAGGGAAGTTACCGCAGATACAAGAAGTAACTTATACTTTAAGGGATGCATAATTTGTGATATAATTAGGGGGATGAATTACAGGGAAAAAGCAGATAGGCTGTTTTCTTGGGCGCTTGAGAAACCGCGTGCGTCGGAAAGTTGGCAGAGACACTCGAAAGATATTGCGAGAGTCTGCGCGGAAGTCGCGAAGAAGGCAGGAATGGACTCGGACCTCGCTTATGCGAAGGGGCTTTTACATGATTTTTATAAAGCGATTGAGCGGGATACTGAGGTTAAGGTAGGGATAAACAGGAAGATGGTCGAGCGAATGACACATCCGTTTCGAGGATATGAGCTTTTAATGGAGAAAGATTTTCCGGAAGCGGCGCGAACTGCCTTAACGCATACTTTTTATAATGTAGAAGAAGTTTATAACGGGGGATTTGATAAGAGATTATTGCCGGAGGATAAGAAGTTTTTGCTTGATTTTCTCTCTAAAAATGAATATGACGATTATGATAAACTGGTCCAGCTAGCGGATAATATGGTGAGCTGGAAGGGCGTAATGACGATTGACGATAGATTCTGTGATATTTTATTGAGACATCCGGTTTCGAATCCACAATCTGGACTAACGAAACTTTATGAGCTAAAAGATTATTTTGACGAGAAAATTAAGGGGAACGTCTATGAACTGTTTAGAGACGAGATATGCGAGGTCGCAATTATGGAGCCTACGAGAAAGGAGATTTTATGAAATATAAAGCAGGACAGAGAAGAAGAGCTTTAGAGTATGAAAAAGCGATTTTAGAGTTTTGGGAAAAAGACAAAACTTTTGAGAAGTCGGTAGAAAATCGAGACGTCGATAAGAGTTATGTATTTTATGACGGACCTCCGTTTATTACCGGAAACCCGCATCACGGAACGCTTCTTTCGTCGATTGTAAAAGATGCGGTGCCGAGATTTTGGACAATGAACGGATATCGAGTCGAGAGACGATGGGGGTGGGACTGTCATGGGCTTCCGGCGGAGAATTTTGTCGAAAAACAACTCGGAATTACGGATAGAAGACAGATTGGCGGAGACGCCGATAAAGATCCGAAGGCGATTTCGCTTGAAACTTATATTAATAAGGCGAGAGAATCGATGGTGGCGAATTCGGAGACTTGGGAGTCGACGATTGCACGCGTTGGGCGATGGGTGAACTTTAAAGGTGCTTATCGAACGATGGATAAGGATTTTATGGAGAGTGTTTGGTGGGCGTTTAAAACTTTATACGAAAAAGGCAAAATTTATGAAGGCCGTAAAGTTTTAATGTATGATACGAAATTTTGTACACCGGTGTCGAAGGCGGAAGTGACGATGGACAACGATGCATATCAAACTGTTACTGACCCATCAGCATATGTATTATTTAAGAGCGAAATGGGTTATCTACTTGCGTGGACTACTACTCCTTGGACGCTTCCGGCGAACTTAGCGCTTGCGGTTTCACCGAAGTTAGAATACGGAATTTATGAAGTTGAGGGTAAAGAAGTTATTCTTGCAACAAAATTAGCCTCGAAATTATTTGAAGATATTAAACCTGAACAAAAATTTAAAGGCTCGAAGTTAGTCGGACTTTCGTATGAGCCAATTATTGAAACAGTTCCGGAGAAAGAGAGAAAAGAGGGGACTTATAAAGTTCACGGGGCGGAATTTGTTTCGAGCGAAGAGGGTACAGGAATTGTTCATATTGCGCCAGCTTATGGGGAAGACGACTATGCGCTCGGAACGGCAGAAGAAGTCGATTTTGTTGATGTTCTAGATGAAAACGGATATTATCTTCCGGAGATGGCGGAAAAACTACATGAGCTCGGAGTACGCAATACGGATGAGAACGGAATGGAGATTTGGGCGGCGAACAAATTTATTGCAAAAGTCTTAGAAGAAAAAGGAATTGTTTATAAAATTGAGTATATTAAACACGAATATCCGTTTAATCCGCGTTCAAAACAGAGGATTATGTATCGAGCGTTCCCGAGCTGGTTCTTTGATGTTACGGGTTCGAAACCTTTAATGCTCTCTGAAAATGAGAATATAAATTGGTTCCCGGAACATTTAAAACATGGGCGATTCGCGAAAAATATTGAAGCGGCGCCGGATTGGAATCTGTCGCGAGATAGATTTTGGGCGACAGCTATGCCGGTTTGGAAAGGTGATAGGGGAACGGTTAAGGTCGTTGGCTCTTATGATGAGTTATATGAGCTTTCGGGAGTTCGATTAGAAGATTATCATAGACCTTGGGTGGATGAAATTGAATTTGAGATAGACGGGGAACACTTTAAGAGAGTTGATAAAGTTTTAGATTGTTGGTTTGAATCTGGCTCAATGCCGTTTGCACAACTTCATTATCCGTTTGAGAATAAAGAGAAATTTGAAAAGAACTATCCGGCAGACTTTATTGTTGAGTATGTCGGGCAGGTTCGGGCGTGGTTCTATTATGTACACGTTGTGAACACGGCGCTTTTCGGACATAATGCGTATAAAAATGTGATTACGACGGGGACGCTCGCGGGGAATGATGGTAGGAAGATGTCGAAATCTCTCGGGAATTATACCGACCCGAACGAGTTAATGGATAAGTTTTCGGCAGATAGCTTAAGATTCTTACTTTTATCTAGTCCGGTGCTTGCGGGAGAAGATTTTGCGCTGCTTGATAAGGACGTGTCGGATGTGGCTCGTAAGTTATCGATGGTCTGGAATGTATATGATTTCTTTACAACCTATGCGGAGATTGACGGCTTTGACTCTGACAATGCGATTTCTCCTTCGAAATTCGAGAATATCCTTGATAAATGGATTGTCTCGAAAGTTTATCAGTTAAGAGATCAAATCGATACAGGAATGAGAGAATATAATGTTCCGAAAGCGATAGAGGGGGTTTTACCGTTTATTGACGACCTTTCGAACTGGTTTGTAAGGCGCTCACGTCGTCGTTTCTGGAAGTCGGAAGACGACGGAGATAAGCTTGAGGCTTATTCGACGCTCTATTTCGTTTTAGTTTATCTTTCCCAGATTTTAGCGCCGTTCGTGCCGTTTCTTGCGGAAGAATTATATCAGAAAATGACAGGTTCTTCGGAGTCGGTTCACTTATTAGACTGGCCGAAGGCAGGGAAGATCGATAAGGTAGTAATCGAAGAAATGGCGAGGACTCGCGCAGTTATTACTGAAGGATTAGCGCTTAGGATGCAAAAAACCGAGACGGAAGAGCAAGTAAAAGTGCGTCAGCCGTTATCGGAGCTAGTTTATGACGGGAAGAAACTCCCAGAGTTTTATGAGACGATTATTGCGGAGGAGGTAAACGTTAAACGCGTTACGAACGGTTCGGCAATGGAATTAGATAAAGAGCTAACGGAAGAGTTGCGTCAAGAGGGATTTGCGCGCGAACTAATCCGCTTTATTCAAGCAGGGCGTAAAAAAGCCGGACTTAATGTCGACGATAGAATTAAACTTTCGGTCTCGTGCTTCGTTTCGGAAGAAATGAAAGAGGTTATTTCTAACGAAGTTCTAGCCGTTGAATTTTCGACGGATGTTTCGGCGGGGAACTATGAATATGATGAAATCGTCAAAATTAATGGGGAGAATATAACGATTTCACTCGAAAAAGCCTAGAGCTAACTCTTGGCAAAAAAGCTCGCTAGCGTAAGCTAGCAAGCTAAACCGCATAGATAGTCGCCTGGACGGCTATCTTTTTATGTCTTTATTATACTAAAATGGATTTTAAAAAGCAATGGCTGGGCGAGTTATTAGGAAAAATTATTTTTATCTCTGTTGATTTGCGGAATTTGAAAAATGTGGTTTAAAAAGTGTTGACAAATAAGCATAAGTATGATACACTTAAGACAAGTTAGACAAGAAAATAAATAAAAAATCAAAAAAATCTAGCCTAACAAAGCGGTCGAACGATAAAACCCAAAACTAACCATTTAGGTCAAACAATGGTGTATGTAAAAGAAAGGACAAAGTAAGGATAAATAAATATAAAACACTAAGAATAAAAGGAAAGAACCAATGTAAAACATATATAAAAACTAATCGGGTGCAGCAACCGACCTTAATAAATATATCGGTTTAAAACGAACCGGCGAGAAATTAGGAAAAAGAGTTATACAAGAAGCTGTATACAAAAATTATACAAAAGCGAGAATAAGATAAGAATAGGGAACGGTAGTAAAAAAGTTGAACAAGGTGGAAAGAAAGTAGAGCAGCGGAATTAAAAAAGTAGTTCAAGTACATTAAATAAATTAGACAACTAAAAACAAAAAAACAAGGAGAAAAAATGAGTTTCGAATTTTTCGAAAACGAAGCTGATTATATATCGAAGCAAGAGATCTCTCCTGAAGCTAAAGCACTTATAGCTAAAAGATTAGGACATCTTGCGACGATAATAAGCTAAAAACACTTTAAAACACCAAAAAACCGCGCGATTGCGCGGTTTTTTGGTGGAGAAATAAAAAAAGTTGTTGACAAATATAAGCATAAGCGTTAGAATGGGGGCAGAAAAGTCATATATTTTAAATAAAAAACACTAAAAAGAAAGGTTTCTCCACACTATGACACCACAAGAAGACGAAAAACTAATCAGGCTCTTTGAGCAAGTCAAGAACCTGCCTGAGGGACAAGAGCTCCCAGAAGAAATTATCAATGAGTTAACTCAAGATCAGTTAACAGCTGTTTATATCGAGAAAATGATGCTCGATAAAGGTGTCGAACCAAATGATTCCTTACGCGCAGTTTTAAGAGAAAAACTTGACGATGCGGTTAACCGTAAACTTGTTAATGCTTTACCGGCAGAATCGGCGAAGAAATTAGAGAGCGCAATTGATAACGGCGCGAATGACGAAGAACTCGAAAACATTATTGCGGAATCGGGAATTGATGTGGAGAGAATTACTGAAGAAGCAATGACGGCCTTTCGCGAGAAATACTTGAGCTTAGAGGAGGTAGCATAAAATGAATAATAATGAATTTAAACCTGGACAATCGATAAATACGGATGATGCGATGAACGATATGCCAACATTTGCAGAGCGCGTGAAGAATAATGTTCCGGAAGCGCTTGAATACTTAAACCAACACCCAGAGTTAAAACAGAAATTAACACACGCAACTTCTTTACTTGAAAGCCTAAGCGGAATGAGCGACGAAGAACTCGAAGCGGAAGCAGAGAAGAGCGGAACCTTCCTTTCGACAGTCGAAACATTTAACGAGATTGCTCGTAGAAATGCGGAACGCGCGGCGGCGAAAGACGAACTTGAGACTCGTAAACTCGATAGTAATCTAGACAATCGAGAAGAAAACGGAGTTCTTGAATCTGACGAACAAGCTTATAAACGCCAGATGGAAGAGATTAATGCGAAATATGGCGCAGAACAGAACGCTGAGAATATTCTAGTTGCAAGTGAAGTCGATAACCAGAGAGAAACGATTCAGCTTGAAATTTCTGATCTTCAGAAAGCACTTGAAGGTCTTGAAATGCAGAAAGACGACGGGAATATTTGGGGTGAGGAATATGATAAACAGAAAACGGAACTCGAGGCGAGACTCGCAAATGCGCAAGCTAGACTCGAAGCGATTTCGGGCGGAGTAAATGCTCAAGAAGCTACGAACGAAGAAATCGAAAAAGCTTTAGCAGATAAATTAGACGACCTCGATACGCGTAGACTTGATGGCGAATTATCGCCTGAAGAATATGCTGAGGAAGTCGCGAAAGCGCAACAGGCAGCGGCAGAAGGTAGAATCGATGCGCTTTCTAATCGCGCAGAAGCGGAAGCGGGAAATAGCGCAATTCTAGACCAGATTATCGAAGACGGTAAGAAAGCGCTTGAAAATGCAAACTGGCTTAAAGACGACGATGCA
Source organism: Candidatus Saccharimonadota bacterium (assembly GCA_017406985.1). Taxonomy (GTDB): domain Bacteria; phylum Patescibacteriota; class Saccharimonadia; order Saccharimonadales; family Saccharimonadaceae; genus Nanosyncoccus. Next base: position 24,680 of record JAFQXL010000001.1, read on the forward strand.
TATAACTCTGAAGAGGAATATCAAGAAGCTGTAAGAGCGGCGCAGGATAAAATCAATAATCCGGCGAAATATCTTGCGGAATATTCGGCGAAAGCACAAGCAGCGAATACGACAGTAGATGTAGATACAAACAAAAAACCAGATTTAACCCCAGAAGAATTAGAAGCGAAAGATATTCTAACGAGGGCAAACTGGTATGCTGAGCAAGATTTAGCGCAGAGAGAGATGGCGGCGGCGATTGCGAAAGGCGATCCGGCGGCGTTAGACTGGCTTGAGCGACATCCGATGTTTAAAGAAGATATGGATAAGCTTATCCAAGAACGTAACGATAATCTTAAGAAAGCGGAACTCGAAGGGGATAAAAATTGGGAAGCGTTTTATGCTGAAAAAGCGGCAGACGAAGAGTTTAGAAAACACTTTGGCAGCCAAGAAGCGTTTGATAATGCGATACGTCAATTATATGAAGACGAATTAAATAGAAAAGCAGATGATTCTGATAAGATTAAAGAAGCCGAACAAAGAAAACGTGCTGAAGAAATCGGCAGAATGATGGAAGAAGACGGAGATGACGTTGAGGAAGAGAAGAAAGGTCTTTTCTCGAAGATTAAAGGATTCTTTGGGCGTTCGAAACGAGCTAAACAAGGTAAGAAGAACGCGGTAGGCGGACTCCGCGGACTAAAGAAAGCACTTTATAGTACGATACTCGGGGTATGTACCTTTGTATCGCTTGTAAGTTGTGGAATCAAACCGAATAATAATTTGAATCAGCTCCCGCAAGAACCGACAGCTCAGGCGACAGAATATGTCGAGAACACTGACGGAGCGCAAAACGACGCAGAAGCGCAAAGACAAGAACAGCTACTTCAAAAAGCGGCGGAACAGAAATTAAACGTAGTCGATATGGATGCGGAAGAGGGCGAGAAATTCCCAGAGACGATTAAAGTTATGTATGACGGGGAAGAAATCGAGATTAATACGACGAAGAATAACTGGGACGGCGAATCGACTTTCTACGACGAAGTCGGTAAAGAAATGGGAATGAAGTCGGGTAGATATAACCTAACGGCAATGAACTACGACGTTTATAATACGGATGAAATGAATGCGGATACATTTAAAGAAGCTATAGAAAATGTTTATGGCTATGCGGCGGAAGATATTTCTCCGTCTGGACAGTATGCGCTTCTCGCGGGACAAGATTTCTTAATCGACGGTGATACGGACGGAATTACGAGCGTTAACGAAATGAACGAAGTCGCGAAATATGCGATGTCGGACGAAGGAAACCGTCAGCTTTTCGGAGAGAACTCGCATAGTGTTCTCGACGAGGTATTAGGCGGGGAAGAAGCAGAGATAATTGAATGTGCGGAAGGTAGCTCTCATGGTTCGCTCTATGGGGTAGATATCGACGGAACGTTTGAATATCACTGGTCGAACGAGACTACTCCGGCGGACGCAAAGTTTTATGCGGTTACTACGGAAAAACTTAACTCGAACGAAGCGGGCGGATATAAGGATAGGTTCCTCCGCGCGGTCGGCGTAATCCCAGAAGGCGCATCAGAAGAAGAAGCGCAGAAGATTATGGATAAATATGACATGGCGATTTCGCTTAAATGTGGTCAGGTAATTATCATTGACTTAAATCCGGATACGGGAACAGAAAATGAAACTGGAACTGGCACGGAAAATGAGACCGGAAACGAAAACGAGACAGGAACCGAGAATGAAACCGGAAATGAGGACGGAACTGGTACCGAGAATGAAACAGGTAATGAAGATGGTACCGGAACAGAGAATGAGACCGGTACGGAAGATGGCACTGGAACAGAGAATGAGACCGGTACAGAAGACGGAACGGGAACTGAAGACGAAACTGGAACTGAAGATGGTACGGGGACGGAAAATGAGACGGGAACCGAGGACGGTACAGGTACAGAAAACGAGACAGGAACTGAGGACGGAACTGGTACGGAAGACGAGACCGGAACGGAAGATGGCACTGGAACAGAGAATGAGACCGGTACAGAAGACGGAACGGGTACAGAGGAAGAAACTGGTACTGAAGACGGTACAGGAACTGAAGAAGAAACAGGTACGGAAGATGGCGACGGTAAAACGGATATTCTTCCTGGTGAACCTGGTGACGGTTGGGATCAACAAGATGTTACCCCGGAAGATAATACACCAACGAGCGAAGCTGGGGATGAAAATGGCTGGCAGAACGATAACACCCCTGGAAGCTCTTCGGAAGATGTAACAATTCCAGTAGAAGATAAGAATGAAGACGTAAACGAACCGACAGACGCTAACTATTCTGATGATACTTCGGGATGGAGAGACGAGCCAAGCGAGGAGCCGGGAACACAGAATATTGAAGAACCGAGCGCTCCGGAGACAAACGACACGGAAGCAAATCAAGAATCGGCAGAAGATAATAATACGCCAGAAGAAAATCAACAAGACGTCGATACGGCGATGGATAGAATTGGATAAAAAACAAAAACGCAGGGGGAATTAAGTTAGGTTCAAATTAAAAGGGAAGAAAGGAGCCCGAAAATGCGAACAAAAACAAAAACAAAAACCTGGGAGACGATGAGACGTTCAGCTCGTCGTATCCTACCGGCTTTGTTGCTCCTCGGCGGAGTTGCGGCGGTATTACCGTTTAGCAATAACGCTAGTGCGGCATCAACAGCCTGGGGCCCAGAACGTACCACTTATACGTGGGCGGAACCGGCCGACAAAGTAACATTTAACTCAATTACCGATAACCCGAAAATCGGCGATGAGCGGAACTTCGTCCGTATTAGGAAAGCCAATACGGAAGATACATTGGTCGATAAAGTTGAACTAGAAGTTGGGCAGGAATATGAAGTCTCAATCTGGTTCCATAATAACGCAAAGTCAAAATTAAACACTAAAGAATACGGTGGCGTAGGTATTGCAACAGACGTACGTCTTCGTGTTGAGGCGCCAGAGATTATTAACGCCGGAACAAATGGTATCATTAAAGGTATCATTTCTTCGACAAACTCTGACCCAAGCGAGGTTTGGGACATTGCTTATGCATACTCTAAATCAACTGTCTTAACTCGTTACGTGGCTAATTCGGCAACAATTCATAGCCTCGGTAATATCGACGGACAGATTTTAAGCTCCGAAGCGATGTTTGGGGAGCAGGGCGCAAAACTCGGATATTGGAATGACCTTTGGGGAACTCTTCCTGGTTGTAACGAATATTCGGGTTATGTAACTTATCGCTTTGTAGTCGATCAACCAAACTTTGATATTTCGAAAACTGTTTCGAAAGAAAAAGAACAAAACTATGTCGAGAAAATCACAGTTAATCCTGGAGATACATTAGATTTTAGAATTGACTATAAAAATACCGGTACCATCAATCAGAAATCGATTATCGTTTATGACCAGATGCCAAATGGCTTAAACTACATTAACGGAACTTCGTTCTTTACGGCTTCGTTTAATGAATCTGGAAACTTTGTCTCGGATAAGTTATTCGACGGGGGAATTAACCTTGGTGATTATAAACCGGGTGAATCGATGTATTTAACTTATAAAGTTGAAGTTGCTGACGATAAAACTATCTTCCCATGTGGAGATACGGTCGTCTATAATAACGCTTCGGTCGCGACGGCGAACGGAACGGGATATGACAAAGTTGAGATTACAGTCCATCGTGATTGTACTCCGGAAGAACTTCCGAAAACTGGTCCGACAGAAATCGTCATGGCTTTAATCGTTGTAACTGGAATCGGTGTTGGGGGTGCATATTACATCGCTTCTCGTCGACAATTAAATAAGATTTCTTCGAAATAGTATAGATTACTAATTACTCCTTTCAAAAACTGCAAAGAAAAGGAGCATGGATGCTTTTCAAGTTGTGCGTCCGTGCTTCTTTTTGTTTTAAAATTCTTATGTTATAATGAATATATTATGGGTGAGAAAATAGAAAAGAGATTGACGATTGTTGAAGGCCGAGAAATGAATAAAAATATGGCTCAGCAGTTAGTAGATGCGGCGAAAGCGGCGGGATTTAGTACGAGATGGATTAGGAAAATTGACGAAAGTAAGATTGCGGAAGGGAAGCTAGACGAAGTTTTTTCGGATATGATTCTTTGGCGTAGTCCGACGGGATATACTTCGGCGGAAGCGATAGAAAGAGTTGAATATTGGGTTAATAAAAATCGTAAAATTACGATTAATACTCATTCTGCCGGCGGGAGAATGTATAACTCAAATAAGTTTTTCCAACACGAAATGTTTATGTCTGATCCGATAACAAGACCTTGTACATTGCCTTGTTATCCGGCGTTTTCGAAGAAATTTATTTTAAAGTTAATTAAAGATAAAAGAATCGACTATCCGTTCGTTCTAAAACCGAATTTAGGCTCGAGAGGCGAGGGAATTAAGCTAATTCGAAATGAAGACGAGTTAATGAAATTTAACGGGACATATTCGATTTATTCGGTAGAGAAATTTGTTTCGTCGAAATATGACTGGAGAGTGTTCGTTCTCGGGGGAGTAGCGCTCGGAGTAATGAAAAAGTTAGGAAACGAAGATAATCCGGCAGATTTTATCGCGAAGTCGGCAGGGAAGAAACGCTGGTCGGAAGAAGATTTAAGCCTTGCGGAAGAAGTAAAAAATATCGCAATCCAAGCTTCGATGACCTGTGGACTAGAATATTCGGGAGTAGATCTAATTCGAGACGACGAGACTGGACAGTTTGTTTTACTTGAGACTAACGTAGCCGGAGGATGGCAGAACGGGTTTTATGAAGCGACCGGAGTAGATGTTCCGACAAAGATTATGGAGTGGTTTTTAGACCGGATGGAACTGTTTAACGGAACGGTTTATAATGCGGTTTCTAAATATGTTTCGAGGCGTTTAGAGCTACTTTCGAGGGATGCACAAGCAAAATATAAAGAGATTTTAGAGTTTTCGTATAAGCCGGGAGTTTTAGACTTAAGCCAAGCGAAGACATTAGAAGAGAAGCTTCGAAGCGCGTATATTATGATTCAAAAGCCGGATTTAAGTGAAGTCGAGAAAACGAGGGTTTCTGACTTAATTTCGGCGGTAGAGAACTATGAGATTTCGGGATATGGAAACTTTATCGGGAAAGATTCAGGCTCTCTAGAAGAATCGCTCGAGAGAACGGCGCTTTATCTTGCAATTTCTTCGAAAATGTGATAGAATGGTTATCAGTTTATAAAAATTTAATTTTTTGAGGAAAATTATGAAGAAAGCAGTTGTACTCATCGGCGGGAAACAATATACTGTCGCTGAGAAAGAGACCCTCCGTGTGGACCTCCTCCCGGCAGGAACAAAGACGCTCGAAACTGGTGCTTTACTTGTGATCGACGGAGACAAAGTCTCGGTCGGGACTCCAGAAGTAAAAGGCGTAAAAGTTTCAGCTAAAGTAGTTGAAGAAAAAGTTTCTGGAGAGAAAGTTCGTGTTATTCGCTATCATTCGAAGAAGCGCGTGCATAAGGAAAATGGTCATCGACAAAAGTATTCGATGATTGAGATTACTAAGATTGGATAAAAAATCGCCCTACGGGGCGATTTTTCCTACGAACTTAAATAATATGTGGTATAATAGATAAATATGGAAGGGTGTCCGAGTGGTTTAAGGAGCACGCCTGGAACGCGTGTATAGGGGAAACCCTATCGGAGGTTCGAATCCTCTCCCTTCCGCCATCAGAGCGTCCATCTCGGCGTTTTTCGCTTCTCGCTCGTCGATAAAGACGCGCTTCGAAGCGAGAAAACACCAATCTGAAAGCTCTGACGTTTTGCCCGGATGGTGGAACTGGTAGACACGTATGCCTTAGGAGCATATGTCTTATGACGTGCAGGTTCAAGTCCTGTTCCGGGCACCAAAAATCGTCTGTTTGGCGAATTTTTTAATCATTTGTGCAAATTAGGTTAAATTCGGCGTCGTAGTCAGTTTTTCCGAACGGGGAACGAGGGACGAATTTAGCGGTAGACGAGTTAGTATCACAAGAGAAATTATTACCCTCGAAAACTGAACGATAATCATTATTTTTATTTAAGAATTCATAATTTAAAATCTGGCGGAGGCGGACGGTAAAACCGTTATTTTTATATTTTTCGAAAGCAGACTCTAGACTTTCGTTTTTATGTTCTTCGATAAATTCGGGGTAAAGAACTTCCTCATAATAACTTTTTGAGAGGGATTCGAATTTTTGATTAACGAAAAAGTTTTTATCTTGGAGATTTTGAACAAAGATAGCGATAATAACCGTAAGGACGGTAATAAAAATTAAAGCGATCATAATGTGCGAAGTAAAACGACTGTGCTTTTTCGCGATTTTCATAGTTCTATTATATCATAAAAACATAAGCGTTTTCAGTTAAGTTAAAAAATAAAATTGTAAAGCTTTTTAAAATTTGGTAAAATGGATTTAAATTAGAGTTGGAAAAATGAAAGAGAAATTAGGAAAAATCTTCAAACATAAAGCGACAAGAGCCTTTTTTAGGCTAGTTTTTATCGCGCTAACGGCGATTTTAATTATGTTTTTTATAGAGATGAAATATCTCGGTAACGATTTTAATAAAACGATTGAGTTTATGACGGGGTGGAGAACTGAAGTTTTCTTTTATAGCGCGCTAATTATTTTCTTTTTAGAGCTCATTATTTCGGCGCCGTTTAAGACGGCTTTTACGGGACCGGCGATTACGTTTATTTTAGCGATTATTTTATCTTATATTTCAAATACGAAGATGGCGTTTAGGGGACAGCCACTTCTTCCGGAAGACTTAAAACTGGCGGATCAGGCGGGGACTTTAACGAGATTTATCGATGTTCCGAGCGTTATAAAGCTGGTTTTAGGCTGTATTCTAGTAATGGTGCTCGCGATAGTCTTAAATATCGTAATGAAAAAGATTTTTGGCTCGGTTAAAGAGGAAGAGGGGAATAAAATCTTTAAGAATTTTAGGTTGTATCGAGTTTTAATTTTAATAGTCGGGGTAGTCGGGTTTATGGGCTCGGCGAATTTTGCGATTAATCATAATCCTAAAGAATCGGAAGAACAAATCCCTTGGCTTAAAACGAACTTTTTAGCGTGGAACCAGAGAGGGAATTATGATTTAAACGGTCCAGTTTTAGGATTTTTATATAATATTAAGAAAGTTTCTTTAGAAGAGCCAGAGGGATATTCGAAAGAAAAAATCGCGGAAATTAAGAAGAAATATAGTGAAGATTCAGGGGAGAAACTATCGAATAGCGACGTAAATATTGTAATGATTTTAAACGAAACGTTTTATGATATGGATATAATAGCGAATTATTATCCGGTTTTTAAGAATAAAGATTTAAGCGTTAATTCGATGGGGGTTCCGGTAACGGAAGAGATAATTCCGACAGTAAAGAAATTAATTAGAGAAGATAAGAAAAACGCGAAAGTCGCGACGGGGCAGATGTATTCGATGGATTATGGCGGGGGAACGGCGAATATTGAGTTTGAGGCGGACACGAGTATGTCGAACTTTTGGATGAATTTAATTCCATATACAGATGTTTTGTCGCACGTAGATAGCGTTCCGTCGGTTGCGTCGGTCGCGAAGAGCGCCGGATATGATACGGTGGCGATACACCCGTTTAACGGCGGAATGTATAAGAGGAGCCTTGCACTTTCGAAAGAGGGATTCGACGAGTTTATAACAGAGAGCGAAATGAGATTTGACGAAAAGGACGAGAACCGCCCATATATAAACGACCGAGCGGCGTATAAAGAGACTATGAAAGTTTTAGAGGAACATGAAGAAAAGACGCTAATTTCGCTCATTACGATGCAAAATCACATGGGGTATGGGGAAGAAGAATATTCGACGAGAAGTTATCAGTTAGCGGGAGCGCCGAAAGCAGGGGAAGATTTATCGCCGTTTACGGAAGAAGAAAAGACTGCGGTAGAAGTTTATTTAGAGACATTACATAATTCGGATTATTATCTAGCAGAATTTTTAGATAATTTATCGAAATCGGATGAAAAAACGGTAGTTTTATTCTATGGAGACCACGCGCCAGGGATTCTTTCGAGAGTAAAAGAGGCGGAAGATAAGAATATTTCCGACCTTGCGCAGGTTACGCCATATTTCGTCTGGGCAAATTTCGAGTTAGAAGAGAGCGAAGAGGTAACTTCGAAGAATTTTGGCGGGATTTCGGGAACGACGCTTCCGACGATAACGCCGAACTGTTTTGTTCCGACAATGTTTAATCTTCTAGGGGTTTCAAAGCCGAGCTTTATAAACTTAACTTCTGAGGTTTGTAAAGTAGAGCCGATTTTAACGCGAACTTATTTCGGGAGCGAAAAACCGAAAGATTCAGAGGTCTTATCAGATTATGAACTTTATATTTATGATATTTTAGGCGGGGAAAGGTTTTGGTATCAATAAAGTGTGATATAATAGGGGATATGGGGCGTTTCCGGCTCTTCGAGCCTCTCGCCCCGGCATTCGCAGAAGCTATAAATGTAAACATTTATGACTTCTGCTCATTTGGGGCGTTAGCTCAGTTGATTAGAGCGCTTCAATGGCATTGAAGAGGTCATGAGTTTGAGTCTCATACGCTCCACCACGATAGGATAATTGGGAAAATAAAATGGAAAAAGAGACAGAGAAAGTCATGAAAATGCGCCATACGCTTAGTCACGTAATGGCGGCGGCAGTAAAACAGATGTATCCGGAAGCGAAGTTCGGGATTGGCCCGGCGATCGAGAACGGATTTTATTATGACATTGATTTCGGTTCGACAAAAGTGACAGAGAGCGACCTGAACCGAATTGAGAAGAAAATGCGTGGAATTATTAGCCGAAAACTCCCGATGGCTCGTCGTGAAGTTTCAAGAGAAGAAGCGCTCAATTGGGCGATTGACGAGAAACAAGATTTAAAGAAAGAATTGATCGAAGAACTCCCAGAGGGCGAGACGATTTCGTTTTATGATATGGGAGAGGTTTTTTCTGATTTATGTAAAGGTCCGCATGTTGAAGATACAGGGAAATGCGGTCCGTTTAAGCTAATTCGTGTTGCGGGGGCGTATTGGCGTGGAGACGAAAAGAGACAGATGTTAACGCGACTTTACGGGGTAGCGTTCGAAACGGAAGAAGAATTAGAAGAATATCTAAAACGTCAAGAAGAGGCGAAAGCGCGCGACCATAGGAAACTTGGAAATTCGCTCGACTTATTCTGTTTTTCAGATTTAGTCGGGGCGGGATTACCGCTGTTTTCTCCGCGCGGAACGATGCTTCGAGATTTAATGGCGAATTATTCTTTAAGTTTAAGGAAGAGAGCAGGATTTGAACGAGTTTGGACGCCACATATTACGAAAGTTGACCTTTATAAAGCGTCGGGGCATTATGCGAAGTTCGGCGACGAGCTATTTATGGTTCATTCGCAGGTTAACGGGGAAGAATTCGCGCTTAAGCCGATGAACTGCCCACATCACGCACAGATTTTTGCTTCGAGACCGAGAACTTATCGCGAGATGCCGGTTCGATATATGGAGCCGACAACGGATTATCGCGACGAGAAAACAGGGGAACTCGGAGGACTTTCGAGAGTGCGCTCTTTAACTCAAGACGATTCGCACGTTTTTTGCCGAAAGAGCCAGATTAAAGAGGAAATTCAGAATTTAGTCGCGATTGTTAGGGAACTTTATTCGACGGTCGGGATGAGTAAGCTTCGCGCAAGGCTCTCTTACCGAAACGAGGAAGATAAATATCTCGGCGATAAAAAGCTTTGGGAGATGGCGCAAAAACAGATTAAGCAGGCGGCAATCGACAACAAGCTTGAATATTTCGAGATGGAAGGCGAAGCGGCGTTTTATGGACCGAAAATCGACTTCATGGCGGAAGATGCGATTGGGCGAGAACATCAAGTCGCGACGGTTCAGCTCGACTTTGTTCAACCAGAGAGATTTAATCTTGAGTTCGTGAACGAAAAAGGCGAGAAAGAGCGACCGGTCATGATTCACCACGCGACACTTGGCTCGATCGAGCGATTCTTAAGCGTCTTTATCGAACATACTGGTGGCTGGTTCCCGTTTTGGTGCGCGCCAGAACAGGTAAGAGTCTTAAGTATTAACGACCAAATTTCGGATTATGTTTCGGAAATTACAGAGGTGTTATCAAGCGTCGTTCTTGATAAACCTTTGAAATATAATGAGCTTCGATTCTCGGTCGATGCTTCGGACGATTCGCTCGGAAAGAAGATTAAACGTGCGACAGAAATGAAAATCCCTTGTATTTTAATCGTTGGACCGAAAGATAAAGAGGCGGGAGAAGTTTCGATTAGGTTACGCGATAAGGAAGAAAAAGTTAAGCTTAAAGGGTTAAAGAAATATCTTGAAAAACTCTAAAAATCTTGAAAAGTCTAGCGGGGCGGGGGCTAGATTTTTTGATAAAAGAGGGTATTATATCGGGCCTTCTATCGTCATTGTAGGTGCTACGGCGTCGGGAAAGACTTCGACGGCTGTTGAGTTAGCTTTAGCGCTTCCGCGCGTTCTAGGGCGTCCTGAAGCGTTAGGAGAGGTAATTTCGGCGGACTCTAGAGCGATTTATAAGTATATGGACATTGGGACGGCGAAACCGAGTATCCTTGAGAGAAAGGGGGTGTCACATTTTGGACTAGATTTAATTGAGCCGTCTGAGCGATTTACGGTGGCGGATTTTAAAGAATATGCAGTTTCGAAGATTTCCGAGATTCGCTCGCGGGGGCATATACCGATTATTGCCGGCGGAACGGGACTTTATGTTGACGCTTTAATTTATGACTATAAGTTTGATAATCTGTCGAAAGATATAAAACATGGGACGCCAGAGGGGAACAAGGAAGCGGTTTTAACGAAAGATAGAGCTAAAGTTTTAGACGAATTTAAGGTTTTTGGGATTTCTTGGAGCGCGGAAGAGCTTCGAGAGAGAATCGAGCTTCGAGAAAGACAAATGTACTGTCCGGAACTATTTTCTGAAACAAAATTTTTAATCAAAAAATATGGGTGGGGGAGTCAAGCAATGAAGAGCAATATTTATCAATTTGTTGATAAATATTTGCGCGGGGAGCTAACTTTAGACGAAGCGATTGAACAAAATGTTTATGATGACTGGCACCTCGCGAAGAGACAAATGACCTGGTTTAAGAGAAATAAAGAAATAAAATGGTGTTCAAAAGAGAGGATAGAAGAAGAGATTTTAAAGATTTTTGCTTAAAAATATTATACATTTATGATAAAATAGTGATAACAGAATAAATAATTTTGAGAAACGGGGTAAAAATGGCGAAAGAAAATAGTACACCGCTTGAAAAGCTTTTCGGCTCGAGGACAAGAACAAAGCTCCTAGCGCTTCTTTTTAGTACTCCGGACAAGTCTTATTATGTACGCGAGATGACGAGAGTGATTGAGGAACAGATACATTCGGTTCGACGAGAGTTAATAAATCTTGAGGGGATAGGGATTGTAAAAAACGAGACTTATGATAATAAGGTTTATTATTCGGCGAACATGAAACACCCTTATTCACACGCTTTAGTAGAGCTTTTTTCGACTAAGAGCGTAACGGTAGAAGATGCGGAAGTTAGACCGAGCGGCTGGGAAGAATATATTAGACCGGTAAAGAACTTCTTAAAATGTTTAATCGTGACGAATCGCTTACCGGGGCAAGAGGGGATTGACCTTCTAATTGTTGGGGATGATAAGACGAAAAAACTGACGCATTGGGCGGAAGTTGTCGAGAAAAAACAGGGGAAACCGTTAAATTATGTGATTTTAAGTACGGACGATTTTTCTTATCGTTTATCGGTTCGAGATAGGTTTGTCGCGGAAGTGATGGCGATGGAAATTTCTGATACCTATGATCCTGACGGAATGTTAAAAGATGTAATTAATAAGGCTAAAAAATAAGATAAGGAGGAAAGATGTTCGAGATTGAGAGTAGAAAGCCAGAAGAAATTACCGTAAAGACCGCGACAAAAGCAATTACTTTTAATATGGACGAGTCGACGATTTCGGCGGATTTAGCGGTCGGGGAGTTAAAAGGTCCAGGCGAATTCGAGGTTGGAGAAGCGACGATTCGCGGGATTTCGGTTTTGAATAATACAAAGACGATTTATGATGTCATTATTTCCGGAGTTCATATCGGAATTATTGGCGGGGTTGAAGAAGGTTTAGACGACCTCGGAATTTCTGATATTCTTTGCACAAGTTCTGTACGTGCAGTAAGAGAGATTTCCCCGAAACTGGTAATCGCGACAGGGAACGTAGACGGGATGGTAACTGAACTAAAACTTACCGCAAGGACGGAAAAGAAGCTAAAAATAAAGAAAGCGGATGACTTACCGCTCGCGCTTGAAGTAGTAGTTTTAAACTAAAATTGTTCAAAAAGTCCGAGCGGAGTGTTCGGATTTTTTGATTTTAGTAAAAATCGAGCGGAAAATTATTCAAAAATAAACGAGCCGATTTTTTAGGGAAAATGGTTGAACAAAAAATTTATACAAAATGGTGGATTTTCTAGACAAGTGTCTAAAATTAAACATAAGCATTAAGTTTGTATAAAATCGAGAGTTTTTGAGAATTTAAAAGGCTTTATGATATACTAAATATATGAATATTGCGGAGATTTTAATTGTTTTCGGGATTATCTTATTTTCGATGGTCTTACACGAGATGGCGCACGCATACGTCGCTTATTTTCTCGGAGATACAACCGCGAAAGACGAGGGGAGACTCTCACCGAATCCGTTAGTTCATATCGATCCTTGGATGTCGATTGTAGTACCTTTGATGTTATTTATCTCTGGAGGTCCGATTTTCGGGGGCGCGAAACCAGTGCCGATTAACTCGCGAAACTTAAAAGGCGGGGCGTTCGGAATGGCGCTTGTCGCGTTAGCGGGGCCAGCAATGAACTTTATTATCGCATTTGTTGGGTTTATGATTGGACATTTTACAGGGGGGATTTATACGACAGGATTAGTTCAGACGTTTTATCTTGAGCTAGTTTTAGCGAATTTAGGTTTTATGGTCTTTAATCTACTTCCGATTCCGCCGCTTGATGGTTCGAGAGTATTATATGCGATTGCACCGGACGGGATAAGAGAAGTAATGGAGAGAATGGAACAGACGATTGGGATTATTTTAGTGTTGATTTTAGTAGTATTTTTCGGGACATATCTTTCGCAATTTACCTCTAATATTGTAATGAATATCTTATATTTCTTTATTTCGCTAGTGTCTTAGAACGAGGTTTTATGTTACAATAGAAGCAACCCGGTGGTGATATGATTTTCCTGAATAATCATATTTAGGGATTTCGTGGCGTTTCTCCCGTGGGAGAGCGCATAAGATTTTACCCACCTTGTAATTACTACAGGGAAAAATAAGCCATCGGGCCTTGAAAGAAGAAATGAGTGGGCAGATGAAACAGAGAATAAGAGTAGTCGGAATCGTTTCTAGGGGAGACGATATTTTGCTTTTAAAACGCGCTCAGGGGCGCGTAGAGGCCGAGCCGGTCTGGGAGCTTCCAACGGGGAAGATTGCGTTTGGGGAACAGCCAGAAGAGGCGATGACGCGGACGATGGAGGAAATGACGGGGATTTCGATCTCTGATTTAAAATTAAAAGACGTTATAACGTTCGTGGCTCTAGCGGGGGCGTCGAGGCTCTATAATTTGTATATTGTGTTTGAAATTTCAATTCCGATTGATGCGAAAGTAATGCTTGGAGACAGATATTCACAGTATAAGTTCTTAAGACAAGGTTCAGACGTAATTTCGGGGATGAGGCTAGAAGACGCAACGCTTTCGGTTCTCTCGATTGAACTGGGCTCTAACGCGCCGAGAATAGAGACGAGGAACGTTGCAAACGGAGCGACGATTTATATCGACGGGGCGTCAAAAGGGAATCCTGGGCCTTCAGGAATTGGATATTATATTATTGACGAAAGCGGACATGAGGTAAAACGGGGCGGGGAGTTTATCGGTTTTGCGACTTCGAGAGTAGCGGAATATTACGCGCTTAAAGAGGGAATTGAGCAGGCGCTAGAGCTCGGGATGAGGTCGGTAAGGTTTGTGTCGGATAATTTAATGCTAGTTAACCAGATGAACGGGATTTATAAGGTAAAGAATCAAGATTTAATGCCGGTTTATAATGACGTACAGAGATTAATTCGAGAGTTCGAAGCAGTAGCGTTTGTTCATGTTAAACGCGGATTTAATCAACAGGCGGACGAACAAGCAAACTTGGCTATCGTAAGACACTTTGAAAAAGAAGATAATGTGATATAATAGAGGTAGCTCAAAAGACAATCGCTTGTTTTCAAGAGGAAAGTCCGGGCAACATAGGATAAGGTAGTCGCTAACGGCGACCGCGCGTAAGCGTAGGGAAAGTACCACAGAGACTATACAACCTTCGGGTTAAAGGTGAAAAGAGTAAGGTAAGAGCTTACAGCGTCTTATGGCGACATAGGACGGAGGCAAACCCTACCTGTTGCAAGGAGTGCTAGATACGCCTATCCGGCGATGCACGCTCACCGCTAAAGCCGTTCGGCAACGAACGGATTAGATAGATGATTGTCGGTTTATCTCCCGAGATAAATTACAGAACCCGGCTTACTTTGAGCTAAAATTATTGCTAAAATTGCCTATTTGGGCGATTTTTGATAAAATGATCTTATGGATAAAAAACTTAAAATTACATTGACAATAATATATCAGATAATACTTATCTTTGTCGCAATTATGAGTAAAACACTTACAACCTGTTCGTCTGGGTATGAGGCGTATTGTAGATCCTTCTCTCCAGTAGTAGTTGCCTGGGTATTATTATCTGGAGAAGGACTTTTTATAACAACTTTATTAATTTTAAGTTGTAAGAAGAAACGGAGTATTTTAAAAGTTGTTTTTAGTGTGATTTTTGGACTAATAACGGTCTTTGTCTTTTTTGTACCGATTATATGGCTTGTAGGTATTACTCGATAATTTTAAAAAATAACCCCGTGTTTCAGGGGTTATTTTTTATTGAAGTCTATTTAATGAGGCCTTTTTTCTTTAAAGTACGGAGTGCGGAAGCACTGACGTTAACTTTAAGTTTTTTACCGTTGACTTCAATTGTTTTCTTCTGAATGTTCGGTTTGAAGACTTTACGAGTCTTGTGCTGAGAGAAGGAAACGTTGTGGCCATACATTTTGCCTTTTCCGGTAAGTTCACAGATAGCCATTACTTATCTCCTTTCTTAACAGTTTCGACGATTGCCTTGAAAGCGGCAGGCTCGTTGACCGCGAGGTCAGCGAGGATTTTACGATCAAGGTTAATACCTTGTTTCTTCATTCCGTTAATTAACTTCGAATAGCTCATTCCGAGTTCACGAGAAGCGTTATTGATACGGGTAATCCAGAGAGCGCGAAGATCGCGTTTCTTGTTTCTACGATCACGATAAGCGTAGCGAAGGGCTTTAATAACACCTTGTTTTGCTAAGCGATAGCTTCTAGTGCGGTAATGTTGCATGCCTTTAGCGGCATTTAAAATCTTCTTGTGTTTTGCGCGTGCAGGGACGCCTCTTTTAATTCTCATGGGTTAAACTCCTAAAACTGTCTTAACGTTTTTAGCAATTTTCCCGTTGATCGACCCAGCAGTTTTCATATTGCGTTTACGGGCTTTAGATTTTTTGGCAAGAATATGGTTGCCAAAGGCGCGCTCGCGGATAATTTTTCCGGTTCCGGAAATCTTAACACGTTTTGCGGTCCCTTTATGCGTCTTTAATTTCGGCATATATTTCCTTTCGTTAAATTATTATTCTTTGCTCATTTGAGCGAGGTGCGAACGGGGAACCGTGGAAGTAGGAAATTTACTTCTTCCGAATTCCAACCGATAGGTTTCGTCCAGCAAACTGAGGTTTTCCTTCGACGATGGCGACTTCTTCGAGTTCTTTTAAAACTCGGTTTAAGAGTTCGTTTCCGATCTCTTTATGCGCCATCTCGCGACCGCGGAAGATAATCATAATTTTTACCTTATCGCCGTCTTCGAGGAAGCCTTTAATTTTGCGGATTTTAATGTTCAGGTCATTATCGGAGATTTTAAGACCGATTTTCATCTGTTTAAGCTCAGACTGTTTTTCACGAGCTTTTTTACGATTTTTCGCCTCTTCTTTCATCTTTTGATATTGGTATTTACCCCAATCAATGATTTTAACAACAGGCGGGTTAGCGTTAGCCGCGATTTCGACAAGGTCTACGCCCTGTTTCTGAGCCTCCGAAAGGGCTTCTCGGCTCGACATTATACCGAGCTGTTCACCACTAGAACCGATTACACGAACCTCAGGATAGCGAATTTCTCCGTTTAAACGAGTATGCGAATTACGATTACTAATGATATATCCTTTCTTTATAACCTTAACTCTTTTATTATATCAAAAACCTTTCAAATTTACAAGGGTTTTCTAGGGAAGATCGTTAGAAGTTTTGAGGTCGGCGCGGAACGAAATTGCTTCGGCGATATGGTTCTGTTTAACTTTTTCGGAGCCGGCTAAATCGGCGAGAGTGCGGGCGACTTTTATCACCTTAAAATAAGAGCGAGCAGAGAGATTAAGTTTATCGGAAGCTACCCTTAAAAGATCTTCGGCGTCAGGTTCTAGAATGATATATTTTGAAACTTGAGCGGAGGAGAGGGAAGCGTTATAAGTCGTTTCGTCGTTGTAACGAGCGTGTTGACGAGCAATAGCCTCTGTTATATTATTTTTTACAACGTTTTGGTGGTTAATTTTTGTGTTCAGGCTTTCTACAGAGGTAGAACAGGTATTAATTTTATTATTAAAGAGAGCTTCATTCTTAACACGCTCTACATTAACTCTTATATCGATTCGGTCTAAGAGCGGGCCAGAGAGTTTAGCGCGATAACGTTGGATTTCGTAGTGTTTGCAGGTACACGAACAAGACTGGTCACCGAGATAGCCGCAAGGACAAGGATTCATAGTCGCAAGGAGCATAAAATCGGCTGGATAAGTAAAACGAGCTTTAGCGCGAGAGATAGAGATTTTCTTATCTTCAAGAGGTTGTCTTAAGGCTTCGATGGTCGAACGAGGAAACTCTGGGAGCTCGTCGAGATAGAGAACGCCGAGGTGCGCGAGCGAGATTTCGCCGGGGACGATTCTAGTTCCGTCTCCACTACCGATTAGAGAAAGGCGAGTCGAGGTATGGTGAGGAGAGCGAAAAGGGCGAGTTTCGACGATATGATCGGTTTCGCCGGCGAGAGAGTGGAGCTTTGTGATCTCAATCATTTCTTGTTTAGTTAACTCTGGCATTAGATTCAAGGCGGAGCGAGCGAGGAGAGTTTTTCCGGCCCCAGGAGGGCCAGAGAGAAGCAGATTATGTCGACCGGCGACGGCAGTAATTAAAGCTTTCTTTGCGAGCTCTTGGCCGCGGATATCGTCGAGAAAGACGATATTTTTATCTGTTTTATTATTTTTAACAACATTCGTCTTTGGATTTTGGGTAATTTTCTGACCTTTAAGATAAAGAATTAACTCCATCAGGGAAGCGACGCCGACAATTTCGACATCGTCGATTAGCGTAGCCTGAGAGACGTTTTGTTTCGGGATAAAGAACTGGCCAAAGCCATGTCTCTTGCCGGCTTCGATAATGTTGATAATTCCGCGAACGGGGCGGAGGTCCCCATCTAGAGAGAGTTCGCCGATAAAGATACGGTCTTTCGCATCTGCTTCTGAAAGTTGACCGGAAGCAATCAGAAGGCAAACGGCAATAGGAAGGTCGAAGAAATTACCGTTTTTAACGAGCTCAGCGGGCGCTAGATTGATAACTATGTGTTCAGCTGGCATAGTTAGCCCAGCGGACTTTATCGCGCTTCTGACGCGCTGTCTAGCCTCAGAAACGGTTTTATCGGCCATTCCGACGATGTCGAACCGCGGTAAGCCTTTAGTAACGACGCCCTCGACTTCGATTAGATGGCCGTCGTAGCCGAAGGGAATTGATGTATTAACTTTTGCTATCATAGTGGGCGGGACTATACTCCGATTTTTTTGAAAGTCAAGCGTAAGCGGGAAATTAACAGGGGTAAAAATCTTTTTATTTAGCGAGCTTAAGCGAGATAACTTTAATAGTTATGCTTTATTAGTGTAGATTTTGGCGGGTTTACCCCTGTTAAGAGAGGACAATTTTAGCGTTGTGTTTTTGACAGAAACAGGGGTAAATATGGTTATGGTTAGGGGTTGTAATCTGGGGTGGGATGTGATAAAATAGGGGTAAGTTGGGGCTGACAAAGCTTAGACGGTTTATTAACAGATATCAAGCACGACGATTGATACCGTAAGTATTGAATAAATGAAGAAAAAACTTCGAAACATGTGCTTTATGCACCTGTTTATGCCTAGTATTATAATTTTTTAGGCTGGTTTAGAGGTCGAGTTTCCATAGAACTCTAAATTATCATAAACTTATGGGAATGGGATTTGCCTTTTGACAGGGGTAGATTCGAGATCTAGTCATGGCGTCTTTTAGGTTTCGTTCTTTGCCGCCTATCTGATAAGCCAAGAATAAAAACAGAGAACTATGCGTGTAGAATGATATCGACTTAATCTATCGGACGGGGAGGCAGTATCCCCCAGCTCCACCATTTATTTCGAATTAAAAGCGTCCATCTGGGCGTTTTTATCTTCGAAATAAACCTTTTGTCATTAAAATAAATGAGCGCGACAACAATGTATCATAAATAGAAAATTGGACTTAGGTGGTTTTAAATATGTGTTCAGGGAGGACGGAAAATTATTCAAAATTTCTGTGGAAAAGTGGGGTAAAAATTGTACAAAAATTATTCAAAAAATGTATTGACATAAGCATTTTAATGCGATATTATAGAGGTAGCTTCTGAATAAAAAAAGTATTCAGGAGGTAAAAAACAAAAATAGCCAAAATAACTCCACACTCTACGGATTAAGTCAGTTTTCCTCGCAGTTTAGCTGACTTAATCCAACTAAGAATAAACAAAAACGTTAAAGAAAAATTAAAAATCGAAACGTTAAAAACAAATCGAAAATTAAAACTTTGTAAAAAGCAACAAAAAACGCAAACTGAAATTTTAAAATGGCGCGGCTCGGAAAGAGTCGCGTTTTTTGTGCGTAGTGACGAGCAAGGGGAGAACGGTTTTTAAATGTGAGGATATTCAGGAGGCAAAAACAAAAATAGCCAAAAAACTTTTCACTCTACGGATTAAGTCAGTTTTCCCCACAGAGGGGAGAGGGGGTAGCCGTTCTCGCAGAGGGGGGGGGTAGTTATCATCGTAGCTAGTATAAAACGTTGTGAAAAAGACAACAAATGTGTTCAACGAAATGAACAGAGGTAGAGCGGGTAATGTTGTAAAAAATACTGTAAAAAATGTATTCAAAAATGCTGAAAAACTATTGCAATTTTAAAACGTTTATGGTAATATGAAATTAGTCGAAAGACAAAAATAAAAACGCGAAACTGTGTGGAACAGAAAAATAAACGCGAAGAGCAAATTAAAAAAATCAAGATCCTGCGCGAGCAGGTGAGAAGGGAAACTTAGCGAGCCTATAGGTAGTTCCTAGCCATAAATTACACTTCTAGGAAAAACTAGAAAGACTAGAAATTACCTAAAGCTCCGCTAAAGCGTTTAACCTATGTAAAACAGACTAACCTCGTTTTAGAGTCCAACCTAAAACAAGGGAAGCTCAAACGAGCAACAGTATGTTAAACAGGAGGTTAAACTGAAGAGCGTTGAGCGCGTTTTAAACTTCTTTATTAGCACCTTTTAAAAAATAGAATAAAGAAGGGAAAAACAAGGACATCTGCCCCTCCTTGCGAGGAGCGGTCTCAGCTAAGACGGTGAGAGTTGCGGCTTATAGTAATGTTTTAGCGCCGGATAACTCCCCGTCCTAGCTCCCTAATTAACTTATATGACCTATTTCTTGTAATAGAGGGAGAGTAATAAATGAAAAGAGCACGATTTTCTCGCAGTTTTCGTGGCTCATAAAATGTGATACAATAAGGTTATGCTTAACCGAGTTATCCTGTTTATATCACTTTTAGCTTCAGTAATTTTAGCATCTATGCTATTTTTCACAACTCCAGCCGACCTCGGTCCGCTGGGGATTTTTGTGTTTTTCGTGATGGTATATTTTGTCGTTCTCGGGATAACGACGTTTCTGACGAAAGTATTTGTTAGGTTTGTTTTTAGGAGAAAAACTTTACTCTGGAAAGATTATGCGGACGCGGCGGTTTTAGCGTTTTGGCCGGTTATGGTTCTAGTTTTTATCTCTGTTGGGACGTCGAACATGGTCTTTAGTTTAATTGGAGCGACATTTTTCGTGGCTTTAAGTATGTTTTTAATCAAGAAAGTGTGATAAAATAAGCATATGGATAATGGGAACGGAGGTCCGGAGAACAGAATAGCTCAAGGATTTGAGAATATTTCTGATTCGGTCGACTTTAACCCAGAGAGATTACAAAACCCGAATCAAAAAGAACAAGTCTATCTCGATCCGTCGATGCTCGGGACGGCGACGGTAGAGGCGACACAATATGACGGAGACCTTAATCCGGCGCTTGGACAGGTCGTTTCGGAGGGGGAAGTCGGAATGAAGAGTCTTTCGGAAGATCAGATTTTAGCGACCGAAACAGGGGTAATGAAGTTTGAGAAAAACGGGGTAACGAAAGAGCAAGAAGAGAGACTAGATAATCTGAAAAAAGAACCTAACCTCTATCGACAGAGCGTAGAATTTATAAAAACGTCGAAACAGGCGTTATCCTCGAGTTTTTCGGATAGGGCGTATTTAGCGGGGGAAACGAAGTAATGGCGGGCTGGGTGGTGTTAATTTTAGTGCTCGCGGTAATTATAGGGGTAATTACGGTTATCGTTAAAAATCTTAACCATAAGCGAAAACTAAAGGATTATGAGAGGCAGTTAAAACTAGTTCCGCTTTTAATCCATCTTCCGCCGTCGACTGACGATATTGAGGTAGGAGGAAGGGATGAGCGCGACGTAAACGAAGAAGCAATTTCGAGTGCGACAGTAATGTATTCGATTATCGCGTCGACTTTAAAGAAAAAAGGCTTCGATACGGCACTCTATGGGCAAAGATATTTCTCGCTCGACATTGTAACGGTCGAGGGGTTTGTAAAGTATTATGCGGTTGTTCCGGCGGTACTCGAAGAGACGATTAAACAGGCGATTGTTTCGAGTTATCCGACGGCGAGACTAGAGGAAGCAGACGAAGAGATTATCTTTAAAGACGGGATGACAGCGGAAAATATCGCCGGAGGGGAGTTTGAACTTAAGAAAGAATTTGCTTATCCGATTTCGACTTATGAAGATAGTAAATGGGACGCGCAGACGGCGATTTTAAACGCATTCTCAAAGGTAAAACAGAGGGAAGGGATGGCGATTCAGATTTTATTCCGTCCGGCCGACCCGAAGTGGACGAAAAAAAGTGAACAATTAGCGGATAATATTAAAAATAATAGGACTTGGAACGGTAGTAATTTACCGATGCGAATACTTCATTTATTCCTTGATGTAATTAAAGCTCCGTTTGAAGTTCCGAATGAACACAAATATGACGAAGTGAACAATTCTTTGTCACAGCCAAAACAAGAAGAAATTATGGCAATAGAGAACAAGGCGAAATATCCTGGGTTTGAGGTTTTAATTAGGGTAATTGCGGCGACAGATACGAAACAGAGGTCGGAGGCTTTAATCGGGGGGATTGTCGCGTCGTTTTCGCAATTCGATTCACCGGCGTTTAACGGGTTTAAATATAATATATTAAAGAAAAGCGATCAGCTCGCTTCAGATTATATTTTTCATAATTTCCCGAGAAAAAATAAAAATTGTATCTTAAATACGATAGAACTTGCGTCGATCTTCCACCTTCCGAGCCAAGCTTCGATTCCGAGTTCGGGGGTCGAGAGGCAGATGACAAAACAAGTTGACGGGCCGGCAAAGCTCTCAACGGAAGGTGTTATTCTTGGAGTAAACGAATATCGAGGCGAGAAAAAACAGATTAGACTGGCGGAAAAAGACCGTAGGCGCCACACTTATATTATCGGTGCTACTGGTATGGGTAAATCGGTACTTCTTAAAAATATCGCTTATCAAGATATGATGGACGGAAGAGGGTTCGCGTTTATCGACCCGCACGGAGATGTAACAGAGGAGCTACTCTCGATGGTTCCGCCAGATAGAATTGACGATGTAATCTATTTTGACCCGAGCGACCTCGAGAACCCGATTGGAATGAATATGTTTGAGTGTCAAACAGAAGAGCAGAAAGATTTTATCGTTCAAGAGGGAATAAATATGCTTTATTCGCTTTATGACCCGGGGCATACGGGTATCTTTGGTCCTCGAGGGGAACAGATGTTCAGGAACGCGGCGTTACTTCTAATGGCAGACCCGAGAGGTGCGACCTTTATCGACGTTCCGAGGTGTTTTATCGATCCGGAGCTTGTAAAAGAGAAATTACAGTTCGTAACAGATAAGAATGTCTATGACTATTGGACAAAAGAGTTCCCAGCGAGTCAAAAATCGAACGACGCGGGAGAGGTTGTAACTTGGTTTGCATCGAAATGGTCGCCGTTTATCTCGAATATGATGATGAAAAACGTGCTCGGACAGGTTAAATCGGGCTTTAATATTCGAGACGTGATGGACGGACAGAAGATTCTTCTCGTAAACCTCTCAAAGGGTAAACTCGGGGAATTAAACTCGAAACTGCTCGGTATGATTTTTGTAATGAAGTTTCAGAGTGCGGCAATGAGCCGAGTTGATACTCCAGAGGACGACCGTAAAGATTTCTGTCTCTTTGTCGACGAGTTCCAGAACTTCTCGACCGAGAGCTTTGAGTCAATTCTATCAGAGGCGAGGAAGTTCCGTCTTAATCTTGTGGTTGCAAACCAGTTTATGACACAGTTAACAGATAAGATTAGGGAAGGCGTCTTAGGTAACGTTGGTACGGTGATTGCGGGGCGCGTAGGCGTAACGGATGCGGAAATGCTTGAAAAGGTCTTTACGCCGACCTTTAAGGCGGAAGATTTACATAAACAGCCGAACTTCCATGCGATTACGACGGTAATGATGTTCGATATGCCGACGGCGCCGTTTACAATGAACCTAATCCCGCCGATGGGAGAAGAAAAACCAGAGGTGTTCGAGAGTCTAAAGAAATATTCAGCGACGAAATATGGGCGACCACGAGCAGAGGTAGATAGAGAGATAAATGAGCGAATGACGCCGAAAAAGCCAAAGCCAAAGATGGACGAAGCTGAGGCGGCGAAAGCGATAGATGCGCTTTCTGGGAAGCCAAAAGAGCCAGTAAGAAGTACGGTAACGCCTCCAGAGGGGGAAGATTTAGTCGGGAACGTCGTAACGCCGGTAAAAAGAGAAAGTTATCTTGAGAAATGGAAAAAAGCGCCAGAAAAAGTTTCTAAAGAAGCTTCCGAGAAGAAAAATGACCACATGCAAGATGGCGACGTAATTAAATTGCGCTAAAATCGATTTTAAATTTTAGACGGTATAATTTAACTCTTCGGGCCGAAACGCGCCTTAAAACGGCTCTCAATGCGTTAAAAGGGGAAAATTACTTGACTTTTGAGTCTATTAGGCTTATACTTTATGAAGATACAAGAGAGGTAAACGGTGGGATTTTCCCCCGGTATCTGGGATAGAAAGTAAAAGAGGAAAGAAGATGGCAAAAGAAGAGTATGACAGCTCAGAAATTCAGGTGCTTGAAGGCCTTGAGCCGGTGCGTGTCCGTCCAGGTATGTATATCGGATCGACAGGTTATGACGGTCTCCATCACTTGATTAAAGAGATTGCCGATAACGCAATTGACGAGGCAATCGCGGGATATTGTACAAAAGTACAGATTACATTATTAAACGACGGCGGGGTAAGAGTCGACGATAACGGGCGTGGTATCCCGGTAGATATTCACCCGAAAACGAAGAAATCGACACTCGAGACAGTCTTAACGGTGCTTCACGCCGGAGGTAAGTTCGGCGGAGGCGGATATAAGGTTTCGTCCGGTCTTCACGGGGTTGGTTCTTCGGTCGTAAATGCGCTTTCTACGCACATGAAAGCGGAGGTTTATAGAGACGGAAAAATCCACCATATTGAATTCGATACCGGAAAACCGACCTCTGATTTACAGGTTACCGGAAAAACAGACAAAAACGGAACAAGTATTACTTTCTACCCAGACCCAACAATCTTTAAAGAGACAACAACGTTTGATTATGACTGGGTTTCGCATTACGCAAGACACCAGGCATATCTTACGAAGGGAATTTTAATTGAAGTTTCCGACGAGAGAACTGGCGCGAGAGAGAGCTTCTACTTTGAGGGCGGAATTTCGAGCTATGTTAAGAGGCTAAACAATGGAAAAGAAGTCCTTGCGGACGGAATTTTCTATGTCGATAAACAGATTTCCGACTCAGAGGTTGAAATTGCAGTACAATATAACGATACTTTCGCGGAAACAATGAAACCGTTTGCGAATAACGTTCTTACTCCGGATGGTGGAACACACGTAGTCGGATTTAGAACGGCTCTAAACCGTGTTATTAACGATTATGCTAGAAAAAATAACCTTCTCAAGGAGAAAGAGGATAACTTAACCGGAGACGATATTAAAGAGGGGCTTGTCGCAGTTATCTCTGTTAAATTACCGAATCCGGAATTTGAGGGACAGACAAAAAATAAGCTTGGAAATCCAGAGGTTAGAGGTTATGTCGACAAGGTGATGAGCGAATACTTCGGTTATTACCTCGAGGAAAATCCGGCGATTGCGAAGAAAATTGTTCAGAAAGCAACGCTCGCGGCTCGAGCGCGAAAAGCGGCGCGCGCGGCGCGTGATAACGTTATCCGTAAGGGGGCGTTCGATGGATTAAATCTCCCGTCTAAGCTCGCCGATTGTAGTTCTAAATCAAGAGATAACTGTGAACTCTTTATCGTCGAGGGTAACTCGGCGGCGGGTTCGGCGAAAGAGGGGCGCGATTCTTCAATTCAAGCGATTTTACCACTTCGAGGTAAAGTCCTTAATACAGAGAGAGCAAGGCTTGATAAGATGTATGCGAACGCGGAAATTGTTTCGCTAATTAAGGCGCTTGGAACGGGAATCGGCGACCAGTTCGATATTTCAGGACTTCGATATGATAAAATCGTCTTCATGACCGATGCCGATGTCGACGGTGCGCATATCTCGACACTACTTCTAACATTCTTCTTCAGATATATGCCAGAACTGATTAAAGAGGGGCATGTTTATCTTGCGAAACCGCCACTTTTTGGCTTAATTAAGGGAACGGGAAATACTCGTAAGATTGAATATATCTATAATGAAGATGCGCTTGAAGCAACCTTAGAGAAGAGAATTAACGAGAAAAAGGCGGCAGGAACGAAGGTTAATGAAGATGATGAACGCTTTAAGCAAGCTGGTTATACCGCCCAACAGCGTTTTAAGGGTCTTGGCGAGATGGACGCAAGTCAGCTCTGGGAAACTACGATGAATCCAGAGAATAGGACGATTATCAGAGTTAATATTGAAGATGCAGAAAAAGCAGACGCAATCTTTACCAAATTAATGGGACAAGAGGTCGAAATGCGTAAAAACTTCATCCAATCGAGAGCGGCTTCGGTCGATCTAGACGACTTGGACTTCTAGAAAGGATAAATTATGGTAGATAAGAAAAATAATCCTGAAGACGAAAAAGATGTTTCGAAAAATACCGGCGTACCAGATAAAGCGGACGACAAAGGGATAGACGAGACGTTCGGAGAGGTTGCGAAAGTCGGAGGACTAGTTGCGACAGAGGGGGCGGACGGAGTTGAGGAGCTAACCGTCGAGAACGTAATGGAAGACTCGTTTATCCGTTATTCGATGTCGGTCATTATCGATCGTGCGCTTCCGGATGTAAGAGATGGTCTTAAGCCAGTAAATAGACGTATTCTTTATGCGATGCAGAAAAATGGCTGGAAAGCGCCACACGCGACGGTAAAATCTGCGCGTATCGTCGGGGAAGTAATGGGTAAATATCACCCGCACGGTGATTCGTCGATTTATGATGCGATGGTAAACCTAGCACAGCCTTGGAAAATGAGATATACGCTCGTCGAGGGACAAGGTAACTTCGGCTCGATGGACGGAGACGAGCCGGCGGCTTCGCGTTATACTGAGGCGAGAATGGATAAGGTCGGGGCGGAACTTCTCTCGGATATTGAGAAAGAGACAGTTGATTTTCGTGATAACTTTGACGGAACAGAGAAAGAGCCGGTAGTTCTTCCGGCGGCATTACCGAACATTCTCCTGAACGGACAGATGGGTATTGCGGTCGGTATGGCGACAAACATCCCACCACATAACCTATCAGAGGTGGTTGATGCGACGGTGGCTCAGATTGATAATCCGGAAATCTCGCTTGAAGAGTTAATGAAACACGTTAAAGGACCAGATTTTCCAACAGGAGCGGAAGTCTATGGTGGTGAGCCGATGAAACAGGCTTACGCGACAGGTAAAGGTTCGGTAACGATTCGCGCGGTAGCGAATATTGAAGAGAGAAAAGGCGGACGTTATAACATTGTTATTACCGAAGTGCCTTACGGAATGAGTAAAGAGGCGTTTATCGAGAAAGTACGTCAGCTTGTCTTAGATAAGAAAATTACGCATATTGCGGATGCAAGAGATGAGTCGGCTCGTGGTAAAGTTCGAGTTGTGGTTGAGCTTAAAAAAGATGCGTTCCCGAAGAAAATCTTAAATCAGCTCTTTAAACTAACCGATCTTCAGACGACATTCCATTATAACGTACTTGCGCTTGTCGACGGAATTCAGCCGCGAGTAATGGGGCTAAAGGAGATTTTGTCGGAGTTTATTAAACATCGTCAGAAAGTAATTCGTCGTAGAACGGAATATGACCTTCGAAAGGCGAAAGAGCGTGCACATATTCTCGAGGGGCTAAAGATCGCGCTTGATAATATCGATGAAGTAATTAAGACGATTCGTGAATCTTATGATGATGCCGATAAGCAGCTTATGAAGAAATTCGGACTCTCCGAGATTCAAGCGGCGGCTATCTTAGCGATGCAACTTCGAAGATTACAGGGGTTAGAGCGCGATAAAATCGAGGAAGAACTTAAAGAGCTTCACGCTTTGATTGCGAAATATGAAGAAATCCTTGCGGACGAAATGAAGATTCTTGCGGTTGTAAAAGAAGAACTATTAGCTCTTAAAGAGAAATATGGCGACGAAAGACGTTCGAAAATCTTTAATCATGAGCTTGGAAAGTTCAGTGAAGAAGAGTTAATCCCAGAGGAAGAAAGCGTAATTCTTCTAACGGCAGAGAACTATGTGAAACGCGTTTCACAGAACGACTTTAGACGACAGAACAGAGGTGGAAAAGGTAAGAGAGGTATGACGACAAAAGAAGAAGATGTGATTTCTCAGATTATTACGGCTTCTTCACACGATTTTCTCTTATTCTTTACTTCTCAGGGGCGCATGTTTAGATTAAAGGCTTACGAAATTCCGCAGGCTTCGCTTCAAGCAAAGGGAACGGCGGCGGTAAACCTCTTAAATATGCATCCAGACGAGAAAGTTACAGAGGTGATTAAAGAAGATTCGGGTGTTGCGGTTGATGAGGGATACCTCTTTATGTGTACAAAACGTGGAACGATTAAGAAAACAGCGATTAAACAATATCTCAATGTACGTTCGAACGGGTTAATTTCGATTAAACTTGATCCGGGAGATGAACTGAAGTGGGTGAAAGCGACGACCGGCTCGAACGATATTATCATTTCGACTTCGGCGGGACAAGCGATTCGCTTTAACGAAGCAGATGTCAGGGCGATGGGTCGCTCGGCGATGGGTGTTCGCGGAATTAGATTACGTCCGAAAGACGAAGTAGTCGGAATGGACATTGTAACGGATCCAGATCAGAAGCTAATTGCGGTTTCGGCGAACGGATATGGAAAAGCAACGCTAGTTTCGAACTTCCCGACTCACAAGCGTGGTGGAGTTGGAATTAAAGTTGCGGCGGTAACAGAGAAGACCGGTACGATTGTCGCGGTACATACGCTTGATCCAGAAGCGAAAGAAGTGATTATGATGTCGACCAAGGGACAGGCAATCCGCGTTGCGGTGAAAGAAATCCCGACGCTCGGACGCGCAACTCAAGGGGTTCGCATTATGAAAATGGCGGACGGTGATACGGTTGCGTCGCTCGGAATCGTACTTCCAGAAGAGAAGGAAGACGCTGGAGCTACTGAGGCGTCCAAGTAATCTAGGATTTTTGGGGGGATAAAAAGCGGGTTTAAAGCCCGCTTTTTAGTTGGTGAGACGAAAAGGGACAATTTTTAGCTATAACGCTTATGTTTCACCCCTGTTAATTTTGAGGCTAAAAATACAAAAATGTCCCTTATCTGTTCGGTTTTACAGGGGTGGAAATTAAAAAATGTGCATTTCCCTACAACTTTTTGAGCGAATAGACATAAGCGGGATATTTTTTGACCTCTGTTAGAAAAAGTTTATGCTTGACTTTTTTAAGAAAATGCATATAGTTCCGCGCGTAAATTAACTAAAAGGAGCAAAAATGGCCTTAAAAAAGAGTATTAAAAATGTAATAGCGGGGTCGGCGTTACTGGCTTCAAGTATGGCGACGCCGAGCGTGTTCGCGGACGGCGGGATTTCGCCGATTCCGTATGGATTCGACGGTAGGCCGCAGTTTGAGCTATCGTTAATCGATTTAACGAATAACAAACTCGACTTCGGAGTAACGCAACCGAGATTATCGTCTCCAGTAGCGAACATGGGGGCTTGGATTGTTGACGAAACAGAGGCGGGTGACGTTTCAGAGTTAACAGATGAGGATTTAATTCCGGTTTTCTGGACAGATAATATCGAGAATTATTATAAATATGTAAAAGATACAACGAAACATTATGTTTCTCGGGCGGAAGTAAATCTTTTAGAGAGTTCGACAGGGAAGATGTTTTATATGGCGGAACTTATGAATGGAACGATTTGGGCACAGTTAATCGACTATAGTGCGTGTTTATCGGGTTGGACGGAAGGGAAAGCCTGCGCGGCGGATACGTTCGAGAAGGATTCAGATTGGAATATTACAGAGATAAATTATGCATTGGTCGATGTAGAAGTTGATACGGAAGAACCGGTCGAAGAACCGGTCGAAGAGCCTACGGAAGAACCGATTGAAGAACCGGTAGAGGAGCCTACCGAAGAACCAGTCGAGGAGCCCGTAGAGGAGCCTACCGAAGAACCGGTTGAGGCGGAGACGGCTGAAGTAAAGACCGCTGAAGTAGAGGTGGTTACGTCCGAAACTAGTCCGTCGACAAAAGAGGTGGTTGAAGTTGTTAAAACAGTTTATTTAAGTAATAACTCGAACGATGATTCGGTCAAAACTGTTGAAGAAGCAGAGAAAGCTGAAACTCTAGAGACTACGGAGACTTCCTCGGAAGAGGAAACTACTGAAGCTGAAGAGGAGACGCTTGAAATTCCGGAACTCGGGAAGAAAATTGAGACGGAGAATATACTAAATAATTTATCTTGGATTTTATTCTTTGTTTCGGGAGCGTTACTCGGGACAGTTTCAACTTGGTTCTTACTTTCTGATCATCATAAAATGAACCAGAGAAAGTAAGAGGTACATTTTAGGATTTTAGTCAGTATGTTTGGCTAAGATTTATTCTGAATCCCGTCTTAGTCCTAAATGTCATAATTTTTATCCGATAGGTATAATAAAGCTAAGGCGGGACCAAAATATGATACAATAGAATTATGGATAGTCTTTATATTCTTTTAGCCTTTGTTTTAGGGTGGCTAATTGCGCAATCGGCAAAGGTAGTTATTACATTAATTCTCCGAAAGGGAAAACTAAAATTTTCGGAATTTTTAGCGATTATGGCGAAATCCGGAGGAATGCCGTCGGGACATACGGCGAGTTTTGTAGCGGCGACACTAACGATTGGGTTCCGGCTAGGATTTAGCTCGGCGATATTTGCGCTTGCGGCCTGTAATACGATAATTATTATCTATGATGCAACGAATGTAAGGTATGCGGTGGGGCAACAGGGAAAGCTTTTGAACAAAATTGTCGCGGATACGCAACTGGCGAAGCCGCTAAAATTAGTCGAGGGGCATACGGTTGCGCAAGCAATTGTTGGGTTTATTATAGGGGTTTTAATCGCGGTAGCGATTCAATTTGTGACTTTTGGGAAGATTTTTTAAAAATCTTTGAAAAAAGTCTTGACTTAATTTTAAAGATGGTATAAGATTAGAAGTATTGAAGACTGCGAGAGAAGTTATTTTAGTAGTCTTTCGACGCGCTTAAGGGTAGCGCGATAAAAATAATCAGAAGTTTTAACAATTCAGTTGTGCAATTATAATTGAAAATTTTTCAATTTCATCGTCAGTTTATTTATTTTAATTTGAGTTTTATTCTTTAGCTAACGCTAAAGATACAGTTCTGCTCATTCTCGGAAAAGAAAATAAATTTTCTTTTCTCTCGAATGTTTGAACAGTCAAATTTTCTTGACTTCTTCGGGAGTCCTTAATGGAGAGTTTGATCCTGGC